>AP019005.1:716250-1432500 GCA_003945285.1 Hydrogenimonas sp.
TTTCAAAAAGCTTTTCGGTGTACTCTTTAAGGGCGTCGAAAAACTCCATCTTGTAGTAGAAGCGCTCACTCTCCTCCTCGCCGCCGCGCGGAACATAGCAGTTTAATATCGTGACATCTCCTATCTTCGCTTCGATCAGCCTTTTTTCACGGTCCAGCACTTCGTTTCCGAACTCGGTTTTTACGGATTTCATGGGTAGTTTTGAGCAGATGGCTACGCCGTTGAGACGCTTTTGTCCGTTTACAGCGGAGCTGTAGCCGAGTGAGTCGAACGCTTCATAGGGAAACTGCTCCGCTTCGCACTTCGTCTCCTGCAGGCAGAGAATATCTACCTCCCGCTTCTCTTTCAGCCAGCGGGAGATGAGGTCGATACGCGATCGAATGGAGTTTACATTGAACGTGCAGATGGATGTCGCCATGAGTCTCAATCTTTCAGCATGTCGTTCATACGTTTCGTATCGGGGTTTTCGTTCGGGTCACGTTTCGGTTTCCTGAGCTCCCAGACAAGCGTGGCGATCAGCCCTGCGGCGATCAACCCTATGGCGGTAATCTTTATCCAAAACTCCTGCGGCATGAAGACTCCTTTGCACCCATATCTTCTACAGTATCAGCATCGCATCGCCGTAGCTGTAGAAGCGGTATCGCTTTTTTATCGCCTCATTATACACTTTTATTGTCTCTTCGATGCCCAGAAACGAGGCTACCAGCATTATCAGGGTAGATTTCGGAAGGTGAAAGTTCGTAAGCAGGTGATCTACCCGCATCGGAGGATTGCCCGGATGCAGAAAGAGGTCGCACTCCCCGGAGCGCTTCGCGGTGCGCACATAGTACTCTACTGTTCTGGTGACGGTGGTGCCGATAGCCAGAATCTCCTTTTGCGAATCTATGATGGAGGCTGCCTTGTCGGGAATTTCGTAATATTCGCTGTGCATCGGGTGGTCGGTTATGGTCTCGGCCTCCACGGGCTTGAACGTTCCTGCTCCGACATGGAGTGTTACCGGTGCCGTTTCGAATCTTTTTTTCAACTCTTCGAAGAGCTTGTCGCTGAAGTGGAGTGATGCCGTCGGTGCGGCCACCGCCCCCTCTTTTTCGGCGAAAACAGGCTGGTAGCTCTTCTCGTCGGCCTTCGTATCTTCCCGGCCGATATATGGGGGAAGCGGCATGTGGCCCAGCCTTTCGAGGTATGGAAGCAGCTCTTCGAAAGGCAGCGGCCTATCCTCCTTGTCGAAAAAAGTGACGACTCTGCTGCCGTCCCCGCAGAGCTTTTCCACTCCCGCCTTCAGGGTTTTGCCGAAATGGAGTATCGTTCCCGCTCTCACTCTGCCGCGGATAAGTACACTGTAGCGACTACCGCCGAGAGGTCTGTTTATGAGCAGTTCGACAGAGCCGCCGCTGCTCTTTCTCCCGAAAAGCCTCGCTTTGATCACTTTCGTGTCGTTGTAGAGTACGGCGCACCCTTCGGGTATGAAAGAGAGAATATCTTTGAACAGGGCATGGGTTATTTTTCCGCTTTCGCGCTCTATCACGAGCAGTCTGGAACTCTCTTTCGGTTCCGCCGGCTCCGTAGCTATCAGCTCCGGGGGCAGTGTATAGTCGTAGCTCTCTGTTTTAAGACTATTTTTCGGCAGACTCTTCGCTTCCGGTCTCATTCTCCTCCTCTTCCGGCGGTTTGTAGGGGTTGACGATCTTCGCGATTATTATGGAGACTCCGTAGAGAACGATAAGAGGTATCGCCATAAGCAGTTGTGTAACGACATCGGGTGGAGTCAGAAGCGCCGCCAGAACGAATATGAGGATTATGGCGTATTTGAAAAAGCTCTTGAGCGTATTGTCGTCCACGAGCCCCAGCAGTGCAAGGAAAAAGGTGACTACGGGGAGTTCGAAGGCTATGCCGAAGCCGATCATTATCTTCGTGAAGAAGCCTACATACTCGTTTATCTTCGGTGCGACGGTGACTATCTGCTCCGCGAAGTTGACCAGGAAGGCGAATCCGTAGGGTACCACGACGTAATATGCGAAAAGGGCTCCCAGAAAGAACATGCCTGAGGCGAAGAAGACGAACGGCCAGATATACTTTTTTTCATGTTCGTAGAGTCCAGGGGCTATAAACAGCCAGAACTGGTAGAGAATGAACGGCAGCGCCATAAGAAAACCGGCAAAGAGAGAGACTTTTACGGCCGTGAAGAAGACCTCCGGCACCCCGGTGGCGATCATATACGAACTCTCCGGAAGCACCGTCTTGAGCGGCTTTGTCATCCACTCCAGAATTGGTTCGTAGAAGTAGAAGGCAACGAAGAAGCATACGACAAGCGCTCCTATGGAATATGCCAGCCGTTTTCTGAGTTCCGCGATATGCGGTTTCAATTCGTCAAACATCGCTCTCCTTTTGCTTTTCGTCTCTATTTTTCATAGTATCACCGCTCTTTTCGGTTCTGTCTGCACTCTTTTTCGGGAAGGTGACAACCTCACGTTTGGGCTCTACCTTCTCTTTGATCTCTTCGGCCTCGCTCTCCAGTTTCTCTTCCGACTTTCTTACCTCTTCGACGGTCTCGGTGAGCTCTTCCAGTGTAGTCAGATCGGCCGTAGCCATCCCTTCCAGCTTGGCGGTAGCCTCATCCAGCTGCTTTTTGTACCTGAACGCCTCCTCCTTGAGTTCGCTCACCTTGAGCTCCTCTTCCAGGGTGGTTTTGGCGTCGTTTACGGTCCGTTTTATGCTGCGGAAAAATTTGGCGATCTGTATCATCGCGTCGGGAAGTTTATCGGGCCCCAGAAAGAGGATGGCGATTACGACAATAAAAAAAATTTCGCTCAATCCCATGCCAAACATCGCATGTCCTTAAAATTATTTACTTTACTAGACGTTATACAAAGAGTGTAACGTTATCTCGAAATCTATGATTTTACAGCTTTCGTGGGCTGCAGGGGTGCTCGGTCCCCGCCAAAGCTTCGGCTTTTCTCAACGCTTTGGAGGTGCCCTTCCGAGCAGTTCGGCCCAAAGTCTATCAAAAAAGTGATTAGCCGATGATAAAGAGGGCTATCTCGTCACTCAGCAAAAAATCGGGGTTGTAGTAGCGTCCTCCCTCGAAAATGAGTCGTCCCTCTCTCTGCAGAAGCCGGGCACGCTCCGCCATATCGGCACTCAACAGAGTCTCATCTACGCCTGTGCAGCTTCGGAGTCCGAGAAGTATGCGCTCCTCCACCATCTGGGCGGGAGTGAGAGTTTCGTAATCTTTGAAGAGCGGATCTTTTATGTAGAGTTCCGGCAGGGGGGCGGGAGTGTAGCGCCTCTTCCCTATGCGCCCCACCGCTCCGCTTCCCACCCCGAGGTAGGGTCTGTACTCCCAGTAGCCGAGATTGTGACGGCACCTGTGGAGGCCGAAGTTGGAGACTTCGTACTCATCCCAGCCGCGCTCTTTCAGCATATCTCTGACTATGCGGGCCTGTTCGACCGACTCTACCCGAACCTCCGGGCTCTTTTCGAACGGGGTCCCCTCTTCGATAGTGAGTTCATAGGCGCTCAGATGGTCGATAGGCAGCTCCAACGCCCGGGCTATTTCTGACTCGACCCTCTCCGGTGTATCCAGGGAAGTGGAGTAGATGAGGTCTATCGAGATGTGTGAAAAGCCTGCAGTCCAGGCCCTCATGACGGCCGCCGCCGCTTCAGCCGACCTGTGAGCCCGACCAAGGAGTTTCAGCTTGTCGTCGAAGAAGCTCTGGACACCGAAACTCACGCGGTTGACCCCCAGCCGCTTCATGCCATCAAGCCACTCATCCGTCGCACTGTTGGGGTTGGCTTCGCTCGTTATCTCGGCATCTTCGCGAAGGTACCTCTCCGCGGCTTCGAAGATGGGTTCGTAAAGCCAGGGCTCCACGGTGGAAGGGGTTCCGCCGCCGATGAAAAGAGTAGCCAGCGACCCTCTTTCTATCCTGAACAGCGCAAGGTCGTTTTCCAACTGTTTCGCGGCGGCTCTCATATAGCTCTCTTTTAGCTCGAACCTGTCTACGTAGGAGTTGAAACTGCAGTAGTGGCACTTGCTGTCGCAAAAAGGTATGTGCAGATATAGAAGCGGTCCGTCTCTCATTGATCCCTTTTTCTCAGAAGGTCTTAATCCGTTTTTTTCTATAATAATACCCAAAAAAAGAGCGTGTCAGTCGGCGGGGGCTTCACTAGATGGCGGCCCCTTTGGCAGCGTCGAAAAAAGTAACCAGTTTATGAAAAATCTTGGAAAATCGAAGGAGAAGAGATATCGGCCCAACGTAGCAGCTATCATTCTCTCGTCAAAATATCCCGAAAAGGTGGAGTTTTTCATAGCTTCCCGAAGCGATATAAAGGATGCCTGGCAGTTTCCGCAGGGCGGTATTGACGAAGGTGAGACTCCGCGGCAGGCTCTTTTCAGGGAGCTGAAAGAGGAGATAGGTACCGATGAAGTGGAGATTGTAGCCGAATTTCCGGAGTGGGTCAGCTACGACTTCCCCGAAGTGATAGCGAAGAAGATGTACCCGTTCGACGGACAGCGGCAGAAATATTTTCTGGTGCGCCTCAAGCCGGGAGCCAGAATAAATCTGGAGACGGAAGAGCCGGAGTTTCAGCACTATACGTTTGTTCCGTACAAGAAGATTTTCGACTATATCACCTACTTCAAGCGACCGGTATACAAACGGGTATTGAACTATTTCAGAAAAAAGGGATATCTCTAATGCTCCAAAAGGATCGTATGTGTTGATAGTACAAAAGTTCGGCGGTACAAGTGTCGGGGATCTCGACCGTATCGCCAATGTAGCGAAGCGTGTCGCCCGAACCCGTGACGAGGGGCACGATGTCATCGTCGTTGTCTCCGCGATGAGCGGAGAGACCAACAAGCTCATAGAGTATGCGCACTTCTTCTCCAAAACGCCGCAGAGAGAGGCGATGGATCTGCTTCTCAGTTCGGGAGAGCGTGTTACCTCGGCTCTCTTGAGCATAGCTCTCAACGAGATGGGCTACAAGAGTGTGGCTATGACCGGGCGTCAGGCGGGAATCGTCACCGACAAAAGCTACACTTCCGCCAGGATAGACCATATAGACCCGGCCCCTATGGGTAACGCGATAAAAGAGGGCAACATCGTCGTGGTAGCCGGTTTTCAGGGGATAAACCCGGACGGCAGGGTGACAACGCTGGGGCGCGGCGGCAGCGACCTCACCGCGGTGGCCATAGCGGGTGCCCTGGATGCCGACCTGTGTGAAATATATACCGACGTGGACGGCGTATATACGACAGACCCCCGCATAGAGCCCAAGGCCAGGAAGATGGAGCAGATCAGCTATGACGAGATGCTCGAGCTCGCCTCTCTCGGCGCCAAGGTGCTGCAGAACCGCTCTGTGGAGCTGGCGAAGAAGATGGGGGTCAACCTCGTCACCAGAAGCAGTTTCAACGACAACCCCGGAACATTGATTACAAAGGAAGAGAATATCATGGAAAAACCACTTGTCAGCGGTATAGCACTCGACAAAAACCAGTCACGCGTCAGTCTGAAAGGTGTCGAGGACCGTCCGGGCATAGCCTCCGAAATCTTCAATGCGCTCGCCCAGGAACAGGTCAATGTAGATATGATAGTCCAGACCATCGGTGCGGACGGCAAGACGGAGATAGACTTCACGGTCCCCCAGAGCGAGATAGAGTGCGTCAAGGGAGTGATGGAGCGTTTCAGGGAGAGCATAGGGGAGATAGAGTACAAAGAGAATGTGGCGAAGGTCTCCGTCGTGGGTGTCGGAATGAAGAGCCACAGCGGGGTTGCCGCCAAAGCTTTCACTACGATGGCGAAGGAGAATATCAACATCGAGATGATAAGCACCAGCGAGATAAAGATATCTATGGTAATAGACGAAAAGTATGCGGAGCTGGCCGTACGTGCGCTGCATGAAGCTTATGAGCTCGACAAGTAGGGCGGAAGCGGGGAAGAGGGAGCTTTGAAAGATCTTCTGAACTGGACTCTGGAGGCTATACGCGGCGACGATACGATGATGAGCTGGCTCGAAGAGCGCCGCTACGAGTGGGCTCCCATCGTCGGCAACGCGATCTCCAAAATACTGGAGGGGCGTAGTGTCATCATCATCACCGACGACAACAGCAGGTGGTTCGAAGAGTATATCGTAAGACAGGTAAACCGCCCCGGCACAAACAGGCCCCTTCTGCCCTTTTTCTCGTTCGAAGCTCTCTACCCGTTCGCCTCCTCCATCAGGAAGGACCAGGATGTGGACCTTCTGTTCGACATGCTTACACTTTCGTACCCGCAGGGTTACTTTTTCTGGTACATAGGAAAAGCGGACCATCCTCTTGCCCGTATCGCCTTGAGAAGCGACGACTCTCTGCTGTGGGTCATGGATGAGGAGATCGCCAACAGCTTCACTCTCAGATCATACGACGATATGATCGATATAAAACTGCTTCAGCTCTTCAGGCTGTTCGACAGGACACTCGGCGCAGCACTCTTTGCCGAAGTGGATGTGGACGGATAATATGGATGCTCCCGCTTCGAGGATCATCCTGACAGACTCTTTCGATACCGTTTGTGAAGAGATCTACTCCGATTATCCGGAGGCGGAGCACCACCGCATAGATGCCGAAGATTTTCTGATAGAGCACGCCAAAGAGGCTGTACGCAAAGCTACGCTGACCGGTGAAAAAGAGAAGATCATCATTCTAAGCGCCATCAGGTTCACCCCCATCGCACAGAACAAACTGCTGAAGATACTGGAGGAGCCGCCTGCCGGGACCTCCTTCATTCTCTTGACACCTTCAAAATCGGGACTTTTGCCTACGATACGTTCGCGTCTTGCAGTCGAAAACAGGCTGATGCGAAGCAGGGGCTCCGGGAGCGGTTTGGATATGGAGAGGTTCGATCTGGCCGCTCTTTACAAGCTTCTTCAGGAGAATAGGCGCATTGACGCCAAAAGCGCTGCGGCGCTGATAGAGAGTATCGCCGTAGAGGCTCTTGCAAGCGGCCGGTACAGAGCGGACGAAGAGCTTCTGGAGAGCTTTTCGGAGGCGATCAGGCTGCTGGACATGGGTTCACCGCCGGGCTTTGTTTTGACCAGGGTGGGAGTGAAACTTCTAAAAAGGAAGCGTTGATGGATATATACAGAATAGATGCGCCTGAAGATGCCGCGGTATTTTTGAGGCGGATCGGGTGCGACAGAGGCGGTGTCTTTATCATGGCGAAAAAGATGGATACGATGCTTTTCGCCGTAAAGGGGCTCTCCGCCTGTGCCGCCAACATCCTCAAGCAGGATGCCATCAGCGTAGGCGCGGACCTGGCGCTTCCCAAGGGAGCGGTCTGCTGCGACAAGGAGAGTTACGACGGGGTTTTGATGGGTACCAGGAGGCAGATCGAGGCTCTCATAGAGAAAGAGAAGCTTCAGCCTCCGGTACTGAAGCGGCTTGCCGTGAAGCTGACCGGTTTTATGCGGAGCTTCGAAAAGAGCGTTAAAATCATGGGTGTTATCAACGCCAACGACGACAGCTTCTACCCGGCCAGCAGGTTCAGGGAGTCGGCTGCCGTGGCCGCTATATGGAAGCAGGTGCAGGAGGGTGCCGACATCATAGACATAGGTGCCGTCTCTTCGCGTCCCGGAAGCGAACCGGTAGCGCCGGACGAAGAGCTGCTGCGGCTCGTACCGATAGTTGATGCCATAAAACGGGAGGGGCTTCTCTCGCGTGTAGAGTTCAGCATAGACTCCTACACCCCGGAGGTCGTAGCTTACGCTCTTGAAAACGGTTTTTCGATCGTCAACGACATTACCGGGTTGAGAGATGAGAGTATCGGCCTGCTCGCAAAGGAGTTCGGGGCGAAGCTCGTTATCATGCACATGCAGGGAACGCCGCAGACGATGCAGGAGAATCCGTCGTATGAGAATGTCATACTGGATATAGACCGCTTCTTCGAGGAGAGAGTCGAGAGGGCACTGGGTATAGGGCTCGACGAGAGGGAGCTGATTCTCGATGTCGGTATAGGTTTCGGAAAGAGGCTGGAGCACAACCTCATGCTGCTCAAAAACCTCTCCCACTTCGGCAGGTTCGGCTGTGAGCTGATGGTGGGGGCTAGTCGAAAGTCGATGATAGACAGGATCTCTCCGGCCCCGGTGGAGAAGAGGCTGCCCGGTACGCTGGCAATACATCTTCAGGCCCTGCGCCGCGGAGCTTCGATAGTCAGATGCCACGATGTGGCGGAACACAGGCAGGCTATAGCCGTCTATGAAGCGATAGAGAAAGGGGATATTCTATGAGATACGCAGCTGCGTTACTGCTCTTTGCCGCTCTTTTGGGCGGATGTGCGAAGAGAGAGCAGAGCCAGTCACCGCAGTCGGTCGCACTGAAGTACTGGCAGGCCGTAAAGGAGGGTGATATGAGGCTGGCCAAATCGATGACGATTCGCGGCAGCATGGAGGAGCCTCTTATAAAAGCGGAGCTGTTGGATGTGAAAGTCTCCGGTGCGAGGGTTGTCAACGGGCGGGCCTTCGTTCCTACCGGCTTCAGCTTCAGGCTTCCTGTCGATTCGTTCAAAAATATCGAGTGCAACTCCACTATGGATACCGAGCTGCTGAAGGTGGAGGGGAGGTGGCTGATAGACGACGTTGTAACGATGCGAAACTACGACAGAGCTGTTCAGGAGGGTACAGCCGCCTGTACATCGGGCCTGCTCAAGGATGCGCTCAAAAAGGGGATGAAGAGTTTCGAGTCGGTCAAAAAGGAGCTTGAAGAGGGGTTTTCCGGAGTGGCGAAGGAGTTCGAAAAGAGTTTCAAAGATATTCAAAAGCAGCTTCAAAAGAGTCTTGAGCAGCTGCAAAGAGAGCTTTCCAAAGAGCGGCCGGAGCTTCCGGAGCCTGAAAAGGGGCAGAAGATATGACGAAAGAGGAGTACAAAAAGGCGGTAGAGACCCTGAAGAAGTGGGCCTACGCCTACTATATAGAGGACAATCCGCTGGTTGCCGACGAGGTCTACGACAAGCTCTACCGCGAAGTCGAAGAGTATGAAAAGAGCCACCCCGAAGATATAGACCCCACCTCTCCTACACAGAGGGTAGGGGCCCCTTTGAAGGAGGGTTTCAAAAAGGCGAAGCACCTGAGCCGCATGTGGAGCATGGAGGATGTCTTCGACCGCAAAGAGTTCGAAGAGTGGATGGAGCGTATCGCGAAGGATTTCCCGGACGAGCGCTACTATGTCGAACCGAAATTCGACGGTGCGAGCCTGAACCTCATTTATGAAAACGGTCTGCTCAAACAGGCCGTTACCAGAGGCGACGGTGAAGAGGGCGAGGATGTCACCAACAACGCAAGGACGATAAACTCGATCAGGCTGGAGATAGAGCATAAGGATCTCATAGAGATCAGGGGCGAAGTTCTGATGACGATAAGGGAGTTCAACCGTATAAACGCAGAGCGCATAGAGAAAGGGGAGACTCCGTTCGCCAATCCCCGGAATGCGGCGGCGGGCAGCCTTAGACAGCTCGATCCGCGCATCACGGCGAAGAGAAACCTGATATTCCAGCCGTGGGGTGTAGGAGTAAACTCCCTGAATTACGAATATCTGAGTGAGATCATGGCGTTCGTGTACGGCCTGGGCTTCAGGAAGCCTCCCGTCAGAAGGGTCTGCAAAACGGCGGAGGAGATAGAGAAGATCTACGACGAACTGAAGGAGATGAGGTCTGGACTGGATGTGATGCTCGACGGCATGGTCGTGAAGGTGGACCGTATAGCCGCGCAGAACGCCCTGGGTTACACCGTGAAGGCTCCAAGATGGATGGTGGCCTACAAGTTTCCCGCGGTCGAGAAGCAGACGAAAATAAATGATGTTCTCTTTCAGGTGGGAAGGACCGGCGTCATTACCCCCGTAGCCGTTCTGGAGCCCGTCGAGGTTGAGGGTGTCATCGTCGAGAGGGCCACTCTGAACAACTTCGACTATATAGAGAAGATGGATGTACGCATAGGCGACACGGTTACGCTCATAAGAAGCGGAGATGTGATACCGAAAATCATAAAGGTGCTCACCCAGTACAGAACCGGAAAAGAGAAGAGGATAGAGAGGCCGACGGAGTGTCCAGTATGCGGGAGCGAACTTCTGGATGAGGGGAAACTGATAAAGTGCCAAAATATCAACTGCCCCGCCAGGGTCGTCAACTCCATCATCTATTTCGCGTCCAAACAGTGTCTCAATATTGAGGGGCTGGGCGAGAAGATCGTAGAGCAGCTGTACGAGAACGGACTGGTAAAAGAGCTTGAAGATATTTACCGCCTGAAGATGGAGGATCTTCTGAAGCTCGAGGGGTTCAAACAGAAGAGGGCCCGGAATCTTCTGGATGCGATCGAAAAGAGCAGGGGTGCGGAGTGCTGGCGCTTCATAAACGGACTGGGAATAGAGCATATAGGCGAAGTGGCGAGTAAGAAGATTTGCCGGACCTACGGGCTCGATTTCATAGATCTTACAAAAGAGCAGTTGATGGCGATAGAGGGGTTCGGTGAAGAGATGGCCGAAAGCTACCTTGAGTTCATGCGGGTGAACAGGGAGAAGGTTCAGAGGCTGATGAAGATCATAGAGCCCAGACCGCCGGAGAGAGAGGAGATAGTCGAATCCCCGTTCAGCGGCAAGACGGTGGTCCTCACGGGAACGATGAAAAAGTCCAGAGGAGAGATAAAGGCTATGCTGGAGCACCTCGGTGCCAAGGTTACCGGCAGCGTGTCGAAACATACGGACTACGTAATATACGGGGAGGACCCGGGAAGCAAGTACGAGAAAGCTAAAAAGCTGGGTGTGGAGCTGATGAGCGAAGAGAAGATGTGGGAGCTGGCCGGTGAGGCTTGACAGGCTTCTTGTGCAGAAGGGGCTGGTACACAGCCGCAACAAGGCGCAGGAGCTCATCTGTGAAGGCAGTGTCAGAGTCGACGGTAAGGTTGTCAAAAAGGCGTCGTTCATCGCCGGTGAGAGCGCCTCGATCTCGATAGACGGCCCGGCTCTTTATGTCAGCCGCGCCGCCAGGAAGCTGGAGGGTTTTTTGAAGGTTCACCCGGTAGATATCGGGGGGAAGAGGTGTCTCGATGTCGGTGCCAGTACGGGGGGATTTACCCAGGTACTTCTTCAAAGAGGTGCATCGTCCGTCACGGCGCTGGATGTGGGGCGCCTTCAGCTTCATGAAGCGTTGAGGAGCGATAGCCGTGTCGTAAGCGTGGAGCAGACGGATATTAGGGGGTTCGAAACCGAAAAGCGGTTCGAGGTGACAACCTGCGATGTTTCGTTTATAAGCCTTCGCAACATACTTCCCGATCTGGAGAGGTTGACCGAAGGTGTGCTGATACTGCTTTTCAAACCTCAGTTCGAAGTCGGAATAGAGGCTGCCAGAGACAAAAGAGGCGTCGTTACGGACGATAGAGCCGTGGCTAAAGCGATGCGGGAGTTCGAAGAGGAGGCGTCGAGGATAGGCTGGAGAGAGATCGCCAAGGCCCCCTCTTCGCTGCCCGGAAAGGAGGGGAACCGTGAGTGGTTCTACCTGTTCGTCAACGGTTGACTCTGTGGCCATCGGCAATTTCGACGGAATGCACCTCGGACACAAGGCGCTTTTCGACCGTCTCGGAGAGCGGGGAGGCGTAGCCGTCATAGAGCACTACAGGGCGACTCTGACACCCCATATCTACCGGGCGAAGTTCACAACTCTTCCCCTCTTCTTCTACGACTTCGACTCCATAAGGGATCTGACCCCGGAAGAGTTTGTATTCAGGCTTAAAAGATCGTTTCCTAAACTGAAGAGGATCGTGGTCGGGTGGGACTTCAGATTCGGTTCCGGCAGAAGCGGGGATGTCGAGACGCTGCGACACCTTTTCGACGGGGAGGTCGAAGCGGTGGAGGAGGTCAGCTGCAGCGGTATGGCTGTGCACTCACGCTATATTCGTGAACTCATTTCGGAGGCAAAGCTGGAGGAGGCCGCCTGTATGCTCGGACACCCCTACGAAGTTTGGGGAAGAGTCATCAGGGGGCAGGGTATCGGCTCGGATTCACTCGTACCTACGCTGAATCTGGACAGCGGCCGTTTTCTTCTTCCGAAAGAGGGTGTATACGCCACACAGACATGTATAGAGGGTGACTGCTTTCCATCGCTCTCCTTCGTAGGCCACAGGGTTACGACCGACGGTTCGTTCGCACTCGAGAGCCATGTCGTAGGTGAGAAGCTGCCCGATATGAGGGGGAAAACGGTCAGTATAAAGTGGATCAGGTTCATAAGAGAGAATAGGAGATTCGACTCGGTTTCGCAGCTAAAAGAGCAGATAGAGAGAGATATAGAGGCGCTATGAGAGACAGGATATTCGAAAAAGAGATCGAAAAGCAGTTTCGGTTCGATGAGCAGGTGGCGGCGGTATTCGACGATATGATAGAGCGCTCGGTCCCGTTCTACCGGCACAATATGGAGCTGATCGCCGATCTGGTGCTAAGACGGGTAAAGGAGGGTATGCGCATAGTCGACCTTGGCTCCTCCACAGGTTCTCTTCTCGTGGAGACGGTGCGCCGCTGCGGGGTGGAAGCTGAGTTTATCGGTATAGACAATGCCGAAGCGATGGTGGAGCTTGCAAGAAAGAAGGCGAGGGCGTTCGAGACAAAGATTGAGTTCAGGTGTGAAGATATCATGGAGGCCGATTTCGCTCCGGCCGATATCGTGATCGCCAACTACACCCTTCAGTTCATCCGCCCTCCTGTCCGCCACAAGGCCGTTGAAAAGATAGCTTCCTCCCTGAAAGAGGGGGGTATGTTCATATGCAGCGAAAAGATATTGATGGAGGATCCGTGGCTGGAGAGGCAGATTATCGATATCTACCACTCCTACAAGAGGCGGCAGGGATACTCCGAAACCGAAATTATGCAGAAGCGTGAAGCTCTTGAAAACGTACTCGTTCCCTACAGTGCGGCGGAGAATGTAAAGATGTTTCTCGAGAGCGGTTTCAGGAGTGTGGAGAGGCTCTTCCAGTGGGCCAACTTCGCCACCTTCGTCGCATTCAGGTAGTGCGAAGGCGGCACCGGCCAGGCGGCAGTTTAAATCTCTACGCCGGGATTTGCCTCGTTAACCATCTCGTCTATAAGTGTAAACATCTTGGTACTCTCCTGCTCCATCTTCATTAGACTCTCCACGATTTTGTCGCGGTTTGTCGGTGTAAGACATGCGCCGTGCGAGACACAAGGAATGGCTCCAAGTACCAGCTGGTGAACGTTTCTGTGCGGTTCTGCGATGCCTTTGAACGATTTGGTCTGGCCGAACTTCTCTTTTCCGACAGTTTCGTACCATTGTCCGAAGCTGCATTCGTTCTCGTCATCGAAGGTCTCTGCCAGCTCTTTGTCTTCATTCAGTACCGCCCTGTAGGCTCTGGACTTGAATACTATATGATCCACTTTGAATAGGCTTCCCATAAGCGAATCGCAGATATACTTCGCCTCTTTGGCCGATACATCGGCAGTCGATGCGAAGTTTATGAGTGACTGCTCGAACGTATTGACATCTCCCTGGGAGTCTGTCGCGATCTGTGTAATGCGTTCGGAGTTGGTCTGGATGTCGTTTGACTCCTGCTGCAGGGTCTGAATCGTAATAGCGATCTCCTGCGTAGCCTTCTGTGTACGCTCCGCCAGTTTCCTAACCTCGTCGGCGACTACGGCGAATCCCCTGCCGTGCTCTCCGGCCCTTGCGGCTTCGATGGCCGCATTGAGAGCGAGGAGGTTGGTCTGGTCCGCTATATCCTTGATTAGATTGACGACGGTACTGATTTCGGCGGTTCTCTCGTTCAGTGAAATTATGGCGTCGTTGGTATGTGAAATGAACGTTATCAACTCATCCAGACTGTTTACGATGTTCCGTACCGTACCACGGCTCTCTATCGCCTCCTTTGCCGTCTGGCTGGTATTTTCGGTAATCTTTTCAAGCAGACCGGTATTGTTTCGCATCTCCTCCTGGATCAACCTAAGTCCACTGGCGATACCGCCGGTAGATTTGTCGAACTCCTTCGCCAGTTGGTTACGCAGTGAGGCTTTGTAGGAGCTGGCTATCGACTCTATGGCTTTGTTCAGATGTGGCGAAACGGCCCTGAAATCGCCCTTGTAGCCCTCCGAGAGTATCAGGCGGTATGTTTTTCCTTTATTGGCGGCATCGATGGATGCACGTATATCGCGCATCATCTGCTCGGTCTGGTCCAGAAGGTCGTTGATACCCCATGCGACTCCCTGAAGGGTGTGCTCTTCCGGAATTTTGGTTATCCTGTCGGAGAGTTCGCCGCGTCCGGCTTTTATCAGAACGTCGCGGATCTGCCTGACCAGAGGATCGTTGAATATCTTTTCGCATGCCGATCCGCTATCTGCGGGTATGAATAGGGCTGCAGCCGCTACGGCGGCTACAACCGCACCGCCGATATAGGCGCCTGTGGCGAGCATATATATCGCCGCACCGAAAGCAGCGAGAAGAAGAATCAGGCTCTGTCTGTTACTGAAGGCTGAGTACAAATTCGTCATATCCCACTCCTTTCTCTTTCAGAATCTTCTCAAGCAGTTTCGATGAAGCTTCCATACCGCCCCGCCGCTCCTCCTCCAGCAACTGGGCATAAAGCGGTTTTATTACGGAAAGCGCCTTTTCGCTCGGTTTTCGTCTTACCGAGTGGTAGTCGCGCGCATTTCCGCTGCTGTCTTTAGTTACCGTAACATTCGCCAGAACCCAGTAGTAGGCTCCATCTTTACAGAGGTTTTTTACGTATGCAAAGATCTCTTCACCGCTCTGGACGCGATCCCACAAAAGCTTGAAGATCGCTTTTGGCATATCCGGGTGGCGGAGAATGGAGTGCGGTTTGCCTAGCAGCTCCTCTTCGTTGTACCCGGAAATCTTGATAAACATCTTGTTCCCGTAGATTATGCGACCTTTAAGGTCGGTTTTTGATACGATGAAGTCATCCTCTCTAAGGGTACGTTCCGTCGTATTCGGCTGAGGCCTTTTCATAGCTTATGCACCTCCTTGCGCTTTGAAAATCGCGTCTATCATGTCTTCTGCTTTATCAGATTCTCGATAAACGCTTTTGTCTGGTCGTAACTGTAGAGCTCCCTGAAGCCCTGAATCCGTCCGCCGCTGGCGTTGGGGTGTCCTCCTCCCCCCGCAAGCGCGGCGGCGATTTCACTCACGTCTACTCTGTTGTTACTTCGTAAACCTATCGACCCGTTTGGAGAAATGTTTAGTATGAAGTCTATATCCGGGTTGGCTACAAGAAAGGCGTTTCCAATTACGGAGATGTTGGGAAGTGCATAGGTAAGTACGCCGGTTTTGTCCCTGTAGTAGATCTTTAGCTCCTCTTTTCTGGCCGTCAGGAGGTCGGTGAGGTAGTCGGCTACAAGATTGTCCAGGGTGTCGTCGTCACGCCCCTTCGAAAAAAACGCTTTTTTTATCGCGTGCATCTCGTTGTCGAGCCTTATGTGGGCGTTGCGCTCACCTATGATTTTGTCCGCAGATTCGATAAGGTGGAATTTATGTGCCCTGTCATGTTCGTCGAAGAGTGCTCTTCCCACCTCCCTCGAGGAGGCTACGGCACCCATGAGTACCTTGCCGAACTCGAATCCCTCCTCCTCTTTGAGCCATATATCGATGGCGTTGATCGCGTCGACAATCTCTTCATACCGCCTTATCTCTTCGCAGCCGAATCTCTCTATGAGCCAGTCGTATGTTATCTTGGTGGCGCTTCTGGACGTGTCGAGAAGGTACCAGTCGTACTTTTCGGCCGAATCGCTTCCGCTGGCATGGTGGTCTAGTAGTTGAAGATCGATTTTGACCCCCTTTTTGAAGCCCTGAAGTTTCTCTATCTGCTTCTCGATGAAGTCGCACTGCGTCAAAGAGAGGTTGAGGTCGGTGATCAGCAGCAGTATATCCTGTGCCGGATCGAGCAGCATCTGGTCGAAAAAGATATTGAGACGTCCGTTTATCTCGTCGCCGTAGTTGCTGTTTTGAAACTTTATGTTTTCAAAACAGTGCGATGTAAGGAACTGACAGGCGTAGCCGTCGAGATCGGTGTGTGAAAGATGGTATACGCTTTCCGGTTTTTTCAAAACAGATCCTTTGGAGAATTAAAAATTAAAAATTAAAAATTAAGAATTTGAGAGTACCACTATGCAAAATCTGTGCGTCAAGCGGGATCTGCCCTTTGAAACGCCGCAAAAAAACCAAAATTTTTAATTTTTAATTTTTAATTCTTAATTCAAACATCAATCTCCACGCTGCCCAGTACTTCGAACTTCGCGTCCGGATCAATCTCCGCATGGCTCAAGACTATAACGTCGAGCCTGAAACGTTCGAAAATTTCCGCGAGCGGCTTTCTGAGCATCGGGTCGACGATGAGAATGACCGGGGCGACCCCTTTTTGCAGTACCTTCTGCGCCTCTTCGCTTATTCTCTCTACAATCTCGTTTATCTGCCCCACATTCAGCAGGAGCTGCCGCCCCGATTCGTTCTCCTGTAGGTGATCGAGCAGTCTCTGTTCTGTCTGTGCGTTGAGGGTGAGGAGTTTTATTCTCCCCTCCTGGTCTTTGTAGAGGCCCGTTATCACTCTCGAGAGCCGTGCACGAACCTGCTCAACTATGAGGTCTACACTCTTTGTATATTCGGCCACGTCGGCTACCGTTTCGAGTATCGTCAGCATGTCCCTGATCGGCACACGTTCATGCAGCAGCTGTTTCAATACGCGCTGGATCAGTCCGAGAGAGGCTACCTTCAGGGCATCTTCGACAACTACCGGGTAATCCTTTTTCACTTTGTCAAGAAGCGCCTGCACCTCCTGCCTTGTGAGCAGATCTTCGGCATGCTTTTTGACCAGTTCGCTCATATGGGTCGAGATGACCGTAGCGGGGTCGATAACCGTATACCCTTTTATGATGGCATCCTCTTTCTTGTCGGCGTCTATCCATATCGCATCCAGTCCGAAGGCGGGCTCTTTTGTATGGATACCTTCTATCTCTTCGGTCGCCATACCGCTGTTCATTGCCAGAAACTTGTCGGCGTAGACCTCGCCGCTGCCGATCTCCACACCTTTTAGAAGTATCTGGTACCTGTTGGGAGGCAGTTGGAGGTTGTCCCGTATGCGCACCTGGGGCATAAGAAAACCGTAGTCCTGGGCAATTTTGCGGCGCATACTCCTGATCCGCTCCAGAATGTCTCCGCCCCTGCTGGTGTCGGCAAGCTTTATGAGCTGGTAGCCCAAATCGAGCTCGAGCATCTCAACCTTCAGAATATCCTCCAGCGCAGCCTCTTCCTCCTCTTTCGTCGGGATCTTTCTGACAGGCGTCTCCTCCTCTTCCTTGACGGGAGAGGGCCCGCCGGTGGAGGATATGAGCTGCGCATCTTCACCCTGCCTTCTTATGATGAAACCCAAGCCGATGAAGAGGAGCCCAACGAACATGAGCGGAAGAGTGGGAAGGCCGGGAACGAGTGCGAAGAGGAAGAGAATGAAACCTACGATAAAGAGGGTTTTGTACTCTTTTATGAGCTGGTTTATCGCCCCCTCGGCGAAATTCTTCTCCTCATCTTTACTCGCTCGGGTAATTATGATACCTGTAGCCGTCGAGACTATGAGTGCCGGAATCTGTGAGACAAGACCGTCGCCGATGGTAAGGAGGGTGAAGACACGTGCGGAGTCGGCAAGGCTCATGTCGTACTGGAACATACCTATGAGAAAACCGCCTATGATATTGATGATGGTGATGATGATACCCGCTATGGCATCACCCTTGACGAATTTGCTCGATCCGTCCATAGCCCCGTAGAAACTGGCCTCCTGCAGAATTTCCGCACGCCTCTTTTTGGCTTCGTTCTCATCTATGAGACCGGCATTAAGGTCGGCGTCTATCGCCATCTGTTTTCCCGGCATCGCATCGAGTGTAAACCTTGCCGCCACTTCGGCGACCCTGGTGGCACCCTTGGTTACGACGATGAAGTTTATGATTACGATGATGGTGAAGACGATGATACCTATGACGTAGTTGCCGCCCACGACAAAATCCCCGAAGCTGGTGATGATGTCGCTGACCGCTTCGGGCCCCTCGTGCCCTTTGCTGAGAATCATCCTGGTCGTCGCGATGTTCAGCGAGAGCCTGTAGAGGGTGATGAGCAGGATCATAGTCGGAAAGGTGGTAAAGTCGGTAGGCTTTTCGATGAAAACCGATATCAGAATCATCAGGACGGAAATGGCGATGGATACTGTAAGAAAAAAGTCCAGAACTGCACTGGGAAGAGGGACGATGATAATCGCCATTATAGCGATTATCATCGCTACTATCGTCAGGTCTTTGGCACTTGCGATGGTCTCCAGAAAGGGGATTGCGCGCTTAAGAAGTTTCGAGCGTGTCGCTTTTGCCAAAGAAGCAGCCTTACTTTTCGAGAATATCTTTGAGTGTCAGGTTCTCCAGAAAGCCGTCGATCTTGTTCTGCAGACGGTTCAGAAAGGGCCAGATTATGCACTGCATACCGCGGTCGCTCGGACAGCTGGCTTGCGAGGGGGAGCACTCGAAAACTGCGGGAGACTTTCCTTCGGCGGCATTGATCACCTCCATAATGGAGATTTCGGAAAACCTCTTTTTAAGTGCGAAACCGCCCTTGGCTCCCTTGTAGGAGGTGAGAATTCCGTTTTTTGCCAGGCTCTGCAGGATTTTCGCTAGAAAGCTTTTTGAAATTCCAAGCTGTTTTGATAGAGTGTCGACATCTTTCGGTTCGCCGCTCTCCCCGATCAATGCCAATGAAAGGAGCGCATATTCGCTCGCCCTGGTTAGTAACATATAAACTCCCCTGTCGAAATGTTGAACCTATTCTATTCTATTTTATGTAAATTTTTGCTTTTCTGCATAGGTTGCACACTTTGCTGAAGCCGATTCTGCCAATTTCGAAAGTGTATGAGAGCAGTGACCGTGGGGAGTTCTTCCATCTGTTTCAAGATTCTGGGTTTTGAGCTCTGTTGCGTATCGGAGCCGATTTATGTATAATTTCAGACTCTTGTGCCCCGGCATAGGAAAATTCAACCAATCAGGAGGTCAGAAATGGCTTTGGATTCGGCTAAAAAGCTTGAAATCATTAAACAGTTCGGACGAGGTGAGGGCGATACGGGCTCTCCGGAAGTACAGGTAGCTCTTCTTACAGAGCGCATAAAATATCTTACGGAACACCTTAAAGAGAACAAGAAAGACCACTCTTCAAGACTGGGGCTTCTTAAACTTGTAGGGCAGCGAAAGCGTCTGCTTCGTTATCTTAAAAGAAAGAATTACGAAAGCTACACCAAGCTCATCTCCGCTCTGGGTATAAGAGACAAGTAACTGATGTGACGCAAAAGGCGTAACATCATCCGGAAAACCGCGCTTAGCCTGTTTTCGCAGCTTAAAGGAGTGCCGGGACGAGCGGCTTTCGCCGATGCCTGGGCTCCGATCAAGCTTTGCGTAACGAACGGGAGGTGACCGGCGGAGCATTGGAAATACCCAAAAACGCTGACATACTCGATAGACTGACAGGCAACTATTTTTTTAAAGACTTTTTTCCGACCGGATTAAGGGTTTGACAAACTTTCTGTAAGATCAGTCCGGAAAAATCATCGACGCTCCCGGCTGTTACTCCCCAACTTCTTCCAGACCGATCAGGCTGCAGCCATCACAACGATTACCATCTACCCTGTTAATACGTATTTTGGTTTAACCAAAAAGGGAGACCGCTTCTTCATCTCTACAGAACCGATATGAGTCAATCGCATTACGAAATCTATAGGGTATACAAATGTTTTATGAAGTGACTTATGGGAAGTGGAAGTATCTACCATTATATATAAAGATAAACAAACTTGACATTACTGCACTCAATTAAGTATAATCAGTTTGGCATTTTAAGAAAGAAGTGCTAAAATTGTCTCATGAAAGAGAAATATGAAGCGATTCTGGAGACGGTTGTCAAAACATTTTTAGAGACACATGAGCCGATAGGCTCCGCTATGCTCAAAGAGAAGCTGCCGTTCGAGATCGCTCCGGCGACGATCCGTTACTACTTCAACAAGATGGTCGAGCGCGGAGAGCTTGCGCAGCTGCACAAAAGCAGCGGAAGGATCCCGACGGAGAGTACTATGAAACGCTACTGGCGGAAACATCTCAAAGAGCTGGAGCTTCTGAGCGACGCTATGAGCGAAGTTGCCAGAATAAGCGAAAAGGAGAACCTTTTCATCCTCTTCAAACCCGTAACCAGCAACCGCCTGAACAGGATCGAGAGAGTAGGACGCGATTATCTGATACTGGCGTTCGAGCGTGACGAGTATGTCATTCGCTACCAGAGCCAGCTGGAGTCGTTTCTGAACGATCTTGTCGGTTATGAGCTCGAAGAGGTCAAAAGAATCGCCAGGGATGTCGGAATAATGTCGCTCTACTACAAGATGCGTGCGAAAAACGATGAGGAGGTAACCTCCATAAACGAGGAGGCTCTGATAAGTTTCGCAGGCAGAAGCGGCGGCTGGGGAAAACGGAATATCCGTGCTTTCCTGGACGGGGATATCATAGAGGAGCTGGAGTACGGACTCTACTTCGATCCGCTGCTACCCAAAGGGTTTATGGCTCTTCGTGTCGACTCCGTCGTGGAGCGGAAACCGATGAAGATGCTCTGCATCGGCGCCATAGACCGCGATTTTACGAAGATTTTCAAGGAGGTTTGAGAGATGGCTGAAGAGAAGATAGATAGAGAAGATACCGAAAAGGAGGAGAAGGAGATCTCCGGGAGCGAAGAGCAGAGCCCGGAAAATTCCGCAGAGCCTGAAGAGAGCTCTGAAAATCGCTCGGAAGAGAGGGAGGAGGATGAGCTGAAGAAGTGTGAAGAGAAGCTCCGTGAATGCGAAGACAGATATCTTCGTATGCATGCGGAGTTCGAAAATATAAAAAAGAGGATGGAGCGTGAGAAAGAGAAGAGTGTCGCCTATGCGCAGGAGCAGTTCGCCAGAGATCTGCTTCCAGTAATGGATTCGCTCGAACTGGCTCTCGCTTCGATACCCACTGCCGAAGAGGGGGGTGACGAGCATCTGCAGAAGCTTCGTGAAGGTGTAGAGCTTACACTCGAGCAGTTTACCAAGACCTTCGAGAAGCACCATATAAAAGTGGTAGATATCGATCAGGGCTTCAACCCCAATTTCCATGAAGCGGTAATGCAGGTCGAGAGCGAAGAGCATGAAAGCGGTCAGATCGTACAGGTGCTTCAGAAGGGGTATACATATAAAGAGCGGCTGCTCAGACCGGCAATGGTGAGTGTAGCCAAGTAGTTTTGCTACCTGGGTAGCAGAAAAGATCGGCAAAGTTGAGTATAATTGACTCAACTAAAAAATATTAAATTTCTGGAAGGAGAAAAAAATGGCAAAAGTTTTGGGTATAGACCTGGGAACCACCAACTCCGCTATGGCGGTTTTCGAGGGCGGTGAAGGTAAAATAATCGCGAACAAAGAGGGTAAAAATACCACACCGTCGGTGGTGGCGTTTACCGACAAAGGAGAGGTCCTGGTGGGTGACCCTGCCAAACGGCAGATGGTAACCAACCCCGAGAGGACCATCTACTCGGTCAAGCGTATCATGGGCCTCATGTGTAACGAAGAGAAGGCCGCGGAGGCGAAAAAACGTCTTCCCTACCATGTAGTGGACAAAAACGGCGCATGTGCCGTAGAGGTCGACGGAAAGACCTATACGCCGCAGGAGATCTCCGCCAAGATTCTCATGAAGATGAAAGAGGATGCGGAGGCCTATCTGGGTGAAGAGGTTACGGAAGCGGTAATCACCGTACCGGCATACTTCAACGACTCGCAGCGTAAAGCGACCAAAGAGGCGGGAACGATAGCCGGACTGAATGTACTTAGAATCATCAACGAACCGACCGCTGCTGCACTGGCGTACGGTCTCGACAAAAAAGAGGCCGAGAAGATCTGTGTCTACGACCTCGGAGGAGGAACTTTCGACGTTACGATCCTTGAGACAGGAGACAATGTCGTAGAGGTCCTTGCAACGGGCGGTGATGCTTTCCTCGGCGGTGACGACTTCGACAACAGGCTTATAGACTACGTTTCGGAAGAGTTCAAGAAAGAGAACGGTATAGACCTGAAAGCAGATGTGATGGCGCTGCAGCGTCTCAAAGAGGCTGCCGAAAACGCCAAAAAAGAGCTCTCTACCGCGCAGGAGACAGAGATTAACCTGCCGTTCATCACCGCTGACGCAAGCGGGCCGAAGCACCTTGTGATGAAGATTACACGTGCGAAGTTCGAGAGTCTCATAGCCGACCTTGTAGAGTCTACTATTACAAAGATAGAGGAGGTTCTCAAAGACTCCGGCCTGAGCAAAGGCGAGATAAAAGAGGTTGTGATGGTCGGCGGATCTACACGTATTCCTCTTGTCCAGGAGAAGGTGAAGAACTTCTTCGGCAAAGAGCTGAACAAGTCGGTCAACCCGGATGAGGTTGTCGCGATCGGTGCGGCTATCCAGGGCGGAATCCTTAAAGGGGATGTAAAAGATGTACTGCTTCTGGACGTTACACCTCTGAGCCTCGGTATCGAGACACTGGGTGGCGTGACAACGAAGATCATAGAGAAGGGTACGACGATTCCTGTGAAGAAGTCGCAGGTCTTCTCAACGGCCGAAGACAACCAGCCTGCAGTTACGATTCATGTAGTGCAGGGTGAGCGTGAAATGGCGAAAGACAACAAGTCGCTCGGACAGTTCGAGCTGACCGGAATTCCGCCGGCGCCGCGCGGTGTGCCTCAGATCGAGGTTACATTCGACATCGACGCAAACGGTATCTTGACCGTAAGTGCGAAGGACAAAGCAACAGGCAAGTCTCAGGAGATCAAGATCACCGGATCTTCAGGTCTCAGCGAAGAGGAGATCGAGAGAATGGTCCGGGATGCCGAAGCGCATAAAGAGGAGGACCGCAAGCGCAAAGAGCTGATAGAGACCAAAAACCAGGCGGACGCTCTTGTCTACCAGACAGAGAAGAGCCTCGGCGAAGTGGGCGATAACCTGGAAGCTTCCGAAAAAGAGAAGGTTCAGGCTGCTCTTGATGCGCTCAAAGAGACACTTAAAAACGAAGATGCAACAAAAGAGCAGATCGAAGAGAAGGTCAAGGCGCTGACCGAAGTGAGCCACAAGCTCGCCGAAGCTATGTACAAAAAAGAGCAGGGCGGAGCTGAAGGTCAACAGCAGAGCGGCGCCAAAAAAGGCGGCGGAGACGATGATGTCATAGACGCCGAGGTGGAGTAATCTGAAGATGCCCGGGAGAGTTCATCCCCGGGCATACTCCGGCAGGTTTGTATGCAAAAAACACTACATCCCTTTCCCCCGATAATAGACAGCAGTTCAAAAGTTCTGATTCTGGGATCCTTCCCAAGCATAAAATCTTTCGAAGAGAGCTTCTACTACGCACATCCGAGAAACCAGTTCTGGCCCATTCTTTCCGCACTTTTCGATATGCCTGCCAAGAGCCGGGAAGAGAGGCTGAAACTTTTGGGGAGTGCGAAAATCGCCCTGTGGGATGTCGTTGCAGGGTGTGAACGGACCGACTCTTCGGATGCCGGTCTGCGCTCGTGTGAACCGAATGATATACCGGCTCTGCTTGAAAGGTACCCGAATATAGAGGCTATCCTCTTTACCGGAAGAAAAGCGGAGTCGCTTTTTAAAAAGCATTTCGGAAAAGATACCGATCTTCCCCTCTCGCTTCTGCCTTCGCCATCCCCGGCATATGCCGCCATGAGTTTCGATGAGAAGCTGCGGATATGGCGTGAAACTCTTTACAAACTGCTTTTTTGATACTGCAGATATCTGAGAAAAGTGTCAAAAATCCCTAATTTTCGATTTAATGTAGTACTGTCCGCCTTTTTGATAGTTGTATTCTTGCTGCGGTTAAGATCTGACCATATGTGGTTTCAGTGCGGGGGACCCGGTATCTTGTAATGCTTTCAGCCTGTTTATGGTAGAATTTGTGCATGGAAAGAGTTTTTATAGCGAGACAGCCAATTGTCACCGGTTCGGGAGAGCTTTTTGCCCACGAACTTCTCTTCAGGGATTTTGCTGATAGTCTGAATCTATCTGACGGAGTTCACTTCAGCGACCTGTATACAACGAGCAGGGTTGCGGTCAACGCGATGAACCAGTTCGGAATAAACAGGCTCGTAGGTGACAGGCATGCGTTTATAAATGTTGACGGGGAGTTTATATACAGCGACTTTATAAAGATGCTTCCTAAAGATCGTTTCATCATGGAGATTCTCGAAGATGTGAAGATCGACGAGCAGCTGGCCGCAAGAGTTGAAGAGCTCGTACGAGAAGGTTACCGTTTCGCGCTGGATGATGCGGTTTTTGATGATGAATTCATAGAAAAATATGAGCCGGTTCTCTCTCTTGTAAAGATTGTAAAGATAGATATACGGCTCAACGAGATAGAGAACGTAAAGCGTATGATAGGTCGGCTGGAGCGTTACGGAACTATTCTGTTCCTGGCAGAAAAGGTTGAGAGTATAGATGAGTACAGGGAGTACAGAGATGCCGGATGCACGCTGTTTCAGGGGTATTTCTTTGCAAAACCGGAGGTGAGTGAAAAGAGATCGCTCGATCCGGCCGAAAAGAGTATATTGGAGATTACGGGCCTGCTAGCAGAAGACTCATCCTCTCTGGATGCGATAGCCCGGGCATTCGAAGGGGCACCGGATCTCTCTTTGCAGCTTCTGCAGTTTCTCAACTCAGCCAGCTTCGCTTTCAAAAATCCTATCAGATCGATCGTGCATGCTGTGAACATGATAGGCAGAAGCGAGCTGCTGACATGGCTCTATCTGCTGGCATACGCGAAGGGTGACGCTTCGAAAATGCGCAGCTCGCCGCTGGTCTCACTCGCCGCCTTCAGGTCGAAGCTTATGAGGAAGATATCGGCTCTGCATAGAGACGGAACGCAGATGCAGGATATGGCCGCACTAACCGGAACTCTCTCTTTGGCCGATATACTTTTCCAGATTCCTATTGCCGATATAATGAAAGAGATAGAGATAGACGAGTCGATCAAAGCCGCCCTGCTGGGAAAGAGCGGTGTTCTGGCGGAGTATCTGAATATATCGGAGGCCGTCGAGAGGGCCGATTTGAAGAGGTGCGTCCAGATAGCGGAGCGGATCGGTATCGATATTGGAGAGCTTGAACTCTCTGTTTTGGAGAGTTATTGATCGACTCTACATAAAAGCTTAATATAATAACAGACCTTACGCAAAATCAGCAGGGCAAATCCCGCTCGGCGTGCAGATTTTGCGTAATGTTAGTTAACATATCAGTTATCAAGTTGAATCTTTCTTGAATATCAAATATAGATATTAAAATAACGGAAACAGCTTTCGGAGATAGATTAAATAGATATAATTCTCCAGATTTGCATTGACCGAGAGGAAGCCATGAAAAGATTGGAAGAGTTTATCAAAAAAGAGTCGTCGGCGGGAGTTTTGCTGATTTTCGTCACCATAGTGGCGCTGATTTTACAGAACAGCCCCCTTTCGGAGCTTTACAGCAGTTTTCTGCATACACCGGTCGAGGTGAGATTCGGTGCGCTTCAGATTGCCAAACCGCTTCTTCTATGGGTGAACGACGGGTTGATGGCCGTCTTCTTTTTCCTAATCGGCCTCGAAGTGAAGCGGGAAGTGATGGAGGGGCATCTCTCCTCCGTCAGACAGGTGGCGCTTCCCGGTATCGCGGCCCTGGGGGGTATGGTGGTGCCGGCCCTCGTCTATATACTTTTCAACAAGGGTGAATCTTTCGCCATGAACGGCTGGGCCATACCTACCGCTACGGATATAGCATTCGCCCTCGGCATACTCTCGCTGCTTGGAAACCGTGTGCCGGTCTCTTTGAAGATATTTCTGATGGCGCTGGCCATTATCGACGACCTCGGAGCCATCATAATAATCGCACTCTTCTACACCAGCGATCTGTCGATGCTCTCGATAGGTGTCGCTTCCGCCGCACTTATCGTGCTTTTCATACTGAACCGTATGGGGGTCGCGAAGAAAGCGGCCTATATACTGGTAGGAATCGTGCTTTGGGTGAGCGTTCTGAAGTCGGGGGTTCATGCCACGCTTGCGGGAGTGGCGCTCGCATTTTTCATTCCGCTGAAATCTACCGCAAGTGACGGAAAGGTCTTCTCGATGTCTAAAGAGATGGAGCACGACCTTCACTACTGGGTCGCCTTTATGATTCTGCCCCTTTTCGCTTTCGTAAATGCCGGGGTCGATCTCCGCGGAATCTCCGTCGAAGAGATGTTCGGTCCGGTTCCGATGGGTATTATGCTCGGACTTTTTATCGGCAAGCAGCTCGGTGTTTTCGGTTTCAGCTGGCTGGCCATACGCTTCAAGTTCGCCACGCTTCCGGAGGGTGCAAGCTGGAGGCAGCTCTACGGTGTAGCCGTGTTGACCGGTATCGGTTTCACGATGAGCCTCTTCGTCGACTCTCTGGCCTTCAGCGACAGTGAGGTCTACAAGTATGCCGACAAGCTGGCGATACTTCTGGGCTCTTTCCTCTCGGGAATAGTCGGATACTTTATTCTAAAAGGGACCAAACCGGCGTCAAAATGATTCGGTCCCGGTGTCGCACCGGGCTTTCAGTGCGGCTTCCAGCTCCTCTGCGCTTTTGCATGATGCGAAGCAGCTGCTCCTTCCGCAGAGGAGAAAGTCCGGCAGGGCTTCACTCTTGAAGAGTATATAGGGATACCCGTAGTTGTAGGTAAGGTCTCTGATCTCTTCAAGCCGGTTGGGCAGCGACTTTATTACGATATCCTCCTTCAGATACCTTATCGCGGCAGATACGAACGTTGCGTGCCACATCGGCTGCTTTATGATCTTTATGGAGTTGTATTCGAGCGTTTTGAAGGCCGTGTGGGTATACTTTTCGTTCACCAGACTTCCGAGCTTCAGCAGCAGGGCTGTGATAACGGCGGAGCTTGCCGGATAGCTCGTGTCCGAAATGTCGGCTTCTGTAGGGAACTCGCCTCTGCTGAAAAGCCACTTCCCGCTCCTGTAGTAGAGCTCCGTCGCCTTTTCGGCGATCTCCTCCGAAAGCCTCAGCCACTTCTCGTCGAGGGTCGTCTCGTAGGCCTGCAGCAGTGCTTCGCCAAGATATGCGTAATCTTCCAGAAACGCCTCTATCCTGGGTGTACCGCCCGAAAGAACCGAGTGGTAGAGCTGCCCCTTTTTATACATGAGATCCGTCAGGGCTTCCAAAGAGGCCAGGGCGTCACCGAGGTATCTTTTGTCGATCTCGGCCGCCATGAAGAGACTCTTCACCATCATGGCGTTCCAGGAGGTGATGACTTTTTTGTCTATGAATGGATAGTTTCGCGATGCGCGGATCTTTCCGAGAATCGTTTTCACATCTTCCCACCAAGGATAGTCGGCAAGCGACTCGTTTCTGACGATGTTTTTTCCCTCGAAGCTGCCTTTCGGGGTGATACCCAGGGCTCTGCATATCTCTTCAGCCTCTTTTTGGGAGTATCCCTCTTCCCCGAGCGCACTCATAACCTCGTCGTAGCCGTATATGAAGTAGGTTCCCTCAGCTCCGTCGCTGTCGGCATCGCTCGCACTGTAAAAGAGGTTGTCGTGCATCATCTTCTCTTTCATGAACGCTATAGTCTCTTCGGCAACATCGAAATAGAATCTCTCTTTGGTGACCCTGTAGGCGCGAATATAGGTTTCGCATACCAGAGCGTTGTCGTACGTCATCTTTTCGAAGTGCGGAACCAGCCAGAGATCGTCGGTGCTGTAGCGGCTGAAGCCGCCGTCCACAAGGTCGCGGAGACCCCCTTTAGCCATGTTTTTCAGCGTCGTTTCGACCATTCGCAGAGGTTCGGGTTTTTTTGTAAGCAGGTGGATCTCCAGCAGCAGGTTCAAAGCGGATGTATGCGGAAATTTCGGCGCTTTGGAGAAGCCGCCGAACCTGCTGTCGAAAAGATCTTCACACTGCGCGACCGTTCTGTCGATAAGGGAGAGATCGAGCCTTGCGGCCTTTACCGGACCCTCTTTGGGTCTCAGAAAACGCTGGATCTCGTCGGCATTTTTTACGATCGTCTCCGGGGTTCGGCTCCATTTGGTGTGAATGACCTCTATCAGCTCCATGAAGCCCATAATGTTGTATTTTCGTACAGGCGGTATGTAGGTACCCGCAAAAAACGGTTTTTTGTCCGGGGTCATGAAGATGGAGAGGGGCCATCCACCCGGGCGCTGGTTCAAAAATGCGTGGACGGACTGGTAGTGTTTGTCGATATCGGGCCGCTCCTCCCGGTCCACTTTGATGGAGATGAAGTTTTCGTTCAAAAATTTTGCTATCTCTTCGTTTTCGAATACCTCTCTCTCCATAACATGGCACCAGTGGCAGCTGCTGTAGCCGATGCTCAGAAATATGGGGAGGTTGAGTCTCTGTGCCTCTTCGAAAGCTTCGTCACACCAGGGCCGCCAGTCGACAGGGTTCTGTGCATGCTGCTGAAGATAGGGGGACTCTTCGTTCGCCAGTCTGTTGGACATGATAGTACCTTTTTTGTATCGATAGTAGCAATTTTACCATAGGGCACCTCTAAAAAGTTCCATCACGACCGGTCTGACCGTTGCCGTTAAGGTAGTTGGCTCAAAGGAAAAAACCGAGACGGGTCGGCAAAACCTGTACGCAGGTGCGATTTGCCCTTCGGGGCGCGGCAACGAGGCTAAAAACCGCAAATTCCTACGGAACCCTTCGGGCACGAGCGGTTTTCTTGACGCCCCGCTGCCGCTCAAATCACAATGCTGGCAGATTTCGCCGACCCGTCTCTTCATCTACCTTGAGTTTTGAATCACCGTAACCGACCTTACGCAAAATTTGTCAGCCCCGGGGTTTGAGCGGAAAAATATCGTTCAAAAAACCGCGCTTGCCCGTTAGGGCGCCGAAGGCCTTTAGAGGTGCCCTATAGATATTTTGCAGCGTCCCGCAGGGCAAATCCCGCTCAGCGTGCAGATTTTGCGTAAGGTCGGTTACCGTAATTAGCACCTTGACAAGAGACGGAGTCTGTCGTAGAATGTTAGAGTAATTACTCTAGAATACCTCAAAAGGTTGCTTATGGGTTCGGAAGGTACAAGGAGAAAGATACTCGATGCGGCACTTCATCTTTTCAACGAAGCGGATACGCAGAGGGCATCTACAAACCACATAGCCAGGGCCGCAGGGGTGAGTCCCGGAAACCTCTACTACCACTTCAGGAACAGAGAAGAGATAATCAGAGCGCTCTATGCGATGATGACGGAGAAGATCGGCTTCGCCCAAAAACCTCTGCCAGACACGATGTGCCAACTCAAGCTCTACTGCTCTTTCGTCTCGGACGTCTGGTGGGAGTACCGCTTCTTCCGGCGCGAGCTCATCTTTCTAATGAAGAGAGACCCGGCACTGGAGCAGGCGGTGGTGAGGGACAACCGGCTGCAGCACTCCAAGTTTCTGGCACTTGTGGAGAAGCTCCGTGACGAAGGGTATATCCTGCTTCCCAACGACGACACGATAGAGCTTCTTGCAGATACGGCGATGCTCTACAGCCAGTTTTGGACACCATACCTGATGAGCCTCGGCAACAGTGTGACCGCACCGGCCGTAAGGATGGTCTCGGAAAGAATAATGGACCTGTTCGGCCCCTACCTGAGCGAGAAGGCGAAAAGGGAGCTGGCGGATTGCTACACGAAATCTACACAATAGATCGTTAACATTACACCAAGGAGTTGAAATGGCCTATATAAAGCTGCCCGAATTCGAAGAGATGGACCCCGAAATTCAGGAGCGGGCGCGTCCGATTATGGAGAAGACCGGAAAACTGGGAGATATCTTCAAGCTGCTTGCGGTCAGAAAAGATATCTACTTCGCTACGGATGCGATGGTGCAGAGCTATCTGCTGGCGGAGACCGAGCTCCCCTACAGGGTGAAGGAGTCCATAGCGCTGCTGGTGTCGAAGGAGAACGGCTGCAGCATGTGTGTGGATGTCCACAAGAGTATCGCCAAAATGCTCGGCATGAGCGAAGATGAGGTGGAGAGGGTGCTTCAGGGCATAGATGCCATGGAGGTCGATGAGAGGGAGAAGGAGCTGTTGAGGTTCTCTCTGCGGGCAAGCAGAAAAGATAACTACAAGATGGGAAGAGAGGATATAGATGCGCTGAAAGAGCTCGGGTACAGCGACTCGCAGATTGTGGAAGCGGTAGCTATAACCGGGTACTTCAACTATATCAACACTCTTTCAAACGTATTCGGCCTGGGCCGGGAGGATTAGTATTATGAAAAAGATTCTGATGTCGATTATAGTGTTGACGGCGGGAGCAGTAGCGCTGGAGGCCTACTCCGCAAAAGGGATGGTCTCCTACAAGAAGCTCTGCAAGCAGTGCCACGGATCGGGTTTCAAAGGTGCCGCCATGCTGACGAGCGATGAGTGGGAAGAGATGTTCGAAGATAGGGCTAAAAGGCTGAAAGAGGTTCATAAAGATGATCCTGATGCCGGGAAAGTAATGAAGTCGCCATATTTCAAGCGCCGCATGGAGGCTCTTGGAAGATTTCTGCGAAACAATGGCAGCGACATGGGTGTTGTCCGAAGCTGCGACGGTCTCAACTGCGGGTAGTCTTCGGATATAGCTGATGTTACACCGTTTGCACAACATCAATGATATAATTTAATGGGTTTTTTGTGGTGTCCGAAAATAATGAAAATTTCATAAAAGGTAAAAGTGTGGGAAGAGTTTCGAAAACCGTTTTGATATTGCTTCTGAATATATCTCTGTTTGCCGGCCTGCTGAGTGTGGATGAGGCGTTCAAACCGTCCGCCGAGTTCAGGAACGGCAAAGTTCATCTCGAGATAGGGTTGGCAGAGCATATTCACCTGACAAAAAATCTTTTCAAATTCTCGGTAGAACCAGAGGGAAAAGTTGAGCTGGGTGAGTACAGGCTTCCGCCGGCGCAGAGGGATGATTTCGGAGATGAGGTCTATGCCGGCAGATTCGAAGCCGATTTTCCGGTAGAGGTTAAGGACCCGTCCCTCAAGAGCTTCACCTTTGTAGTGACATACCAGGGATGTTCGGATGCCGGTATATGCTATCCGCCCGTGACCAAAAGGTACGACTTCGACCTGAAAAGCGCCGCGGCCACAACTGAACCCCCGTCTGCGGAGGTGTCGGAAAAGAGTCTTGCAGCACCGGCTTCACAGAGTGGAGGAGAGGGTACGCTTTCCGAGGAGGAGAGTATAGCTTCGACACTCAAGTCCAAAAGCTTTTCGATTGTGCTTCTGACCTTTTTCGGTTTCGGACTGCTTTTAGCCCTCACTCCGTGCGTCTTTCCGATGATACCGATTCTCTCCTCCATCATTGTCGCGCAGGGCGAAGGGATGAACGCCAGAAGAGGTTTCGTACTCTCCTTGGTCTATGTACTTTCGATGGCACTTACATATACCGTAGCCGGTGTGCTTGCGGGCCTTTTCGGCGCCAATATACAGGCGGCTCTGCAGAATCCGTGGGTCATATCTCTCTTCGCGCTTCTTTTCGTGGCTTTGGCATTTTCGATGTTCGGTTTTTACGAACTTCAGCTGCCGGCATCTTTGCAGACCAGGATCAGCCGTACGAGTGACGAAGCGGGAAAAAAGGGTGGATTGGCGGGAGTCGCGGTTATGGGATTTCTCTCTGCGCTCATCGTCGGACCTTGTGTCGCTCCGCCGCTTGCGGGTGCGCTGATCTATATAGGCCAGACCGGTGACGCTCTGCTTGGCGGGGCGGCGCTGTTCGTAATGAGCCTTGGTATGGGGCTGCCGCTGCTTCTCATAGGCACCGGCGCAGGAAAATTCATGCCGAAACCGGGCGGCTGGATGAGTGCCGTCAGCAGGGTTTTCGGCGTCGTCATGCTCGGTGTCGCGATATGGATGCTCTCACGTATCGTTCCCGACTCCGTATCGATGGCCCTTTGGTCGGCTCTCTTCATAATCAGTGCAGTCTATATGGGTGCGCTCGAGCCCCTGGGAGAGAAGAGGGGCTGGAATGCTCTCTTCAAGGGGATCGGCATCATCTCCCTGGTTTACGGAGTTCTCCTCTTTTTCGGTACCTTTACCGGTGCATCCAACCCGCTCGATCCTCTCAGGGTATTCAAAGAGCGCACCGCATACGCAACACTCGCTGCCCCGGAGTCTCTGCGCTTCAGCAGGGCGGAGACGCTGGAGGATCTGCAGAAGATTTTGGAGTCTCAAAAGGGGCCTGTTATGGTGGATTTCAGGGCCGACTGGTGCGTAAGCTGCAAAGAGCTGGAGGAGAATACATTCAAAAACAGTGATGTGATAGAGGCTCTGAAAGGGTACACTCTGCTTCAGGTGGATGTCACCGAAAACAGTGCCGAGCAGAAGAGAATCATGAAACATTTCGGAATATTCGGACCCCCGGCCATCCTCTTTTTCAGAGACGGCAAAGAGCTCAGGGCGAAGAGGATTTCGGGCTACAAGCCGCCTGAGGAGTTTTTGAAAATAGTAGAACTCTTACATAACTGATTTTGCGTAGAGTCAGATTCCAATAGAAGGATGAGAGAGTGAAAAGAGTTATATTGACGCTGCTGCTGGTTGCGGGGGCACTATTCGCGGAGGTTGAGTGGGCGATGGACTACTCCGACGCCCTTGCGGAGTCGAAAGAGAGCAACAAGCCGGTTATGGTGATGATAAGCCAGGAGAGCTGCAACTACTGCTTCTTCATGAAGAGCCAGGTATTTACCAAGCCCAGGGTCGCCGAGTTCATAAACCGTAACTTCATTCCGGTCGAACTCGACCTGCAGTCAGATCCGATACCGCCCTATCTAAAGCCGTACGGAACCCCTACATTCTATATTGTCGCAGAGGGCGGCAAAAAGGTTTCCCGCCCCATTGTGGGTGCGGCGAAAGCGGACGCTTTCATAGAGCGGACGCAAAAAGAGCTCGAAAAGTTCAGGCGTTAGTCAGTTACAGACGTTACGCAAAAAGCGTAACGTCATCTCGAAATTTGTGATTTCGAAGCTTTAGGGGGGTGCAGGGGACGGTCAGTCCCCGCCAAAGCTTGGGCTTGGCTCAAGCTTTGCATAACATCAATCTGTTACTTGAACCCGGATTTTGCAATAGAGATCACAGAACTCTGCACAAACCATTGCACCGAGGGCACCTGCGGAGAAACAATCGATGCACCTTCGGGTGCACCTCATCTTTTCCACAAGCACCCACAGCACAAGCGTTCGGCAGATTTCAAGAGATTCTATTGCAAAATCCGGGTTAAAACGAACATCGGATATAATTTCAGAAAACCCAAGGAAATCCGATGATCATAAAGAGTGCCAGAGTGGTTTTGCAAGATGGCATAAAAGAGCTCGATGTAAAGATAGAGAAGGGGAAAATAGTAGAACTTTCCGATTCACTCGAAGGTAAAAACGTCATAGATGCCGAAGGCAGATACCTCATGCCTGCAATGGTCGATATAGGTGTTGGTGTCATGGACGGCAAGCTTAGAGGAGGAACACTCGAAAAACTCTCGACGAAAGCCCGTATGAACGGTTTCGGTACCGTCGTGCTCTCCTCCCTCTGCGACCCCCGCATAGATAATGAGATAACTCTTGAGTTTGCAAGATCTCAGGCAGAGCTCTGCAGAGAGACCAAAATTCTTTCACTCCTTTCCGGGGTGAAAGAGGAGGGCGGTTTGAGCGACTGCTCTATTCTTCTGAAAGAGGGTGCGGTAGGAATTGAGTTCGAGAGCCATATAGACGGAAATCTGATACGCCGTCTCATGGAGTACGCTTCGATGCACGGTGTAAAGCTATTCTGCCGGGCGAACGATCCGGCACTTCAGGGTGAAGGGGTCATGCACGAAGGGGAGATATCCTGCAGGCTTGGGCTTGCGGGAGTCCCTTCGGTAGCCGAGTCGTCGCAGATAGCCAGAATTGGAGAGCTCGCGGAGTTTTACGGTGTAGATGTGGTGGTTCTAGGCGCCTCTACGGAGAGAACACTGAAGATATGTGCCCAGAGCGGACATCTCTCTGCACAGGTTCCGATCCACCACCTGATTCTGAGCGACAGAGCCTGTCTGGATTACGATACGGCGGGAAAGATATGGCCTCCGCTGCGGGATGAGGCTATGTGCGCGGCTATGAGGGATGCAGTTTTAAAAGATGATTCGGCGATGATCACCTCTTTGCACACACCCGTGAGTGAAACCGCGAAAGATGCTGTTTTCGCGGAGGCTGCCTACGGTATAGAGGGTCTTAATGTGTTCTTACCGCTTCTATATACGTTTCTTGTCGAAAAAGGGGGAATGGACCTGCCTTCGCTTGCCGCGAAAACGTCGCTGAATCCTGCCGCGGCAGTAGGGCTCGACGGAAAAAAGGGGGCGATACTGCCCGGATACGATGCCGATCTTCTGCTGTTTGACCCCGATTTCAGCTTTTGCTATAACGATCCGCAATCTCCATATGACGGTGTGGAGTTAAGAGGACGCGTTGTTCCGGTGTGATGCCAAAATCCCGAAATGGAATAGTTTGAAGTCGTCACAGGCTCTTCTACTCTTTAATTTTTCTTACGCAAAATCAGCACACCGGGCCGGATTTGCGCTGCTGTACGCTGCAAAATATCCATAGGGCACCTCTAAAGGCCTATTTTAAACGATTTTTTCAGCTTAAACCGAGGGCTCATAAATTTTACGTAAGGCCGGATCTTAACTTCGGGACCAGAGTTGTTATCTACTTTACCACTTGTTAAACTTCCCGGTATGCCGTTACCGGCGCGGAGTGCTACCCGTCCATTACAGGGTGTGAGATGGATCGAATAGTGGAGATATGACAAAGTTTTATATCAATTTCCCGTGCGAAATGGTTCTATCCAAAAAGTGTTGCTTCACACTCTTTCATTTTACCTGAACCTTAAACAAACCTTGACAAAATTACCGAAAAGAGTTAAAATCTCTATAAATTGAGGCAATATATATCAAGTTATCTCATAAAAGGGGACTAAATGAAATATTATAGAAGCGAAGAGGAGAAGCAGCGGATAGTCTGTCAGCTTTGCCGCCACTACTGCAAGATGAAGGAGGGGCAGGTCGGCATCTGCGGGGTAAACAAAAATGTAGACGGAGAGCTGAAAACACTGGTTTACGGCCATCCGAGCGCGCTAAACGTGGACCCTATAGAGAAGAAGCCTATCTACCACATGCTTCCCGGCTCCGCCGCCCTCTCTTTCGGTACGGTAGGGTGTAACTTCAAGTGTCCGTTTTGTCAGAACTGGCAGATATCGCAGGAGACGAAGGTAAACGAAGAGGTCTACATATCTCCGCGGAAGATGGTGGATCTGGCTGAAGAGAGCGGCGCAGCGTCGATTGCATATACATACAACGAACCTACCATCTTCTACCCTTACGCCAAAGATATAGGAGTGATAGCGAAAGAGAGGGGGTTGAAGAATATCTTCGTATCGAACGGCTTCGAGAGTCCGGAGATCATAAAAGATATGACCTCATGGCTCGATGCCGCAAATATAGACCTAAAGAGCTGGGACGAAGGGTACTACAAGAAGGTACTCAAGGGAGGATTGGAGGCTGTAAAAGATACTCTCAGAATGATGGTTTCGGAGGGTATCTGGGTGGAGGTTACCACTCTTCTGATAGAGGGAGAGAACGACAGCGACAAAGATCTGAAAGAGATGGCGGAGTTCATCGCCGGCGATCTGGGACGGCACGTACCCTGGCATCTGAGCGCGTTTCATCCAGACTATAAGATGAGAGATCACGAATGGACAGGAGTAGATACCCTGATGCGCGCCAAAAAGATAGGTGAAGAGGCCGGACTATACTATGTATATCTGGGCAACGTCCCGGTACACGGTGACACACACTGCCCGGAGTGTCATGAACTGCTGATAGACAGAACAGGTTACAATGTTACTGTAAACAAGTTGGTAGACGGACACTGCCCCAAGTGTAACCGGGAGATTGAGGGGGTTTGGGAGTGATCTTTTTTATGGTCGATGGTCGATGGTCGATAGTCGATGGTTGTGTAGCTTGACGGGTTTTGCCCGGGAAGTCTGTTCAGACGAAGGAGGAAAATAATGAAAATACGAGAAACAGCGGTTGCGGGTCAGTTCTATCCGGCTTCGGCCGAAGAGATAAGGATGATGTTCGACCGTTTCAACGAGATGCTGGAGAAGAGTATCCGTGATCCGGAGCTTCTGAAGACTAAGACTAGGGCGGTGATAGTGCCGCATGCAGGTTATGTATTTTCCGGTTTTACGGCCAATGTGGCCCACAGGCTGCTCGGAAACAGCGGGGTCAAACGTGTCGTTGTCATCGGGCCGAGCCACAGGGTCTATCTGGCCGGAACCAGCGTCAGTGAATATGACCTCTACGAGACACCCCTGGGCGATCTGCCCGTCGATCGTCCGCTGGCGGATGAGCTTATCAAAAGGTTCGGTCTCGGGTTTGTGCCGGATGCCCACCATGAGCACAGTACGGAGGTGCAGATGCCGTTTATAAAAACATATCTGCCCGATGCCAGGACTGTGGAGCTTGTATACGGCGATGAAAACCCCTCGAACCTTGCATCTGTTATAGAGTGGCTTCTTGCCGATTCCGATACAGGGGTTGTCATAAGTACGGATCTCAGCCACTACTACGATCTGCAGAAGGCCAAGATGCTCGACAGCATATGCCTCAATGCCGTAAGCAAGCTCGATCCGGCCGAGCTGCACAGAGGATGCGAAGCCTGCGGCAAAATAGGGGTGGAAGCGATGCTGATCGCCGCGAAAAACGTGGGTCTCGAGCCGCTCATTCTCGACTACCGCACAAGTGCGGACGCAAGCGGAGACGAATCGCAGGTGGTGGGGTATATGAGCGCCGCGTTTATCTGATTGCCGGTGTTGCGCTTTTTATCTGACGTCATACAGAGAGGAAACCGAAGAGAATAAAGCAGAGAAGCGAGAGTAGTGCGGCCAGCAGGGCCCACGGCAGCTGCGTCTTTACGTGGGCTATAAGATCGCATCCTGCCGCCATGGCCGCAATGATCGTCGTATCGGAGATTGGAGAGGCGTGGTCGCCGAAGACTCCGCCTGAGATGACCGCTGCGATTACCAGCGGCAGAAGCATCCCCTCACCGATACCCATGCCGGCAGCTATGGTGACAGCTATCGGTATCATTATCGAAAAGGTTCCCCAGCTTGTGCCGGTAGAGAAGGCTATGATCGCCGAAAGAAGAAAGATTCCGGCCGGCAGAAGTGCCGGATTCAAGATTGCGTTGGCAAAATGGGCCATATAGACCCCCGTTCCCATCTTGACAGTTACATCTCCGATGGCGAAAGCGAAGAGCAGAATAGCGGCGATAGGGAGCATCGTTTTGGCTCCTCTGAAGATTGCCGGTACTATCTCTTTTGCGGGCATACTCTTTTTTATCAGATAGTAGACCGACGAGATCAGGACAGAACCCAAAACGGCGGCAAAAACCGAAGTGGAGCCGCTCCCTTTGAGAGGGTTTCCCCCGCCTGTGATGAATAGAAAGAGAAAAACGAGCAGCAGAAGCGACGCGATGGGTACGACAAGAGCCATCAGATCGCCTCTGCGCGAAGATATCTCTATATCGGGCGGATCGACTTTCGTATAGGCCGGAAACTTTACCCCTTTGAGTATGGTAAAGAGTACCAGCAGAATGGAGAAGATGGCGTAGAAGTTGAAAAGGAGCGCGCTTCCGAGGAGCTTTATGGGTTCGCCTGTGATCACTCCGGACTCTATCTGGGAGCCTATCAGTCCGAGCAGCAGCGCCCCCCATGCGTTGAGAGGAAACATCGTACATACGGGAGCCGCCGTGGAGTCGCAGATGTAGGCCAGCTTTTCCCGGGAAGTGCCGAAGCGGTCCGTAAGAGGGCGGCTGACCGTTCCTGCGATGAGCGACGTTATAGATGACTCTATGAAGATGGCGAGACCTATGAAAAACGCGAGCAGCTCCGCATCTTTCCTATCGGTTACAAGCTCCTTTTTCTCCTGCAGAAAACGGACGAAGCCGTCCACTCCGCCGCTGCGTCTAATGAGCTCTATGATCGAGCCTACGAAGATAGCGAATATCAGGGTTTTGACTACCCACCCCTTTTCAAGAAGCGAGAAGATTCCCAAAAGGGTCTGCCAAAGAGCGCCGGTAACGCTCTGCTCCATTATGTAATAGCCGCCTATTACGCCTATAAGAAGAGAGAGGATGACATTTCTTGATATAATTGCCAAAACTATGGCGATAAGCGGAGGTAGAAGTGAATAGATACCGTAACTCTCTTGCAATGGCTCTCCTTTTGTCGATAATTTTAGCGGTTTTTACTTTTGGGGACGATGAGTCTGTAGAGATTCCGTCCGATTCTCTGCAGTATGTGAAAGTGTTCGATGCAAAAGGTCACCATGCCAGACTTGCGCGCTATGAGAAGAGGGGAGACCGATGGATTCGAATGGGAGAAGTCTGGAGCGTAAACATAGGGCGCAACGGAGTCGGAAAGAGGAAAGAGGGGGACGGGAAGACCCCTTCCGGTCTCTACTCCCTCAATGAAGTATACGGCTACGAAACGGTAGATACCCCTATGCCTTTTTATCTCTCCAAAGAGGAGACACTTTGTATCGACGATGCCGCATCACGCTACTACAACCGCATAGTCAACTCTTCACAGATATTGAAAGATTACAGAAGTTTCGAGTATATGAGGCGCAAAGACGGCCTATATGAGATTGTAGTGACAGTCGGCTACAACCAGCAAAACGAGCGGGGCAGGGGATCATGTATATTCCTGCATATAGCCGACGGAGAAAGAGCGACGGCCGGATGCGTAGCGATGAAAAGAGAGCAGATCGAAGAGCTTGTAGAGTGGCTAGATCCGAAAAAGAGACCTGTTATAGTGATAGAGTAGGGTTGCGATTCTTTGTTTTTTATATTAACTTCAAAAGATAATCTCTATAAAGTTTTAAATAGGATAAAATTACTCCGAATTAAAACCAAAGGGGATCAAATGAAAAAATTCGCACTTCTTCTCAGCATATTCGCTGCAGGTACATTCGCTACGGCTTCAGATATTGTCTCTTACGACAACTCATCCGACAAAAGTTCGAATGTAGTACACTACGACAACGGTTCTTACAAAAAATCGGATGATGTAGTCCAGTATGACTTCAGAGATAAAAACAGCCGTCAGGATACTTCAAAAACCGAAAAGAGATAACCGATCTTTCCTGCCGGGGAGTTGCCGCTCCCCGGCCCCGCAACCTCTATCAATCACTTTTTACTTTACACAGAGACGCTGTTATGTGGGTCTGAAAACCTATTTTGACATCGTTCCGGGCTTTACCTTCAGCAGATCGAAAAAGCTCTTTGCAGGTGTCTCGTCACGTCGGCCCCGGGATTTGAGTTGAAAGATATCGTTCAAAAAACCGTGTTTGCCTCTCATGGTACCGAAGGCGTCAGCTTTTTAGAGGTACCCTATGGATGTTTTGCAGTCTGCCGCAGGGCAAATCCCGCCCGGTGTGCGGATTTTGCGTAACGTCGTCTCGAAATCTGCGATTTTGAAGCTTCATGGTGTGCAGGGGGCGGCGACTACAAGCCAAAGCTTCTGCTTGGCTCAAGCTTTGCGTAACATCGGTGACTCAACTTCCGGCCCGGTAGATTACCCTGCTAAGGTAGAGTCCCTGCGGCGGTGCGGGGGGTATTGTAAAGAGTCTCTCTCCGTCGAGCTGCCTTTTCACCTCATCCGGGCTCAGCTCTCCGGCCATGACCATAACGGAGCTCTCCACCATCATTCTCACCTGCGCCCTCAAAAAGCCGTTGGCCTCGAAAAAGAGGATCGTGTAGCCGCCGAATCTGTAGAGCCCGGTTCTGTAAATCGTTCTAACGGTACTCAAGGGATCGCTTCCCCTTTTATGAAAGTGTATGAAGTCGTGTTCACCTTCAAAGAGGCGCAGAGCCTTTAGGAGACTCTTCTCCTCCAGCCTGGGAAGATAGCGGCAGTACGGCGCCTCAAAAGGTGTAACCGGCATCTTCTTGACTACATAGCGGTAGATACGCCGCCGGGCGTCGAATCGGGCGTGAAACGAGTCGTCGGTGAGAGCTATATGTTTGAATTGGATATGCGGTTCGAGAAGGCGGTTCAGTACAACTCTGAGTCTCGGCAAGTCGTTTTGCCAGTGTGCCGGAATATCGAAGTGTATCACCTGCCCGGTGGCGTGTACACCCCTGTCGGTACGGCCGCTTCCGACAGGGTGTGAGTCTATACCCAGCCTCTCCATAGCTTTGTGGAGAGCTCCCGATACGGTTTTCGAGGTCGTTTTTTGCGACTGGAAGCCGAAAAATGCGGAGCCGTCATAGGCTATAACAGCTTTTACTCGCATATCTTCCCCTAAAACCTTCTCTGTACCCTGCCGTAAAAGAGATAGAGGCCTAGTGCCGTAAAGAGCAGAATGAATGTGACTGTAGGTGCCGTGCCCGATTTGGCTATAGCCGATACACCCGCATAGTAGAGCGCCGTCGCCAGAAGTATAGCGGCATATCCGTAATTTTTCTGATATCTTGGGTGAAGGATTCCGTAGGCGAAAGCGTAGTAGAGTGTCGCCAGCGGAAAGAGGCTTATGGCTACGAAGATCAAAAGGTCTTTCAGCCGTTTTTTGTCGCTCAGTGCCGAAGCCCAGTAGTCTTTGAGGTTCTGGTAGGTAAAAGGCTTGTATGCGGTCGTATCGTATATTTTCATCACCTTGTAGTTTATCTGGTTAACGGTGTCGTTTTTTATGTTGTAGGCCTCTCCGTTGCTCAGCATGAGACCGAGAACTCCGTTTTCGTTGATGAATCGCCCCATTTTGGCGATGAGAATCTGCTCCTCCTTCGGCTTCGCATTGTAAAGGACTATGTTGTGGAGGGTGTTGCTCTCTTTGTCCTTCGATTCCAGAAATACCAGCCAGTCGCCGAACTTCTGACCGAACCGGCTCGCTTCTATATTCAAAACCGCATGCATACTCTTGTAGGCTATGAACGATTTAGTCAACTGCTTGGTAATGGGTATGAGCCCCAGGGAGAGGAGCATAAGAAGCGCTATGAGCAGCAGTACGAAAGGGTAGAAGAAGTTTATCAGGCGTGCCGGGGAGATCCCGAAGGAGAAGAGCACGACACTCTCGAAGTCGTTCGAGAGTTTGTTCAGCGTAAGGACGAGTGCCGCAAAAAATGTGACGGGCAGAGTGTAGAAGAGTATGGTAGGCAGAGAGTAGCCGTACATCAGCAGCATCTCACCCGCGCTCATCTGTGTAACTTCCGTCAGTTTTGCTATTCTGACGAAAAGAATCAGCGATCCTATCACGATGATCGGAAGAAATATGGAGAAGAATATTCCGCTGAAGCTCCTGAAAAGATACTCCGAAGTCTTATGCATAGAGCACTCCCCACCACTTCATGAAGGTATCCGAAAATATGTAGACTATCCAGGTTCCCAGTGCCAGAAAAGGAACGAACGGGACCATATGCCCCCGTGCCGCAAGTGCGGGTATCAGGGCCGCGACAGCCGCTACGTAGATCGCCATCAAAACCAGCGGAAATCCTAGCATCGCCCCCATCGTGGCGGCTATTATTATGTCGGCCTCTCCAAGTGCATCCTTTTTTATCGCCTTTTTCACGATGTAGCCTAGGGCGAAGAATGCAAAGGCCATTATGGCAGCCACTTTGAAACGGTTGATGAGATCCTCCTGGTAGAAGGAGAACTCTTTCAGCCCCCCCGTTGCCCAGTCCCATCCGAAAATGAAAAGAGGCATCAGAAGAGCCAGTCCAAGTGCAGTGAAGTTGAGAGAGTCTGGTACGGCGTAATATTCGAAGTCTATCACCGAAAGAGCGAGAAGCAGGGCGAATACCAGGCCGGTTATGAACCATTCTGCGTTTAGTCCCAGTTTCATAGCTAGCGTCGCGAAGATGAGTCCGGTCAGAAGCTCGACTATCGGGTATATCCTGCTGATGGGGCTTTTACAGTAGGCGCACTTCCCCTGCAGAACTACCCATGAGACGAGAGGAATGTTATGCCACCATTTAAGTGCATTGCCGCATTTCGGACAGTGGGAGGCGGGGAAAGCTATATTTTCGCCTTTGGGGATTCTGACTATCAGAACGTTCAGAAAAGAGCCTATCGCAAGCCCGATAAAAAGAGCGAAGAGTATCGACATCATATGCCTCCGAAGCGTCTTGTACGCCGTTTGAATTCGCCGATGATACTCTCTAGCTCCTCGGGAGTGAAGTCGGGCCAGAGTGTATGGGTAAAGAAGAGCTCCGCATATGCCGACTGCCAGAGGAGAAAGTTGGAGAGACGCTGGTCTCCGCCGGTTCTCAGCAGAATGTCCACCGGACCGAATTTCGCACTCTCGATCTCTTTGGAGAGAGTCTCGACACTTATTTCTGAGCCCTCTCTGCAGAGTCTTGAGGCGGCCCTGGAGATCTCGTCCTGCGAGCCGTAGTTCAGGGCCAGTACCTGTGTGAGCCGTTTGAAGTTTTTCGTCTTCTCCTTCATTAGGGCTATCTGTTTCTGAAGGGCGGGGGAGAAGCGTGAAAGGTCTCCGATGGTCTCGAAACGTATCTGGTATTTGATGTATGTTTCGGTTTCGTTTTTGAGGTAGCGGTTGAGAAGACGCATCAAAAAGTCTATCTCCATTTTGGGGCGTTTCCAGTTTTCGGTGCTGAATGCGTAGAGCGTAAGAACCTCTATCTCGGGGTGGTTGGAGGCGAAAGTGGTAATCGCACGTACGGTTTCGGCTCCCTTCTCATGCCCTTTCACCCTTTTGAGGCCGCGCTCCTGCGCCCATCTGCCGTTACCGTCCATGATGATGGCTATATGTCTGGCCAGATTGCTCATATTTTCTACCCCCTGATATCCAGCAGCCCCAGACTGTCGCTCTCCCAAAAGGGTGCAATGGTCTGGCTGCTCAAAGAGACCGAGATGTTTGAAAAACCCGGCAGATCCTCCTTGAGGCTCTCCAGCAGACGCGCGGTTTTGGGATAGAAAACCTCCAGCTTCAGGTCTTTTTTCTCACCATACCGGACTATCGCCCCTTCAACGGGTCCGAGGTTGTTGAATGCTGCATAAAATTCTACACTCTTTTCTTTTAAAGTTTCGTTCTCTCTCTTTTTTTTACGCATCTGCAGAAGCATCCTCCTGCCGCGATCCTCTACCGGGAGCGTAACCACTCCGTGCTGTAGAGAGATGAGCATCTGGGTGAGGCTCTGAAAACTCTCCCTGCTCTGGGACGAAGCCATCATCTGCATAAACTTCTCTTTGACGGCCTCTGCAGGATCGGACTCCTTCGAGAGCTCCGAAAGAAGCTCTTTCCCGAAAATCCAGAACCCCTCTTTTTTCAGCAGAAGCGGTTTCGGGTGAAGCCTGCTCAGACGAACGCTCCCCTCTTTTGTCTGCTCCATATCGACCCAATACTCTTTTCCCGGCACAAGAGCGGTTTCGCTCTTTGTCTGCAGGGTGTGCCTCCCCAGGCGTATCAGATAGCTGCCGTCACTCTTTTGCTCTAGAACCTCTATGCCCGTCTGCAGCAGCGCGTTGATCTCTATTTTCGCGAGCTTTGAGAGAATTTTGCGGGCTGCATGAAGCGGTGTCAGGCCGTAGATCATAGAGACTTTAGAGCCTCCAGCATCGAGAATGCCACCTCATATTTGTTCGCCTGCGGAATCTCTATCTCCTTTTCGGCGGTTACCAGGGTGACGGCATTGGTTTCGCTCCCGAAGCTCTCACTGCCTTCGAGAATATTGAGAGCAACGAAATCAACACCCTTCTCTTTAAGCGCTTTTTTTGCGTTTTCGAGCGCTCTCTCCCTATCCATTTCGGCTTTGAAGGCGACACTCTTCACTCCCGACCTGTCGATAGATTTCAGAATATCGGGATTCTCCACAAGCTGCAAAGACCACTCTTTACCGAGGGTCGCTTTTTTGAGTTTGCCTCTTTGCGGATGTGCCGGCCTGAAGTCGCTGACCGCCGCAGTCATGAAGAGCCAGGGACTCTTCTGCACAAGCTCGGGATGTCCTGTCTCGGAGTGGAAAGAGGGTTTGGTCAGCACCCCTTTTTTCGCCACTTTCAACGCGTCTTCCGTATACCTGAGCATCTCTTCGGCGCTCTCGACCTTTATTACGTGTACCGGCGGAATCGATTTCGGCTCTTTGGCGGTGATGTAGCAGACGTCGGCCCCTTTCGCATAGAGTGCGGTAACCATCGCTTCGGCCATCTTGCCGCTCGAGAAGTTCGATATGTAGCGTACCTCGTCTATCTTTTCGATCGTACCGCCGCCCGTTACCACGACGCGCCTGTTTTTCCAGTATTCGTCTTCGTAAAGGTGCTTCAAAGATACCGCGAATATCATCTCCGGTTCGGCCATCGCCCCTCTGCCCACCGTGTTGCACGCAAGAAGTTTCGTCTGCGGCTCCACCACCTCTATGCGGTGCAGCTTCAGAAGCTTCAGACTCCCTTCGGTTACAGGGTGCTCCAGCATCCTGGTGTTTGCGGCCGGGCAGAGGAGGGCGCTCTTTCCGAATGCCAGGGCGCTCTGCAGAAGCAGGTTGTCGGCTATGCCGTTGGAGAGCTTGTTTATCGTGTTCGCGGTTGCCGGGGCGATAACGAAGAGATCGGCCCATTCGCCTATGCCAATATGGTTGAGGTCGCCGCTCCACTCCTCCGTCTCTTCGTGGAGTACGCGGTTGCCGCTCAGCGCTTCGAAGGTGAGGGGGGTTACGAAGCGTTTCGCCGATTCACTCATAACCACCCTGACCTCGGCTCCCGCCTTGAGATAGAGCCTGACCAGTTCGCACGAGCGGTAGGCCGCTATGCTGCCGCTGACTCCAACCAGAATCTTTTTTCCGTCGAGTCTTACCTGTTCGAGCATCACTTTTTCCCCGTCTTGAAGAAGCGGTGGAAAAATCTTTCCACTATCTTCTGGGGTGTTCTGGAGATCGCCAGTGCACCCTCTTTCACATTGTCCGTCACCGTGGTTCCGGCCGCTATCATAACGTTGTCCTCTATCGTAACCGGGGCGACCAGTTGCGAATCGGAGCCTATGAAGACGTTTTTGCCTATTTTCGTCTTGTATTTGTTTATGCCGTCGTAGTTGCAGGTGATTGTGCCCGCCCCGACATTGGTTCCCTCATCTATCTCGGCATCTCCGAGGTAGCTCAAGTGCCCTGCTTTTACACCTTTGAGATGCGACTTTTTCACTTCAACGAAATTTCCGATATGGGTATCTTCCAGAACGCTTCCCGGGCGGATCCTGGCCATCGGGCCGCATGTAGATTTTTTTATCTCCGCCTCTTCGACCACTGTGTGCGACTTTATGTGCGAGTCGGAAATGATGCTCTCCCCGTGGATCGTAACGCCGTTGTCGAGGATGCAGTCGCCGTGGAAGATAGCCCTTGAATCGATATAGATTGTCGAAGGCAGATGCATGGTGACACCGGCCCTCATCCACTTCTCCCGTATTTTTTGCTGCATCATCTCTTCGGCGTGTGCCAGGTCGTAACGGCTGTTTACACCCTTGAACGCCTCCTCTTCGACCCATACGGGAACTATGTGCATACCATCCTCCCGGGCCATCTTGACTATATCGGTTATATAGTACTCACCCTGTGCATTGTCGTTGGAGAGGAGAGGAAGGTAGCGGTCCAGAACTTCACGTCTGAAAATGTAGACTCCGGCGTTGACCGTCTTTATCTCTCTCTGCCGCGGCGTGCAGTCTTTCTCTTCGACGATGGCCTCCACCTCCCCGTTCTCTACAACGACCCTCCCGTAGCCTGAAGGGTCAGGAAGATCGAATACGCTCATAACTATGTCCGCCTCTTCGGCAAGGAGCGGTTCAAGTGACTCGGGCGTCACGAGAGGCATATCGCCGTTGAGCACCAGTACCTTGTCGTGCATCGTCGCTATATCCATGACGGCTCCGCCGGTACCCGGGTAGTTTTCGTGGTCCTGGAGTTTGAATTTTATGTTGTCAAAATGTGCGGCAATCTCTTTTTCGATACGTTCGGCCTGGTGGAAAAGCACCATGGTAACGTCGTCGCTTACGCTCTTGGCGGTTTTGATCGCGTAGTGTATCATGGGCAGGCCGCTTATGGGGTGCAGAACTTTCGGCAGGGTCGATTTCATACGTGTGCCCTGTCCGGCCGCAAGGATTATGACTGAGGTACTCATCGGCTGACTATCCTGTTTTATGGGTTTTTTCGCTCTGCCGCCCACAGCCTGGGCGACACGAATTTTATGAGATTTTAACGCAATAAAGATTAAAATGTCCCAAATTTCGGCCGTTTTAAGAGTAGCGGTTTATCTTTGTATGCAATAGGCCGATATAGTTTGACAAGAATAACGTAAAGCCAAATCTCTATTTCGAGATTCGGGGAAAAGATTTTACGGGATAAAAGCAGGAGTGTCGATGGACTTGGGTAGTGTCATCGGTTTGGTATTGATTCTTGGCCTTCTGTTCGGAGCTATGGCCATGGGAGTGGGGATAGGGGCGTATATTGACATCCCCTCCGTTCTTATCGTCATCGGCGGTTCGATCGGCGCGCTCCTTGTCGCATTCAAGATGGAGCAGATGAAGAACTTCGTCAAGATCTTCATGATCGCCATCAAGCCTCCGCAGGAGAACGTTCCCGAACTGATAAAAAAGCTTGTCGAATATTCGACTCAGGCCAGAAGAGACGGGATTTTGTCACTTGAAGCGGCGGCCAACAACGAAGAGAACGAGTTCCTTAAGAAGGGCCTCTCGATGGCGGTGGACGGCAACGAGCCGGATACGATAAGGGAGCTTCTTGAGATCGAGATGGAGCAGACCAGCGAACGCCACAAGGCAAATGCCGCCATATTCGACCAGTGGGCCGGGCTGGCCGGTGCGATGGGTATGATCGGTACTCTTATCGGTCTGGTCGCGATGCTTCTGAACATGTCGGACCCAAGTGCGATCGGACCTTCGATGGCGGTCGCGTTGCTTACGACGATGTACGGGGCTATGATAGGAAACATCTTCGGTACGCCGATCGCCAACATTCTCAATATACGCGATGCCGACGAAAACCTTGTACGTACGATCATACTCGAAGGTATTATGTCGATCCAGGCGGGCGACAACCCGCGTACACTCGAAGCTAAACTGCTGTCGTTCCTTCCGCCCAATGAACGCGTGAGCCAGTTTGAGTAGGATTTTGTAGATGGGAAAGAAAAAGTGTCCCGAGTGCCCCAAATGTCTACCGGGCTGGCTTGCGGCATTCGGCGACCTTATGAGCCTTTTGCTCTGCTTTTTCGTACTGCTTCTTTCTATGTCGACCATGGATGCGAAGAAGCTGGAGGAGGCTATAGGCTCACTTGCCGGAGCCCTCTCCGTACTTGAAGGGGGCGAGCGCTCAGAACTCGAAGAGAGAAGGATGGAGAGCGGTACCGGCGGCGGTGCGGCCGCCACCTCCCCAACGGAGATCCAGACTTCACAGCAGTCCCAGCCCCAGATGGATAACCAGATAAGCAAAATGATGATGCAGCTGGCATCGTTGAAAGACGAGATGAACGAAATCATGATGAGCCAGGGTGCCACCCCCGCGGTTCTGGAAGAGTCCGAGAAGGGCTTCCTGCTGAGACTGCCTGCCGAACTCCTTTTCAAGCCGGGTGAAGCGAAAATTGATAATATGGATGCTATACTTTTTCTCAAAAGAATCGCCATGATCATCGACAAGCTGCCGAACACGCTTCAGGTCAGTGTGCGGGGGCATACGGACAACATCCCTCCGGGACCCGGCAGCCCCTACCGAGACAACTGGGAGCTTTCGGCGGCCAGGGCCGTTTCGGTTGTCAAAGAGCTTATAAAAGACGATGTCGACCCCAAAAGACTCTCCGCGTGCGGCAACGCGGAGTTCAAGCCGGTCGCGACCAATGCGACACCCGAAGGCCGTGCGAAGAACAGGCGTGTAGATCTATACTTCTTCTCCAACGAGCCGGAGCTGGAGAAGAGTGCGAGAAAAGGAATTCTTGATGCCGAAACTTCTGCCGTTGCGAAATGAGGCCGCGCACAGCACAAAATTTGGAGCACCGTCCGACAATCTGCAGGCGGGAAGCCGCCTAGGCTGCCGCGGGGCGAGCCGTTCACTCCCGATAGCACTCCTTGACGACCCGTTGCGCAGTTTCAGATGATACGCAAGTTTTTGCCTCTCCTGATTTTCTTTGCCGGGCTTCCGGTCCTGGCCGCGGTCGATATTCCGACCGTAAACCTCTCCCTCTCGGCTCCGGCCGAACCGAAAGATCTGGTAAATACCCTAAATATCGTCATAGTACTTACGCTGCTGGTATTGGCACCCTCCCTGATTCTCGTAATGACCAGCTTCATAAGGCTGATTGTCGTTTTCGCATTTTTGCGGCAGGCGCTCGGAACACAGCAGACGCCGCCGACGCAGCTGCTGGTCTCTCTGGCGCTCGTCATAACCCTCTTCATCATGGAGCCTATGGGCAAAGAGGCGTACGAGAAGGGTATCAAGCCCTACATGGACAAGAAGATAGGCTACGAAGTGGCCTTCGACGAGACTATAAAACCTTTCAAATCTTTTATGCTCAGAAATACCAGAGAGGCCGACCTGGCCCTTTTTTACCGCATAAGGAACCTCCCAAACCCGCAGACGGAGGCCGATGTCTCTCTTACCGTTCTTCTTCCGGCATTCATGATAAGCGAGCTCAAAACCGCGTTCGAGATAGGTTTTCTGATCTTTCTGCCCTTTCTCGTCATAGATATGGTCGTCAGCTCCGTTTTGATGAGTATGGGTATGATGATGCTTCCGCCCGTCATGATATCTCTCCCTTTCAAGATACTCATATTCGTCCTGGTTGACGGCTGGCACCTGCTTGTCGGCAACCTCGTGGAGAGCTTCAAATGATATGCACCCACTTCGGAGAGTGCGGCAGCTGCTCACTCTACAACCTTCCTTACAATGAGCAGCTATCGACCAAAAAAGAGAGGCTCGAAGAGCTTCTGAAACCCTTTTACGGCGCGGAGATAGAGCTCTTCTGCTCCAAAGAGGAGCACTTCAGGGCGAGGGCGGAGTACAAGATATACCGAGACGAAAGCGGTTGCAGCTACGCCATGCGCCATATGGACAAAAAAGGGTTCGTCAAGCTTAAAGAGTGTCCGATGGTCGTAGAGTCGATAGAAGAGAGAATGTGGAGGCTTCTTGGGTATGTAAACGGCGACGAAGAGTTGAAAAACCGCCTTTTCGGCATGGAGTTTCTCTCCTCTGCTGCCGGTGACACTCTCATTACCATGCTCTACCACAGAAAACTGGAAGATGCGTGGATGGAGCGTGCGAAAGAGCTCGAAACCGAACTGGAAGCCGCCGTCATAGGCAGAAGCCGGAAACAGAAGGTGGTTTTGAGCCGCGAATTTGTAACGGAAAAGCTCTACGTTGACGGGAAAGAGTATCTCTACAGGCACTACGAGCAGAGCTTCACCCAGCCCAACCCCGGCGTAAACGAAAAGATGATAGCATGGGCTTTAAAAGGTGCTTCCGAATACGGTAAAGGAGACTTCTGCGAACTCTACGCCGGGGCCGGGAACTTCACCATTCCGATCTCCGCACACTTTCGAAAGTGCATCGCGACGGAGATATCGAAACGCTCGATACAGGCCGCCAAAGAGAACTGCTCTTTGAACGGTGTCACGAATATCGAGTTCGTCAGGATGAGCAGCGAAGAGTTCACTGAAGCACTGGAGGGAAAGAGAGAGTTTTCCCGCCTGAAAGGGGTAGACCTGAAGAGCTACGACCTCAAAACCGTACTGGTGGACCCGCCCAGAGCCGGGCTCGACGAAGATACAAGAAGATTGACCGCAGGTTTTGAGACCGTAATTTACATATCATGCAACCCCGACACCCTTGCACGCGACCTGACAGAGCTCTGCAAAACACACAGGGTGGAAAAAGCGGCACTCTTCGACCAGTTTCCCTATACACCTCATATGGAAGCCGGTGTGGTTCTGACAAAAGTGTAGGTAAGCGAACTTTCTGCAAGCAGTTTTTTGAATACAGACCGTGCAGAGATTTTCGGGTAGTATGGGCTGTTTCATCCGGTCATGAATGTCGGGAGAGAATTTTAAACACGGGGTATTGCGAGGTATCAGGAGAAGCAGATTCTATATTGATGCATGGTGACAGAAATAGATGCTCTACTTCAACCCAATATCCAGCCTCATACCAAGAGCGTCGGCGTATTTCATCAGTGTTGCAAGGTTTGGCATATAGCTGTTATTCAGGCTTTCCAGCCTTGAAATGTTGGATTTGGATGTACCGATTTTTTTAGCTATTTCATCTTGCGTCAGCCCTTTGGCTACACGTGCCGCTACAAGTTGCTTTTTGATGGTAAAAAGAGGCTTAAGCGCGTTATACTCTTTTTTACCTCTTTATTCTGCAGAGCTTTTTTCTTGAACTCTGTAAATGTTGGCCTTTTAGTCGCTTTCATCGTCTAACTCCTTTTTACGCTTTAGAGCAATTTCCAGATCTCTTTTGGGAGTTTTTTGAGTTTTCTTGACAAAAATGTGCAATATTATGATTTTATCCCTTTTTAATAACAAAAGATGCTTCTGCCTATGCCTTCGTGCGCTTTTGCTCTCACCTCAAACAAACCATCTTTGAGTGGCTTGGTGTAAGGCTCTCCAAGCTGCGCCCCGGCCATCTCTATGAGTTCAAAGATATGCAGCATCTTAGCTAAAATCTTTGGAGGGAGTGTAAAAGTTTCAGCCTCTACGCCTCATCAAAAAATTCAATCTTCCAATTCATGAGCTATGTTGTCATAATTGATAACCTATGTCAAGCCTGTCCCGGAATTAATAGGTTATTGCTATCACTCGACCCCGAGTGCCCGACCCCGAGTGCCCTTAGATGTTGGGAAAATTTAAATTTGGGATAAGAGGACCGCCTCCAACAACTCTTCTTACATTTTACCGGGAGAAATTGAGCTTTATTCAGGTCAATTTTCGATTACAATCATTGGAGTAACTGTGTAGTATTACAACTCTTTCAGTATCTTTTTGATCACCATATGTAAGTCATCCAACTCTTCATCACATACATTATAGATAGCATCGGCATTTACATCGAAATAGTGGTGAGAAAGTATATCTCTCATTCCTTTTATCGATTTCCAGTCAATGGTTTCATACTTTGTAAGTAATTTGCCTTCTGTGAGCTTGTCTATCTTTTTAAGGCTTTCCCCTATGGCTATAAAAAGCATACACAAACTGTCCAGTTTCTCTTGGCCTTCAGGCGTATCAAGGAAATAGTCGACACTTGTAACCGGCTCAAATCGAAATTTTATAGTGCTGATTGCATTGTCTATTTGAGACAATATCTCTTTCACTAACTGATTGTCAGGCACTTATAGCCTCTTGCTCTATATGTTTTTTGAGAGATTGGTTCATCCTCTCACGCAACTGTACCAAATCAGTATGGATGCCGAGTAACTCCTCAAGCTCTATACGAATACGTGAAAGCAAAAAGAGATTGGAGTGTCTGAGTTTTAAAAATATATCAACATCACTATCCTCTTTCGCATCTCCTCTGGCGTATGAACCGAATATTCCTATCTCTTCAATTCCGTATCTATTGCCGTACTCCTCTTTGTATGCTCTAAGAGTCGACAATATCTGGTTTTTATCCGGCATGAGCCAACTCCTAATATTTTTAACTGATATTACGCAGTATAGATCAGTTATTTACTTTACGCAAAATCCGCACGCAGAGCGGGACTCTGCAAAATAGCGGAAAAACTGTTGACATCTTAGCCGCCCTGACGGGCAAGTGCGGATTTTTACCCGTTTTTTTCCGCTCGAATCATGGAAAGGATAAATCCTGTGTCAGGTCTGTTTCAATTATAGCATATAGTATTCCTTGCCTTATGTGATGAAAAGCAAGAGGGCCAGTGATGGCAATTCGATCCTATCATCAGGGAGTCGGGCACATCCGTGCGCGGTAAAGCCAGAATATCAAAAGCTGGTTACTGGATTTATAAATGAACGCTCTACATGCCCCTGATGGTAGCCGTACACCAACAATAGAAGACTCAAAAGCGGCGGCAAGCATACCACCGTTGCACAAGTGGCTCTGGTGAGCAAAATTTTGATCACTGCCCACTTACTCTACAAAAGTGGGCAGTGATACAGTTATAAAATTTGAGTAAAACCAGTGGAGTTTTTGTGGGGTTTTATGGGAATGACTAACCTGTACTCCTAAACTTTATGCTTTTTCATCCTAGTTCCATTTTAGACTGGTAATGACTTTGATGATCGGTTGAATCTTCATGTTTGTTTATCAACTGTAAAAAGGTATGCTTGTTTTGGAGTGCTTCTTCAATCTGAATTCCACTTCGTCGAATGCCCACATATAATGCGGCAGATGCGGCTTGACAGTTGATAGACTTGGCAGGATTGAATTCGATGTCCGTAAAAGCAGTGTATTGCATTATTTGTTCGCGGAGCCTTTCACTGGCGTGTAGAGCCTTCAGATATAGCCAGTGGTAGAAAGCGGTTTTGGGCTCGAGATCCCACTCTTCTTCATCCCACACGAAACGCTTTAGGGAACCTGACTCTTTCAAGCGAGGATCTCGTTTTGCATCTTTCGCACTTTTGTTGTATAAATCTTTATAGGGCCCACCTTTTTCAAAAACTTTGCTACCTTGAAAGAAAGATTCGACACTTGCACTTAATCCAGAGCTATCTGGGAGTTTCAATTGGAATGCACTCAACATTTTGCCAAGTTCATTTGGTGATTTGCTTGAAATTTCAAGAATCTTTTTTTTCTCTAAATCGTACTCTTTGGATGCGTTTTTATGCAACGATGCGATGGAACATTGTTTTTGTTTGATGCTGAACCCTGGAAACCATTCAAATTCGACGGGTAATTCTTCATAGAATTTATCTCGCTTACCTTTTACAACATATACGTATCTTTTTGCCATATATGAATTCCTTTAGATGAATGTATCAATATTGAGTATCTTAGTTATGGGGATGAAATTTGGCACCAGCACTTCAGCTTGCATTTTTTTCTTTTCTTCTTGCGTTAAAGTTGAAAGTTTTCTATCTTTGGCAAGTAAATCCAAATCCAGCAACGGCAGTACTTTCTCTACTTTATCGATTATTGCATAACTGTCAGTTGCATTGATATTTGACAACAACGTACCAGGCCATGCCAAAACCTCTAGATCAATTTGTAGCCATACAAAGCGATTACCTTTTTCATACTTGTTTTTCCAATACATTGGTAGGTTCGTTACAAAAGATAAGCTGACATATTTATCCAACCCCTTGAGTGAATCTAGCTCCCATGAAAGCTCATTCGTTGCATAGATTGGTCTTTTTTGCATCTTGTGGAGATTTTTTTGCGAATACAGTCCACCACTTTCTATGATAGAGGCAATATTCGCTTTATTTGTGAAATGATAGAGTTTTTTGATATTGTGATTAGTTAAAATTTGAAACACAGTACTATTATTTGTTGTACTTAATTTTGAAAATGAAGTTTGTTTCGATACAGAAGAATCAATAGACTCAAGTTTTGTGTCTTTTTTACTTGCAAGTGATTCGTCTTCAAAATCTGTTTGTATATGATTGTGCTTATTTCTTTTGGGTTCGTTTTGATTTGAATTGGATGAAATACTCTGCCAAATGTAAATTAGGATTATAATTGCTATAATTTCCATAGCATCTCCTTCTTTTGTTGCCCTCTTTGAAGCAAGAGGGTTGGTGATAACGATAACCAATGTTTTACTTTAGTGCAACATATTGTAACATCAATTAAGAGGTTTAAGCAACATTATTGTTGTCACCTCGAAAGATAAAGAGAAGACAAAGAAGTACAAAGAGTACAAGGAGCCTGGTATTAACAATAACCTAGCGAAAACCCCGGTATTGGAGGCTGGAACTACTTATTACCGGGTTTGGCGCAAGGTCTACTTCCCGGTAAACGCTCCAAGTGCCGTCTGAAGCAGCGAGACGTTCTCTTTGGTCGCGTATTTTCCGACGTAGCCGAGTATGACGGGTACGAATTTTCCTATCATCGAGCTGTCCATACCGAGTGCTTTGAATGCGGCCGATACCTTGTCTCCTCCGCCGAGCATTCCCATGGCGCCGTCGAGCATTCCGCTTTTCGATCCGGCTATCGAGCTGAGGCCGGGAACGCTTTTTAGAAGTTCAGTGTAGTTGGAATAGGGCATGCTTTTTGAAGCGGCCTGGAGCAGTGCCGCCGTGCCGCCCGTTGCCTGCTGCGGTGTTATACCCAGAGAGCCTGTGAGTGTGGAGATGAGATCTGTGCTTTTGTTTTGTACACTCTCCTGTTTCGGTTCGCTCTTTTGCCCGGAGCTTCCCATAAGAGAGTCGAAAAAGCCGGCGTTGAGCGTTACAAACGCTCCGGCTATCGCCATTGTCACTATCTTTTTAATCATTATAAAGTCCCCTTTTTGATTTTACTGGCCGCCGTAGGGCAGTCCTGAAGTTTTCCAGTCGTATAGAAAGCCGCCTTCTACATTGTACACATTCTCGAAACCGTTTTTTGCCAGCTTGTCGGCCGCATAGACGGAGCGTTCACCGCTTCTGCATATGACGATTACCGGTTTTTGGAGGCTTCCTCCTGTAACTTTTTTTACACCCTCCACAAAACGGGGGTTCTCCTCCATCATGGGGCGGTATATCTTTTTGACATGTATCGCTTTGCCCCTCTTCTCTTCGAGTCGGGCCACCTTCACTCTGGTCTCTACGGGAGGGAGATCTATGCGCACGAAAAAGATGGGAACGTTGACGGAACCTACGGCATGTCCTGCATAGAGAAACTCTCTCGGGTCGCGTACATCTATTATGACCGCTCCCTCCTTTTTGACCATTTCGGCGGCCTCATTGGCGTCTATGTCGTCGGTGTAGAGACTTTCATCGGCAAAGAGCGGTAGTGAGACCGCCAGCACCAGAATAGCTGCAAAGAGTCTTTTGAGCACTGTTTTTCTCCTGTTGTTTCTGTTCTGGGCTATTTTACACCCCCTCGCCATAAACGGCCTTGAACGATCGAAATTAGAGAAACTGCACTATATCGTTCCGTAAAATTCCTGCAGACTATGAGAATGATTATCAACACTATTGACAACGGTTTGCAATTGCTCTATAATCTCACAAAAAACCGGAGGCGTTTTCAGAGTGAAACCTTTGACGGAGTGCAGTATAGGCTGTGAAGGCCGCATAGTGAAGATCAAGGCCAAAGATCCCATAAAAGGGCGTCTTTTCTCTTTGGGGCTGGCCAAAGGGAGTGAGATAAAGATACTTGACCACACCCTTGCCAAGCAGACATGGGAAGTGGAGAGCGACGGGACGAAGATCGCTCTCAGGGAAGAGGAGGCGGCATCTGTTTTCATGGAGCCCAAAGGTAGTTGTGCATGAAGTCTCAAAACCGCGATGAACATAGAGAGGGGAGCAGCAGCGAGAGAGGAGACGGGTTGCGGCTGAAGAAGATAAAGGTCGCCATAGCAGGGCAGCCCAATGTCGGCAAATCTTCCATCATAAACTCGATGACCGGCGCACGACTGCATGTCGGAAACTTCTCCGGCGTAACGGTCGAGAAGAAGGAGATATATATAGAGAAGGACGGCTACGAGATAGAGATGGTCGACCTTCCCGGAATCTACTCCCTGAACGCCTACACCCCCGAAGAGCAGGTGGCGAAAAAGTTTCTCTACAACGAAGATTACGACCTTATAGTAAATGTAGTCGATGCGAACACTCTCTCGAGAAACCTCATATTCACCTTCCAGCTTATGGATATGCAGAAGAAGATGGTGCTGGTCGTCAACATGATTGACGAGGTGGAGAAGCAGGGCGGTGCGGTAGACAGGCAGAAGCTCGAGGAGCTGCTTGGAATTCCGGTGATCCTCACTTCCGCCAAGGAGCATAGAGGCGTAGATGAGATAGTCGACTACGTAATAAAAGTTTACAGGCAGAACAAGCCGAAAAACAAGCTCTACTACGACGAGCGTATAGAGGAGCAGATAGAGAGGCTGGTAAAGGTACTGCACAAGTCTCCGCACTTCAAAGATCCGGACGAAGCCAGATTTATAGCCGTCAGGCTTCTGGATAGAGACGAGGATATCTACAGAGTCATACACGACCTTCCGATCTTCATAGAGCTGCATGAGATGCTAGGGCAGATATACAGAGAGCTGGAGATGGAGTTCGACGAGGAGTCTACGAGCGATATCATGAGCGACGAGCGCTACGCCCTGGCGAAGGCTCTTGTTCTAAAAGCGCTAAAAAAGCCGCCGAAGAAAGTGACCTTGACGGACAGGCTTGACAGGCTGCTTATACATCCTGTTCTAGGGCTTCCGATCTTTCTCTTTTTCATGTGGCTTCTCTTTCAGGTCACGTTCGAAGTCGGTTCCATCCCCATGGACTGGATCGACGCCGCTTTCACGGAGGTGTCGAATACCATCAAAGCGGTACTCCCTTCTGGTGCAATTCAATCCGTTCTGGCCGACGGTATAGTTCCGGCCGTAGGTTCGGTCATTATGTTCCTGCCCAATATCCTTATTCTATTTCTCGGTATAAACCTGCTGGAGCAGACCGGCTATATGGCGAGGGCCGCATTTTTGCTCGACGGTTTCATGAAGAGGTTCGGCCTCCAGGGAAAGGCCTTCATTCCGCTTGTGAGCGGATTCGGATGTACCGTCCCGGCCTACATGGCGGCGCGTACCCTGAAAAATCCTAAAGACCGCATCATAACGATGCTGGTGCTCGGTTTCATGAGCTGCTCGGCACGTCTGCCTGTCTATGTGCTTCTCATAGGCGCTTTCTTCCCCTCATCACACGCAGGTAACATTCTCTTCATTATCTATATCAGCGGGGCGATTCTGGGGCTTATTGTCGCCAAGATTCTTCGCACCGTCCTCTTCAAGGGAGAGCCGGAACCTTTCGTAATGGAGATGCCGCCATACAGGTTTCCTTCCATAAAGGCCCTCGGTGTCGAGCTCTGGATAAAGGCGAAACTCTTTTTGAAGAAGGCCGGTACCTTCATTGCGGGTGCTTCGATGATTATCTGGTTTTTAAGCTCATATCCTCATAACAGTCAGCTGGTTCAGAGTTACGAAACGAAAATAGAAGCGGCTGCAGACGAAGCGGCAAAGAGAGAGCTGCAGAGAGAGTTGGCCGCCAAAGAGCTGGAAAGCAGCTACCTCGGTACGATAGGCAAGGCCATAGAACCGGTGTTCGCTCCGTTAGGCTTCGACTGGCGTGTATCTGTAGCCACTATAACCGGACTGGCAGCAAAAGAGGCTGTCGTATCGACACTGGCTACCCTCTATGCGGTAGGCGAAGCTGATGAAAGGAGCAATACACTCATAGAGAGGCTCAGGGAGAATGTCTCCTTCAAGGCTGCCGTAGCGCTCATAGTCATAATCATGATCTATTCACCCTGTATAGCCGCCATGAGTACATTCTGGGCGGAGGTGCCGCAGTGGGCGTGGCGCGGCTTCTATTTGGTCTATCCGAACGTGCTGGCGTGGCTGATGGCCTTTACAGTCTACAATCTGCTCGGGCTTTTGGGGTACTGAGGCGAAAGCGGACCGCGATGTAACGCCTACCGTTCTACGGGCTTCCAGGCCCAGCATCGTACTCTCTTGATCGGAAACTGGACGGAGCGCTATCTCTGCCTGTTTCATGCAGGGATCACCGAAGTGATACTCTAAGTGCTTGTTTGCTATACTCTTACAAAAAATTCAAAGGCTTTATTTATGGAGTGCGAATTCCCGACAATCAATGCCGACAGTGATGAGATAAGAGAGATTTTCAGAAGCGTGCGGACGATAGCGGTGGTGGGCCTTTCGCCGGATACCTCCAAGGCGAGCAACAGAGTGGCGGCCTACCTAAAAAGGGCTGGCTACAGAATAATACCGGTCTATCCGAAAGGCGACGAGATACTCGGCGAGAAGGTGTACCGCTCTTTGAAGGAGATACCGGAGCGTGTAGATATGGTCGATATATTCAGGAAATCGGCCGCGGTCGGCCAGATAGTGGAGGCCTGTATAGAGCGTGGAGATGTAAAGGTGGTCTGGATGCAGGTCGGTATCGTCAACAACGAAGCGGCTGAGGCTGCGAAAAAGAGCGGTATGAGCGTCGTTCAGAGCAGGTGTGCCATGGTCGATCACAGGGAGCTTGTATGATAACGCTCGACGATATAAAAAGAGCGCACGAAGAGGTTCTGAAAGTTGCCGTAAAGACACCTTTCTCCTACGCTCCCAAACTGAGTGAGACTACAGGCATGGAGGTCTACCTAAAAAAGGAGAATCTCCAAAATACCGGATCGTTCAAGATCAGGGGGGCTTTCAACAAGATCGCCTCGTTGAGCGAAGAGGAGCGCGCCAAAGGGGTCGTCGCCGCCAGTGCCGGAAACCATGCGCAGGGGGTGGCGCTCGCCGCGAAATATTTTGGCATACCTGCTACGATAGTGATGCCAGAAACGACGCCTCTCACAAAAATAGACGGTGTGAAGTCATACGGAGCAGAGGTTGTGCTCCACGGGACCAACTACGATGAGGCGTATGAGTATGCGGTCGGGTATGCGAAGGAGTGGGGCAGGGTTTTCGTCCATCCGTTTGCCGACGATGAGGTGATAGCCGGACAGGGCACCATAGCCCTGGAGATTCTCTCGAAGTGCGAGTCGCCCGATGCCGTCTTGGTACCTGTAGGCGGCGGCGGGCTCATCAGCGGCATAGCTGTTGCGGTAAAGGCGCTTTCGCCGAAAACGAAGGTAATAGGGGTTGCGGCCGCCGGAGCTCCGGCGATGAAGCTCTCGTTCGATGCCAAAAAGCAGATAGATACGGTGGAGGTAAGGACCATTGCCGACGGAATAGCGGTAAGAGATACCTCGGAAAAGACTCTGAAGTATATACTGAAATATGTCGATGATATGATACTCGTTGACGACGAAGAGATCGCCAACGCCATTTTGTATCTCCTGGAGAAGCAGAAGCTCGTCGTGGAGGGGGCCGGTGCAGTCGGGGTCGCCGCACTTATACATGATAAAGTAGCGCTTCCGAAAGGCTCGAAGGCGGTTTCTCTTCTAAGCGGCGGAAACATCGATGTGACTATGCTTTCGGTAATAATCGAAAAGGGCCTCCTGAAGTCCTACAGAAAGATGAAGCTGGTCGTGACTCTGGTCGACAAGCCGGGCAGCCTGATGACTCTTACACAGATTCTGAAAGATGCCCAGGCGAACATCGTGCAGATCGGGTACGACAGAACCTCTCTCGATCTGAAGTTCGGAGACGCCTATGTCTCTATCGCCCTCGAGACAAAAGGGAGAGAGCACCAGGAGTTGATTAAAAAGCTGCTGCACGAGCACGGTTTCCGTTTCGAAGAGAAACACTGAAAAGAGTTTCCTGTGTTGAGGTCTGACATATGATAATCGAAAAGCGGCTCGGTTTCCGGCACTCCATAACGGCGATAAAGGCGTTGACCGGCCGTCGTGTGGCTATTGCGGACAGCTCGAATGCAGTCCGTTTTTTTTCTCTCGACCCGATCGCCCTTACTGACGGTTTCAAAACATCACTTCCTTTGAACGATGCTCTTTTGCACGGTGCTGATATTTCCGAAGACGGGAAGTATGTGGCCTTTTGCGTCAAAAAGGAGGGTGTGGCCGTATTCGACGGAGTCAGCAAAAGGCTTCTCTACCGGTTCAAGCGGCATGAAGGAGATGTGGAGAGTCTCTGCATCAGCCGGAAACTCAAATATCTGGCAACCGGAGGCCAGGACGGGAAGACCTTCCTCTGGAGCCTTTCGACCGGCCGTATGGTCGCCTCTTTGCCCCACCACTCCGACTTCGTTACGACGATAGCCTTCAGTCCCAACGGGCAGTGGATCGCGACTGGCAGCTACGACAGGCGTATCATTGTCACAAATATCTCATCTTTGTCGCACGGATACAGACTTAGAGGCCACTCCAAAGCCGTTACCGAGCTTCTCTTTGTGGGCGGTCACCGTCTGATTGCCGGAGACAAAGATGGTGAGATAGCTGTATGGGACTATTTCGGATCGAAAGTGATAAAGAGGTTGAAGAAGATGTTCGACGAGGTCACGGCTCTGAGTGTCACACCCGATGAGAGGTTTCTCTTCGCAGCCGATAAGAGCGGAGTCGTCTCACTATACGATCTGAACAGTTATGAACTTGTCTCCCTGCGATATCTGCGGTATTCCAAACCGGTGAAGAAGCTCTGCTATGCAGCTGAAGGGAACCATCTGGTCGTGGGTCTCGCCGACGGTGAAGTCACCTTCAATGCCCCTCTCAAGGAGAGCCGTCAGATGCGGGAGTATATAGAGTCCGGCGATCTGGAGTCGGCCTACAGGCTGGCGGAGGAGAATCCTCTTCTACGATACAGCGACGAGTATATCGAGCTCGAAGCGTTGTGGAGCGAGAGTTTCTCGAAAGCCATGTCTCTTCTTGAGCTCGGCAAGAAAGAGGAGGCGAAGAAGATTTTGGAGCCTTTTTGTGTGGAGGCTTCGAAGCGGCTGCTTACACAGCAGCTTATAAGCGATTTTTCCGATTTCCAAAAGTTCAAAACTGCCGTTCAGAACAGGAAATACCAGCTCGCCTACTCCATGGCGGCCAAATATCCGATGCTCAAAGAGAACCGTTATTATGAGATGATGGAAAAGGAGTGGAACGAGCTCTTCTCCAGAGCCAAAAAGCTTGCACTGCAAAAGGGGGGTGAAGAGAAGATAAAAGAGCTTCTCAAGCCCTTCAGGGGTATCTCCGGCAAAAGTGTGCTGATTCAGGCTCTATTGAGCGAAAGAGAGGTCTACAGACTCTTTATGAAGCTCGTAAACAAGAGGGATTTCAAAGCGGCAATAGAGCTTGCCAAGCGATACCCTGCCATAATGGAGTTGGAGGAGTATAAAAAGATAGAGAAGATCGCGGATGTTATCGCCTCCAGGGCTATGGCTGAGCTAGAAGACGGTAACTATGCCGAGGCCGCCCGCCTGGCGGTACAGCTGGCGATATTTCCCGATATGAAAGAGCGGGCCGATGAACTGGTCGAGACGGCGAACCTCTACGCTTCGGCCATGCGCTACTTTTCTGAGAAGAACTATGCGGCAATCTATAAAATCTTGGAGCAGCACCCCGTTTTGGAGGAGACGAAAATAGTCCGGAACCTGGAGGAGGTATGGCGGAAAGCGGTAGCAAAAGCGGAGGTTGCTGCTTCGAGGGGCGATGTCGCCGAAATCAGGCGGATTTTTGCCCCTTTCATAACTTTTCCGCAGAAGAGAGCCAAGATTGCGGCTCTTTTGAAGCAGGCGTACCTGGAGCAGATAGAGAGTATGCTTGAGAGAGGAAGGGGAGTTGAGAGTGCGATTATGCGATATATAGAACTCTTCGGGATGGATGACGAGATGAGCTCATGGCTGTCGGAACATGGAATGCGTGAAAATTTCGGTGAAGAGGCACCTAAAGATATAGCGCAGATAGATATAAAATCTCTTCCTGAGAGTATCGCGGCTTGAATACGGTAGCTGTCGACCTCGGCTCGAACACCTTCCGTGTCGTCCAGATGGAGTGCACCTCCCTCGAACCCGTAGCATGGTACGAAAAGATAGTCAGGACGGCCGACGGGCTGCACGAGAGCGGAAAGATAAGCGAAGCCGCCGTAGAGCGCATTCTGGAAGCCGCAAAAGAGGCGAAAGGGGTTATAGACTTATCCCTGCCCACGTTCGCCGTAACCACGGAAGCGCTCAGGAAGGCTTCGAACGCCGAAGAGGTCCTGGAGAGAATAAAAAAAGAGAGCGGTCTAAATTTTCGGATAATCTCCGGTGCGGAGGAAGCGGATTTTACGCTTCTGGCGGTAAAAAAGCGCCTGGAGAAGCTGGGGGTGGAGTCGGAGAGCTTCGTAATGGCGGATATCGGCGGAGGGTCGACCGAGATTCTCTTCTACGAGGCGGGAAGGGTCTGCAGCGGCAGCTTCGGAGTGGGTATTGTGACGGTAGCCCAGAAGTACGGCTCTTTGGAGAAGATAGAAGAGGCTCTTCCCGCAGTTATGGGAGATATATACGAATTTGTCCGGAAGACGAGAGCCGAAGGGTACTCTCCCCGTACCTTCGTCTCCACCGCCGGCACTCCCACCACCGTAGCCGCCATGAAGCTCGGTATGACATACGAGAGCTACAGTGCGAAAGAGGTGAACGGGACCATACTGAAAAGAGAGGATCTTAAAAGGCAATTCGAGAGGCTACTGGCGCTCGACGAGGAGTCTAGGCGCAAGCTGGTGGGAGTCGGCAGGGAGGATCTCATCGCGGCAGGAATTCTGATTTTGGAGCGCCTTTTCGAGGCGGTCGGGTTCGAAGAGACGACAGTAATAGACGACGGGCTTCGCGAAGGGCTTGCCATAGCCGGGTGTCTCGGTATGCTGAAGAATTGGGAAGATAGCTTCACGGTAATTCAGAATCAGAGATAAAAACCCGAGAAGGGTCGGCAAAACTTCTGCGCAGATGTGATCTGCCCTTCGGGACGCTGTAAGGGGGCTGAAAAGCGTTAACTCCTGCGGAACCATTCGGAGACGAACGGTTTTCTTAACGCCACGCTGCCGCTTAAATCGCAAAGCCGGCAGATTTTGTAGACTCCTCTCTATAATCTATTAACTGACCTTTCGCAAAATCTGCACGCCGAACGGGATTTGCCCTGCGGGACGCTGCAAAATATCTAAAAACCGCTGACGCCTTCGGCGCCCTGACGGGCAAGCGCGGTTTTTTGAACGATATTTTTCCGCTTAAATCCAGGGGCTGACAAATTTTACGTAAGGTCAGTCTCTTAATTACGGTACCGGAATTGGTGTAAAATATTTTGTTAACCTGTTTTTGGCTATAATCGGCAAATTTCTTAAGGTAGGAGATACGGCCATGGAGATGACCGGCGCACAGATGGTAATCGAGGCTATGAAGCTCGAAGGGGTCGATACGGTTTTCGGCTACCCGGGCGGGGCCATTATGAACGTTTACGACGAGTTATACAAACAGAGTGATTTCAGGCATATTCTCACACGCCACGAGCAGGCGGCCGTACATGCGGCCGAAGGGTATGCACGTGCCACCGGAAAGGTCGGAGTGGCCTTCGTAACTAGCGGCCCCGGCTTTACAAATGCCGTCACCGGCCTTGCAACCGCATATATGGACTCCATTCCCCTGGTCGTCATCAGCGGCCAGGTACCCATCACCCTCATCGGTACGGACGCTTTCCAGGAGATCGACGCTACGGGAATCAGCCGTTCATGTACAAAGCACAACTATCTGGTAAGAAGCGCCAAGGAGCTTCCGCTCATTCTGAAAGAGGCTTTCTATATCGCCAGCAGCGGCCGGCCGGGACCCGTGCATGTGGACATTCCCAAAGATGTAACAGCCGAGCTGGCGGAGTTCGACTATCCGACGCATGTAGATATACCGACATACAGACCGACCACCAAGGGGAATGTGCGACAGATAAAAAAGGCGGCCGAGGCTATATGCAGTGCCAAGCGGCCCGTCTTCTACCTTGGCGGGGGCATCATCCACTCCGGCAGCGCCGATCTGGTACGTGAATTTGTCAGCGCTACGCAGATTCCGGCGGTCGAGACACTGATGGCGCGCGGAACGCTCCGCCACGACGATCCTCTTCTGCTCGGAATGGTAGGTATGCACGGAACGTACCAGGCCAATATGGCGATGAGCGAAGCGGACCTGATGATAGCTCTCGGACCCCGCTTCGACGACAGGGTTACCGGCAAACTCTCCGAGTTCGCTAAGCACGCCAAAATCATCCATGTGGATATCGACCCCAGCAGCATCGGGAAGCTGGTGGATGTGGACTATCCTATAGTCGGCGACCTCAAAGAGGTTCTGGAGGTGATGATTCCGAAAGTGAAGGAGCAGGTGGACCCCGACAGGTACCAGCCGTGGCGTGAGATTCTGAAGCGTTACAACGAGATTCATCCGCTCAGGTATGAAGATAGCGACAAGGTTATAAAACCGCAGTGGGTCATAGAGCGTGTAGGGGCCCTTCTGGGTGAAGATGCGGTAATCAGTACCGATGTGGGGCAGCACCAGATGTGGACGGCACAGTTCTATCCGTTCTCCTTTCCCCGCCAGTTTATTACAAGCGGCGGGCTGGGAACCATGGGTTTCGGTTTTCCGGCGGCGATGGGAGTGAAGCGGGCTAGGCCGGACAAGATCAGTATCAACTTCACCGGCGACGGCTCCATTCTGATGAATATACAGGAACTGGTGACGGCAGTGGAGAGCAGGCTGCCCGTTATAAATATAATTCTGAACAACCACTATCTGGGCATGGTCAGGCAGTGGCAGACCTTCTTTTACGACAAACGGTATGCGGAAACCGATCTCAGCTTCCAGCCCGATTTCGTCCGTCTCGCGGAAGCCTGCGGCGGCATAGGCTACAGGGTCGAGACCAAAGAGGAGTTCGACGAAGCCCTGAAGGATGCAGTGGACAAAGGGGTCGTCGCGATGATTGACGTTATCGTCGACCGTGACGAAAATGTACTGCCGATGGTACCCAGCGGCGGGACGCTCTACAATATGATGCTGGAATTCAAGGATTGAACATGAAAGTTGAAAGAAGAATCATTTCGGTAATAGTCCAGAACGAACATAGTGTACTTGCACGTATTACGGGGCTTTTCGCGGCTAGAGGGTACAACATAGAGGCGTTGACGGTGGCGCCGATACCGGATACCGACATGTCGCGCCTGACTATCGAGACCAGGGGAAACGTCCGTGTCATTGAGCAGATAATCAAGCAGCTTCACAAGCTGATTCCAACCTTCAAAGTGATAGAGCACGAGGAGATGATCGAAAAGGAGATGGTGATGATGAAGTTCCCCATCAACGAGTCTCTCTCCAATATTCAGGCCCTCTGCGAGGCCTATAACGGCGGAATCGCGAATGTGAGCAGCCAGCATATCATTACCATGGTGGCCGATGAGCCCAAAAGGGTCAGACACTTCATAGAGGCGGCACAGCGCTTTCACCCGGTGGAGATAGTCCGCGGAGGCGTTGTCGCTATGGAGCGCGAATGAGGCTTACCGAACTTGCCGGGGCGATAGGGGTAGACTACCGGGGCGAGGAGCGGGAGATCAGCGGCCTTGGAACGCTAAAAAACGCCGCGGGGGATCAACTCAGCTTTCTGGACAACCCAAAATACCTCAAAGAGCTGGCGCATACCTCCGCTGCGGCGGTGCTTGTAAGCCCGAAATATGCTGATGCCGTCCCGGCGGGAACTATCGCCCTCGTCGACGAAGAGCCCTATCTCAAGCTGGCGATGGCAAGCGCCTTTTTCGCTCCGCCGCCTATGAAGAGAGAGGGAGCCGAGCCGGTTATCGGAGAGGGCAGTGAAATCGCGCCGGGAGTATCTTTCGGCAAAGATGTCGTAATAGGAGAGGGTGTTACGATAATGCCCGGCTCTTACATAGGAGACGACACCGTAATCGGCGACGGAACTCTCATATACCCCAATGTAACCATCTACAGAAAAACGGTGATAGGCAGAAACTGCATCATACATGCAGGTACCGTCATAGGCAGCGACGGATACGGCTTCGCCCATACCAAAGAGGGAAGGCATGTAAAGCTTCACCAGCTTGGAAACGTCGTGGTGGAAGATGATGTCGAGATAGGTGCGAACTGTGCCATAGACAGGGGTGCACTCGACTCAACCGTCATAAAAGAGGGTGCAAAGCTTGACAATCTGGTACATGTCGCGCACAACTGCGAAATAGGTGAATATTCGCTAATTACAGGCCAGGTAGGACTTTCCGGCTCCACGAAGCTGGGAAGAAACGTTGTTATGGGTGGACAGAGCGGTACCGCCGGACATCTGGAGATAGGCCCTTTCGCCACCATCGCGGCAAGGGGCGGGGTTACGAAGTCGGTAGAGGGTTCGAAGGTATATGCCGGGTTCCCGCTGATGGAGCACAAAAGGTGGCTGAAGCTCAACGCGATGCTCTCAAGACTTCTGGAAAAGAAAAAGTGATATAATAGAGTCCATGCTCCGTAGGGACCTGCGGGTTCGCTCCGGGTCTGTACGGGACAAACTTGAACTGTTCGGGAGATATATGATGAAAGAAGCGCATCTGATAAAAGAGATTCCTCTCGCCTCTACGGAGGATGGGGCGATAACGGTGGCTACGGTCAAGGAGCCTTACGGTCAAAACTCCTCTCCGATAGTCAGCCTTGGAATCTGGCTTTCAAAAACGAGTGAAGAGCCTGACTGGAAGGTACACATACCCGTCGAGAATCTCGATGATGTGATCGAAGCGCTCAAAGAGGCGAAAAAAGCGCTTTAATTACTACTGACAATACGCAATACACGTAACATTGGTTAAATGGAGAATTTGGTACAATTGCGTTTCCAAAACCCTGAAAGGATCGCAATGAGATTTGCCAAAGGTTTCAGAGGCAGATACTTTACACTTGCAGCTATCGCCGCGACTGTGAGCTCTGTACAGATACATGCACAGGATACACAGGCGGTACAGCTCCACAAGATTGTAGTATCTGCCGCAAATACCGAGCAGGAAGAAGAGGATGTGACCGGCGATATTACGGTCATTACTGCAGATGAGATTCAGGAGAGAGGCTATACGACTCTCAAAGAGGCGTTGGCGTCGGTTCCCGGAATCTCTTTCACTTCAAACGGCGGCTTCGGCCAACCCACTTCAATTTATCTTCGCGGATTGAACTCGGACCAGACACTCGTACTTGTCGACGGTGTACGCGCCAATGACGTAACCGGTCTCAACGGTGCGCAGTTCGAACACTTCAGACTGGATAACGTAGAGAGGATAGAGGTTGTCAAAGGGCCCCAAAGCGGTGTGTGGGGTGCCGATGCGAGCGCCGGGGTCATAAATATCATCACAAAAAAGAGTTCCGGAAAGAGTGTCGCCTACGGCTTCAAGTTCGGGAGTTATAACAGTAGGGACTTCCACCTTTCAGCCGGTGACAAGATAGGAGCTTTCGACTACTCCCTGTCGCTCTCATCTTTCGAAACAGACGGCTTCTCCGCAGCGGAGCCGGGGCATAGCTCGCCGCTCTACGGCACAAGAGGCGACGATCTGGGTTATGAAGAGGATGGCTACCGAAACAGGAGCTACACACTTAAAACCGGTTACGATTTCAGCCGAAATGACAGGCTGGAGGCTTCGTTGACGGCTATAGACGCCGTAGTACATTACGACTCCATCGATTTCGCCACAGGTAAGACGGTCGATGCACCGGACGGACCGTTTACGCTCAACAAGATAAGAGAGAGATTCTACCGGGCGGCATACATACGCAATGATGGCAGAAACAGCGCGAAACTCTTCTACAACTTTTCAACGTTCAACCGCTCCCAGTACGGCGGATACAGCGGCCATGTGAAAGAGGCGGGGATTACAGACAGGTTCGACTATACCGAAGAGGGCTTCATCCAGGCGGGCGGCGGTTATCAGAGCTTTTACCAGGGGCTCTCCGGAGGAACGGCTCTTTCGAAAAGCTATGCGAACAGATACCTTTTCGCTACCAACAGCAACAGGCTGTTCGGCGGGAAGACTCTCCTTACAGAGAGTCTCAGGTACGACAACTATACCGCATTCGACAACAGGCTCACGTATAAAGCGGGCTTAAAACACTCCGTTTCGGATCTCTTTGCAATTCTAGCCGACTACTCGACAGGGTACAATGTCCCTACGCTCTACAGGCTCTACGGCAGCTGGGTAGGAAACCCGGATCTGAATCCTGAAAAGAGCTCCGGGTTCGATGTCGGGCTGGAGTATCGCGGTTTCAAGCTGATCTACTACAGCCAGAAGGTGAAGGATCTGATCGCTTACAACTACAGCACCTTCAAATACTACAACGTACCGGGAGAGTCTGAATTCAGCGGTGTCGAAGCCTCCTACAGGGGTGTTGTGCTCGATATGGTCTCCTACGATCTCGGCTATACACACATCATAAAGGCCAAAGATGCTTCCGGGGCCGATCTTGCCAGGAGGGCTTCCGACATGTTCAGCTACTCCCTTACATGGTTCCCTACAGATGAGCATACGGTAAACCTGAACGGCTACTATGTAGGAAAGAGATACGACGATGCGGCCAAAACCGTTCAGACCGGCAGATACAATGTTACTAACCTTTCGCTCAGGCACAACTTCGCCGAAGGCTATAGAGGGGAGATAGAGATTAGAAACATCTTCGACAGGTTCTACCAGGAGGTAGACGGATACGCTACGGCGGGCCGTTCATTTTATATAGGAATCAGCGCAAGATATTGATATGAAGAGCGCACGGGGTTTCAGGGGCAGATACTTCACTCTTGCCGCCATACAGGCTTTAAGTAGTGAAAAGAGGCTTCACGCTTTAGAGAGCTCTTTCGTCTCCCGTGCCGCTATTTCTACCCTGTTCGCCGGCAGAGAGTCGGACGACCCTCCCGATGAGGAGTTCGAATCTGATTGTGCCGGCGGCCGAAGAAGAGACGATTCGAAGCCGTGCCACTGCAACTGCTATTTCAGAAGAGTCGCATGGCTCCTTTTCCATCTGAGTAAATTCTTCAGGCGCTCTCTGTGCCGCTGCCGTAAAACCAAAACCGGACTGGCTCCTCCACCTCTCACCGAAATGAAATAGATTAGGTCGGAATCGTAACCGATGTTTCGCAATCTGTCCCGTAAAAACTACGTTTGAACCATTTTGCGTGCAACATCGGATATTGAGTTGAAGCGGCGGCAGAGGTTGCTGCTGCGCTTTTTTGCCGTAATATCGGCATTTTTTTCGAGAGGAGAGAATTGTGTCAAATAATTATAGAAGCTGGGTTACCGGTTTTGCAAGAATAGGTGAGCAAAGAGAGCTCAAGAGGGTTCTCGAGAGCTATTGGAGAGGTGAGAGCGGATTCGATGATGTACTGGAGGTTTCGGATATGCTCAAAAGGAGGCACTGGAACTATCAAAAGAGTGCCGGCATAGATGCTATAAGCGTAAACGACTTCTCCCTTTACGATCAGACTCTGGACATGATAGAGATACTCGGAGTAATACCGGAGAGATTCAGGGACATAAACGATAAGAGGGAGAGATACTTCGCGATGGCGCGGGGTGATGCCGACCATACGGCGATGGAGATGACTAAGTGGTTCAACACCAACTACCACTATATCGTTCCCGAACTCTACAGCGGGATCGGCTATAAGATAGATATCTCCAAAATCGCTGAAGAGTACAGGGCCGCAAAAGAGGAGGGTATCGCTCCCAAAGTGAATATCATCGGCCCGCTCACATTCCTGGCCAATGCCAGGCGTACAGACTCACGGGATAGCGATGCCGTAACTCTCTACGGTGAAATTCTGCCTGCATATATAGAGCTTTTCAAAGAGCTGGACAGTCTGGATGAGAGGGTAACGATACAGGTGGATGAGCCTGTTCTCGTCACCGACAGGGCCGTCGAACTCTCTCTGCTTGTCAGGGATGCCTACACGAAACTGTGTGAAGCCGCCGGGAGCAGCGATCTTTACGTGGTTACATATTTCGACCATGCGCAGGAGGCACTTACACAGCTGCTGCAGACTCCTATAAAAGGGATCGGTCTAGATTTCGTACACTCAAAGAGGAGCATGGAGTCTCTCGAGGCTATCGGAGAGAGCGGCAAGGTACTGGTCGCAGGGGTGATCGACGGACGTAACGTATGGGTAAGCGATATAGAGCGGAAGGTCGAACTGCTGAACGAGATAGCGGAAAAGGTCGACAGGGAGAATATCGTAGTCTCTACATCGTGCTCTCTTCTTCATGTTCCCTACAGCCTCAAGTATGAGAAAAAACTGGATGAGAAGATAAAGTCATGGCTAGCTTTCGGTGTGGAGAAGCTGAACGAGCTTTCGCTGACGAGCAGACTCTTCTTCGACGGAGCGGATTCGCTCGATGCGGCGGAAGCGCTCGGCTACGCCCAGAACAGAGATGCGGTTGCGGATAGAAGAAGCTCCTCTTTGATTCACGACCCGGCTGTACAGGAGCGCATGAAAAGTGTAGACGGGCTCAAAAAGAGAAGAGTAGACTACAAGAAGCGGATAGCGGCACAGCATGAGAAGTTCGGTTATCCTCCGCTTTGTACAACTACTATCGGAAGCTTTCCGCAGACACCTGAGGTTCGCGCCGCCAGAAGAGAGTTCAAAAACGGGGCTATAACGGAAGAGCAGTATCTGGAGAAGATGAAAGGCTTCATCGAAGAGTGTGTAAGGTTTCAGGAGGAGATCGGCCTGGAGGTGCTGGTTCACGGCGAGTTCGAGCGAAACGATATGGTCGAGTATTTCGGAGAGCAGCTCAACGGGATCGCCTTCAGTGAGAACGGATGGGTACAGAGCTATGGAAGCAGGTGCGTCAAGCCCCCCATCATATACGGAGATGTGAGTCGTCCGAAGCCTATGACGCTCTTTTGGAGCAGCTTCGCCCAGAGTCTGACCGACAGACCGATGAAGGGTATGCTTACCGGGCCGGTCACGATACTGAACTGGTCCTTCGTGCGTGACGATCAGCCCAGAAGCGAGACCTGTTACCAGATCGCACTTGCCGTAAGAGACGAGGTGGATGATCTGCAGAAAGCCGGAATAGGGATGATACAGGTGGATGAGGCAGCCTTCAAAGAGGGGTATCCGCTCAGAAGAAGCGACAGACCGGAGTATGAGAAGTTCGCACTCGAGAGTTTCTGGATCTCTACAGGTGTCGCAGATCCGGAGACACAGATACATACGCATATGTGTTACAGCGACTTCAACGATATTATAGATACTATCGAAGCAATGGACGCCGATGTGATCTCCATAGAGACAGCCAGAAGCGGAAACACTCTGCTGAAGGTATTCAGGGAGCACTCATATGAGAAAGAGGTCGGACCGGGAGTCTATGATATACACTCGCCGCGTATTCCGAGTGTAGAGGAGATCGAGAAGCAGATAAGGCTGCTGCTGGATGTTCTTCCGGCAAGGCAGCTCTGGATAAACCCCGACTGCGGTCTCAAAACCAGAAGATGGGAAGAGGTGAAGCCCAGCCTTGAAAATATGGTCACAGCGGCCAAAAGGGTACGCGCATCTTTATGATGCGCTACCCTCTCATCAACTTTAGTGCTTCATCGAACGCATTGACCTTCTTCATCGCTTCTAGCGAAAGAAGGTTGATATCTTTCGTGCTCAGATTATATTTTTTGAGCATATTCTCTATCTTTACGATATCGTTGTTTTCTATCGTTCTGACCATATTCAGAAGGGTACCGTAGAGGTTGTTCCCCTCGAACAGGGCATCTTCAATCTCTTCGGAGACATGAAGATGCCTGAGTATCTCTCTGGGCGGCCGGTGGAAAATGAGGTGTATCAAAGAGAGCATTCCGACCAGGTATGCTGTTTCGTGCTCGGACTTGGATGCGTTCGGTTTTATGAGATTCAGCAGTCCTACCATAAGCTCCGTTCTGTTTATGACCATAAGCACAAGCGGATGGTTCCCGTTTTGCGCCTGGCTCTCTTTGGCGAAGAGCATCACCAGAAGCCATTGGGAGAGCTGGTTGCGGCCCAGAAGAGTTATGAGGTGCCTTATGGAGGTTACCGTCTGGCGCAGAGAGAAGAAGGGTGAGTTTATGAAGCGTAGAAGCTGAAGCGTGATGGCGTGTTCACGTTCGAAAGCAGCCACCAGTTCATCGGTGGATGCGTTATTGCGTATCAGGTTCCAGAGCATCAGGATAGAGCCCGTCTCCGCCCGAATGGGCTGCTCTTCCAGGACCTCCGGTTTGCTGAAGAAGAAGCCCTGAAAGAAGTCACACTGCCGCTCTTCCATCTCTTTGTGGACTTTTCTGGTCTCTATTTTCGAACAGATCGTTTTAATGCCGTGCTTCTGTGCGGTTTTTACAGCCTGGCCTATCAGCTCTTCATCTATCGCTTCATGATCTATCTTGATATAGGATACGATATCGAGAACATCTTCATCTTCCAGTATGGAAAGATCTTGAATATCGTTGAGTGCGAATGTGTACCCCTCCTTTTTATACTCTTTGAGAGTCCGGAGCAGGTCAGGATTTTTGAGATGCTCTTCGAAGAGTGCGAATATTAGACGCTCTTTGGGAAGCGCCTCTATCAGTTTTCTGGTAATAAAGAGGGGCGTTATCTTGATGATCCCGAGATGAGGCCCTATGACATCTTCGACACCGATCACGTTGATAAAGTTGTTTATGGCGGTTGCGCTCATTACGGTTCCGCGGTCCAGGTCCTCCGACGGCTTGTTGCCGCGGAAGAGTATCTCGTATGCGATCACACGGTTTTTACGGTCTATTATCGGCTGTCTTGCAATATAGAAAGCATCCATATTCTCTCTTTCGTTTCAAACTACTCCCGATAAGATCGGACAAAATTGCCGATTCGTTCAATTCCGGTTCTGATTGTATCGATATCGGTGGCGAAACTGAAGCGGAAATATCCGTCGCTTCCGAATCCGGCACCCGGTACTACAGCCACTCCGGCCCTCTCGAGAAGCGCTTTCGCAAACTTCATGGAGTCGGGCTCTACCTCCTTGTGGTTTACGAAGAGGTAGAATGCCCCGTCCGGTTTTATGACCGAGAGCCCCTCTATTTCGTTGAATAGTCTTGCCGCTTCGCCGCATCTGGACTCGAATGCTCTTCTCATCATCTCTATATCTTCGTCAGCGCTTCCGTCGAGCCCTTTTATGGAGGCGATCTGCGTTATGGAGTTTATGTTCGAAGTGCTCTGGCTCTGCAGCTTCTTCATAGCCTTCACAAGATCCCTGTCGGCAGCCGCGCAGTATCCGAAGCGCCATCCTGTCATCGCTACCGATTTGCTCAGACCGTTTATTGTCACAGTACGGTTGTACATATCTTCGCTGACCGATGCCGCCGCGGTAAATGTCGCTCCGTCATATACGAGCTTTTCGTACATCTCGTCGCTGGCAACCAGAATGTCGGTTCCTTTAAGAGTCTCGGCGATAGCTTCGAGCTCCTCTCTTGTATATACGGCACCGGTCGGATTTGAAGGTGAGGTTAGAATCAGCATCCTGCTCTTTTGCGTAATCGCATCCTTCAGTTGCTGCGGTGTGATCTTGAATCCGCTGCTGTCATCTGTCTCTATCACTACAGGCACCCCTCCGGAGTACTTCACCAGTTCCGGATAGGTCACCCAGTAGGGAGCGGGAATGATCACTTCGTCACCGGGATTTATCGTGGCCTGGAAGAGGTTGAAGAGCGACTGTTTCGCACCGTTGCTCGCAATCACCTGGTCTGTGGCGTAGCTGAGACCGTTGTCGCGTCTCAGCTTCTCTACGATAGCCTCTTTGAGCTCCGGGATGCCGTCTACGGGCGTATATTTCGTAAAACCTTCGTTTATTGCGCGGATGGCCGCATCTTTTATCACCTGCGGCGTATCGAAGTCCGGCTCTCCTGCCGAAAAGCCCAAAATATCCTTGCCCTCACGTTTGAGCTGCTGTGCGAGTGCGGTAATCGCCATTGTAAGAGATTCAGAGAGTGTCTGGATTCTGTCAGAAAGCATATGATAGCCCTTTTTTACCTTGATTTTATCCAATCTTGCTTTAAGGATAGCTCTATTGAGCTTTCAATGGTTATAATACAATATGGAAAGATTTATGAAAATGGCGCTCGAAGAGGCGCAAAATGGGATTGAAGCGGGTGAGGGCGGGCCTTTTGGAGCTGTTATCGTCAAAAACTCCGAAGTTATTGCGACAGGACATAACATGGTGGTAAAAACCAACGATCCGACCGCACATGCGGAGATGGTTGCGATAAGAAAGGCTTCCAGGAAGCTGGGAACGTTCCATCTTGAAGGGTGTACACTCTATGTAACCGCGGAGCCGTGTCCCATGTGTTTTTCGGCGATTCACTGGGCACATATAGAACGGGTAGTCTACTGTAATACGAAAGCCGATTCGGCGGCGATAGGTTTCGACGATACACTGATATCGGATATTATCGCAGGCAGGGTTGAGGATACTGTAAGATTCGAGCACAGGCCCTCTCCGGAGTGTCGAGAGCTCTTCATGGAGTGGTACAGAGACCCGAACCGGGTTCTATATTGAAGATCAGTCCTTGATGGATCTGATGAAGGCTTCGTAAATTTCGTCGAGTTTCTGATCCTCTTCGAGAAGCTCTTTGTGCTCAGGTGCGAGTATGTGTTCTATGACGGCAACGCGCTTGAGGAGGTATTCGAAGAGCTCTTTGTCAATATCCGGGAGCTTGTTGTGGCTCAACGGACTTTTGTCGCGCCCTTTTGTTATCACTTTCGCCGGTATACCTATGGCGGTAGATTCCGGCGGGACCGAGCGGACGACTACGGAGTTGGCACCAATCTTGGAGTTTTTGCCGATTGTTATGTTTCCGAGTATCTTGGCGCCGGCACCTATAACCACACCCTCTTCAATAGTTGGGTGCCGTTTGCCCGGATGGAGCGATACACCTCCCAATGTGACCCCCTGGTAGATCGTCACATCGTCGCCTACAACGGCCGTCTCGCCTATCACCACGCCTATGCCGTGATCGATGAACACCCGTCTTCCGATAGTCGCCGCCGGATGGATGTCTATGTTGGTAAATAGCTGCGCGATACCCATCCACATTCTCGCCAGCAGAGGGAAGCCTTTGGTGTGGATCTTGTGGGCGACCCTGTAGTTGGCGATGGCCCACACTCCCGGATAGTTGAAAAAGATCTCAATTCTAGATCTTATCGCAGGATCGCGTCTGTATATACTGTTTATATCTTCTATTATGAGGCGTACAAGAGAGGGCACGCTCTGCCTCCTTCAAATCTGATTTTCTTACGGCTCCTGTATAAAAAGCCGCTTGCCGACCTTACGCAAAATCCGCAAACCGGGCGGGAGCTGCCGGACCGGGTGCGGCAAAATATCCGAAAAGAGCCGACTCTTCGGCACCATGTCCGGCAGGCACGGTATTTTTCAGCTCAAACTCCGGGGCCGACAAATTTTGCGCAATATCAGTCATTAAAATTGATGGTTCTAAGATATCCATTTTCACTTAAGTAGAGATAAAGTTCACCTAGTATCTCTTTCCGTTCACTCTCTTTTATAGTGTCGGACTCCGCTATCTGGTCTCTTATTCTACGCTCGATCTCTTTCGTATCGTAGTCGAAATCGTCCAGAACATCCAGGATGTTCTGCGCTTCCAAAATGTTTTCTATAGTGTATCGCCCCTCTTCGTCGAAGCGAATCGTGGCCTCCGTCGGATGGGTGAATAGGTTGTGCCTCATTCCCAGAACCTCCTGGTATGCCCCCACCTTGAAGAAGCCCAGGAAGTACTCCTCCCTCTCCACATCCACATCGTGCAGGTAGAGGGGATTTTCGATGTTGAAGGCTATCTCCCCGTCGCTGTCGCATGTTATATCCCACAGGCTTGCCGACCGGCTGGGACGCTGTTCGAGACGATCCAGCGGCATTACAGGGAATGTCTGACCCAGCCCCCAGTAATCCGGAAGAGACTGGAAGAGAGAGAAGTTGACAAGGTAGTGCTCCTGTATCCGCTCCATAATATCTTTTATCTCTTTGGAGGGCTTCTGCCTCAGCAGTACGAGCGCTCTTTTTATTATCAGATGGACCAGCGTTTCGGTGTTCGCCCTGTCTGTGAGATCTATGTACCCGAGGTCGAAGAGTGTCAGAAGAGACTCCATGTGGTCGAGTGCGTCATGGAGATACTCCCTGGCGTTTTTTTCCGAAATGGTTTCGTAAAGGTCAAAAAGCTCCTGGACCAACGGCGGGTTGCTCTTTTTCAGGCTCAGACTCTTTTCGCTGTACTCCTGGCTGAAGAGCTCGAGTACCGGGGCTATTATGACGGCGTGGCTCGCGGCAACGAACCTTCCGGACTCCGTGAAGATGGTCGGTTCCCGCACCCCTTTGGCCTGTGAGATCTCTTTGAGGAGAAAAACGACGTCGTTCGTGAACTCCTCAATCGTATAGTCTCTGCTGGTACGCCCTTCGTGCTGGCTGTACTCGACCGCCAGCCCTCCGCCGATGTTTATGGCGCGCAGATTTTCCGCACCGAGTTTTCTGAGTTCGGCATAGATGTTTCCCGCCTCGCGGATCGCCTTTTTTAGCGGAGAGATGTGGTTCATCTGCGAGCCTATATGGAAGTGGATCATCGAGAGCCTGTCGGTGAGGTGATGTTTTTTGAGAAGCTCCATAGCTTCGAGAAGTTCTGTGGAGGTGAGTCCGAATTTCGAGCTGTAGCCGCCGCTTTTGGCCCAGATGCCTATTCCACCCGTATGGAGTCTTATTCTCAACCCTATCTTCGGTACCGGAGTCCCGAGTCTGGCCGCCTCTTTTATGATCAGCTCCAGTTCGTTGATCCCTTCGATGGTCAGGGTTATGTTGTGGCCCATCTTTGCCGCTATGAAGCCTATGTTTATCATCTCCCTGTCTTTGAAGCCGTTGACAGTTATAGGTTTGCCGAGATTCGTGTAGGCCATCGCCAGGATTAGCTCACCCTTGCTTCCCGCCTCGAGGCCGTAGTCGAGGTCGCGTGTCGCCTCCATGAGCGGAATGATGAAACCGGGAAACTGATTCACTTTCAGCGGGAAAACGGCTTTGAACTTCCCGCCGTAATTAAACTCCTTTTTTGCCCTTTCGAAGTGGGAAAAGAGCTTTCGGACATTTTTTTCGGCCAGGTGCGGAAATCGTAGAAAAAGAGGCCCCTTGAAGCCCTGGTCGCGCATCCTCTTCGTAATCTCAACGAGAGAAGGTTTGCAGCCGTGATTTATCTTAACCACACCGTCTTCCACGACGAAGTTCCCCTCTCCCCAGATGTCGACGCCGTAGATCTTTGCCGAATCGCTAAAACTGTTCGAGCCCAACCCGTCTCTCCTCTTTGGTTTCGAGGTCTTTCACCCAGATCTGTGAATTTTTCAGCTCATCTTCCCCTATAACGGCACAGACTCTCGCTCCGATACGGTCCGCCGCTTTGAGGTGCGCTTTCAGGGAGCGTGCTGAGTACTCCACGTATACCCTCTCTTCGGCACGTTTCCTGTGCGCCGCTTTCAAAACCGTATCCAGCGCTTCGGGCTCCATGACGCCCATATATATTCCGTTTCTGCCGCTTTCGGGGAGCTTCACAAGCTCTATTATGCGCTCTATTCCAAGAGCGAAGCCTACTGCCGGAGTAGGTTTTCCACCCAGAAATTCGACCAGCCTGTTGTAGCGCCCTCCACCCGCTATTGCGCTCTGGGCGCCTATCTCGCCGCTTACGAATTCGAACGCGGTCCTTGTATAGTAGTCCAGTCCGCGTACAAGTTTCGGATCGAGCTCGTACTCTATGGAGTGGGAATCGAGCAGACTCTGCAGTCTGGTGAAATCTCTGTCGCACTCTTCGCAGAGGTTTTCGACTATTACGGGAGAGCGGCCGAGAATCTGCCGGCACTCTCCGTTTTTGCAGTCTAGTACCCTTATCGGGTTTGTTTCGATGCGCCTGTTGCAGTCTTCGCAGAGGCCGTCTTGAATGTCATGAAGATGTGTTATCAGCTTTTCGCGGTAGCCCGGCATACACTCAGGGCAGCCGAGGGAGTTGATTTTGATGGTATGCCCTATGCCCAGTGCGTCGAATATATCCTTGATCATGAGTATTATGTTGAAATCCTCGTAGACGCTCGGCTCTCCGAAGCTTTCGCAACCGAACTGGTGGAACTCTCTGAGACGCCCTTTTTGAGGTCTTTCGTACCTGAACATCGGGCCGTGGTAGTAGAAGCGGTGGACTCCCCCTTTTCTGTCGAGCTTGTTCTGTATGAAGGCGCGTACTATCCCGGCGGTTCCCTCGGGCCTCAAAGATACATCGTGCCCCCCTTTGTCCGTGAAGCGGTACATCTCTTTCCCCACTATGTCGCTGCTCTCTCCGACACTCCTCATGAACAGGGAGGTCTCTTCCAGCAGAGGGGTCTCTATATATTCGTAACCGTAGCGTTTCGCGACGGCTGAAGCTCTCTCCACAATATATATGAAGCGCTCACTCTCGGGGCCCATAATATCTTTCATTCCGCGAAGTGCTTGAATCATGCCTGGCAATCCTTGATATATCTGTATAGTTTTTGTGTGATCTCATCCACCGGTTCGGAAGCGTCGATCAGGATGTGGTCGATCTGCAGCAGATCCACCAGCTCATACATCGTCTTTTGCACATGCAGCAGGTAGTCGATTCCCCTGATCTCTATCTTGTCGCTGCTCTTTCGGCCCAGCCTCTCTTTCAGCGTATCCGCATCTGTCTGAAACAGCGCTATGTGTTCAGGAAAGAGATTGCCCGTGGCGAAACGGTTGAGCTGTAAGAGCGTATCTATCTCGATACCGTCATGCACATGGGCGTAAGCTATGCCGGAGATGAACGATCTGTCGCTAAGGATGAGCCTTTCGAGATTGGGTCTGACGACCCTCTCCGTATGCTCTGCGCGATCGGCGAGAAAGAGAAGGATTTCGCTGCGTGCGAGAAGCTCTCCCTCTTCTAGAAGAATACTTCTTATCTTCTCTCCAAGCTCCGTACCTCCCGGCTCTTTAGTCGCCAAAGCATCCGGGAATTTTCTGCAGAGCCTCTCTATCTGTGTACTCTTGCCGACCGTATCGACCCCTTCGAAAGCTATATACATTTTATGGACTCTTCTATTATCCTGTTCACTTTCGGAGGGAGCAGATGGGCGCAGGAGGCATCATGTTTCAGAATTGCCCTTACAACCGATGAACTGATGAACGCATTCTCCAGGCTCGGCATAAGATAGACCGTCTCTATCTCCGGTGCCAAAGAGGCGTTTGCATACCCCATCTGAAGCTCATACTCGAAGTCGCTTACCGCCCTGAGCCCTCTTATGATAATCGTTGCGTCGCGTTGGCGGCAAAACTCCACAAGCAGGCTGGAGAAGCCCTCTACCTTTACATTCGGAAGATCTTCACAGGCAGCTTCGGCCATATGCAGCCTGCGGGTATGAGAAAACATCGGCCCCTTTTCGCTCGATTTCGCCACTGCGACTATGATCTCGTCGAAGAGATCGGCGGCACGCTTGACGATATCCAGGTGCCCGTTGGTTATCGGGTCGAATGTTCCGGGGTATATAACCCTTTTCGATCTCTTTTTCATGACTCCTCTATTCTCCAACGTCTGTAGAGTGAGTGTTCGATACCGAGAAGGTCGAACCACTTTCCGACTATGAAATCCTCCATCTGCCCGATAGCGGTCTGGCCGCTGTAGTAGGCTATTACGGGCGGAGCGATGATAACTCCGAGTCTGGAGAGTTTAAGCATATTCTCCAGTGCTATGGCGCTGAACGGCAGCTCTCTGGGGGCAAGCAGCAGAGGCCTTCTCTCTTTTATCATTACCGCCGCCGCTCTCGTCGTGAGGTTGTCTGATATTCCGCAGGCTATCTTGGCCAGTGTGTTCATGCTGCACGGTGCTATTATCATGGCATCCGTAGGAAAAGAGCCGGAAGCTACGGGTGCAGCTATGTCGCCTTCGTCGAAGAGTTTGTTGGACTCATGCTCCATTACCACTCTGGCGTTCTCCGAAACGATCGTATATGCGGTAACGGTCTCGGGAAGTCTCTCTATCACTTTGCGGCTCAGATCGGCACCGCTTGCACCCGTGGCTGCAACGACAAGTCTCATTCTATCTCCACTCTCAGGTTGTCCACAACCCGGCCTCTCAAAATTTTTCCGTCACTCTTTTTTACCGGTACTATCTCGCCCGGTGCGCCGTTTTTCAGTGCCGTTGCCTCGAATTCGATAACAACCGAGCCGGTTTTGTATATACACTTCACTTTTCCGTTTTTCAAAACGGCCGGAACCGGTTCCGTGTTTGCCTCGGTGAGTACCTCGGACGCCGGTATGTTGAGCCTGGCTATATACCTGCCGCCCGACGGATCAGTAACCGGCGGTGCATAGAATTTTCTGAACGGAATATATTCGGCACGTACGCTGTTCGAGTCGATAATTCTATCTTTTTTTATTTGATGATTCGCTTTATAGACGAGAATTCTCCCATTCAGGCTGTATTTGAAATAGTAAACTCTCTTTTTGCACCTAACGGTAAAAGTGGAGCTCTCTCTTCGCAGAGCGCTCTTAGTCAGCCTTATGCTGCACTCCGGATTCATCTCAAAGTCGATCTTTCCGGACCCTGTAGGCTCGACGGTGATCTTTTCGATCTTCAGAGTCGGGTATCGTTCGGAGTAGCTTTCTGCGATCAGCTTCCGCAGTTTCGGGTATTGTTTGTGAGAGACTCTTTTGAATGTTATCATGCCGGAAACGCGGCCGTCGCACTCATACCCTCTCTCTTTGAGGTGCTCCGCCACTCTGAATGCCGGAACCTTCCATAAAGTTCGCTCTTTAGGTAGTTCCAGTATGGTGAGATTGGACTCTTTCTCTCCCAGATCGGAGAGTGTCACTCTGTTGGAGTCTATAAGATAGAGAGGTTTGAGGGTTACTGTTTTTGCAAAAAGAGTAGTAGTAATAAACATCAGGGCAAAAAAGGCGAGAATGGAGCGGGAGACGGGGGTCGAACCCGCGACCCCGACCTTGGCAAGGTCGTGCTCTACCACTGAGCTACTCCCGCATTCATGGGTGGTACCGAGGGCCGGAATCGAACCGGCACGGCCTAACGGCCACCAGATTTTGAGTCTGGCGTGTCTACCAGTTTCACCACCCCGGCTTCTGGTCAGCTTATCAATCACAAGCGGAATTTTATAGGTTGGGGGCTTAAATACCGGTTAAGAGGCTAACCGGTATTTTAAATATGGAAGTTATTTTGAAACAGCTTCTTTGAGTTGCTTGCCGACTTTGAACTTGACTGCACGTGTAGCAGGAACGTCGACGACACGGTCAGTACCGGGAACCTTCGCCTTTCTTGCGGCACGCTCTGCGGTAGTGAATGTTCCGAATCCGATAAAGCTTACGCTTTTACCGGAGGCGAGTGCTTCCGTAATAGTCTCTAGAGCAGCGTTGATTACCGCTTCAGTATCTTTTTTCGACAATCCTGCCTTTTCGGCAACTGCCTGAACAAACTCAGCTTTTTTCATGTTGCTATCCTTAGATGAGATTTACACGGTCATTGTACAATGTTTTATTCCAAATTGCAAGAAAAATTGTTAAAAAAACTAAACAAAGTCCCGATTTTACCGATATCTTTGCATAAGGAACCGTTTTTGCTTCAATAGAAATAATAAGATCAAGGTGGAGACCGATGAGAATAACACAGAACAACTTCTATAACAGTTTCGTCGCCGACCAGCAGAGTATCAAGCAGCAGCTCGACCGGTTGAATCAGCAGTTGTCTTCGGGGCTGAAGATCAAATACGGGTATGAAGACCCGCAGATATTCACCGATACGCTGCGCCTGGACTATGAAGAGACGACACTTACACAGGCTGTCAACGTATCCACAGATGCCCAGAACTTCGCAAACAATACCGACTCTGTCATGTTTCAGTTTACCGATGCGCTGACGCGCTTCAAGACACTTTTGATACAGGCGTCAAACGGTGCCAACTCCGACGGAAACTACTTCGCCATAAGCAACGAGATGAAGTCGCTCAAGGAGCATATGATCAACCTCTCAAACAGCTCCATCAACGGTAGGTACCTCTTTTCCGGGACCGCACTCGATACGAAACCGGTGGACAGCGAAGGGGTCTATCACGGTAACGACGGATTGATGAAAGCTGTTGTCGGGGCTGGTGTAGAGGTTCCTTACAATATTCCGGGCAGTGACCTGTTTCTTGGGGAGGATCTAAACTTCTCCAGAAAAGTTACAACGAACATACCTCTTAAAGATGTTCAGACAGATACCGCCGTCTCTCTTGAGAGTACGATAGCTGACTTCACCGGCAAGAGCGACGACTACAACTTCTTCATACGTGGCAGGAACGGTGACGGGAGTGTTTTTGAAAACTCCTTTACCATGACGGCGGACAAAACCGTAGCTGAACTGTTGGGTGAGATAGAGTCCAGTTTTACCCCGGAGAGTGTAGATGTGACTCTTGAAAACGGATATATTCAGATAACCGACAGGCAGAAAGGGAGGAGCCTTCTTGACTTTCACCTCTATGCCGAAAACAGTGTGGATTCGAGTCCGGTCCCTTTCATGGAGAGCGGTTTTGCCGGAGCGGACGCTTCATCGTATGACAATATAGATTTTGCGAAGAGCGACTCTGTAACGTTGACGGGAAACTACTCGCAGATAGTAAAGAGCGACAACTCCTATGCCGTAAGGGGAACTCTTCTTTCCGATGTCGCAGGCGCCTCGCTGGCCGGGGGGTCGCTGGAGCTCTCAGGTACAGATCGTAACGGCAATGCATTTTCATATACGCTTGATCTGGACAATCCGACAGATATCTTCTCTAACCAGATAAACAATAGCGACGGTACACCTGCGGACAGCTCCACGCTTACATACGGACAGCTGCTGGATGCCGTGGCGGTCGCCGTCTCGGGAATATCCGACCAGGGGAGTTTCGATGCCAATGTTGCGGAGGCAAGAAAGTGGGTGGATGTATACCTGGACAGTAAAGGGCGTATAGTGGTGGAAGATAAAGTGGGTACGGATACACAGATAACATTTAATATGCATGACTCCAAAAGCGGATTTGCGACACCGGGTGCATCTGCGCTGGTTTTCAATGCGAACAACGCACTGGAGATAGATGATCCGAAGCACGATCTTTTCGAATCTCTCGATCTCGCTATAGAGGCTGTAGAGAGCGGTATGCTCTACCCGGAAGGCACCTCTGCGGTCAACCCGAGAAACCCGGGCATAGAGAATGCCCTCGAGAAAATAGACCATGTTCTGGAGCATGTCGGAAAAGAGCACACCCGAATAGGTGCCATGTCCAATAGTCTCAACTACTCTGTAGAGAGAAATGAAACGCTCAAGCTTAACGTACAGACCCTCCGCTCGGAAATCTTAGATACCGATATCGGAGAGGCTACTGTAAAACTCAACCAGCTGAGCCTAAACTACCAGGCGCTGCTGGCTTCAGTCGCGAAAGTACAGAACCTCTCTTTGGTCAATTATCTTTAGGTCACCCTTGTAAAGTTATAAGAGCAGGAAATAGAGTAGTACCAAAATCCCGAAATAGAGATGGAAGAACTCGTCACGACTGTTGCAGCCGTGCACTTCCGGAAAAACCGTCGACGTACCTGAAGGGTGCGCCACAAATTATCCCGAAACCGCATGACCGCAAGCATCGCAACGATTTCAAACTACTCTATTTCGAGATTTGGGCGGTAACTGACCTTACGCAAAGTCTGTCAACCCCGGGATTTGAACGGAAAAATATCGTTCAAAAAATCGCGCTTGCCCGTCAGGGCGCCGGAGGCGTCAGCGGTTTTTAGAGGTGCCCTATAGATATTTTGAGGCGTCCCGCAGGGCAAATCCCACTCTGCGTGCGGACTTTGTGTAAGGTCAGGTAGCAAGAAATCGTGGCAGGCTCTTTCTATCCCTGATTCGGGATTCTGGAGTCAAAAAGAGCTTGCTAACACTTCAGGGTATGAGATATAATCACCTATCTGATTTTTGACTGATACACCTCCGGAAGCGAGGCTCCTGAAAGCTGCCAGGGGCTTGATTTCGTAGCTTTATAGAGTTGCAGGGGACTTGTATCCATGCCCTTTTCCGGGCTCTGCCTGAAGTACCGGCAGGGTGCTGCTTGGAAGATGAAAAGCGAAGCATCTTCTCGAAAAGCTTCTCTTTTCGAAGCTTCAGGGGGTTGTAGGGACACTTGTGTCCATGCCCTTTTCCGGGCTCTGCCCGGAAAAGGAGTTAAAATAAATATAAGGAACCGACCATTTTTAAAACCGCTTTTTTAATGACGATCGCAATATTCTTTCTCTACGGTGCGATAGCGACTCTCATGCCGCAAAGTTCAATGGTGGGATCGCTCGGTACCTATATAGGAAGACACAATCTCGAACTCTTCGGCTACCTGGCCTATATAGACTTCATTTTCCTTTTATATCCTCTCTACAGACTCTACAAGCTAGAAAAATTAGAGGATTTTGAAATAGAGAGCTTTTCCGCCTGGCTTCTCTTTCTCTTTTCGCTTCTTATTCTGCAGGCGCTTCTTTTCGAACCCCCTCACGACGGCTGGGTGGGCGGCAGTATAGTCGGATTTTTACACCCGTTTATAGGAGATGCCGGGGTATGGCTCTTCTGGCTTATGACCCTGACTCTCTCGGGAGTGATCTTGTGGGGGGAGTCCATACACTGGAAGCTCTCCGATATAAAAGAGATGTTTCGCGTCGAAGAGCGGATAGCTGCCGCTGAACCGAAGAGGGCTGCACCTATGCCGAAAACGGAGGCTGAACCTGAGAGAGAACCGGACAACCGGGAGTTATCGAGACTGGAAGAGACCGATACCGCAGCCGGTAGCGAGAGTGAACCGGAAGAGGAGATTAAAAAGAAGCAGGAGGAGCGGAAAGAGCAGAGTTGGGAGCCTGAAGCCGATGAAAGGGAAGAGCAGTCCGATTCCGCAAAGAGTGAATATCCAAACATCGAGATAGTGCAGGAGATAGAGGAGAACAAAAGGCTGCTCGAACAGATAGATATAGGTGAGCAGGAGAAGCCCAAAAACTTCAAACTCCCCAAACTCGACTTCCTTCAAAAGCCGCCAAGAAGAAGCAGAGAGATCAATGAAGCGGAGATAGACGCCAAGATAAGCGATCTGCTGGAGAAGCTCTCGAAGTTCAAGATAGACGGGGATGTGGTTCGTACCTATGCCGGCCCCGTGGTCACGACCTTCGAGTTCAAGCCGGCTGCGCATATCAAGGTTTCCAAAATTCTCAATCTGCAGGATGACCTTGCAATGGCCCTGCGTGCGCAGACCATCCGCATACAGGCTCCCGTCCCGGGTAAAGATGTCGTCGGTATAGAGATTCCAAACAAAGAGGTGGAGACGATATATCTAAGAGAGATTCTGGAGGACGATATATTCAAAAAATCCAAATCCCCTCTGGCTATCGCACTCGGAAAGGATATCGTCGGCAAGCCGTTCGTGACCGATCTCAAAAAGCTGCCCCACCTCTTGATAGCCGGAACGACCGGTAGCGGCAAGAGTGTCGGGATAAACGCGATGATTTTGAGCCTTCTCTACAGAAACTCCCCCGACAGGCTGAAGCTGATGATGATAGATCCGAAGATGCTGGAGTTCTCCATATACAACGATATACCGCATCTGCTAACCCCGGTCATTACCCAGCCGAAAAAGGCTATTACGGCTCTTTCCAACATGGTCGGTGAGATGGAGCGCCGCTACAAGATGATGAGCCAGACAAGAACGAAAAATATCGAGACCTACAATGAGAAGGCGGCAAAAGAGAAGCGTGAAGAGCTTCCCTATATCGTCGTGGTCATAGACGAGTTGGCGGATCTGATGATGACGGGCGGAAAGGATGTCGAGTTCTCCATAGCCAGGCTGGCGCAGATGGCGAGGGCGAGCGGTATACATCTTATAGTAGCTACACAGAGGCCGAGTGTGGATGTGGTTACGGGACTGATAAAGGCGAACCTCCCTTCCAGAATCAGCTACAAAGTGGGACAGAAGATCGACTCGAAGGTTATACTCGATACGTTCGGCGCCGAATCTCTGCTTGGCAAGGGAGATATGCTCTTTACGCCCCCGGGCGGCGGGGGATTGATCCGCCTCCATGCGCCTTGGAGCAGCGAGAGTGAGATAGAGACCATAGTCGAGTATCTGAAAGCGCAGCGCCCGGCTGAGTACGATGAGCATTTCCTTGCCGAAAGCGAGGAGGAGTCGTTAGGCGGGTCAGGCGGTACGATAGACGATATAGACCCGCTTTTCGAAGAGGCGAAACAGATCGTTCTGAGCGACAAAAAGACCAGTATCAGCTATCTTCAAAGACGCCTTCAGATCGGGTACAACAGGGCCGCCAGGATCGTCGAACAGCTCGAGAGCCTGGGAGTGGTTTCGGCTCCGAATGCGAAAGGGAACAGGGAGATAATCGGCTGACAGCTTCCAAGAGCTCAGCCGATACGTGTTACCTTCAGTTTCACGCTGCCCCTGTTGTTTGAGTAGAAGTTCCAGGCATCGTTGGCGTAAGCGTAGAGGTAGCCGGATTTTTTCGGTGTATGTCTACACTTTTTCCCTATTTTAAAGGTTTCGTGAGGGGCCGGTGTGCCGTCTTTTTTGGGGTTTCCGCCGTTCGCTATCGATCCTACCAGGGCAAACCACGGAATCCTCTCTTCACGTCTGCTCCCTATGAAATCCGCAGCTTCGTTTTTGGTTACCTTTTTGTAGAGTTCCTCGATTTTTCCCCACAATGTACCGGCCATATGGAAGATCTCCTCAATATAGAACTCCCCGTCGTCCGCCCCCTCCGGTCCGCACTTTATCTTTCTGTCCATCCATTGGCCGCTCGCTTCGAACCTGTACTCTTTTCCGGCTTCAAGATATATGCCCGTCTCGTTCCAGGGCTGCATGGCGTAGATGGCAACCTCCAAGCTTTCACCCTTTTTCAAAAAGTATGTATCGTGGTAGTGCGGCTCCTCTATGGGCGGCATCTGCTGCCTCTCTATCGCCGATTCATGGAGCTTCTTTCCTACATTTCTCTTCACAATAGCCGGAACGCTTCTCGGCGTAGCACGAAGATGTTTGAAGATCCCGTTCATCGAGTCGTATAGAACTCCCAGGGTATAGGGTGTGATCTGCTTTAACATCTCTTTGCGGAATTGAAGTCCGGCAGCGGCAGCTTCATCTACCATCCATTTGAGTGCGATATCGGAGAGTCCCGTATCTACGTAGCCTCCACCGACGTTTGCGTGGACACCGGGGAACCAGAGCTGTTTGACCCTCTTTCTCTTCCCGGCATTGCTCCAGAGTGTGGGAGAGAAGCTGGCTCTCTTTTCGTCTATCGCCACAGCATGGCGTGCATGAATGACGTTGCATCCCAGCTCGGTGTCGTGAAAAGCGTATCTCCTGACATTGTCGAGCAGGTTCAATACGGCCAGGTTGTTGGGAACACCCAGGGCGCCTACAGTATCCCAAACCCCGAGGAAGTAGATCGGGATATACCTCTTTTTCTCACCGTTTTCGCAAGTTATTCTCTCTTCCGGGTGAAACGCCCACTTTTTCGCCCACTCCTTCTTCGGCTTTCTCTTCCTGTAGCCCTTCTCGTAGGCCGCTTTTACACGGCTCCAGAGTTCATCGTCATCAAGACCTGAGAGGTCGAGAAGCCCGCACTTTCCGATCATCCCCGCAAGGCTTCTTACGGTATATGCGCCGCGGCTGAAGCCGAAGAGATATATCCTGTCACCGGGCCTGTAGTGCTCGCAGAGCCATTTGTAGGCGCTTCTGATATTTTTTCCGAGTCCTACACCGAAACCGCCCCCGGCAAGCTTCTCCCACCATGTGCCGTCGGCTCCGACTCCCGGATGGTAGTACCTGAGCTGCTCTCTTCCATCTTTGTCGCTGTTGGCGACACAGTTGAAGATTTTGACCACATTCGTAGGTACCGGTATATCGTTCTCTTTCTGATCGGGTGTGTTCCATGTTCCGTCCGCGCAGACAACAAGGTTTCTCATTTTCGCCCCCTTTTTTCATTATATTTGACTCCTTTTCCGGGCAGAGCCCGGAAAAGGGCATGGACACAAGTGTCCCTACAACCCCCTAAAGCTTCGAAAAGAGAAGCTTTTCGAGAAGAGGCTTCGCTTTTCATCTTCCAAACAGCACCGCCGGTACTTCAGGCAGAGCCCGGAAAAGGAGAGGAGGTCGAACCGGAATATGTTTATCTCTAATCCATTATAACGTAAGCAGGTAGCTCATCTCTTTCAAAGAGATCCGGGTATCTTCAGTCCGTTGGATTTCGCCTTATCCATCCAGTAGCGCGCTCTTATGGGATCTTTTTGCACTCCGAGCCCGTTGTAGTAGAGGAGCCCAAGATTGTACTGTGCCTGCGGGTCACCTATATCTGCGCCTCTTTGGTACCAGAATGCCGCCTCCTTGAAGTCCTGTTTGACTCCCCGGCCCTCTTCATAGAGGCGGCCCAGGGCAAACGGTGCGGCAGGGTCGCCCAATTTTGCCGCTCTTTTGAGCAGTTTTACAGCCTCTTTGGTTTTTTTCGATCCGCATTTTCCCTCCGTATAGAGCATGGAGAGGCTTACGAGTGACGGTGTATAATCCTGTTCGGATGCCTTTTTGTACCAGTAGATTGCATCTTTACACGACTTTTCTACCCCGATCCCCTCTTCGTACATGAACGCCGTATTGTGACGGGCCCGCGCCAGACCTTTACGTGCGGCTTTCAGAAACCACTCGAACGCCTTCTTCTCATCCTTATTTACACCACGCCCTTTCAGATAGAGGAAACCGAGTGCGTTCTGCGCATCGGCAGATCCTTTTGCCGCACCCTTTTTCAACCAGAAGAGGGCTTTTTGGGGGGACTCTTTCACTCCTATTCCCCTGTCGTACATCGCTCCAAGAAGAGCCTGCGCCTCCACGTTGCCTTTGACGGCGGCCTTTTTGTACCAGGCAAAAGCCTCCCTGAGATCCCGTTTCGTTCCTCTGCCAGTTTCATAGAGCTGTGCCAGGTGGACCATCGCATTTACATACCCCTTCCGTGCAGCTTTTTTGTAGAGTGAAAAAGCCGTCCGCGGATCACGGTTCGTACCAAGCCCGTTTTCATACATTGCACCGAGCTCGTCGATTCCCCTTGGGTACCCGTATTCTGCGGCGCGCCTGAAGAGTTCGAAAGCTTTTTTCAAATCTTTTTCAAGCCCTATGTTGAATTTGTACATCAGCCCGAGATTTACCATGGCACGGGGGTTTCCCTCTTTTGCAGCTCTTTTGTAGTAGAGAGCCGCGCTTTTGAAATCTCCTCTTTTGTAGGCCTCGACCCCTTTTTCCAGGTTCGAAGCGAAGAGCGGCAGGAAGCTTATAAGCAGGATCAACGCAAACTTCAAAAAATCTCCTCTTTCTATATAATCAACAGAAAATGATAACAAAAAGATCTTCTTACCGTACCTGTGCAGAGGTTTTTCTATTTGCGCCAGGTTCTGAATTATACTGCTCTCATCGCCGCATAAGCGGCCATATGAGAAAATCAGACAACCGGTGTTGAATTATCTGCAGGATAGTCAGTCCCTGCAAAAAATGCTTTGCAGGTTTTTCGCGTAACATCAGCCAATGGAAAGGAAGGAGTACCGATGGGAAAAAAGTATGATGCAATATCGCCAAAACATAGAGAGTTCATAGAGAAGCAGAAGATCTTCTTCGTAGCTACCGCCGCACCTGAGGGGAGGGTGAACATCTCTCCCAAAGGTATGGATACTCTTAGAGTCCTTGGAGGCAACCGGGTGGTATGGCTCAATGTTACCGGGAGTGCGAACGAAACCGCGGCACACCTGCAGGAGTCACCACGCATGACCATCATGTTTACGGCTTTCGAGGGCGATCCGAAGATAGTGCGTCTCTACGGCAAGGCGAAAGCGATATACGAAAACGACCCGGAGTGGGAGGAGCTTATAGCCCTCTTTCCGCCGCTTCCCGGGGCGCGCCAGATATTCGACCTAGAAGTGGACCTGGTGCACACTTCATGCGGAATGTCCGTTCCGCTTTTCGATTATGTATCGGAGCGCGAGGATCTCAACCGGTGGGCGCAGAAGAAGGGGGAAGAGGGTATAAGAAGCTACTGGAAGGAGAAAAACAGCGTAAGCCTCGACGGCAAGCCTATCGAAATGCCTTGAGGAGAGCCGGTTACCGGGGGAACTTTTCCGGCGGTACTATCTTCGGCCGCTCCTCCGTCAGGGTCTCCAGAAACTTTACCACCTTTCTGACCTGCTCCATGCTCAACCCTCTATCTCTGAAAAATGGTGAACGCCCTTTAAGATCCTTGTACCTGCCGCCGTTGCCGCAAATATAGACCGCCTCCTCCAGGGTATGGACCGATCCGTCGTGAAAATAGGGGGAAGTTTCAGCTACATTCCTGAGTGTAGGGGTCTTGAAGCTGCCTCTCCAGATAGGGTTTTTGTTCAAAACATAGGCACCGGGGTCGTCGTCGCCGAGTGCTATGTTGTTGAGGCTCTCGTTTGTAAAGTTGAATCCGTTGTGGCAGGACTTACAGTGCCCCTCGTCGACAAATATTTCATAACCCTCTTTCGCCTCATCGCTGATCGCACTCTTATCCCCCTTTACCCACCTGTCGAAAGGCGTCTCTTTCGATACGACGGTCCGCTCGAACGACGCTATGGCACCCGCTATGGTCTCTTTGGTGATACCCCTGCCCGGATAGGCCCTCTCGAAAAGTGTGACGTAACCTTCTATTTTCTTCAGCTTCTGCACAAGCTCTTCCGGTTTGAGATCCATCTCCGCTTTCGCCTCTACGGGGCCGAGTGCCTGCTCCTCCAGGGAGTTCGCCCTTGCATCCCAGAAGAGAGTGTTGAGGTAGCCGCTGTTTATGATGGTAGGTGTATTCCTTTTTCCCTTGCGGCCGTCTACTCCGACCGCTTTGGGCAGCCTATCGGTCCAGTAGTAGTACGGTATGTGGCATGTGGCGCATGAAACCGTGTCGTTTCTGGAGAGCCTGGGATCGAAAAAGAGCAGCTTTCCAAGCTCAATCTTCTCTTTGGTGAGGGGATTTTCTTCCGGAACCGGAACGGAGTCGGGACGGAGCCAGAGGCTCATATTGGAAGCGGACGATGATGCAAGAAGAAGAGAGATGAGTATGATCGTTCTAACCATGAAAATCTCCTAAAATGTTATTGCAAGAATCCTGAAATATTTCAGGCACCATGCCAGCAGCAGGGCCAGGGTGAGCGCCGCACTTACGGCTATCATCGTAGTGTATCCGCCGAAATTCAGTGAAAATGCGGCGGCGACCCTGGATAGTGCGGCAACCTGTGCAAAAAAGAATATGGCGACCGCTGTTCTGTCAGCGGTAGGTACACGTCCGGAGTGGCCGAGTACGACTCTTGTCGCAAAACCTATCAGAACCGTCAGGAAGTAGCCGACGGCGATCGCATGGAGCGCCGCCTTTTCAAACAGAACCGTTCCGTCGAAGAAGATAGTAAGCGACTCGGCGGCTGATATGGCGAACGCCGCCGGTATCCACGCCAGCGAGAGATAGAGAACCCAGATTATAGGCGGTACCTTCGATACCGGAAGTTTCCAGAGAAGAAACTCCCTCACAAAAAAGATAAGAAGCGGAATATCGGCCGCAAATTCATATTCGACCGCACCGGAGAGGGTGAATGATAGCTTCAAAAGCAGCAAGGCAAAGAGTATCTCCATAAGATTCCTGCTCTTTTTGACTCTGTACCCCTCTACCTTGACCTCCGTAAAATGGGGTATCATCCTCTGGCTTACGGTAAAAATGAGTAGAAAAAGAAAGAGATAGAAACCTATGTTTACGGCACTTTTCTGCAAAATCGGATAGTCCGGGGCAATCAGGTATATTACGGCAACTATATTGGCGGCAATCCCGCATCCGAAGGCTATCAGTATCCACCGTGTATCGTATTTATCCTTTACGATGCTTTTTCTGTATATGGAGAGAAGCAGCGCAAAGGAGTTTATCTGGGCGGCCAGAATCGTGAGAGCGGCTATCGGAAGAAGGGGCTCGAAAAAGAGAAGCCCCGCAATATAGAGAACGGAACCGGATGCAAAGAGATAGAAGTGCCGCATATATACCGCCGGCTGAATGAGAGCCTGCATCAGGAACCTGGGGAATACGACAAAGAGAAATCCGAGAAAGAACTGAATGAAGACGAGGAAGATCATCGGGTATGCGTGCAGCTTGAAAACCGAAGAGTCTATCGGCATGGTTCCGGTATAAAGAAGCAGTAAAAGGGTTATGAAAAAGATAAAAAGAGTGAAACCGGCCGCAAAAAACGGCTGATGCGGCTGAGATGAGAATTTTTTATACCATTCTGAGACCATTCGCTATCCTGAAAGGCCGCAAAGCAGCCTTTCTGGCGATTATACCCAATATGAAAACCTTACAGATTGACTATTGACAAGTTCCGCAGCAGCTTGTGGAAGTTGCGGCTTTCGCCGCGTTGAGTACCTCTTCGTAGTCGGGCTCTTCGGTAATCTCCGGCACAATCTGCTTATAAGTCACGACTCCGTTGGCGTCTATTATAAATACCGCCCTGCATGTGAGTCCGGCAAGCGGCCCCTCGGCTATCAGTACCCCGTATGCTTCGGCAAAATCTCTGTTCTTGTAGTCACTTGCGGTTTTCAGGTTCTCTATCCCCTCGGTTGTACAGAAACGCTTCATGGCGAAAGGGAGGTCCATCGATACCACTACCACTTCGGCATTCTCTATCTTCGCCGCCTCTTCGTTGAATCTCCTGGTCTCCGCCGCACATACATCCGTATCCAAAGAGGGTACAACCACTACGATCTGTGCTTTACCCTGCTGGCCGCCTATCTGAATCTCCCCGAGATCTCTATCCGTTACCTTGACTACAGGTGCTATATCTCCGACATTCACTTCATTGCCGGCCAGTTTGACTTCGTTCCCCTTCAGTTTTGTAGTTGCCATATCTATCCTTTCTCTGTTTGTTGCCGCCATGAGCAAAGCCCATACTCCGGCAATAAGATCCTCTCCCCTCTACCCACTCCCTAAAACTGTGAAACAGGCGAAGAGCAGTTTTCGGGATGATGTTACACTTTTTGCGTAAAACCGGTGAGTGTGCAACTATTATATTTTTTTAATATAAAAACGATCTTAACCGGATTTTAAATATATCATGTCGGGCTTTTGGAGCCAGTGTTGTCTCAGGCAACGGAAATAGATAGGCGTTTACATAGATTTTACAAATATTTGCGATAATCATCCGAAAGAGATTGTTTCGTGACAGTACGGAACGCGGGCCGGTACAGAGTGGCGGTAATCTTGAAGATCGGGGAAATTGTGATGAAAAGGGTGTTATCTCTTCTTGCCGTAATGGGTTTCTTGATGTTGGGCTCTTCATCGGAAGCGTCTCAGAGCAGTGTCTGGAAAGAGGCGACCTCTCTGTTCGGCAGCAATGCGGATAGATATCTCTATCTCGCACTGCCGCTGAAAGTCGGGAGCGACAGAACGCTTTTCCCGCTCAACAAAGGGGGAAAACACTACTATGTCAAAAGAGCCTCCTACACGATCGTAGTCAAGAACGAAACGTCTCAGAGCACTTTCGATGTCGAATTCGGGGTGGAAAAGAGGAAGTTAAACATCAGAGGGATAAAAAACAATCTAATTGTCGATATAGGCGAAAAAGAGGTTGTCGATATCTCATACGATGTAAAAGAGAGAGGCGGCGGAAGAGAGATTATTCACAACTATTTCAGAGCGTTTCCGGCTATGAACAGCGTTCAGCTTTTTCCCGGTTTTTACGGCTCAAAACTTTTCGGAAGATTTGAAAAGGCGGAAACGGCATCTTCGGCGGAGTATATAGGGTTCAAAATATCCGACTCCGAAAAGGAGTATATCCGGATAGACCCTTCATGTTATACGGATATGGATGCCGAACCATACGCAGCGGGCGAAAACTCTCTTTTGAAAAAGCGCTCACTTCTGGACTACGCTTCAAGCCATTGGGGTCTCATATCTGAGCTGAGGATATGGAATCTTTTCCATTACGGAATCGACAGGCCGAAAGAGAGGAGGCTTACGGGCTTTCTTAAAATAGAGTTTTATGTCAAGCCTGTTGCCGATCCCCAGAGCTTCGGCAATCTTTCGCTCCCATTTTCGAATGTCTGGTACGAGGTCAACTATAAGCTCTCATCGGAGCTTGCGAAAGCCGCTCTTCTGGCATCCGACAACTCCCTCGTTCCCAAGAGAAGCTATTTCGCTTTCAAAAAAAGGAGCGAAGGGCTGAAGATAGATATGGATATAGAGATAACCGTCAACGATATAGAGTTTGCGGAAGCTGACTGGAGCGACATCCGGGAATAGACTGAGATCACTGCAGTACAGGTGGTCGGACGGCTTCGTGACAAACTTGTAGCGCTTACGCCGGGCGGGATTTACCCTGTCAGACACCAAAAATTGATGACAACTTCGACCGCTGACGGGTAAGCCGTTTTTTGAACGATATTTTTCCGTTCAAATCCCGTGATGTGACAAATTATGCGTAAGGGGAGTAAATAATATTACTTTTTTGAGTTATGCCTGTTACTATTTAACACATAGAAAAAACAAAATGTTACATAAGGTTACACCCCTTTTGGGAATATATCTTCAGTTTGATACAATAGGCCTAAATCAAATTTCTATGAAGGAGAAGTAATGGGTTTTATGGCCGATTATGAAAAGCATGTGAAAGAGCGTGAGGCGCTCGGTGTACCTCCGCTCCCGCTGACTGCGGAGCAGACGGCTCAGGTGATTGAGCTATTGAAAGAGATACCTATCGTTGAAGAGGAGAAGCTTCTCGACCTTCTGGAAAACCGTGTACCGCCGGGTGTGGACGATGCCGCCTATGTCAAAGCGGCTTTCTTGAACGATATAGTACAGGGAAATGCAAAGTCGGCCGCCATCTCTCCCCTGCGTGCTGTCAAAATGCTGGGAATGATGCTGGGTGGATTCAACGTCAAACCCCTTATAGACGCCCTCGAACACAAAGATGAAGAGATCGCGAAAGAGGCTGCCAACCAGTTGAAGCATACGATGCTCGTATATGACAGCTTCAACGACGTCAAGGAGCTCGCAGACAAAGGTAACAAGTACGCCAAAGAGGTACTGCAGAGCTGGGCCGATGCAGAGTGGTTCACCAGCAGACCAGAGCTTCCGGAGGAGATTACGGTAACCGTTTTCAAGGTTCCAGGCGAAACGAATACGGACGACCTCTCTCCCGCGAGCGAGGCTTTCACCAGAAGCGACATCCCCCTTCACGCAAACAGTATGCTCGGTGCGAAGATGGAAGATCCTATCGGGACTATCAAAAAGCTGAAAGAGAAGGGGTATCCAGTAGCTTACGTCGGTGATGTCGTAGGTACCGGATCAAGCCGCAAATCTGGTATCAACTCCGTTCAGTGGCACCTTGGGGAGGATATTCCGGGCGTTCCTAACAAGAGAACCGGCGGTATCGTCATAGGCGGTATCATAGCCCCCATCTTCTTCAATACCGCCGAAGATTCCGGGGCACTTCCGATAGAGGCTCCTGTAGATAGACTCGAAACCGGTGACGTTATAACAATCAAACCATACGAGGGTAAAATATATAAAGATGGAGAGGTCGTAAGCGAGTTCAAACTCAAACCGAACACTCTTCCGGACGAGTTCCGTGCCGGCGGACGTATTCCGCTCATTATCGGGCGAAACCTGACCAGGAAAGCGCGTGAAGCCCTCGGCCTCGGCGAAGAGAACATATTTGCCCGCCCCGAGCAGCCGGAGGGGAAAGAGGGTGTCGGTTACACTCTCGCACAGAAGATGGTAGGTAAAGCGTGCGGTCTTGAAGGAGTGCGCCCCGGTATGTACGTGGAGCCCGAAGTTTCTACTGTCGGAAGCCAGGACACTACCGGCCCCATGACACGTGACGAGATAAAGGAGCTTGCGGCTCTCAGCTTCGGTGCAGACCTTGTTCTGCAATCATTCTGCCATACCGCGGCCTATCCGAAGCCTTCGGATGTAAAGCTTCAGCATACACTACCTCCGTTCTGGACCAGCCGCGGCGGCGTCATTCTCAGGCCGGGTGACGGTATCATCCACAGCTGGCTAAACCGAATGGTACTGCCCGATACCGTCGGAACGGGCGGAGACAGCCATACCCGCTTCCCCATAGGAATCAGTTTCCCCGCCGGGTCCGGACTAGTGGCTTTCGCGGCTGTAACAGGTACCATGCCTCTGAACATGCCGGAGTCGGTTCTCGTACGCTTCAAAGGTGAGCTGCAGCCCGGCATCACTCTAAGAGACCTCGTCAACGCAATACCGTATGCGGCTATAAAAGAGGGTTTGCTCACTGTCGAGAAGAAGGGTAAAAAGAATATCTTCGCCGGTCGAGTTCTCGAGATAGAAGGGCTCCCCTTCCTGAAGTGCGAGCAGGCTTTCGAACTTTCGGACGCATCGGCCGAAAGGAGTGCCGCGGCATGTACGGTCAAGCTCGACAAAGAGCCGGTCATCGAGTATATCAACTCCAACATCAAACTCCTGGAGGCGATGATCGAGAACGGGTATGAAGATAAGCGGACGATTCAACGCCGAATCGACAATATGAAAAAGTGGCTCGAAAATCCGCAACTCATGGAGGCTGATGAAAATGCCGAGTATGCAGCTGTTATCGAGATAGATTTGAACGAGATAACCGAACCTATCGTAGCCTGCCCCAACGATCCTGACGACGTCGCTACACTCAGTGAAGTTCTTGCCGATCCCAAGAGGCCGAAAAATATTGATGAAGTCTTCGTAGGCTCCTGTATGACCAACATAGGTGTCTTCCGTGCACTGGGTGAAGTCCTTCGGGGCAAGGGCCAGGTCCCGACACGCCTCTGGGTCGTACCTCCCACGAAAATGGATGAGAAGGAGCTTATCGAAGAGGGTTACTATGCCGTCTACGGCGCAGCGGGAGCCAGAACTGAGATTCCCGGATGCTCTCTGTGCATGGGTAACCAGGCACGCGTTCACGACAATGCGGTCGTATTCTCCACATCTACCAGGAACTTCGACAACCGCCTCGGAAAAGGTGCGCAGGTCTATCTAGGAAGTGCCGAGCTCGCTGCCGTATGTGCGCTTCTGGGAAGGATACCTTCCAAAGAGGAGTACCTCGATATCGTACCGCAGGCTATCGCGGGCAAAGAGGAGGATGTCTACAAATATCTGAACTTCCACGAGGTGGACAAAGAGACTCTCGACTATATGGTGGGCTGATATCCACATTTTCGCCGGGCTTTTGCCCGGCTCTCCACTTTCTGCTAAAATGGCCATATGAAAAAAACAGCAATAACCCTCCTTTTCACACTCACTCTTTTTGCGGGGCAGATCAGTTTCGGTGATATAGATACTACGGTTCTCTCCAAAAAGAGCGGTGAGCCGGTAAACATCAAAATCTCTCTTGTGCTTCAGGGGCGCGATATAGAGGAGAACAGAATAGCGCTGATGGATGTAATCCAGAGTGCGCTGGGCAGTTTCTGGGCCGAGACTCTTGTTACGGCACCGGGGAAAGAGGAGTTTAAAAAGAGGGTGGTATCACTTGCCGACAAAAAGTACGGTATAGAGGTCGATTTTGTCTATATCACCAATCTCAAAATCGATACCTGTACACTTCAGAAGCTGCGAAAACTTCTTAAAGGGAGACCCTGAGACGGCTGAAAAAGCGCTCACCTGCACTGGTTCGCATCTACCCTTAGGCGAGGCCGCTCAATAGCGCCCGTCGATAATGTCGTAATCGTCCGGTATTTCGCACTCCAGCTTCGATGAATCGAAAGGCTCCGTCTTTACATTCTGGAAACGCAGGGTGACCCTGTTACCCATCTCATCCAGATAACTTATCGATTTCACACTATTTTGCGGATCTGTCGCGATCAGATATTTGGTACCGCCAAACTCTGCTTCGTAGTCGCCGTTTTTCCTCTTTTTCGCATTTTTCAGGATCTCCATCAGCGGTATACTCTTTTTCAGTCTGAAGAGAGTCGCCTGCTCGAGTTCTGGTTCGATCACCCAGGCCTTGTGGTCTATCAGGCATATTGTCTTTTTAAGGGGAATAAAGTAGTCCCACTTGGCATCGGACGGCATCTTCATGAAGAGTCTGCCGCTGTAGTAGAGCTGTTTTTTTGTCTCTCTGTTCTGTACGACCTGTGTAAAGTCCGCACTGAAATAGTCCGGTACAGGAAGGGAGGCCATCAGAAGTTTGGCCGCAAGCGCGGTCACTATTATTATTTTCATGCGGGGATTTTATAGCAACCTATGTAAAAGTGTGATAAAATCGATCCCTTAAACTATAACTGACCTTACGCAAAGTTTGTCACCCCCTGGATATGAGGGTAGAAGTATCGCTCGAAACCGTGTCTCTCCGCCAGGGGTGAAGGCGCCAGCGTTACATTTGGATTTTATACGGCGTCTGGCAGGGAAGATCCCGTTATGTGTGCAGATTTTGCGTAAGGTCAGACTAAAATACGTGAACCATGAACGAAAAGGTATAGCCGAAATGATCAAAACTATATTTCGCTCGATTGTCGGAACGGCAAACGACAGGGAGCTGAAAAAGTACAGCAAACGTGTGGCAAAGATCAACGCACTGGAGCCGAAGTATGAGAAGATGAGCGACGATGAGCTCAAAGAGGCCTTTTTGCAGCTCAAGGAGCGGGTAAGAAGCGGGGAGGCGACGCTGGATGAGGTTCTGGCCGACTCTTTCGCCATCACCAGGGAGGCGTCGAAAAGGACCATCGGCCTTCGTCACTTCGATGTACAGCTGATCGGAGGGATGGTTCTGCACGAAAACCGTATCGCGGAGATGAAGACGGGTGAAGGTAAAACGCTAGTGGCGACGCTGCCCGTGGTTCTCAACGCCATGACCGGACGCGGTGTGCACGTAGTTACCGTCAACGACTACCTCGCCAGACGTGACGCAACCGAGATGGGGAAGATCTACGAGTTTCTCGGCTATAGCGTCGGGGTCATAACGGCGGATATTCCGGACGATGCAGGGAGGAAGGAGCAGTATGCCGCAGATATCACCTACGGAACCAACAACGAGTTCGGATTCGACTACCTTCGTGACAATATGAAATACTCACTCGACGATATGGTGCAGCGGGAGCACTACTACGCGATCGTCGACGAGGTGGACTCCATCCTGATAGACGAGGCGAGGACTCCGCTCATAATATCTGGGCCTACAAGCAGCAAACTCGACAACTATATCCGCGCCGACAAGGTAGCAAGGCAGATGGTCCGTGACGAGGATTTCACCGTAGACGAAAAGAACAGGGTCATACTAGTAACAGAAAAGGGGATAGAGAAGGCCGAAAAGCTTTTCGGAGTGGACAACCTCTATTCGATGGAGAATGCCATCCTCTCCCACCATCTCGACCAGGCGCTCAAGGCCCACAACCTATTCGAAAAAGATGTAGACTACGTGGTGAAAGATGGCGAGATCGTCATTGTCGATGAGTTTACCGGCCGGCTTTCGGAAGGCAGAAGGTTCAGCGAAGGTCTCCACCAGGCGCTTGAAGCGAAAGAGGGTGTGGAGATAAAAGAGGAGTCTCAGACCCTTGCCGACATAACGTTCCAGAACTACTTCAGGATGTATGAAAAGCTTGCGGGAATGACCGGTACGGCCCAGACGGAAGCGACCGAGTTCGCCGAAATCTACAATCTAGATGTCATCTCCATCCCTACCAACGTTCCGGTTATCAGGAAGGATCAGCCCGACCTGATATACAAGACCGAGAGAGAGAAGTTCGATGCTGTCATACGCGATATAAAAGAGAGAAACAAAAAGGGACAGCCTATTCTGGTAGGTACGGCGTCGATAGAGAAATCGGAAGCACTTCACGCTCTTTTGAAGAAGGAGAAGATTCCCCATAATGTACTGAATGCAAAGAACCACGAGCATGAAGCGGAAATAATCAAAGATGCCGGGAAAAAGGGGGCTGTCACCATCGCTACCAACATGGCGGGACGCGGTGTCGATATAAAGATAGATGATGAGGTCCGCTCTCTCGGCGGGCTCTACATCATAGGTACAGAGCGCCATGAGAGTCGCCGTATAGACAACCAGCTGCGGGGACGCTCCGGGCGGCAGGGAGACCCGGGGGAGAGCCGTTTCTATCTCAGCCTGGAAGATCACCTTCTCAGAATCTTCGGTAGTGACCGCATCAAGACGATCATGGAGAGGATGGGAGTCGAAGAGGGTGAATATATTGAGTCGAAGATGGTGACCCGTGCGGTGGAGAAGGCCCAGAAAAAGGTGGAGAACCTCCATTTCGAGTCCAGAAAGCATCTTCTCGAGTATGACGATGTGGCGAACGAACAGCGGAAGATAATCTACCGCTTCCGTCACGAACTTCTCAATCCGGAGTACGAAATAGGTGCGAAGATCGATGAGATAAGAGAGGAGTACCTTCACAAGCTTCTGATGGAGTGCTCGATATTCGAAGGTGCCCCGGAAGAGGATTTCGAACTCGAGAAGCTGAAGTTGAAGCTTATGGAAGAGCTGGGAGAGGAGTTCAGCGAAGAGGAGCTCGCCGGCCGCGACTACCATACACTCTATGAACTTCTTCTCAATCAGCTCAAAGAGCGGTATGAGACAAAGATGGGTGCAATAGATCCTCACCAGCGCAACGAGATAGAGCGGATAATCTACCTCCAGGTGCTCGATAACGCCTGGAGAGAGCATCTTTACCAGATGGATATTCTAAAGACCGGGATAGGACTTCGCGGATATAACCAGAAAGATCCTCTGGTAGAGTATAAAAAAGAGAGCTACAACCTCTTTACGGAGCTGGTCGAGTCGATCAAGTCCGAAACCATTAAAACACTCTATATGATACGCTTCAGATCAGAAGAGGAGATGGCCGAAGAGGAGGCTGCCCTTGAGAGAATGAAGGCTCAAATGGAGGCTGCAACTGCCGAAATAGCCACAAACAAGGATGAGGAGTTGAAGCCTATCGTCCAAGGCAAAAAGCCGGCAAGAAACGACCCTTGCCCCTGCGGCAGCGGAAAGAAGTATAAGCACTGCTGCGGGAAGAGCGGTCCCAAACGCGGAGTACTGGCTGCCCAACAGGCATGAATTCCAGATTCGTAAACACTATGGTCAGGCGCTATCTGCGCTTCGACCCGGAACACCCTTTCATATTCCTCTCCGCCATTCTCGCTTTTCTCGGTATCGCAATCGGTGTAACGGTCTTGATTATCGCTATGGCGATCATGAACGGAATGGAGAAGGAGTTCGAAAAACGGCTCTTCGTTATGAACTACCCCTTGACTATATATCCGAAAGTGCGGGGCTCTGTCGATGAAGATCTTCTGGAGTCGCTTGAGAACAAGTTTCTGGACCTCAAGTTCAGCCCCTATATGCAGACGCAGGTACTTATAAGAAAGGGGAGTACTCTGAAAGGGGGGCTGCTCTTCGGGGTCGACCCGGAGAGGGAGAGAGAGGTAAATCCTGTTTTTGCGAAGGCATATACCGAACCTTTGGGGAAATACGGCGTAATCGTAGGCAAGCCTCTGGCGAGAGAGCTCGGAATAAGCAGGGGCGGGAAGATCATGTTTCTCTTCTCCCGCATGGAGCCTGCAGGTCTGAGCTTCATGCCTCTTTCGAAGAGATTCACGGTAGAGGGGCTTTTCCGCTCAGGACTCAACGCATATGACGAGAGCTACTACTATACAACCTTCAGAACCTTCGAAAAGATTCTGAAACGGGAGAAGGGCGAATATGACGGAATTCATATTGAGTCTAGAAATCCTATGCGGGATATAGAGACTATACGCTCGGAACTTCCGTCCGGTGTAGGAATAATGGGTTGGTGGCAGCAGAACGGAAACTTTTTCGCAGCTATGCAGATGGAGAAGAGGGCACTCTTCATCGTTTTGATGCTCATCATTCTCATAGCCTCCTTGAACATCGTAAGCTCTCTGCTCATGACCGTTATGAACAGACGCAGCGAAGTGGCGCTGCTGCTCTCACTGGGGGCATCCAAAAAGGAGATTCTACACCTCTTTTTCAGGCTGGGGCTTATAATAGGTCTAGGCGGTATTGCCGTCGGTACCGTTCTGGGTCTAGGCGGTATGGAACTTTTGAGCCGCTTCGATATCATTTCTCTGCCCGAAGATGTCTACGGTACGAGTAGGCTGCCGCTCGATCTCGACTGGAAAGATTTTGCCGGCATTATTGCGGGAGCACTACTGATTACGCTCCTCTCCTCTCTATATCCGGCGAAAAAGGCGTCTCAGATCGACCCGCTGAAAGTACTCAGAAACGAATAGACAGCTCTCTCATTCGAAGATTTTGAACGGCAGAGTCAAGGTTCTTTCTAGTATGTTCAGAGGCGCCTTTATGAGATCTTTGGTCGCTTCGGTGGATATCTTGGGATCGTGGAGCGCCCCTTTTACATTAAGGGTAACGGCGAGTGTTCCATCTTTACCGAATATCAGGTAACCTGCGACCGGTATCTTGTTCAAGATGTTTGTAAGACTCTCCAGGAAATGGATCTGCATCTTCAGTGCGATCATACCGTTTTTCAAATCTATGGTACCTTTTCCCGTAATCTGGGCGCTGTAACCCTCTATGACTATTTTTTTGAAAAAGATCCTTCCATCTTTGAACCGGTAATCGAGCGCACCGCGTTTTATCTTGAAGCCATTTTTGCTGAAGCCCGGATTTTTAAGTGTCAAAATTGCTGGAATGGTATTGAGTGTGGCTAGCAGGTTGTTGTAAAAAGCGGTCTTGGTCCACAAAGTATCGCGCATCAGGATGGTCCCGTTGAAGTCCTCTACGGCTCCTACGGCATTAAAATCGAAACTTCCCCCTTTTAACTGGTCGAGGGTTGTCAGCCCTCTCATCACTCTGTCCGGCAGATTTTTTCCCGCCACATTCAATTTACCCTCTTCGATGATACCTCTTATCTCACCTTCTCCATGTTTCGTTTCGAATTTGATATTCAAAGGATCCGGCCTGAATTTTACATTGTAAAAGTCGCAGGGAAGATCGAGCTTTTTATATGTAAGCCTGCTTCTGTGCCCTTCGATATAGAAGAGGTGGGGTTCGTTTGACGATTGTGAACCGCTCTTTTTCGCATTGCCGATATAGGACTCTATAGTCCGCAGAAGCGAGTCTACATCTATATCGATCTCTTTTATGTTGAAAAAGGTCCGCTCATGCTGGGCTATTACGGAGATGGTATCGTTGATTCGTATGTGAAGCTGATTTTCGCCGCTCTCCGCTCTTATCTCGAACGAATCAATACTCTTCGAATCTTTGGTGAAGATATCGTTGGGGTAGACTATCTTCGCATCCGCATCAATCTTCAAACCGGCCAGAGATATATTTAGGGAGCCGCTTTCAACCGGCTCGAGAGGGCCTGCCAGGAACGGTTTGAGCAGTTTAAGCTCTTTCGCTCTCGCCTCCAGACCGCCTCCCCGTCTATATGTTATATCTACTCCGAGAGCGGGAAGAGAAAAATCTATATTGTTCCTGAAATCGAGGAGAACCTCCGTTTTCAGAGGACTTTTCGCATCTATCAGGTGCAACCCATGATACTCGTAAGTGAGCCTCTCTATTACTGTGGAGAAGCTGCCGCTTTTTGTATGAAGATCTATTACGCCGCTCAGATTTGCGTCAAGGTAGGGATCAAAAACGATTCTGCAGGGGTGGATCACTATCTTCGAATCCTCGGACACCACCTTCAGATTTTTCACAGGCAGAGGGATCACGTTATCGAACAGAAGCTTCGCAAAGCCGGAGCTGTATATCCCTTTGTATCTTGTCACTTTGCCGTCGACGAGCTTGACGGTGAAATCTACAACCGCATCCGTCACGCCTTCGGTCTGTACGAAAGGGAGATCTATGCCGTAGGCATTCAGGATAGTTCTGATAGATTCATCTATTTTGTCTTTTACGACGATGTGGGCGTCGAGTTCAGCTTTTCTGTTTGTAAGATTACTTATCTTCACGAAGCTTCCGTCCAGCCTTTTACCCTCATAAACGGGCCTGTATAGTTTGAATGAGAGTGTATCGTTTTGCAGGGTGATATCGATCTTCGGGGTGGATACGGGAGGAACATTTCTGTGAAAGTGTATTTTTGCGTCATAAGCGGTTGCGAAGGCGCGCAGTTTTCGCGGATCGAAATCGACCGTACCCTCTTTGTTGATGGTAAAACCCCCCTTTAGATAGTGAAGAAGGTACTTTTTCGCCGGGATATTCGGATATATCCACACTTTTATCTGCTCCGGCGGATCGATATAGTCAACAAGAGCCTTGATGGAGCCGCAGGGTTCGGAGTCTACTTCGAAAGAGAAGTAGTCGTTCACGTGGCTTATTTTGAATCCGCCGCGAATACCGAATGCCTCATACTCCCCTCTGCCGCTCCATGCTCTTTTGTGAAGGTCATATATTATGCTGCCCGTCAGTCGAACCTCCGGCTCTTTGATGAGCAGCCTCTCTATCTCGGTCTTCAGCTGTTTCGAGTCCGGGTCGAAAGTGATTTTCGAAGCAATCTGGAATCTGTCGGAATCGAAGTGGAAAATATCTTTATCGTAGAGAAGATGGAAAGTCCGCTTTCCTATGACAAGGTTTTTTATCGCAACCCTGTTGAAGTAGTTCGGCAGATACTCGACCAGAGTAGCAACCCTGTCGAGCTCTTTAAGAGTCCTTGCAGGTTTGTTACGCTTCTTTACGGTGACTCTATCGGCGGAGATGATAAGCTTTTTATCGAGTTTTATGTAGAATTGATTGATTTCCAGGCCGGGAAGGGTGATTTTCGGTATCGTTACACCTGAAAGAAGAAAAAAGAAGAGAGTGATGAGAATCAGCAAAAGTGCGAGAAAAATTTTGACTATCGTAGAGTGGAGTAGTTTTGCCGTAGTAATGATCATATTGTCGCTCTGCTATTATCTCGTTCAGCCGGTCGGGAGCAGTAGGGTGTTGTATCTTCCCGCCGGTTCGGTGGCGTCGATTATATCATATTTGAATAGAAGCGGGGTGGATGTAAACTACATCGACAGATATCTGATAAGGTTTTTCGGGTATCCGCAGAAAGGGTGGATCGATATAGGGAGCACAAAACTTTCGAAAGGGGATCTCTTTTACCGGCTGACACACGCAAAGGCCGCCATGACGGAAGTGACACTTATACCGGGAGAGACGAAGGCGATATTTTTCGAGGATATCTCAAAAGAGCTCCATCTTGACAAGAGTGAGCTTGAGAAGGCTTATGAGAAATATGCTCCATACCCTGACGGGGTGATATTTCCCGATACCTATTATATGCCTATGGGGATAAGCGAAGAACATCTGGTCTACTATCTGGTGAAAAAATCGCTGGCCCGCCATGAAGAGCTGGCAAAGAAGTTTTTCGGTTTATATAACCCCAAAAAGTGGTTTCGATATGTAACGATAGCCTCCATTATCCAGAAAGAGGCGGCGGATATCAAAGAGATGCCGATAGTCTCCTCTGTAATATACAACAGGCTGAAGAGAAGGATGCCGCTCCAGATGGACGGAGCGCTCAACTACGGTCTCTACTCCCATCAGAAGGTGACCAGAAGCCGTATTCTGTCGGATAGGTCGCGCTTCAATACATACAGGTATGCGGGGTTGCCTCCATATCCGGTTGGAAGCGTATCGCTCGACGCACTCAAAGCAGCTATAAAGCCCGCTAAAACAGATTTTCTCTATTTTGTCAAAGGAAAAAACGGGAAGCATATCTTTACAAAGAGTTACAAATCGCATTTGAGGGCTCTGAAAAGTGTGAATAAATGAAACAGTAGGCGGATATGGCGCTCTATTATTAGTCTATTTATAACGAACTAAAAGATAGCTTGCTACTATAGAATCTACAAATCACATAAGGAGAGAGAGTTATGGCATCAACTCCAACCATAGTTTGGACCAAAATCGATGAGGCGCCGGCACTGGCAACCTATTCACTGCTTCCGATAGTAGAGAAGTTCGTCGGAAAGGCGGGCGTCAACGTACGTCTCAGCGATATATCACTGGCCGGAAGGGTCCTCGCCGCGATGGGCAAGCAGGAAGATGAGCTTGCGAAACTCGGTGAACTGGTACTCAAGCCGGAGGCGAACATCATCAAGCTTCCGAATATTTCGGCTTCCGTAACGCAGCTTAAAGAGTGTATAGCCGAGCTTCAGGAGCAGGGTTACGATATTCCCGACTATCCCGAAAATCCGCAGACAGACGAGGAGAAAGAGATTGCGGCAAAATATGCTGGATGCCTCGGTTCTGCGGTAAACCCCGTTCTTCGTGAAGGGAACTCCGACAGACGCTCCGCGCATGCGGTCAAGAATTACGCGAAGAAAAATCCCCACAGACTCAAACCATTCGCAGAAGACTGCAAAGCACGTGTGGCTCATATGGAGGGCAAAGGCGACTTCTACAGCAACGAGAAGTCGGTTATAATACCCAAAGCCCAGACACTCAAGATACAGCTCAACGGCAATGTCCTGAAAGAGGTTGAAGTAGAGACCGATGAGGTCATAGATGCCACTTTCATGTCGGTCAAAGAGCTTCGTGACTTCTACCTCAGAACGATCGAGGAGGCGAAGGAGAAGGGGCTGATCTGGTCGCTCCACCTGAAAGCCACCATGATGAAGATCTCCGACCCCATCATGTTCGGCCATGCGGTTGAAATCTTCTTCAAAGATGTACTCGACAAATATGCCGATGAACTTGAGAAGATCGGCTTCAACCCCAAGCTGGGGCTGGGTGACCTTTACGACAAGCTCAAAAAATCGGATAAAGCGGAAGAGATCGAAGCGGCCATAAAGGATGCAATAGTCAACTCCGATCCGGCTCTGGCGATGAGTGACAGCGACAATCTGGTAACCAACCTTGATGCATCGAACCTGGTAATCATCGACGCCTCCATGCCTGTTGTCATCAGGGAAGGGGGCAAGCAGTGGGACAAGGACGGCAATGCGCGTGAGACCCTCGCCGTTATCCCGGACAGTACTTACGCCATGTTCCATGAAGCGATGCTGGAAGACTGCAAGAAGAACGGACAGTTCGACGTCACTACGATGGGTCGTGTATCCAACGTCGGCCTGATGGCGAAAAAAGCGGAAGAGTACGGCTCACACCCGACTACATTCGAAGTGGCAGAGGACGGTGTTATGCAGGTGGTCGACGAAAACGGTGCCGTTCTTATTGAACACAATGTGGAAAAGGGTGATATCTGGCGACTGGTTCGCACCAAAGATATTGCCATCCGCGACTGGGTGCGCCTGGCGGTTGAGCGTGCCCGCATCGAGGGTGTGCCCGCCGTATTCTGGCTCGACAAAAACAGAGCTCACGACGCCAACCTCATTAAGCTTGTAGAGAAGTACCTCAAAGAGCACGACACTACAGGTCTCGATCTGCCCATAATGGCGGTAACGGAAGCTACAAACTACACCAACGAGCGTGTACGTGCGGGCAAAGATACTATCTCCGTAACCGGTAACGTTCTGCGTGACCACCTGACCGATATGTATCCTATCCTCGAGCTCGGAACATCTGCAAAAATGCTCTCTATCGTACCTCTTCTCGCCGGCGGCGGACTCTTCGAAACCGGTGCGGGCGGTTCAGCACCGAAGCATGTCGAGCAGTTCCTGAAAGAGGGTCACCTCCGCTGGGACAGCCTCGGTGAATTCCTTGCACTCGCCGAATCCCTCCGCATGGAGTACATGAAGTCTGAAAATGAAAAGATAGGTGTCATGGCGGATACTCTCGACAAAGCGAACGAAGGGTATCTCGACAATGACAAAGCCCCCGGCAGAAAGTGCGGAGAGCCTGACAACAAAGCCTCCCACTACTGGCTGGCACGTTACTGGGCCGAAGCGCTGAGCACACAGACAGTCGACGAAGATCTCAGCAAGACATTTACACCGGTAGCGGAAGAGCTCATCAAAAACGAGGAGAAGATAATCTCCGAGCTTCTTGCCGCCGAAGGAAGTCCCAAGGATGTAGGTGGTTACTTCAAGCCGGATGACATAAAAGCAGAAAAAGCGATGCGCCCTAGTGAAACTTTGAACAAAATCATCGATTCGATCGCATAAATCGTCTCTTCACCCCGCCTCCGGGCGGGGTAGGAAAAGATAGGTGGATAAAGCTTTGAGAAGAAGTTTTATTCGTTTATCTTCAGCGTCCCTTCTTTTTACAGGAAATACAAAGGGCACCTCTAAAGTCTCCCGAAACGGCAGGCTGAAAAATTCAACGAAAAGGATTGCCAATGGGAAAAGGAAAACGTGTCGGAATAGTAGGAGCCGGAAACGTCGGCTCCACAGCGGCATTTATTCTTGCCATGAACGGTGTATGCCACGAAATAATTCTTCGTGACAACAAGATAGATATAGCGAAAGGGAAAGCTCTCGATATGAGCCAGGCGGCAGCTGCCGCCAGAAGCCATACGATTGTTTCGGTTGCTGAAGAGCCGAGCCAGTTGAGTGATTGCGATGTAGTCGTAGTGACTGCAGGAAGCCCGAGACTTCCGGGCATGAGCCGCGACGACCTGCTTCTGAAAAATGCGGAGATCACCAGAGAGGTGGTGAGAGATATAAAGACTTTCTCGCCGAACGCCATCATCATCATGGTATCGAATCCGCTAGATGCCATGACCTATGTAGCTCTCAAAGAGAGCGGCTTCGAAAGAAATCGGATTTTGGGGATGGCCGGCATACTCGACAGTTCACGTATGGCCTACTTCATTCAGGAGAAACTCGGATACGGAGCGGGACAGATAAGAGCCTCCGTCATGGGCGGCCACGGAGACGATATGGTTCCCCTTCCGCGCTACTCTACGGTCGCCGGCGTACCGCTCAACGATCTGCTGACGGACGAAGAGATCGACGAGATCGTAGAGAGAACCAAGCACGGCGGTGCGGAGATCGTAGGTTATCTCAAGACCGGCTCCGCATACTACGCCCCTGCCAAAGCTACTACCATCATGGTAGAGGCGATTTTGAAAGATACCAAGCAGATATATCCGTGCGCAGTCTACCTGGACGGTGAGTACGGCTACAGCGATGTGGTCAGCGGTGTCCCGGTAAGTATCGGAGCCAACGGAGCAGAAGATATCATAAACGTATCTCTCAACGCCTGTGAGCGTAAAATGTTCAGAAAATCGGTAGAATCGGTCAAATCGCTGATAGATGCTCTCGACTCCCACAACTTCTTCGGAGAGAGCTGATGAGAGAGATAAAGTATGAAGATATAGTCAAAGCGGTAAAAAACATGGTTATCCATACCGCTACCAATCTGCCGGAAGATGCCCTCAAAAAGCTCAGGGAGGCCCATGAAAAAGAGAAGAGCCCCGTTGCGAAAAAAGTTTTGGAGCAGCTTCTGGAGAATGCGGATATCGCCCGTGAAGAGAAACGACCGTTGTGTCAGGATACCGGCCTGGCAGTCTACTTCGTAAAGGTGGGGCAGGATGTAAAGATAACCGGCGGTCTGCTCAAAGATGCCATAAACGAGGGTACAGAACAGGGGTATATAGAAGGGTATCTTCGTGCATCGACATGCGACTGCTTTACAAGAGAGAATCTGAAAGAGAAGATAGGTTACAACCTTCCGGCGGTGATACATATCGATCTGGTTGAAGGTGATTCTATCGAGATTGAGTATGCCGCAAAGGGCGGCGGTAGTGAAAATGTGAGCAGGGCGCGTGTTCTGGCACCCGCTCAGGGGCGCCAGGGCGTTATCGATTTCGTCAAGGAGGTTATCTCCGAAGCCGGGCCCAACCCCTGCCCCCCGATAATTGTAGGAGTGGGAATAGGCGGTACATTTGAAAAGGCAGCGATTTCCAGCAAACACGCACTATTCAGAGAGGCCGGAAAACCGAACAGCGACCCCGATGTGGCGGAGTTCGAAAAGGAGCTTCTCTTTGAGTTGAACAAACTCGGAATCGGTGCGATGGGAATGGGTGGAACCGAGACTGTTTTGGCGGTTCATGTAGAGAAGAATCCCTGCCATATAGCGAGTCTGCCTGTCAGTGTAAATGTCCAGTGTCACAGCAGCAGACACAGCCATATAACGCTATAAGGATAGAGAATGAGCCAAGTACACTACTTAACTACGCCGCTAAGCGACGAAGATGTCGAGAATCTGAAAGCGGGAGATATAGTCTACCTGTCCGGCATCATCTTTACAGCCCGCGACGCCGCCCACAAGCGTCTTGTAGACCTTATAGAGAACAAAGAGGAGCTCCCTTTCCAGCTTGACGGTGCAGTCATATATTTTGTCGGACCCACCCCGCCGAAGCCCGGTGAGCCTATCGGAAGTGCGGGCCCGACGACCAGCTACCGTATGGACAGCTACTCCCCCACACTGATCAAACACGGCCTGAAAGGGATGATAGGCAAGGGAAAGAGGAACCAGGATGTCAAAGATGCCTGCAAAAAATACAAAGCCGTCTACTTCGGTGCGACCGGCGGCGCGGGCGCTCTGCTGGGCAAGCTGATAAAAGAGGCGAAAGTTATCGCCTACGAAGAGCTGGGACCGGAAGCGATAAGGATGCTTCGTGTCGAAAACTTCCCCGTTACGGTGATAAACGACGCATACGGCAACGATCTTTACGAAGAGGGCCGCAAGCAGTACGAAGTTAAAGACTGAAATTCAAAGAAAAGGATGGAATCATGAATATACATGAGTATCAAGCGAAAGAGATTTTTCGTCACTACAACGTACCCGTTCCGAACGGACAGGTTGCGTTCAGTCCCGACGAAGCTGTCGAAGCCGCACGCAATCTAGGCGGGAAGCTCTGGGTCGTCAAAGCGCAGATTCATGCAGGCGGACGCGGACTCGGCGGCGGTGTCAAGCTCGCCAAATCACTCGATGAGGTGAGAGAGCTTGCCGATCAGATTCTGGGAATGACACTTGTTACACACCAGACCGGACCGGAGGGTAAAGTCGTTCACAAAGTCTATATCGAAGAGGGTGCCGACATAGCGAAGGAGTACTATCTGGGTATGCTGCTCGACCGTGCCGCCGAGATGCCCGTTATGATGGCCTCTACCGAAGGGGGTATGGAGATAGAGAAGGTGGCCGAAGAGACACCGGAGAAGATTGTAAAGGTAAATATCGATCCAGCTATCGGCTTCCAGGGATTCCACGGACGGAAGCTGGCGTTCGGACTCGGACTTGCCAAAGAGGAGATAGGACCTTTCATAAAATTCGCGAAAGCTCTCTATGAAGTCTATATGGACAAAGATGCGGAGATGATCGAGATCAACCCCCTCATCAAAACCGGCGACGGAAAATTCCTCGCGCTCGATGCCAAGATGGGCTTCGACGACAACGCCCTGGGGCGGCATCCAGACATTCTTGAGATGAGAGACCTCAATGAGGAGGAGCCTACCGAGATAGAAGCGAAAGAGCACGGACTGAGCTACATCAAACTCGACGGAAATGTCGGATGTATGGTAAACGGTGCCGGACTGGCGATGGCTACGATGGATATCATAAAGCATGAAGGAGGCGAGCCGGCCAACTTCCTCGATGTGGGCGGCGGAGCGAATCCGGAGACCGTTGCGAAGGGCTTCGAAATCATCCTGAAAGATCCAAACGTAAAAGCCATTTTCGTCAATATTTTCGGCGGCATAGTCCGGTGCGACCGGGTGGCAAACGGAATCTTGGAAGCGACCAAAATCACCGATGTCAATGTTCCGGTCATCGTCAGACTGGACGGTACGAATGCCAAAGAGGCGGCTGAAATCCTGAGCAGTGCCGGAATCAAGAATATCATAGCTGCCGAAGATCTTGCCGACGGTGCGAAAAAAGCCGTTGAAGCTGCGAAGTAAAAGGAGTTAATATATGAGTATTCTAGTAAACAAAGATACGAAAGTGATCGTCCAGGGATTTACCGGAAAAGAGGGTACCTTCCACGCTTCACAGTGTATAGAGTACGGTACTAAAATTGTCGGTGGCGTCACACCGGGCAAAGGTGGGCAGGAGCATCTTGGGCAGCCCGTTTTCAACACGGTAAAAGAGGCCGTCGATTCTACCGGGGCAACTGTCTCCATGATCTTCGTTCCCCCGGCATTCGTCTCCGATGCGGTTATGGAAGCGGCCGATGCGGGAATAGAGCTGGCCGTGATAATTACAGAAGGTGCGCCTGTAAAAGATATGATGTATGCAAAGGCGTATGCCGCCAAAAAGGGTATGAACACGATAGGGCCGAACTGTCCGGGAGTAATTACTGCCGAAGAGTGTAAAATCGGAATCATGCCGGGCTTCATATTCAAGAAGGGGCCTGTAGGACTCATTTCAAAGTCGGGAACACTCACATATGAAGCGTCGAACCAGGTCGTAAAAGAGGGGCTCGGGATAACGACTGCCGTCGGTATAGGCGGAGATCCTATAATCGGTCTCAGCTACAAACAGCTTCTTCCAATGTTCGAAGCGGATCCGGAGACTGAAGCGATCGTCATGATAGGAGAGATCGGCGGTGATCTGGAGATTCAGGCAGCGGAGTTCATCAAGGAGCATATCAGCAAGCCGGTTGTCGCCTTCATCGCCGGTCAGACCGCACCCAAAGGAAAGAGAATGGGCCATGCGGGAGCCATCATTTCCGGCGGAAGCGGTACTGCCGCAGAAAAGATGGCTGCTCTTGAAGCCGCGGGTGTCAAAGTGGTCGTCTCACCCGCCGACATCGGTAGGGCTGTCAAAGAGGTGATGGGAAAATAAGAGGCGATGTTGAAGACATATGAAGTTGCCAATATACGCTGCGAAGGGTGTGCCAATTCGATAAAGAAGGCCCTCTCTGAGCAGTTCGGTAACAGTGTGGAAGTCGATTTGAGTGTGATGCCACGAAAGGTAACAGTGGAGATAAAGGGTGATAAGGAAGAGGAGCTTTTTATTTCGACCTTAAGAAAGCTGGGTTATCCTCTAATCGACGATGAAATTTCAAACATCGAAGGTGTGGTGATGAAAGGTAAAAGTTTCGTATCCTGCGCCGTAGGAAAATTCAATCCAACGAAGGAGAAGCAATGAGTCTGATGAAAGCGCCGGAAAATACACCGGTATGGACCGATGAGAGTCGCTGCAAAGCGTGTGATATATGCGTATCTGTCTGCCCGGCAGGAGTACTTGCAATGCGTTATGAGCCGCATTCGGTACTCGGGGCCATGATAACCGTGGAAGAGCCGGAACTGTGTATAGGTTGCAACGACTGTGAACTTAGCTGTCCCGACTTCGCTATTTTTGTAGCCGACAGAAAAGAGTACAAATTCGCCAAGTTGACCGATGCCGCAAAAGAGCGGGCGGAAGCAATCAAGAAAAACAATTATATGACGCTGAGCGCATAAGGAGTTAGAATGGCAAGAGAAGTAATATCCAGCGGTAACGATCTGGCTGCACACGCTGCGGTCGATTCCGGATGTATGTTTTTCGGTGGTTATCCGATTACACCTTCGAGTGAGGTGATGCACACCATCTCAGACCTTCTTCCCAAAGTGGGAGGCACCTGTATACAGATGGAAGATGAGATAGCAGGTATCTGTGCCGCTATCGGCGCTTCGATGAGCGGAGTCCGCTCCATGACTGCTACATCAGGACCGGGAATATCGCTGAAAGCGGAAAACCTGGGATTGGCACAGATGGCGGAAGTGCCTCTCGTCGTCGTAGACGTTATGCGAGGCGGCCCCTCTACCGGTCTTCCCACCCGTGTTTCACAGGGTGACGTATCGCAGGCAAAAAACCCTTCGCACGGTGACTATAAATCCATCACCCTCTGCGCCGGAAATCTTGAAGAGTGCTACACCGAGACTGTACGTGCATTCAATATAGCCGACCGTTTCATGCAGCCCGTCATCGTTCTGCTCGATGAGACTATCGGTCATATGCACGGTAAAGCGATCCTACCGGATCTTGAAGAGGTCAAAGCGGGTATCAAGCCGCGAAAAACGTTCGACGGCCCGCCGGAAGAGTACAGACCTTACGGTGTGGCGCAGGACGAGCCTGCGGTTCTGAACCCGATGTTCAAAGGGTATCGCTACCACTTCACCGGACTCCATCACGATGCGATGGGCTTCCCCACCGAGGAGATCGAGACTTGCCGCAAGTTGATCGACCGCCTCTTCAGAAAGGTTGACGAACACCTCGATGAACTCGAATGCAACGAAGAGTATATGCTGGATGACGCAGACATTCTAATCATTGCCTACGGCTCCGTCTCCCTGGCGGCAAAAGAGGCTATAAACAGACTTCGAGAAGAGGGAATCAAAGCGGGACTTTTCCGCCCGATCACTCTCTGGCCGAGCCCGGAGAAGCGAATGTATGAGCTTGGACAGAAGTTTGACAAGATACTGAGTGTAGAGTTGAACATGGGTCAATATCTTGAAGAGATTCAGCGTGCCACGGGCAGACACGATATTGAAAAACTGATAAAGGTCAACGGACGACCGTTTTCGCCTCAGGATATTATTGACAAAGTAAAGGAGTTTTAATATGGCTTTTAATTATGACAGCTATCTGCGTATGCAAAAGATGCCCACACTCTGGTGCTGGGGATGTGGAGACGGAGTTATTCTCAAAGCTTTCATCAGAGCTATCGACAAATTGGGAATTAAAAAAGATGATGTCTGTGTAGTATCAGGCATCGGATGTTCGGGCCGATTCAGCTCCTATGTCGACTTCAACACTGTTCATACGACACACGGAAGAACCGTAGCATACGCTACAGGAATCAAACTCGCAAATCCCGACAAGCATGTGATCTGTGTGGCGGGAGACGGAGACGCGCTGGCTATAGGCGGTAACCACACGATTCACGGATGCCGAAGAAATATCGATATCACTATGATCGTTATCAACAACTTCATCTACGGTCTTACCAACTCCCAGACGTCACCGACGACTCCGCGTGGAATGTGGTCCGTTACGATGAAACAGGGTAACATAGACCCGACATTCGACGGTTGTAAACTTGCCGAAGCGGCCGGTGCCTCTTTTGTCGCGAGGGAAAAGGTTACAGAGCCGAAGAAGCTTGAAAAGATATTTGTCGCTGCGCTTCAGCACAAAGGGTTCGCATATCTGGATATTCTTTCCAACTGCCACATCAACCTTGGTCGTAAAAACAAGATGGCTTCGGCTATCGAAAATCTCGACTGGATAGATGAGATTACAGTTTCGAAGAAGAAGTACGATGCAATGAGTGAAGAGGAGAGAGTCAACCTACTTCCCACAGGAATATTGAAGCAGGATACAGAAGCGGAAGAGTACTGCGATATGTATCAGCAGCTTAGAGAGGTCTATCAGGGTAAGCGCAGCAGGTTTACGCAAGAAGACTTCAAGAAAACGATTTAAGGAGTTGATATGAGCAAAATTGTAATGCGCTTTACCGGTGTCGGCGGACAGGGAGTCCTGCTCGCCGGTGAAATATTCGCCGCCGCCAAGATAAAGATGGGAGGTTACGGTGTAAAGACTGCTACATACACCTCCCAGGTACGGGGAGGCCCTACCGTTGTCGATATCCAGCTTGACGACAAGGAGATCTACTATCCGTATGCAATCGACGGTCAGATCAACTTCATGCTCTCCGTCGCCGACAAAAGCTACCAGCTCTTTAAAAACGGGGTTGCCGAAGGGGGTATTATCGTTATAGATCCGAACCTCGTCTATCCTACCGAAGAGGATAGAAAAAAGTGGAAGATCGTAGAGATTCCGATTATAACCATCGCAAAAGAGGAGGTGGGCAACGTTATTACACAGAGTGTCGTGGCGCTTGCGATTGCAAACACCTTCACCAATGCGATCCCGGAAGATGTACTTATAGAGACTATGCTCAGCAAAGTTCCCAAAAAAGTGCATGAAGCGAACCTCAAGGCGTATGAACTCGGAAAAAAATATGCCCTGGAGGCGCTTGAAAAGATGAAAAAAGAGAGCTGATTTTTCAGCTTTTCCGGTGCAGGGTTCCTCTCCTGCACCGACTTATACCTGATAAACCCCAAAAATGAATTCCCTGAAAATTTCCTGAAACTATGATATAATACGTCAAAGGTACGGCGGATGCTTGCGTGGAGTTTTCCATGAGGAAAGTCCGGGCTGCTGTGAAGCAGGGTTCCGTCTAACGGACGGCCACCGTAAGGTGAGGGACAGTGCAACAGAAAGCAGACCGCCCGCCCATATTTCGACCTTGACTTCTCTTGACTCTTGAGTAGATCAGGAAAAAGTCCAATCATGGAAATATGGGCGGGTAAGGGTGAAACGGCGGGGTAAGAGCCCACCAGCGCCTTGAGTAATCATGGCGGCTATGTAAACCCAACCCGCAGCAAGAAGGGTATGGTAAAAGCTTCACAATATTAACCCTTCGCTTGAACGTCACGGCAACGTGGCGGCTAGATAAATAAGCATCCTAGACATAACCCGGCTTACAGCCGTGCCTTTCTCAACTCTTAAGCCCGAAATATTTTACAAACAATGTTACCGGAAGATTTTTTATCAAAAGTATACATTTATCAAATTAATACATTGTATTTAAAATAAAGTCAAATTTTTTTTCTCTACCACTCCTCCTCTTGGAAAAAAAGTGTTACTTTTTTACCACATCGAGCAATCTTAAGCATCTATTTAATTTATTTATATGTTATTAAGGCCCTCTTTTTTAGAATCTAACTACCGAAACTAAATGTATGAAAGGGGTAACAATGAAAAAAATCACTTCATTGTTTTTGGGTGCTGCGACAGCTTCTGTATTGATGGCAGGAGGACACGGTGTCGAGTGGGGGTACACCGGTCATACAGGACCGGAGCACTGGGGGGATCTCTCAGACAAGTATATCATGTGTAAACTCGGAAAGAACCAGTCTCCTATAGATATAAAAACTGCCGACGCTTTCGAAACAGATCTTCCGGAAATTGCAATAGACTACAAATCAGCTTCCGTCAATGAGGTCAATAACGGCCATACCGTACAGGTGAATATAGTTCCGGGAAGCTCTATAACTGTCGACGGAATCAAGTTCGAACTTAAACAGTTCCACTTCCATACACCTAGTGAAAATACTATCGACGGACGATACTTCCCGTTGGAAGCCCACTTCGTTCATGCCGACGAGAACGGAAACCTCGCTGTTATCGGCGTAATGTTCGAATATGGAAAAGAGAACCCGGTTCTAAAGAGTGTCTGGGAGAGAATGCCGGAGCACGCAAAAGATGTGGAAAAGATCACTCTATCGGCTGAAGAGGTTAAAAATCTTCTACCTGCAAACAAAGAGTACTACCGTTTCAACGGATCTCTTACCACTCCTCCGTGCTCAGAGGGTGTCCGATGGTTCGTTATGAAAGAGCCCGTTACGGTAAGCAAAGATCAGGTTAAGAAGTTTGCAGAGGTAATGCATCATGACAACAACCGTCCGGTACAACCTGTAAACGCGAGAATCATTCTCAAATAACAGTACTTTTCCGAAACGGCTACTTATATGCCGTTTCGACCCTTTTTCTACATAATCAACTCTCCTTACGTAAAATTTGCCAATCCATGGCTTATAGCTGAAAAGTGTTGTTAAAAAATCCGGTTTGCCCGAAAGCATGCCGAAAGCATCATGGTTTTTATATATTTGCAGCTTCGTGCAGGGCTAATCCAGTTTGGCATGCATATTTTGTGTATGGTTGGTTATCAATTCAAGCTTCCCGTCCGAGAGCACCGGATCATATATATGGTATTGATCATGAGATTTTGATCAGTTCGGTGGCCTAGCGCAATCCTACATCGGATATGTGTTTCAGGATTTGTACATATACTTCTTTGTAAGCACGGTATATACTCCCTATTCAAAGCACAATCTTAAGAGAGTAGTTGTACAATAGGCGTATTTTATAGCGGGTAGGAGAGAGATGAAAAGTCTGTTCTTGGGTTTGTTCGTTATGCCTTTGGCACTATATGCCCAGATTCACTATGCAAAACTTGAGCCTGTAGAGACCTATCAGATAAAATCGGCGGTGAGCGGGAAGGTTCTTTTTGCTGACGATTCGCTGGAGGGGAGCGTCGGCGGCCCGTCTCCAGTTGTAAAGATCGACGATGCCGTGGACAGGGAGCAGAGAGAAGCTCTTAAGATTACGCTGGATGTTCTGGAAGAGACGCTGGAGCTTACAAAGGATATGGTAGAGAACCAGGAGAGGGTATATAGCCGCGACAGAGACTACTATGAGCGGATAAAAGATCTGAAGACAAAATCGAAAACGGAGAAGGATAGGATTTTTGCCGCAATGGCGACATCGAAGAACCAGCTTCTGAGCCTGAAAGAGAAGCTGGCCTCTCTAAGACAGCAGATAGCCGATACCCGGTTCAGGATCGCCCAGTTGGAGGACATCATAAAGAAGAAGTCTGTCGCTGCCGAAGGGCTTTACATATATAAGGTGGCTGTACGAGCCGACGACTATGTAAATCCCGGGGTGGTTCTTCTGACGGCTATGGATACAAGCAGGGGAAGGCTCTCCCTCTTTCTCGATGCGGATGAAGTGGAAAATATCGATTCGAAGAAGATATATCTAAACGGTAAAGAGACGAATCTGAAGTTTTCCAAAGTACTGAAGGTGGCTGACACTGTACATATATCCTCCTACAGGGCGGAGATTATAGTGAATAAGCCAGAAGGGCTCTTTTCCAAACTTGTAAAGGTGGAGATAAAATGAGAGTGACAGCATGTCCGCTTGACTGCTACGACGCATGTGCCGTGGTGGTCGACCCGGAAACTTTGAAGATGACCGGGCTGGAGAGCCACCCTTTCACTCAGGGAGCTCTGTGTGCCCATCTCAACAGGCACTACAAGGAGGCCGAGCGTATCCGCAAACCGCGAATCGACGGCAAAGAGGTCTCAATGGAAGAAGCCCTGGAAGCCGCTGCCGAGGCTATCAGAGAGGCGGGAGAGGACTTTCTGCTCTACAGGGGAAGCGGAAACGTAGGCTTCATGCAGTCGGTAACGGAGCACTTCACAGCCGCATACGGCGGATGGACCACAGAAGGGTCGCTCTGCGACGGTTCCGGGCAGGCCGGTATCGAGGCGGGCCGCGGTCTCTCGCTGGCCCTTCCGCCTGAGTCGATAGAGCAGGCCGAAGCGATCGTCGTCTGGGGGAGAAACATATCTGTCACCAATCCCCATATGAGACGTCTGCTCAAAGGTAAGAGACTCATCGTCATAGACCCGGTAAGGACCAAGATAGCGAAGGAGGCGGATCTATACCTTCAGATTCGGCCGAGAAGCGACTTCTATCTGGCCGTTCTGCTGGCGCGCTTCATGTTCATGGAGGATATGGAAGACAAAGCGTTCATGGAAGAGAGATGCGAAGATGCCGACTGGTACTACGACTTTCTCAGAACCTTCCGGATAAAGGTTTCGCTCGCCAAATGCGATATCGAGCTTGACGACCTGGGCGATCTTCTATATCAGATGCAGAACAAGAAGACGGTCTTCCTCGTAGGCACCGGGGTTCAGAAGTACTCCATAGGTGACCAGGTACTGCAGGCGATCGACGGGCTTGCGGCCGTACTCGGCTTTTTCGGAAAACCGGGATGCGGGGTGAGTTTTCTTTCCGACTCCACGGCGGGCTTTCGCATACCGTTCAACTTTTCGAAAAAGAGGTGTGCCAAGCCTGTAGCCCCTTTCGGGCGCTTCAAGACGGTACTGGTGCAGGGAGCCAACCCGCTGGCGCAGATGCCGGGCCTCTCAAAGGTCGAAGAGGAGATCGGGAAGGTCGAAAATCTCATCTACTTCGGTCTATATGAGAATGAAACCAGCCGAAAGGCGAAGATTGTCATACCGGCCAAAGATTTCCTCGAAAAAGAGGATCTCCGCCTCAGCTACGGCCATCAGTATGTACAGCCCATGCCGAAGATCAAAGAGGCGGAGTACGGAATAAGTGAGTATGAGTTTGCCAGGTACATGTTCGACAAACTGGGCCTCGAAGGGCTCAGGGAGGAGCGCTACTACATCGAATATATGCTCGACCAGTGTATAAAAGAGGGGGAGATTCTGAAATCTCCCGCATACAAAGAGCTTCCCTACGCAGAAGAGTTCGAAACAGATAGCGGCAACTACGAGTTTCTCGAGGAGTTCGAGGATGATTTCGATGAAGAGGAGGAGGGTTTCTGGCTCCTTACACCCAAAAGCCCACACTCGCTCAACAGCCAGTTCCGGCGTGAGAATTTCGTTATGCTCCACCCCTGCCACGGCTTTGCGGAGAGTGATAGAGTCAGGGTCTCTTCCGAGTACGGGGAGGTCGAGCTTCCGGTAAAGGTGAGCGAAGATCTGCGTAAAGACTGCGTACTGATCTATGCAGGCACTCCGGGAGTGAACTACCTGACTCCGCCGATGAGAAGCCTGATGGGCAAGAGTGCCTGCTACCAGGAGGTAAAAGTGAAAGTTGAAAGGATATAGATGGGAATTGAAGAGATCGACAAGAGCTATGTACTCCAGACATATGCCAGAAACTATGTAAATTTCGTCAGGGGGGAGAATTCGATCCTTTACGACGAAAACGGAAAAGATTATGTAGATTTCGGAAGCGGTATAGCGGTCTGCAGCGTAGGTCACGCAAACCCGAGGCTCTCAAAGGCTATCTGCGACCAGGCTTCCAGACTGATACATGTTTCAAACCTCTATCTCATCGAGCCGCAGGCTCTTCTGGCGAAGCGGCTGGCAGAGCTCAGCGGCTACGATGTCAGGACCTTTTTCGCAAACAGCGGGGCGGAGGCGAACGAGGGTGCGATAAAGATGGCGAGAAAGTACGGTGAAGTTGAGGGAGAGGTGAAACGGTACAAAATCGTAACGCTCGAACACTCTTTCCACGGACGCACCATTACCGCACTAAAAGCTACCGGGCAGGAGTCGATGCACAACTATTTCGGCCCTTTTCCCGACGGATTCGTCTATGCGAGAGATATAAACCATGTATATGAACTGCTGGACGACCATACGGTAGCCGTGATGATAGAGCTGGTACAGGGGGAGGGCGGTGTTCAGCCTATGGACCGTGAAGAGGTTCAGAGACTGGCCGCGGAGCTGAAAAAGAGGGATATTCTGCTGATAGTGGATGAGGTTCAGACAGGCATCTACCGTACCGGAGAGGTATTGGCAAGCAACCTCTACGAGATAACACCCGATATTATAACCCTGGCCAAGGGGCTTGGCGGAGGAGTGCCGATAGGTGCCGTGATGACTACCCACAAGGAGATACTCAAAACCGGTGAGCACGGCAGCACGTTCGGCGGGAACCTCCTCTCTACAAGGGCGGCTCTGGAGGTGCTTGATATACTAGAAGAGCACAAAGAGAGCGGTGTACTCGACCATATGCTGCTCCTTTTTGAAGAGCGTCTAAAAAGTGTCTGCTCCGGCCACCATGAGCTCTTCGAGAAGGAGGTGGGAGTCGGCTTCATGCGGGGGCTTCGCGTCAAAGATGGGCGTGACGCCTCGGAAGTGATAAAAGCTGCCTTCGAAGAGGGTGTCGTAGTACTCAAAGCCGGGAAGAACACTGTACGTTTCCTGCCGGTCCTGACAATTACGAAAGAGGAGATGGAGCTTGGTTTCGAACGTTTCGAACGTGCGCTCACTCATCTGTAGTGTACTCCTTGCCGCTTCTCTTCATGCCGGAACGAAACCAGAATCTCTCCTCTCTACCCTGAAGGAGAGCTCTTTTGCGCTTCAGCATGAGAAAAACAGTGCCGAGAGCGGAAAGCTTGAGTATAGCTGGATAAATCCGATTACGGTCGGATACGACTACTCGAAATCGAACCAGTTCGACCGCACCCAGATAAACCGTTCACTCTCTGTCAGGGTCGATCAGCCCATATTCAAAAGCGGCGGCATCTGGTATGCCGTAAAGTATGCCAAAGCTTCTCGTATAGTGGGCGATATCGGCATAGAGGCGCAGAAAAGAGCTATGGTGAAGCTTGCCCTGAGCTCTCTTTTCAATATAAAAAAGAGCCAGCTGCAGATTAAAAAGCAGAAGCTTCTTATAGAGAACGACCGTATAGACATAGAGAGAAAGAAGGAGCAGTATCTCAGCGGAGATCTCGACGGAAGTTTCCTTGATCAGGCCATTTTGCAGAAGAACCGGGATACGATGGCCCTCTTCTCTTTAGAAGAGGGTCTTGCAAGCTTCAGAAAAAGCTTCGCCGACCTGAGCGATCTGGACCCGCAAAAGGTGAAGCTCCCGCACTTCAGCCTTGTCAGCGAAGATAGTTTTTTGAAAAACAATATTGACCTTGCGTTGAGTGCCGAAGAGATAGAGCAAAAAGAGTACTTCAACATTATGACTTGGACGAGATACATGCCTACTCTCTCCGTACAGGGTTCATGGGTCAAACCCTACAAAAACGGCTCTATCTATCTGAGTAGCTACCCAAACGCCACAAAGTCCTATTATGTTTACGGATTCAGGATATCAATTCCTATAGATGTCACATCGTACCATGCGATAGAGTCTGCCAGGGCAGATTATCTCCGTGCGAAGATAGATCATGACGACAAGAAGATCGAGGCCTCAAACCTCTATGGAGAGGTTTTGAAGCGTCTGAATATAGTTGAGAAGAAGGTTGAGCTCGCCAAAGAGGATGAGGCTCTCTATGAGAGCCTTGTCAAAAGAACAGAAGAGAAGGTGAAGGCCGGGGAGATGACGATATTCGATCTGCAGACTATGGAGAATTCAAGAGAGATAAGGGTGCTTGACAGGAAAATTTACGAAATAGAGAAGCAGTTGATACTTCTAGATCTTTACGAGAAGATGTATGAGAGTTCCGTTTAGCGAATATATGAACGAGTGGCTCTACGGGCCGGACGGCTACTACGCTTCGTTCAAGACGATAGGGAAAGAGGGTGACTTCTATACGGCTGTAAGCACCAGCCGTTTTTTCGGAGCGACCATAGCCCATTACTTTGTCTCTCTTGTGAAAGAGAATAGGCTCTCTCCGGCATCTACGGTAGTGGAAATAGGGGCACACCAGGGGTATTTGCTGGGAGATATGATAGAGTGGATAGCCCAGGAGGCTCCTGAGCTGCTGGAGACGCTGAGCTTTGCGATTGTCGAGAGGCAGCCGGGACTTCAGAGGGTTCAAAGAGAGTATTTCAAAGAGCGCTTCGGTGCGGAGATAGAGCTTATACACTATACAGATCCGCGGCAGATGGGCGGGAAAGAGGTTTTTTTCGTTGCAAACGAGATATTCGACTCGTTTCCGTGCGATCTGGTCTACAAAGAGAAAACCGCGCTGGTGGAAGTAGGGGAAGAGCTAGATAGCGTAGAGTTCGATGGGGATGATGAGCAGGTGTTGGATATTGCCGACAGGTACGGCCAGACGAAAGGGGAGGTGGCACGCGGCTACGAGGCGTTTGCCGCTTCGCTTTTCGATGCGGCTGAGCGGATCGTTTTCGTCTCTTTCGACTATGGTGACAAAGAGGTTAGGAACGACTTCTCCATACGGATATACAAGGGTCATGAAGTCTTTCCCCTTTTCGAGGATGGGGTGGAGCTCAAATCTCTTTTCGGTAGGAGCGACATAACCTACGATGTCAACTTCTCACACCTGATAGACGCTTTCAAGGAGGCAGGTTTTAACCTGCACGCATATAAAACCCAGTTGCGCGCACTCACCGAGTACGGTCTGCCGGAGCTGATAGAGCAGCTTGCTAAACTCGGCAACCGTACGCTCTACATCAGGGAGGTAAACAAGATCAAAACCTTAATCGATCCTACGATTATGGGAGAGCGTTTCAAACTTGTTGAATTCCATAAGAATATCGGTTAGAATATAGGTATGAAGAGAATAATTATTATTGCACTATTTTTATCTGTTTACCTATTCGCAGACTCCTCGAACGGATGGAAGCCGTTGCACGAAGCGGCCTATGCGGGAGATATGAAGAGGGTAGAGAGTATCGTATCGAAAGGCGGCAGCGATATAGACGCGCAGTCTAAAGCGGGTATTTCGCCGCTTCATATTGCGGTTAAGACCAGAAATCTGAAGATGGTGGAGTATCTGCTGGATCACGGTGCGGATGTGGATATTCAGGATAACAACGGATACACACCGCTGCACTATGCGGTCTCTCAGCATAGATTAAAGATAGTACACTCGCTTATATTGCATGATGCAGATGTAAATCTGCAAAACGGTGCAGGTATAACTCCGCTTCAGCAGGCTGCGTACAGCAACGACTTTACGATAGCCGATTTTCTGCTGAGAAACGGGGCTGACCCCGACATTTTGAATCTCAACGGGGTCAATGCCTGTGAACTGGCTTACGCCAAAGGGAATTTCGCGATGGCGGAGCATCTTAAGCCGTTTACGCACGGGGAGTGCGGAAAGTATGTAGATGAACTGAAAAAGGGAGGAAAGAGAGATGAGAGTCACGGTAAACGGTGAGGTTAAAGAGTTCAGGGAGGGAGCGACTCTTCAGCAGATAATGGAGAAGCTGGGAATCGCCGAAAAGGTTATGGCTGCCGCCGTAAATATGGATGTGGTGAAAAAGGAGAGGTGGGGGAGTTTTTCCCCGAAAGACGGAGACAGGGTAGAGCTTCTACACTTTGTTGGAGGAGGTTGACTCCAGAGCGGCTACGGCTATCGCGAAACCTCCGTCGTGGGCGATGGATAGGGATGTGGAGCCGATGCCGAACCTCTCTGCAATATGATCTGAAAGGGTAAAAGAGGGGGAGCCTTTTTCATCTTTCGATATTTTGATATCGTGAAAACCGAGCTCTTCGCCTATGCCGGTACCGAGAGCTTTTGAGACGGCCTCCTTGGCGGCCCAGAAACCTGCGGCGGTCTGAGGCGTCTTGGCAAGAGCCGCCTCATCTTCGCTAAGATATCTGAGAAGAAACCTCTTTCCATGTTTTTGAATGGACTTCTCGATCCTGTCGATCACCACTATATCGACACCTATCATTGAATGACAAATTCCGTAAAGTATATTCGGCGTATCTCGCCGTCTTCCAGATATTTGTTTATCTGTGAAACGATCTCATCTTTCAATTTCGACTTCCCTTTTGCCGTGGTGATCTCTTCGACCGTTTTGGACGAAAGTACGGATATTACGATGTCTCTTATGAGCGGAGTCTTCTTGTCGAGCTCCGGAGTCAGCTCCTCTCCATCCTCTTCAAGGTTCATCTTCACTACCAGGTAGCGGCGGCCGTTTTCACTCATGAGGTTGACGGTAAATTTGTCGAGCGGGTACATAGGGCCGACCGTCATGTCGTCGCTTCTGCTCCTCTTCCGTTTCTTTTCTACCTTCTCCTGTGTTACCTGTGTGCCGTCTCCACCGTCATCACCGGAGAGCATCAGGTAGGCAACAATGCCGCCGATGGCCAGTACCAGCACCAGAAGAACGACTACGATTATAAGGACTATATTGCTTCCGCCGCCCTTTTTGCTTCCGCTTTCCGTTTCGCTCTCCCGGTTCTCTTCTTTCTCTTCTTCAGCCATCTCTTCTCCTAAAGATAATTTGTTCCGTACAAAACCGCATTTGTGCGCATCCGTGTTGCGGAATCTTTTATCCTATATCGGCCTATAGAGTTTGTAGGTTTAGCCGCAATTATACCAGATAGAGTTTCCGGAATCCCGAAACAGGTAAGATTGAAATCGTTGTGATACTTGTTATCAGGCGGTTTCGGGAGATTTTGGGCGCACCTGCAGGAGGTGTCGAGAAATCTTGCGGTATATCACGGCGATTGTCGTAACGGGATATTATACTCCCTGACTTGGAAATGTTCTCCATTCAGCCGTTTTTCGATAAAATGGCATTAAAAAGAGTTGGAATGATGTGGATTGAGAATTTTTTTGCATGGATCGGAAAACCGTTTGTCCATCTGTACGAAATGATGAACGGTTTCGGACGTTTCATAGAGTTTCAGCTCTCACTGGTTCCGCTCTACTTCAGGAGACCATACAGGGTCAGGGAGTTTTTCCAACAGATGGAAAGCATCGGCATCGGTACACTGGGAGTCATTCTGCTTACAGCTCTCTTTACCGGAATGGTCGAAGCGATACAGCTCTACCACGGATTTCACCGTTTCGGTGCCGAAAACTTCATGGGATACACCATTTTTGTCTCCATATCGAGGGAGCTTGGGCCGGTCTTCGCCGCACTTATGCTCATTTCACGTGCCGTCAGTGCGATGGCAGCGGAGCTTGGAACCATGCGTGTGACCGAACAGATAGACGCCATTGAGACACTTGCTGTAGATTCGAAGAAGTTTCTCATCATTCCACGCATACTTGCGACTACGGTCTCGCTTCCGCTTCTCGTGATAACTTTCGATTTCGTAGGAAATATAAGCGCATACCTTATTTCCACGAAGGCTCTCGGAGTCAACCCCATAGCCTACCAGAACACTATACAGCAGTATCTGGAGTTCGGAGATATCGGTACAGGTGTCATAAAAGCGACTGTGTTCGGATTTTTAGTCAGCTCCATAGGAAGCTATCTGGGATATATCGCGAGGGGCGGTGCCAGGGGGGTCGGCATTGCGACCACCTCCGCGGTAGTCTATTCGGCCGTAACGATTTTCGCGGCCAACTACCTGCTATCTTCTCTCTTTCTTTTCCTCGACTGGTAGCGGAGCGTCAGCTGCAGCGGTCGATGCCGAGTTTTCTCATAAGAGAGTCGAAAAAAGGGCCAGACTCCTTGTCGTAATCATCATGAAACTCTATGGAGACTATGCCGCGGCCGTCACGCTCGTTCGTGTCGCTCACTTCGACGTTGCACTCTTTTCTGTAACTGAGTCTATTCAGGGCATCGAAGATCTTCTCTCTCTCCTCTTCGGATCTGTAGAGAAGTTCGAGTCTTGCGTAACGCTCCTCTCTTGAGTGTATAGCGGTTATGGAATCTAGAATATCGGGCATTTGAAGCTTTCTTTATGTAAAATATCGGTGTGATTATAGCAAAAGGAAACCGATGAATATGTTTTTCGACCCCAAATCGCACTTCAATCTTGCCAACCTCTTCACGATGGTAAACATCACATCGGGGCTGATTGCGACCTACCTCATAACGCAGGAGAACTTCTTCTATGCGATAGTCTTCGCATGGATAGGCGGTGCATTCGACATATTCGACGGAAAGATAGCAAGGAAGTTCAACCTATCCGACGAATTCGGCATACAGCTCGACTCCTTCGCAGACTTTCTCTCGTTCGTACTAGTACCGGTTTTTCTGATCTTCCAGGCGGTCTACACACACTTGGAGGGTTTCTGGTTCTATCTCGCCGCGGCGGTAAGCATCTACTACGTAATAAGCGGTCTCAGACGCCTCATACAGTTCAACATAAACGCAGAAGCAGGAGAAGTCGGAAAGTTCTTCGTAGGGGTCCCGACACCTCTGGGAGCCATCCTGCTGTGGCTCGTCTATCTCGGCTACACATACGGCATAGTGCCCGGTCAATTAGTCATACTCTTCATGGCGGCCATTGGGTGGCTGCTCAACTCCAGGGTGAAAGTTCCGCACCCGTGAAACCGGGTAGAAGTTAGAGAGTCAAAGGTGAGAGGGAGGGGTAGACTTTTCTACCAGCCTCCCTTTTCAAGATTTTTCGGCTCAACCCCTCTTGCAATCCGGTCGGCTTTTTTCAACATATATGGTATGCGGAAATCTCCATACATCGACATAACGAACTCTTTCGCCTCATTCAGGGAAACTCCTGCACTTGTGACATAGAGCGGTGATCTGCTCCTGCCGCGGTAAATCGCCGTCTCATCTGGTATAGTTTTAAACCTGCTCTTGGCTACACCTATAACAGGCACACTCTTTTCAAGAGCGTCAAACAGATATTTTCCAAGTCCGGGTCTGCCCTTTTCATCAAGAAAAACGTAGCCGTCAATCAGAATCATATCCGGTGAAAGGGTGTATTTGCTGATCAGATGCAGAATGCATGGAAGCTCTCTTTTGAAAAAACTGCCTGGAATATACTCTTCAACACTGTTCAGGCGGCTTCGAAATACCGCTACTTCCTTCTTGCAGAAGCGGTCTGAAAATGCTACACCCGCGACTGTAGCACCGTTTCGATGATAGCTTACGTCAATGGCCAGAATCAAGAAAACTCTTTTCCATAATCTCTATCTTTCTTTATACGCCAAATTTGTCAGCCCCTGGATTTGAGCGGAAAAATATCGTTCAAAAAACCGTGCTTGCCCGTCAGGGCGATTTTTAGATATCGATCTATTTAACCAAAAAATGGCTGACCGCCTTATTGATTACAATACTATTTTCCTCATCACTCTCTTCAAATGAAATCTCCGGCACAATACTTGTTCGAAAATCATTCTGAGTGCCACATGTGGTGGACTAATACATTGGATGAAGAGCTCTCTACATCCACTCCACCACTTTGGCGACCTCTTCGGCTATGAAGCACTTCATGGGTGTCTTGAACGACGGTTTGTTGGGGACTATAGCTTTTGAAAAGCCGAGTGTATGGGCCTCTCTGAGGCGCTGTTCGAGGTGGAACACTTCACGTATGTCGCCTATCAGGCTCACCTCTCCTATAAAGACGCTCTCACCGCTGAGAGGGCGGTTTCTGAAGCTGCTTATTATGGCGGCTATAATGGCGAGGTCGGCGGCCGGTTCGTTTATCTTTATGCCGCCTGCGATGTTTACGAAGACATCGTACTGGTTGAATGGAAGGTCGAGTTTTTTCTCCAGAAGTGCCAGCAGCATCGTAAGGCGGCTGGCGTCGTAGCCGGTGGTTGAGCGCTTGGGATTGCCGTAGCCGCTCTCCGCTACAAGCGCCTGAACCTCTATGACGAGCGGCCTTGTTCCTTCCATGATGACGGTAACCGCGCTTCCCGCCTGCGGTTTGCCGCGGCTGAAAAATTTGCCGGCGATATCTTTTGCGCTGACCAACCCCTCGTGGGTCATCTCGAAAATACCGACTTCGCTGGTGCTGCCGAAGCGGTTTTTGAAGGCTCTGAGCATACGTATCTCTTTGCTTGCGTCCCCTTCGAAATACAAGACGGTATCGACCATATGTTCGAGTACGCGGGGACCGGCTATCGAGCCCTCTTTCGTTATGTGGCCTATGATGAAGACGGGAATCTGCTTCTCTTTCGCAAGCCTCATGAGGTCGAACGTTATGGTTCGCACCTGCGTTACGCTGCCGGGAGCCGAGGGTATAGAGTCGGAGTAGAGGGTCTGGATGGAGTCTATGATGATGAGGTCGTATCCGCTTTTGGAGATCTCCGCCATTACCGCTTCGAGCCGTATTTCGCCGAGCAGGTACAGAGAGTCGCTGTTGGCTCCAAGCCTGTTCGCACGCATCTTTATCTGTGCGCCTGACTCTTCGCCGCTTACATAGAGAACTCTTCTGTTGCGATTAGCCAGGTTTCCCCCGATTTTAAGGAGCAGGGTCGACTTTCCGATACCTGGGCTGCCGCCGATGAGTACGAGAGAGCCGGGTACTATACCGCCGCCGAGTACCAGGTCCAGCTCGCTGTCTCCGCTGGTAAACCTTGTAACCTCCTCCTCTTCTATTTCAGTTATCGGTTTGGCATTCGCCGCGGAACCGGAGCTCTGAGAGATTTCGGCCATCACCTTCCGCTGCTCTGCGGAGAGCTCAATGAAACTCTCCCATGCGCCGCAGTTCGGACACTTGCCCATCCATTTGGCGCTCTGCATTCCGCATGCCTGGCACTCGAAGAGCGGGTTTTTCTTCTTAGCCATTTTCGGCCAGTTCCTCCGCTTTGTACCTTTTTAAAACGCTCCCCTCTTTTGCGACGACCTCTACAGAGTCTGTGGCCGGATCGGCCCGGAGTCTGAATGTATCTCCGCTCTCTGTCTCTTTGACGAAGTGTTTTGAGAGCATCTCGTAACCGTCGGCTTCCAGAAGCTTTTGGAGCCTGCCTATCTCTTTTTCGGAGAGGTTCTGTACATCTACATTGTGGAGTCTGCCGCTCGACGGTACCGCACCCTTCGACTCTTCCGTAAAGATGGCGTCCAGAATCGTGTCGACGAACTCTTTCGGATCGAAAGGTATGAGGTCTTCGGCCTTTTCCCCAACGCCGACAAAGTAGATGGGCAGCTTCAGCTCTTCGGCGATGCTGAAGAGTGCTCCCCCCTTTGCCGTGCCGTCAAGTTTGGTGATTATTATGCCGTCTATCGAAATCATATCGTTGAATGCTCTCGCCTGGTTGATCGCACTGTTACCCTGTGTGCCGTCGAGGATAAGTATCTTTCTGTGGGGCGCCCCCTCCATCGCCTTGGAGCAGACCCGGACGATCTTTTTCAGCTCTTCGGCCAGGTTCGTCTGGGTGTGCAGACGCCCTGCCGTGTCGATAATGACACGGTCTATCCCTTTCGCTTTGGCGGAGCTGATGGCGTCGTAGGCGACGGCGGATGGGTCGTGCCCCTGTTTTGTGTAGACGATGGGAACATCCAGCTTTTCTGCCCAGGTTTTCAACTGCTCTATGGCGGCTGCCCTGAATGTGTCGGCAGCCCCCAGCATCACCGTTTTCCCTTCGCTTCTGTACCTCTGTGCCAGTTTCGCTATCGTCGTAGTTTTGCCTGCACCGTTTACACCGACTATAAGTTCCACGAAGGGCTTCTGATCACCCGGCTCTATCTTTTCAGCGCGATAGATGAAGAGCGAAATCAGCGTGTTGTAGAGTTGTGTGCGGTTTATCTTTTCCGGAAGTGACTCGATGATTTTTTCCACAAGGTCGTAGCTGACATCGGCTTCAAGCAGAAGATCTTCGAGCTCTTCCGAAGAGATTTTGTCACGTTTTGCCGGCTCCGCCGACTGTATCGCCTCTATGGTCTTTTTGAGTCCTTTTTTGAGAAATGAGAACATTATCTGCCTGCCTCCTTCAGAGCATCTTTGATATCGCTCTCGAGCATCTCTTCGGGCACCATTCCTATGTAGTGGCGGAAGTACTTTCCGTTTACGAAGAGAACCATCATCGGGATGGAGAAGTTTTGCGGTTGGTGCAGCATATCGGCGGTTACCGAAGCGAGCTTCATGTTTTCCGCGGAGTTGGAGACGAAATAGTTTATTTCATGATCCTGTTTGAACCTCTTTATGACTCTTTGGGGTACATGCTCTTCAACCAGTACGGCGACTACTTTGATCTTTCCGGCATATCTGTTCTGAAGGCTGACCAGGTGCGGTATTTCGGCTTTGCACGGAGGGCACCATGTAGCGAAGAAATTGAGCAGCACCACCGGTTCTTCGACATCGAAAGATATCCCTTCGTCGTTCAGGGTCGCTTTTACTGTAGTGTTCGTATCTTTTAAAACGAAAGATTTGACTCTCTTTTCGACCTTTTCACTCTTTGTGCTCTCCTCTCTCTTCTCCGTACAGCCTGTAAGAAGAGAGGCCGCCAGCACGATGGCACACAGCGATACTATTTTCAATTTCATAATGATTCGCATCCTTCGGATATTTTGTTAAAATAGAGCCCATTATATTCAAAAAGGGCTTAAACTTGGACAAACGGGTATTTAGGGAAATCTGCCTGAAACGGCTCGAAAAGGCTTCCGGAAGGGGCAGGTTATATAGAAGCCGCCTGGTTATGCGGCGCGTAGAGTATATTATAAAAAAATATAATCCAAAATCCGTTTTGTTCTATATGCCGATCTCTCATGAACCGGACCTCAGACCGCTATTCAGACGGTTTGCCGGGCGTATGAAGATATATGTTCCATTTATGGAAGGAAAAAGTTTTAAACTGGTACAATATAGACTGCCTCTGCGAAAAAAACGCTTTGGCATAATAGAACCGAATAATTCACATTTTTATCTGCCGAAAATAGATATGGCGGTCGTTCCGGTCGTGGGGGTTGACGGAAAGATGCGCCGCATAGGATTTGGAAAAGGTATGTACGACAGGTTTTTTGCATCGTTGAAAGAGAGACCGATAACACTGTTTGTACAGATCTCCAAGTGTTATACGAAGGAGATCGTTACCGATAGTTTTGATATCGAGGCAGACTATTATATAACCCCCGAAGATATTATAGTCCGAGGGAAACGATATGTTGACAGAGATTTTGATAGGAGGTGCCGCAGCAGCCGTTAGCGGAGTTGCAGCATTTTTTATAACGAGAAAGATAGACGCTTCCAAGTACGATATATACGTAGAGCAGGCCAGGGCGAAGGCCAAGGCGATAGAGCACGAAGCGGAGGTGGTTCTTCAAAACGCCAAGCTGAAAGTCGCCGAAGCCGAGCTGGAAGCGAAGCAGAAGTATGAAGAGGAGATTAAGCGGGTCAACAGTGAGTTCAACGCCCGCATGGCACAGTTGGAGAAGAGGGAGGAGGCGCTCACCTACAGACTCGAAAACGAGTTGAAACAGGCGGCCGAAGAGAAAGAGGAGATAAAAAAGGAGAAGGCCGAACTCAAGCTGATTCACGAGAGGCTGGAGTCTCTGAAAAGAGAGTATGAGCAGAAACGGAAAGAGGCGCTGAAGATTCTCGAACGTGCATCCGGGCTTACGGATGAAGAGGCTCGTGAGCTGGTACTTAAAGAGGCGGAGAAAGAGGCACGGGGAGAGATAGCCCATATAGTGCGAAAATATGAAGCTGAAGCGAAGGTGGAGGCGAAGCGCAAAGCCAACTATATACTTGCCCAGGCTACCACGCGCTATGCAGGGGATTTTGCCGCGGAGCGACTCATAAATGTCGTTCATCTTCCGGATGACGAACTGAAGGGGCGCATTATCGGAAAAGAGGGTCGCAACATAAAGACTCTCGAGATGCTTCTCGGCGTAGATATAATTATAGACGATACTCCCGGTGCCATAATTTTGAGCAGCTTCAACCTCTACCGCCGTGCTATAGCCACCAGAACCATAGAGCTTCTTATCGAAGATGGCAGGATACAGCCCGCCCGCATAGAGGAGATATACGAGAGAGTTACCGAAGAGTTCGAACAGAAGGTGCTTGAAGAGGGGGAACAGATTGTAGTGGATCTGGGACTCTCGTCGATGCATCCTGAGATCGTCAAACTCATAGGCAGGTTACGCTACCGTGCAAGTTACGGGCAGAATGCGCTGGGTCACTCTCTGGAGGTCGCACACCTCGCCGGGATCATGGCCGCCGAGATGGGAGGAGATGACGTACTGGCCAGGCGCGCCGGAATACTTCACGATATCGGCAAGGCGCTGACGCACGAGTATGCGGGAAGCCACGTAGATCTCGGTGCCGAAATATGCAAACGCTACAAAGAGCACCCGGTAGTTATAAACGCCATATATGCCCACCACGGCCATGAAGAGCCCGAAAGCGTCGAGTCGGCCGCCGTATGTGCCGCAGATACACTCTCAGCCGCAAGGCCGGGTGCGAGACGCGAAGTGCTGGAGAGCTTCCTTAAAAGGGTGAAGGAGATCGAAGAGATTGCGACATCCAAACCGGGAGTTCATCACGCCTACGCCATAAACGCAGGCCGGGAGGTGAGGGTTATCGTTAACGCTTCACTCATAAACGACGACGAAGCCGTACTCCTAAGCAAAGAGATTTCGGAAGATATAGAAAAAAGTGTACAATATCCGGGCGAGATAAAGGTGAATGTTATCCGAGAGACACGGGCGATCAACTACGCCAGATAGCGGAGGGTACACTTTTTTCAAAGGCGCAAGGCGCAGCGTCGCACGCCGAAGAGGATATGCGCAAAGCATCCTCTTACGGCCGGAGACTTCGCCGCAGCAGAGCATATAAAACAATCTATCAACAATCAAGGAGCTTAAAACCATGTCTGAAAGAACTGTAAACAGATGCGGCCAGATCGAGGCCTACTTTAGGCGTGAAGAGCGGTACGAGGGTCTGCAGCTGGTTTTCAAGGAGCATCCCGAGCTGAAAGATGAGATTCTTCAGGCTATAGACGAAACGATAAAAGAGACCGGTGCAGCGCCTGCTGTTTTCGAAAACAGTGAAAAGGTAGGCTCTACCCCTTACGCCTTCTACATAGAGTTCAATGACGATTACGACAAAGATGGGGGAAACTTTTTCGAAATACTCCTGAAGAAGCTCGGAATAGACAGGTGCGAGCAGTAACGGCCCGCAACGTCAGCTCTTCCCGGCGCTCTCTCCGAGTGCCTGCTCCTCTTCGTTTATGACGGAGTCGTCGTAGGGGTCGAGATGAATGTTTATCAGCCAGTCCGCTTTCGGGTTGATCGCTTTTATCTTAGCCTCGACGTTATCGCCTATCCTGTGCGCTTCCAGCAGTGAAATATCGGGCGTAAATACAAGGTGTACATCTACAAAGTAGTCATTCCCGGCTTTCCTTGTCTTAAGCCAGTGGTAGTCGGTAATACCGGGTTCGGACTCGATCACGCTCCTGATCTTCTGAACCGTCTCTTCATCTAGCGATACATCCATCAGCACCAGAATCCCCTCTTTTATGAGCTCGAATGCGGAGTAGACGATATAGAGTGCTATCAGAATACCCAGAATTGCGTCTATCATGAAAAAGTCGGTGAAGTATATGATCACCAGGGAGACGAGTATGGCACCGTTGCTCAAAAGGTCGGTCTTGTAGTGGAGCGCGTCCGATTTTATTACCATGCTGTTCGTCACTTCGGCCACATGGTTCAAAAACATTACAAGAGCTCCGGTCATCACTATGGATACAACCATGACACCGATAGAGATGTCCAGGTGTGTCACCGGTTCGGCACCGATTATCTTCTGAATCGCTTCGTAGAAGATGTATATACCGGATGCGGTGATGATTACACCCTCTATGACCGCGGCTATCGCTTCTATCTTGCCGCGTCCGTAGTTGAATCTCTCATCCGCCGGTTTTTCCGCATTCGTAACGGCAAAAAGGTTGAAGAGAGATACGGCCAGGTCTAGGCCGGAGTCTATAGCAGAGGCGAGTACGGCCACGGAGCCGCTGATGATTCCTACGATCAGTTTTATAACTACAAGCGTAACGGCTACCGACGAACTTATGATTGTGGCTTTTTTCTGCAGGGTCATTTTGAAATTTCTCTCCGGTTTTAATGCTCATTGCGGGATGAAGAGCAGTGGCGGAATTTTATCCAACTTTAACTATAATCTTCTTTATGGAGTTGAAAAAGATAATAGAGGAGCGCAGGGCCTGGCTGAAGTGGAAAAATATTGCACCGCTTCGAGAGGCGCTTTCGGCCCTGCCCGAGATAGAAGATGTTGAGGTGGAGCTGGGAGACTGGATAAGACTCCGTTCCCCGTCGTGCACGGAGGAGCATAGAGTTGTGCTGGATGAAGCAGCTAGGATGATGAAGCCGTGGAGAAAAGGCCCTTTCGATCTCTTCGGAGTCCGCATAGACAGCGAGTGGCGCAGCTATATGAAGTACAATCTGCTGAGGCCATTTCTCGACCTGGAGGGGAAGTGTGTGGCCGATGTCGGGTGTAACAACGGCTACTATATGTTCAGAATGCTGGAGTTTTCTCCGAAATCGATTGTCGGTGTAGATCCGTCGCCGCTCTTTTTTACGCAGTTCGGGCTTATAAACCGCTACCTGCGCAGCGACAGGGTGCGTTACGAGATGCTGGGAATTGAACATATGCCCGGTTTTGCCGATATGTTTGATACGGTTATATGTCTCGGAGTGCTTTACCACAGGAGTGATCCGATAGTCGCACTGAAGGCCCTGAAGAGCTCTTTGAAAAGAGGCGGAGAGCTGATTTTGGATACATTCATGATAGATGGGGAGGAGCCTCTCTGTCTGGTACCGGAGTCTACCTATTCGAAGATATCGAATGTACATTTCGTTCCTACGGTGACGGCTCTGGAGAACTGGTGCAAAAAGGCCGGCTTCGAGCGTTTCGAGGTTCTTGCCGCGGTGAAAACCGGGACGGAAGAGCAGCGCAAAACGGAGTGGATCGAGGGGCAGAGCCTCCAGGAGTTTCTGCATCCGCAAAATCCGGAACTTACGGTTGAGGGTTATCCTGCACCCAGAAGGGTCTATGTGAGAGCCTACAGAAAGTAGAGGTAACTATGGCAAAAGAGAGAGAAGATAATCAAGAGTCCGGAGAGAGTGGGGCAGAGCCCTCTTTCCCGGAAAATATCGAACTAAAGACGCACGAACGAATAGACCAGTCTTTGTGCGGAACACTGCTGGAACTCAAAGAGGGGTATGCCAAAGTGGAGCTTCAGACGACAAGACAGATGGCGGTCGACGAGATGGGGCTCGTTCACGGGGGCTTCACTTTCGCCGCGGCTGATTTTGCGGCTATGGCGGCGGTAAACGATCCCAACGTGGTTCTTGTCGGTAGTGAGTGCCGTTTTCTCTCTCCTGTAAAGGTGGGCGACAGAGTTCTTTTCGAGGCGCACGAGCAGTACAGGGAGTCAAGAAAAAGGAAGATCAAGGTTATCGGTACGTTCGAAGATATAAAAGTGTTCGAAGGTGACTTTATGGCGGTTGTACTGGAGAGACACGTTCTCAAGCTGAAACTCCTCAAAGAGGAGGAGTAGAGGTTCCGGTCGGCTAGAGTATATCTATCCAGTAAGGGATGCTGCCTCTTTTCTCGTTTTCGAGTGTAGACTTGGGGCCGTGTCCCGGATAGAGTGTCACGTTTTTCGGATAGGCCAGCGCCTTTTTGAGACTCCGCTTCATCGCTTCCGGGTCCGAGTATGGAAAGTCGACCCTGCCTATCGACCCCCTGAAGAGAAAATCCCCGCAGAACCAGTTGTCGCCTATCTCTATCGCGCTGCAGCCCGGGGTGTGGCCCGGGAAGTGTAGAAATGTGACATCGATCCCGCCTATTGTATATTTTGCATCCGGTTCTACGGCGACATCCGCTTTGCTTGGAGGAACCCTCTGGCCGAAAGGGTCCTTTTCAAGCATGAAAATATCCTCTTTCGGGCAGTAGATGGGAACTTTCAGCAGCTCTTTGAGCTCTTTGTTGCTCCAGATATGGTCGAAGTGGCCGTGCGTATTCAAAATGGCGGCAGGTTTTCGGACATTTTGCATTACCCACTCGGTAGCGCCTACGCCCGGATCTATTATGAGGTCCGTACCGGCCTCCGAGACTATATAGCAGTTGGTCTGGTATTGGCCCATCGGTTTTACTTTTATCTGCATGAAATCAAAATCCTTTTATACCAAAATTACAAACTACTCTGTTTCGAAATTTGGGCTATAATCTCTCTTATGAAAACTTCGGACTTTTTTACCCTCGCACTTGAAGCTTTGAGAGAGAGTGCTCCGAATCAAAAATGCGCTCTAGTCGGGAAATTGTACTCAAATTTAAAGCAAGGCGCGCTTACGTTTGACCACTCATCGCCGGTTTTGGAGATCGAACGGCCCTCTTATGCCGGTTTCGCGACCGTTGTGAAGCCGTCCGAAGTACCTTCCAGAAAGCGTTTCGATACGAAAGAGGGGCAGGCGGTTCTTCTTCATGCCATCGCTCACATAGAGTACAGCGCGATAGACCTGGCGCTCGATTCCGCATACCGGTTCAGGGGTATGCCGACCGACTATTACATCGACTGGATTGAGGTCGCCGACGATGAGGTGAGGCACTTTGGAATGCTCGAAGTTTTAATGGAAAATATCGGTGTAAAATATGGCGAGTTTCCGGTTCATACCCTGCTGTTTGATGCAGGAAGAAGAAGCGGCGGTGATCTGCTGGAGAGGATGGCGGTCGTACCCCGCTATCTCGAAGCGGGCGGTCTGGACGCAAATCCAAAGATAGTGAAGAAGCTTCAGAGCTATCCTAAAACGGGGCAGATAGAAGCGATGATAGAGTTTCTCGAGACAATTTTGCGTGAAGAGGTGGATCATGTCGGCAAAGGTGACAAATGGTTCAAGTTCGAGGCGGCCCGCCGCGGAGTGGATGAGAGTGTCTATTTCGAGATAATAGAACGGTTCTATCCGGGCTTTGAAAAACGGGGAGCACAGATGAATGTCCATGCGCGCCTGAAAGCCGGTTTCAGCTGCAGTGAACTCAAAAGGATGGGTGCAGAAAAGTGCAATTGAAAAGCTGATGCTATGCAAAAAGCGTAACATCATCTCGAAATATACAATTTGAAGCTTTAGGGGGTGTAGGGGCGGCCGGTTCCCGCCAAAGCTTGCAAAGCTATGGCGGAGATGGGTTTTTAGAGGTGCCCTTATGTCTACAGATTATATATAAAAGCTTGATTTAACATTTACTTCAGTAATATATAGCAACTATTTTTGATTTTACAGGAGCCCTGAAGATGGCACGCAAGATCCCTTTTTACAAACCCGATATAGGGCAGGCCGAGAAGGCCCAGATAGAAGAGGTACTGGAACTAGAAGAGCTGCAGAAAGCCGAGGAGCTGGAGGAGGCTTTTCTGAAGAGAACCGGAGCGTCGTACGCTATATCGACCAACAGCGGTACTTCGGCACTCCATCTTTCGATGTGTGCCATGGACCTGAAGAGGGGAGACAAGATAATCTGTTCCGTAAACTCCTTTCCCTCCGTTCCGGAAGTGGTGCGCCACTTTGATGCCGAGCCGATTTTTGTAGATATCGATCCGGAAGATTTCAATATAGACCTCGACGCCTTCGAGAAGGTATTGGAAGAGAATATCTCAAAAAAGCTCAAAGGCGCCATCATAAACCATGTCGCCGGACAGCCTACCGATCTTGACCGACTATACAAGATAGCCAAACGTTTCAATATCAAAATTGTCGAAGACGCAAGTGATGCACTGGGTGGAACCTATGAGGGCAAACCTATAGGTGCTACCGGTGCCGATATAACCTGTTTCAGCTTTTCACCGCATATGAAAAACTCCGTTGCGAATGCCGGAGTCATGCTATGTGAAGACGAGACGCTATACAACAGGGGAATGCTGCTCAGAAACCACGCCATAGAGTCTTCAGGGTGGGACAAGTACGGCAACCTGGAGTATATCTACGATGTCGTAGACATCGGATGGAAGTACGACATAAGCGAACTGGACGCGGCGTATGCGCTGGCACAGTACGGACGTCTCGAGAAGATGATCGGACGCAGAAAAGAGATAGCCAAAATGTACGATGAGGCTCTTGAAGGTGTCAACCATGTCTCTATCCCGGTTCGCAAAAGGGACCACATATACCAGCTCTATATCATCAAGATAGACAGAAACAGGGACGGTTTCGCGAGAGAGCTGAAAGATAGAGGCATACACTGCGGTCTCCACTATATTCCGCTCCATCTGATGAGCTACTACAAGCAGAAGTACTCTCTCAGGGTAAACGACTTCCAGTCTGCTCTGCAGACCTACCAGCAGGTGCTCTCACTCCCTATATACAACAATATGACGGATGCGGAGGTTGAGTATGTCTGCGATATGGTCAAAGAGGTGGCGGCCAAACATATTTGATGTCCTCCTTGGTAGCTTTTTTTGAAAACCTCTACTACCGGCCGAGGTGGTACCACTGGCCGGTAGCGATAGCTCTTCTTCCTCTCTCTCTTCTCTACGCCTCCTTGATGCTGTTACGCAGATATGCCGCAAAACCCGGAAGTTACGGCGTACCGGTCGTAAGCATAGGCAATCTTCTCGTCGGCGGCAGCGGTAAGACACCCATGACGATAGAGCTCGCCGGACGTTTCGAAAAAGCGGCTGTAGTTCTACGCGGATACGGCAGAAAAAGCAGCGGACTTGTAGTTGTCAGCAGATGGGGTAAAATCGGGTGTGGAGTGGAAGAGAGCGGTGACGAGGCGATGCTTCTGGCAAAATCTCTGCCCGATGTATGCGTAATAGTCTCGCAAAACAGGCCGGAGGCCATAGAGAAGGCGAAGGAGCTCGGTGCAAAAGTCGTTTTTCTGGATGACGGCTTCAGCAAAGTCGACATAGAAAAATTGGATATTCTATTGTATCCGCCGAAAGTTCCCAACCCCCTGCCGCTTCCTTCGGGCCCTTTCCGGGAGTTTGCGTTTGCCAGGCGGTATGCGGATCTAACCCTTGTGGAGGGGAGAGATTTCAGGCGTGTAGTGAGTTGTGAAGGGTGTGACGAGCCTATGCTACTGGTTACAGCCATAGCCAATCCCCGGCGGCTCGAACCCTATCTGCCGGACGGCCTCGTAAAAGGAAGAGTGGTTCTGCCCGATCATGCCTGGTTTGAGAGAGAGCAGATAGAGGAGGCGATGAAAAAGGCGGGTGTAAAGAAGATTCTTACAACCGAAAAAGATCTGGTCAAGCTCGAGGGGTTCGGTTTCGAAACGGCGCTTTTGAAACTGAGACTCGATCTTGATCCGCATGTATATGAGAGTGTAGAGAGGAGCATGGGACTTGAGAATTTCCCCTAATAGAGTCATATTCCAGCTAGCTGGGCGGCACTTATGAAAAACCTGCATGTTAAGCCGGGTTTCGACGAGCTCCTATGATATACTTGATGGTCCTTTCTTTTAGTTTTACCTCCAAACTGCTATACTCTTTTTGATTTCTGACCTTACGTAAAAATCTGTACACAGAACCGGATATGGAGTGAGGTATTTAGCAAAGTATACAAAAAAGAGCTGACACTTTATAACCGTGGCTTGTAAATGAGGCTCTTTGAACGATATTTTTCCGTTCAAACCCTATGGCCGACAACTTTACGCAAAGTCAGTCAATTTTTTACGGAGAGTTATATGCAAAAAAAGATGCAGGTTGTACAGACACTTCTGGATACACTGCCGTTTATAAAAAAGTTCGCCGGGCAGACGATAGTGATCAAATTCGGGGGTGCGGCACAGAAGTCGCCGCAGCTCAAAGAGAAGTTCGCGCAGGATATTGTTCTCATGCACCTTGTGGGGATACGTCCGGTGATCGTTCACGGAGGCGGACCGAAGATCACGCAGCTGCTGGCCGACCTTGGGATAGATACGGAGTTTGTCGAAGGGCAGCGTGTCACAACCAAAGAGGCTATGAGAATCGTCGAGATGGTGCTCAGTGGAGAGGTGAACAAGGAGATCGTCTCGGCTTTGAACGACCACGGTTCCAAAGCCATAGGTATAAGCGGCAAGGATGCCCACTTCATTCTGGCGCGTGCTAAAGACCGCAGCAAATGGGGATATACCGGTATCATAGAGGAGATTCACGCCGAGGTGGTCCAGAACCTCATGAACGAGGATTTCATACCGGTGATAGCGCCGATAGCAGCGAGCAAAGATCCCGGAGAGCCCGGTTTCAACATAAACGCCGACCTTGCGGCCAGCAAGATAGCGATGGCTCTGAAAGCGAGCAAAGTGGTCTTTCTGACCGACACTCCCGGTGTACTGGACTCAGAGGGAAAACTCATAGGGACGCTCGGTACAGAGAAGATAAATCTACTTAAAAACGAGGGGGTCATAAGCGGCGGAATGGTTCCCAAGGTGGATGCCTGCCTGGAGGCTATAAACGGCGGGGTACAGAAGGCGCACATAATAGACGGGCGCATAGAACATTCGATACTTCTGGAGATATTTACGAGCGAAGGTATCGGTACACAGATAGTTCATTAGCTTTTTGCGTAACGCAAAGGAGGGGTGATGTCAAAAAAGATATACTGCCTGGCCCACTTCAAGCCGAAGGCGGGAAAAGAGATGGAGCTTTTCGAGCTGCTCAAATCTCTGGAGCCCGATACTCTCAGGGAAGATGGGTGCATTCAATATATAGTGACGAGAAAGATAGAGAATCCGTGCGCCGACGGCGAGGGGTTCCCGATAGTTTTCAACGAGATATGGGCGGACAGAGATAGTTTCGAGGCGCACTGCAACCGCAGGGCGATAAGGGAGTTTTTCCAGAAGCAGTGTGTAGATGAAGAGGGGCTTGTGGAGGCTTACAATGTCTGTGTATACAGTGATGAACCGAAGGATTACGATGCACCAGTTCAGGGCTCGACCTGTGAGTAGATACATTTTGGTTCTGGTTACCGCTCCGACTGCGGATGAAGCGGAGCTCATAGCGCAGAAGCTGCTGAAAAAGAGGCTTGCCGCCTGTGTGAATATCGTACCGAATCTACTCTCGATATACCGCTGGAAAGGGAAGGTGGAGAGGGACGAGGAGTGTATGATGATTATCAAGACCGAAAAGAGGGTGCTCAAAAAGCTGGAGAAGAGGATAAAGAAGATGCACAGCTATGAAGTGCCGGAGATTCTCGTTTTCAGGGTCGAAGAGGGGGAGAAGGAGTATCTGAAGTGGATATCTTCAGTCGTGAAATAGCTCCTTTTGGATATAATCGCGCCAAAATAACCGGACTACATTTTGCAAAACAGGCAAATCGATAACCGGCGTTGTGCAAACAGCGTAATATCATCCCGAAATCTGCGATTTCGCAGCTTTAGGAGGGTGCAGGGGACGGTCAGTCCCCGCCGGAAGATGGGCTTTGCCCGTCTTTCGCGTAACATCATCTCGAAATCTGCGATTTCGTAGCTTTAGGGGGGTGCAGGGGACGGTCAGTCCCCGCCGAAAGATGGGCTTTGCCCATCTTTCGCGTAACATTAAATAGAAAGCAGGATGTTTTATGAGATTCACAGAGACACGCGGTAACGACTCGAAAAAGTCACCGGAAGTGAGCTTCAGCGAAGCAGTTTTGAGCCCGAGTGCGAGCTTCGGCGGTCTATATGTACCGAAAGCTCTTCCGCGGCTGGATTTCGATTTTTTTAAAAAACATGCAAAGAGCCGATACAAGGAGCTCTCTCTGGCTCTTTTCGAGAAATTCGATGTGGATATAGATAGAGGGGATCTGGAAGCGGCATTGAACAGGTATGACGCTTTCGACGATCCGAACGACCCGGTGCCGCTGGTGAAGGTGGAAGAGGATGCCTTCATCAGCGAACTGTGGCACGGTCCGACCCGCGCGTTCAAAGATATGGCCCTGCAGCCGTTCGGCTACATACTTTCTCGTCTGGCAGAAAAGCGCGGCGAGCACTATCTGATCATGGCCGCCACCAGCGGAGATACCGGGCCAGCGACACTGGAGACATTCAAAAACGCATCCAATGTAAAGGTCGCATGTCTCTATCCGGAGGGCGGAACCAGTGATGTGCAGAGGCTTCAGATGGTTACCGAAGATGCGGCGAATGAAAAAGTGATAGGTATACACGGCAACTTCGACGATGCCCAGACCGCACTCAAAAACCTGCTTGCGAGCGACAGCTTCAAAGCGAGGCTGAAAGAGAGCGGCACAGAGCTCTCGGCCGCCAACTCCGTCAACTTCGGACGTATAATTTTTCAGATCATCTACCACGTCTACAGCTACCTGAAGCTTGTAGATCGAGGTGAAGTCTCGATGGGAGAGAGTGTCTACCTGATAGTTCCAAGCGGAAATTTCGGCAATGCGCTTGGAGGATATTATGCGAAAAAGATGGGACTGCCGGTAGAAAAGATATTGATATCATCTAATATCAACAATATTCTGACAGATTTGATAACGAAAGGGGAGTATGACCTTACATCCAGATCGCTGGTTCAGACCACATCTCCCGCGATGGATATTCTTAAATCTTCAAACGTAGAGAGGGTACTTTTCGACAAGTTCGGCCCGGAGCGCACAAAGAGCCTGATGGACGAGCTGAACGAGAAGGGCAGGTACGTTCTGACAAAAGAGGAGCTCGATATTCTCAGGGAGGATTTCGACGCCACATTCAGCAGCGATGAAGAGGGTAGGGAGGTTATAGCCGAATATGCCAAGAGGGGCTATATCATGGACCCTCATACGGCAACCTGCTTCAAAGCGTATGAGAAACTCCGCAAAAAGAGTCTCAAAAGCGTGATCTATTCGACTGCCGAGTGGACGAAGTTCAGCCCTACGGTCTGTGAGGCTCTCGGTCACAGAGTCGAACACGACAGAGAGGCTCTGGAGTGGATCTCTTCTCATTACGGCGTGAGCGTTCCGAAGATGATAGCGGAGCTTTTCGAAAAACCGATAATCCATAAAACAGTGATCGACAAAGAGCGGATCGAAGAGGAGATTCTCGGGTTTATCTGATGCGAATAGCTATTGTAGGGGGCGGAGCCTCCGGATTGACGGCGGCTCTGGCCGCCTCCGGAAGAGGTCTGAAGATAGATCTCTACGAGCAGAACAGCGAGCCCGGTAGAAAGATACTCGCCTCCGGAAACGGCCGCTGCAACATTTCGAACATATCGCTCTCTTCGGAAGACTACTACGGGGAGCACCCCTCTTTCGTAAAGCCTGTTCTGAACGGTTTCGACTTCAAGGCATTCGAGCGCTTCTCTTTTTCGTATGGGCTTATGCTCGATGTCAGAGAGGATGGACGGGTATATCCTCTAAGCAACGAGGCCAGGTCTGTGCATGAGATACTCTGTTCCTCGGCAAAGGAGCGCGGGGTGAATTTTCAGACGCGAACCTTCGTCGAGAGTATAGATAGAGTAGCCGGATCGTTCATTATCGAAACATCCGGCCGTAGCGAGCGTTACGATAGAGTGTTGCTGGCGACCGGTTCTCCTGCCGCACCTCAGCTCGGAGGGGGGATGAGCGGACTGAGAATGGCCGAAGCTCTTGGTCACCGCATAGTGGAGCCCTACCCGACACTGGTAGGGCTTCATCTAAAAGGGTCGCTGCACGAGGTTATGAGCGGTGTGAAGTGTAGAGCGGGGATCACACTGTATGTAGACTCGAAAAGGAGAACGGAGATTGTCGGAGATCTACTCTTTACGCGCTACGGGGTTTCCGGTTTCGGGGTGCTGGATATCTCCACGGAAGCCTCCCATGCGCTTCGTAGAGGCCGGAATGTCTCCCTTGGCATAGACCTTATGCCTGGGCTTGCAAGACAGGGCCTGGTACAAAAGATGGAGAAGATCCGCAGAAGAGTCCCGCAAAGTTCCACCTTTTTGATGCTTCACGGTTTTCTGCCCAGAAGAGTCGTTTCAGCCGTAGTCGAAGATCTGAAGCTGGATCCGAAAAAAATCTGCGCAGACCTGGGGCCCAAGGAGATACGCCGCATCGCTTCCACCATCTGCGATTGGCGCTTTGAAGTGTCGGATACACATGGATATCGACACGCCGAGACGGCCGGAGGAGGCGTATCTACGGAAGATGTGGACTCGTCGACGATGGAGTCGAAAATCGTCCCCGGACTCCATTTCAGCGGGGAGATTCTGGATATCGTAGGCCGCAGGGGCGGCTACAACCTCCATTTCGCCTGGGCCAGCGGCTATCTTGCCGGCAGGGCGATCCGTACGAAGATGAGCCGGTAACCGATGGTGCGCCGATATGGCGACGGTCAGCGGGCGAGTGACTCTTCAAGCGCCTTTGCGAGTCTATCGAGGCTCTCTTTCGTCTGGATAGGGTGTATAGATATACGTAGCCAACCGGGTAGTTCACTCATATCCGTATCGTCTTCGAGCCCAAGCAGGTCGTGTCCGTACGGGCCCGCACACGAGCAGCCGGCCCGCGTTTCGATTCCGTAGTCGCGGGAGAGGGTTCTGCAGAGGTCGTAAGGAGAGCCCTTTTCCGGGACCAGAGAGACTATTCCGATATTTTCGGCTCTTCTATTGCCGAGGATTTGGTAACCTCCGATACTCTCTATTCTCGAAACGAAGTGGGTATAGAGCTCTTTTTTGCGCTCTGCTATCCACTCCAGCCCCATCTCGTTTCTGAGCTGATAGGCGAGTGCGGCTTTGATAAACTGCAAAATTGCCGGGGTGCCGGCATCTTCACGCACTTCGGCATCTTCGTGGAAGCGGTGGCTTTTGCGGCTCACATATGTCACAGTTCCCCCTCCCGGATAGGTCGGGGCGATAGAGGTGTCCACCATCCCTTTTCTAATTAGCAGCAGACCGCTGCTCCCCGGACCTCCAAGCAGTTTGTGGGCAGATAGGAACATCGCATCGTAAAGTTTGGACGGTATGTTCATATAGGCCGAAGTGGCCGCCGCATCGAAGCAGACAGTCGCGCCGTAATCTCTCAGCAGAGCCGATATATCGGCATAGGGAGTTATGATGCCGGTTGCGTTCGAAGCGATACAGAAGGAGCCTATTATCTCCCGCCCTCTATTTTTTTTGAGAATCTTTTCCAGGTCATACAGATCTACATACCCCTCGTCGGTCAGAGGGACTCTGTGAATGTCGCACAGGGACTCTCTGAAACCGAGTTCGTTGGAGTGGTGTTCGTAGGGCCCCACAATGACCAGCGGTCTCTTCTCTACTTCCGGTTTGCTGCCAAGCCTTTTGCAGACGGCCGGAGGGATGTAGAGGCCCATCAACTCCTGGAAACGCTTTATGGCCCCGGTGGCACCGAAGCCTGTCGGAATAACCAGAAAATCATCCTCCAGATCCAAAGAGTCTTTGAGCGATCTTCTTGCAGCTTCGTAACACTCCTGCATCGTCTCCGCAAGATAGGCCTCTTTTGAGTGTGTGTTTGCATAATACTCCAACAGCTCCCGCATTCTATCTTCGATCGGCCTGTATGCCAGTCCTGTTGCCGTGAAGTCGAAATAGGTCGCTTTGCGTATACCGATGGTATTTTCAAAGAGTTCGTTCTGAATATCGCCGCTCCCAAGCAGCGGTCGGAACAGTTCCGGGTGCATGTGTCCTCTGTTTTTATAAAAGATTTTTTTATAGATGGTATTGTATCATATCCGGGAAATCTATTCTATTTCGAGATTTGGGTTGCAGAGGAAAAGTGTGTTTGCTGCCGGGAGAGTCCCGGCATGTCAACTCTATCTCACCACTTCCACTTTCTTAGTTTCTGATGGCATCCGACACACTCCTGCATGATGTGGGTATAGCCTGCGGTGATACGACTGAAGTCCTGTTTCGAAAAGATGTCGCTTCGCATCATTCTTATGTATCTTTCGATATTCTTCTCGCTCAGTTTGGCGAGACTCACCGCAAATTTCGGGTTTTCAGGCATATACTTTTTCAGCACTTCACCGTGTCTTGTCAGGAATCCCTCTTCGGTACGCTTTATCATGCGTACTCCGGCAAGAAGTTCGACCCTGTCGTTATAGAGGATACCGTGCTGAATTCTGGAGAGACCTTTTGCGAAGGTTTTCATTGTTTTTTGAAGCGCTTTTTGCTCCGGGGTCATTGGTGTATTTGGCTGACCGGCAACCGACAACGAAATTACGAGACCGAGTGAAAAAACCATCTTTTTCATGGCGTCCCCTTTCTTTCGTAATGGAACTGACTATAGAGAGTGCTCCATAAAAAAATTTTATCTGATAAAAGATTTTGATATGCTGAATAATTATTAGTAAAATTAATATCTGTCAAAAGAAAACAGAAGGGATGCCGGTATTTTATGAGAACATCATTTCGTAGGGACGTTTTATCTGCTCTACAAGAGCTGCGATGCTTACGTTTCTGCCGACTCTCGCAAACTCTTTGGAGTCGAGAAAGATGATGGCCGTCGGTATGGAAAAGACTCCGAATTGAGCCGCAACTTCGCTATTTCCTCCCACATCGACCGCTACTTTTTCTATCTTCGGAAAGTTTTTGTCGAAAGCCTCGAAAAGTTTCGGTTTCAGTGCGCGGCAGACATTGCACTGTTCGCCTTCGAAGTAGAGCATAATAGCCGGACTGTTTTCGATACGTCTTTTCAGGTCTGATATCTGCATTTTCTCTCACTTATCTGTTGAGTTGTATTGAAATTATACACTGACCTTACGCAAAATCTGCATGCCGGACGGAATTTGCAGCCGGACAATGTGTAGTATCGAAAATCTGCTGCTGCTTTCGGTGGCCTTACGGGAAAGCGCGGTTTTTTGACCTCTTTTTCCCCTTAAACCCCTGGGCTTACAGAATTTGCCTAAGAATAGATAATTGAATTTGCTGTAGAATTACAGGTGATGGATGAAGATATAGAGAGTTTTGTAAAAGAGTCGGAAGCAGTGTTGATAACAGCCGGCGCCGGCATGGGAGTCGACTCCGGTCTGCCGGACTTCAGGGGAGATGAAGGGTTCTGGCGCGCATATCCTGCGGCGAAGAGGCTGGGGTTGAGTTTTGCGGAGCTTGCAAACCCCCGCTGGTTCGAGACCGATCCGGCGCTTGCATGGGCCTTTTACGGCCATAGGCTCCATCTATACCGCGACACGGTGCCGCATGATGGGTTCGGTATGCTGTTGGAGTTTGCAAAGAGTAAAGATGAGTGGTTTGTCTTTACCTCCAATGTCGACGGCCAGTTTCAGAAAGGGGGCTTCGACGAAGAGAAGATAGTGGAGTGTCACGGCTCCATTCACCATCTGCAGTGCACCGTATGCGGCAGCGGCATATGGAGTGCGGATGGAGTCGATATACCGGTGGATATGGATAGCTTCCGAGCTCTGGAGTGGCCTGCATGTCATGCCTGCGGTGCCACGGCAAGACCCAACATACTGATGTTCGGCGACTGGGGGTGGGATTCGGCCCGGACTTTGGCGCAGGAGGAGAGGTTCGACGACTTTTTGCAGAGAGTTTCAGTAAAGAGAGCGAAACTTCTCATAGTCGAGATAGGTGCGGGAACGGCGGTACCTACCGTGCGCCTGACAGGAGAGCGGATAGCCAGAGCCACAGGCGGGAGACTCATTAGGATAAACCCGAGAGAGCCGCAGATAGAGAGTTCGCTGGGGGTAGGGCTGGCTATGGGCGGATTTGATGGAATAGAAAGGATTATAAAAAAATGTCGATAGGAGAATTATTGAAAGTTTCGGGAACGGCGCTGCTTGCGGTTGCCTTTTTGACAGGGTGTGCATCTGAAAGTTCATACCTATCCGCACACTCCGCTTCGTTTGTAAGCGGTTACAAAGACGGGTGTGAAAGTGCAAAGAGATACTTCGAAAACAGCCTTATAGAGGTTGAAAAACCTCCTGTTTACAGTGAGAATGAGGAGTACAGAAAGGGGTGGGATGACGGTTACGAACGCTGCTACTCCTACGAAGAGATGGAGATAGATCTAAGCAGGCCGGCTATTTTCGGAGCTCTCCGGTAATCACCCCTCCAGCTCCTCCTGCAGTTCGAGAAGCTCGAGGTAGCGGTCCGCCTTCGTATTGTACTCCACTTCCAGTTCGTTAAGTTCATCCGTCAGTTTGACTATACCTCTCTCCTGATAGCACTCCGGGTCTGCAAGACACTCGTTCAGCTCCGCTATCCGGTTTTCGAGCCTCTCTATCTCCTCCGGCAGTGAGTCTAGTTCCCGCTGATCCTTGTAACTCAGTCTTTTCCTCTTTTTCGCCGGCCTCCGCTCTTCATTCGACGTTTGCTCTTTTCTTGTATTGAGATCGTGCTCGAAGTGCTCTATGCTTTTTAGCTCCTTTTCTATAGCCAGAAACTCGGAGTAGGGCTGATAGCTCTCCTCAACGATGCCGCTGCCTTTGAATATGAAGAGTTTTTTGGCGATCTTGTCGACGAAGTAGCGGTCGTGGCTTACAAATATCAGAGCTCCGGGAAAATTGAGCAGATACTCCTCGAGTATGTTGATGGTCGGAATATCCAGATCGTTCGTAGGCTCGTCCAGTATAAGGCAATCGACCTTTTTCGTAAATAGAAGCGCAAGTGCGACGCGGTTCTTCTCTCCTCCGCTTAGTACACCTATTTTTTTGTCGAGATACTCCTTGGGAAAGAGGAAGTTTTTCAGGTAGCCGTATACGTGCATGTTTTTTCCCTGAACGTCTACACGGTCCCCTCCGTAGGGGCAGAAGGTCTCTATCAGGTTTTTGTCGTCGTCCAGCATTTCACGGTGCTGGTCGAAGTAGCCTATTTTGAAATCGCCTCTTTTTATGACCCCTCCGTCCGGCTTTTCACGTCCCAGGAGCAGATGCAAAAATGTGGACTTTCCGCTTCCGTTTTTCCCGACGATGGCGATGCGGTCTTTCTGGAGAATCCTGTTCGAGAAGTTGTGAATCAGGAGCTTTTCACCAAGTCTCTTTTCGAGATGCTCTATTTCGAAAAGCACCTTTTTGCGGCTTACACCCTCTTCGCGGTTGAAGTGGTGCTTCTCCCGCTCGAGCTCCAGTTTTATCTTGTGTATGACAGACGGATTCTTTTTCGCCTGCTCACGCATCTGCATGACCCGCTTTTTCCGCCCCTCGTTTCTTTTCAGGCGCGCCTTCACACCCCGGCTCAGCCACTCCTCTTCTGCCTTCAGGAGTTTGAGAAGATTCTCGTGCTCCTTGGCCATCGCGTGAAGAAGCTGCTCTTTCTGGTGCAGGTAGCTCTCATAGCCCCCTTTGAAGCTTCTGAGTTTATGGTCGTCTATCTCCACGGTTCTGGTGGCTATACGGTCTATGAAATATCGGTCGTGGGAGATAAGCAGAAGCGTGAACTTCTCCTTTAGGAGCAGCTCCTCGAGGAACTCGACCATATATACATCCAGGTGGTTCGTAGGCTCGTCGAGCATCAATATATCAGGTTTTTTGAGCAGCAAGGAGGCGAGCGCGACACGTCTCTGCTCACCGCCGCTGAGTAGGTTGACCGGCCTGTTTTCATACGCTTTCAGGTCGAACTCCTTGAGAATCCTCTCTATCTTGTCATCGAGATTCCAGGCATTATGATAATCGAGGAAAGCGGTAAGCTTCGCATGTTCATCCAGCAGCTGGGGGTTTTCGAAATCTTCCGCAAGTTCGGCGGAAAGCTCTTCAAAACGTTTTTTCGCCTCCTGTATCTCTGTCAGCTCCTTCTCTACCGCATCCCGTACGCTTACCCCTGCTTCAAAGTGCGGCTGTTGCGGAAGCATCTCTATGCGAATCCCCTGCCTGACGACCCTTTTGCCGCTGTCTGGCTCTATCTCACCGCTTACAATCTTCATGAGAGTGCTTTTGCCGCTTCCGTTCCTCCCTACAATGACAATACGTTCATATTCGTCAATATGAAAATTGATTCCCTTGAAAATTGTTTGTGCTTCGAACTGTTTATCTACATCGAGCAGGTCTACAAGTGCCATGGCAGCCTTTTCTTATAAATATGATTTAGATTGGTTAATTGAAAAGAGATTTTAACCTAACTTGGCTATAATCACCATTATTTACGACAGCCAGAATCTCGAAATAGATATGGTTTGAAATCGTTACGATGCTTGCGGTCAGGCGGTTTCGTGAAAATTTGAGGCGTACCAGTCATGTGCGTCGACGGTTTTTCCGGAAGTACACGGCTGCAATGATCGTGACTGGTTCTTCCATTCTCTATTTCGAGATTCGTGGAGAAGGAGGGTCTATGAACAAGCAGGGGAAAGCACGATGATAGAGGCTCTTTCGGTAATATTTTTTCTTTATGTTCTCTTGAAAGTCTACATAAGCGTGATGCAGATAGGCTTCGTTTCGCGTGCAAAACATATGAACCCTGTTTTGATGACTCCCAGCCGCTACATGAAGGCCGCAAACTACCTGATCTCCACGGAGCGTCTGAAGATCGTCGAAACCCTTATAGAGTATGCGCTTTTCGTATTCTGGCTCTCATGGGGGATAAGATGGCTTGATACCCTTACATGGAATATGGACCCGGTACTGCAGGCTGTGGTAGCGGTAAACCTCTTTCTCATAGTCAACTATATAGTGGAGCTTCCCTTCTCGATCTATAAAACTTTTGTGATAGACGAGCGCTACAAGTTCAACAATATGACTCCGGAGCTCTTTGTCAGTGACCAGTTGAAGGGAGGCCTGATGACGCTTGCATTCGCATCGGTACTGAGTGCCGCGATAGCCTGGATAATCATGCACGTGCCCATGTGGTGGTTTTTCAGTTTCCTTCTGATCTTTGCGGTAATAGTGATTGTAAATCTGCTCTATCCGACCCTGATCGCTCCAATGTTCAACAAGTTCACTCCGCTTGAAAACGATACGCTCAATGCTAAGATAAAAGAGCTTCTTCAAAAGAGCGGGTTCGAGAGTGAAGGGGTATTCGTGGTAGATGCCAGCAAGCGTGACTCGAGACTGAACGCATATTTCGGAGGGCTTGGAAAAAGCAAGAGGGTGGTACTCTTCGATACGCTTCTGCAAAAACTTACCGAAAACGAACTTCTCGCTGTACTGGCGCATGAGCTTGGACACTTCAGGCACCACGACATCTACAAAAACATAGCTATGCTCGGAGGAATTCTCTTTGTAGGTTTCTACATTTTCGGCCACATCCCGACAAGCTTTTTCATGGAGCTCGGTGTAAGAGAGACACCGGCCATGCTTATGGTTCTTTTCATGCTCCTTATTTCGGTATTCCTCTTTATCTTTATGCCCGTCATAAGCTTTATCAGCAGGAGAAACGAATATGAGGCCGACAGGTATGCCGCACAGGTTTGCAGCGCGGAGGATCTTGTCAGCGCTTTGAAGAAGCTGGTGGAGGAGAATCAGAGCTTCCCCAAGGCCCACCCCTTGACCATATTTTTCTACTACTCCCACCCCCCTATAGTAGAGAGGCTGAAGGCTCTGGGCGACAAGAGCGTAGCGGTAGACAAAAGTGACGAGGCGTTAAAGGGAGAGTGTACTCTGTGACTGTAGAAGAGGCTCTGAGAGAGGCTTCCTCCATGCTGAAAGGTGTAGCCCAGAGGCCGCGCCTGGAGGCTGAGATTCTTCTAACCCGCTTTTTGGAGTGCGATAGAACTCAACTGCATCTAAACGGTTCGAAGGCTCTAGAATCTGCCGAGTCCTATTTTGAAACAGTACAAAGGCGTGTCCGTTCGGAGCCTGTCGAATATATAACCGGCAGAGTCTCTTTTTACGATATCGAACTTGAGGTTGGACCGGGAGTTTTGATAGCAAGACCGGAGACGGAACTGTTGGTCGACAGGTGTGCGCAGGTTATATCTTCCAACTCGATTTCCACCGTAGCGGAGATAGGGGTAGGGAGCGGTGCCGTAAGCATAGTGCTGGCACGTATGTTCCCGCGCCTGCGTATAACGGCTACCGATATCAGTGCAGAGGCGCTGAAGTATGCGAAGAGAAATGTAGAGCGCTACGGACTTGAAGAGAGAATAGAGCTCGTAGAGTGCAGCCTTCTGGATGGTGTCGATCGGGAAGTGGATATGATCGTCTCCAATCCGCCATATATATCCGAGGAGTATGAGCTTCCCCCGCCTCTACGCTATGAGCCTCTAAATGCCCTGGTAGGGGGAGAGAGGGGTGACGAGATTCTGAAAAAGATAATCTCTCTCTCCATCGAGCGAAGAGTACCGCATCTTGTTTGTGAAATGGGTTATGACCAGAGGAAGCCGGTTTTGGAGTATTGTGAGAGCCTCTCGCTAAAAGAGCCCGAATTCTACAAAGATCTATCCGGGCTGGATAGAGGATTTTATCTGAAACCTGTACATAAAGATTTGACCTGATTCACTGATGTTACGTCTATAGCGTAAAATATCGTACTAGACGACTTTAAAGGATTTATTATGAAAAAAAGCCCCAGCCAGGCTGTTGAACTATCCATGCCGAAATATCTATGGATACCTTACCTGATACTGCTCGGTGTGACTCTCGGTATCGCTCTTTGTGCAGGGGTTTTTGCGGCCCCGGTCATCTTTCATGCCGATGACCTTCTGGGTGGAGGGGTCCTTACCCACTACCAGGAGGGGCTGATAATGACACAGATATTCCTTAAGAGCAATATCGTAGTCAATATAACCTGTGCCTCCATACTGGTGGCCGAGGGATACCACTTTCTTCGCTTCTATCGCGACCCGGTAACATTCTATAGCGCCTTTGTGGCTGTATGGAGCGGATTTATGTTCACTCTCTACTACACTCCCCAGATTGTAGAGTTCCAGGCTCAGGGTGAGTCGATACTCGAAAACGAGCTTTTCCAAAAGGCGCATATAGCTTCTGAGTGGGATTTCAAGATCTTTGTGGTAGCATTGGCGATACTTTTAGGACGATACCTTTACAGAAAAATCGTCTGATTCCAAGGTTGGGCAATGATAGAGATCAAGGGCTTGAAGAAGAGTTTTGGCCCGAAACAGGTGCTGAAGGGGGTCGACCTGACAATCCCCAAAGGCAAGACAACTGTTATTCTGGGGCTCTCCGGAGGAGGGAAGTCCACTATCATAAAGCATATAGTGGGCCTTTTGAAACCGGATGAGGGGGAGATATGGGTAGACGGCGAAGAGATAAGCCATGCCGATGAGGAGCATATACGCCGCATAAGAAAGAAGGTGGGTTTTCTGTTTCAGAGCGGAGCGCTATTTGACAGTATGAATGTCTATGAAAACGTCGCTTTTCCGCTCAGAGAGCATACCGATATGGATGAAGAGTCTATAAGGGAGAGAATCGTTGAGCGTCTGGAGATGGTCGCACTTAAGCCCAAGGAGGTCATGAACCTCTTTCCGGATGAGCTTAGCGGAGGTATGCGCAAGCGTGTCGGGCTGGCACGTACCATAGTGCTCGACCCGCAGATAATCCTATATGACGAGCCTACCAGCGGCCTCGACCCTATTACGAGCGATCTGATATCGCAGATGATAATTCATCTTAAAAAGAGACTTGGTGTCACCTCGGTACTCATATCTCACGATATCAAGGAGAGTTTCAAAGCCGGAGACTATTTTGCGATGCTCTATGACGGAAAGATAATCGAGACAGGTGATGCGGAACATTTCAAAAATACGAAAAACCCCTACGTAAGACAGTTTCTGGATGGGAAGAGTGAGGGTCCCATCCAGTTTCAGGAGCGTTGATTCAGGTTCAATCCATCTGGTTGCGCATCCAGGTGGGGATATCTAGAATCTCCTCGTTGTCGTAGCCGCCCACCACCTTTACCCTGGGTGTACTTGCGGGGATGGAGGAGTCGTCCAACTCCGGCTGCATCAGGGTGATCTGCTGTGTTTTGGACTCCTTCTTCTCCTCGACGGCTCTCTTCTCCTCTTCGTTTTCAAAGCCTGTAGCGACTATGGTTATCTTCACTTCATCCGGAGAGAGTGTTTCGTCTGTCGTTGTACCGAAGATCACGTGTGCATCTTCATCGGCGTTATCCTCGACGATACCCATAGCTTCGCTTATCTCTAGCAGCGGATATTCTGGGTGAATATGGAAGTGTACGAGAACCCCCATCGCGCCGTTGATGCTCATATTGTCGAGCAGCGGTGACTCTATCGCATTCTTGACAGCTTCGTAGGCCGAGCTGGGTCCGTTCGCTTCACCTACCCCCATCAGTGCCAGACCGCGGTGGCTCATGACCGTATTGACATCCGCAAAGTCGAGGTTTATATCGTGCTCCCCTTTGGAGAGAATGACATTGCTTATTCCGCTGACCGCACGCGAAAGGATATTGTCGACCATTTTGAAGCTCTCTTTTATCCCGAGATTTTTGTCGATTATGCTTAGAAGCTTCTCATTCGGAATCACGATTATTGAATCGCTCTCTTTCTTGAGCTCTTCGAGGCCGCTTTCAGCCAGTTTCAGCCGCTTTCTGCCTTCGAACCTGAAGGGTTTTGTGACAACAGAAACGGTCAGGGCCCCGACCTCTTTTGCGGCTTGTGCGATGATAGGTGCCGCGCCGGTACCGGTACCGCCTCCCAGTCCGGAAGAGACGAAGACTATATCCGCACCGTTGAGAACCTCTTTGATCGCGTCGAAGCTCTCTATCGCCGACTGCTGCCCTATCTCGGGCTTCATGCCTGCGCCCAGCCCCTTCGTAAGCTTTTCGCCTATCTGGATTTTGTACGGGGCCTTAGAGGTTTCGAGGGCTTGAACGTCTGTGTTCGCGACTATCAGGTCTATCCCTTCGATTCCCTGGTTGATCATATGGTTGATCATGTTGCCGCCGCCGCCTCCGACACCGATAGCCTTTATTTTGGCTCCGCTGATTGTGGGGGACTCTTCGATTGAAAATTTACTGCTCACTCTTTGCTCCTTTAAAAAATCTGTGTCATCCAGTGCCATAATTTCTTTATTTTACGGCCGATGCTCTCATTCTCATCCTCCTGGGCGACCCTCGCCAGTGTCTGTTTTATCTCTTCGTTTTTCAGATTGCCGGGTTCGGGTTCATCCTCCGAGGTCGGCGATATGCCGTGCATATCTCCCTCAGCGGACGGAACGCTGCCTTTTTTGTGAAGCATCTTTCTGTTGGAGTCGATCTCATACTGCGTATAGCCTCCGGCTGCATACTCCAGAAGTCCTACAACGGTAGAGAAAGCCTGGTCGTGCAGCGGTTTGAAATCGCCCTCCAACTGCAGAGGTCTGGCTATGCGCACCGGCATATTGTCGAAGATAGCCATAGCCAGCTCTCTTATTCCTTCGAGTTTTGTCATTCCTCCGGTCAGTACGATTCCCGCACCTATCTGCTCTTTAAGGTTGCTCTTCTCCAGCTCTTTGGCAAGAATCATAAGTGTCTCCTGGACCCTGGCCTGAATCACGTTGTATACAATCTCCAGCGAGACCTCATGGTTCTCATCCTCGTCACCTATGACGGGGATCTCGATGAGTTCGTTCGAAGGAGTTTTGAGTGAGCCGTATTCGAGTTTTATCCTCTCCGCTACGTGAAGCGGGGTATGCAGTGCCATCGAAAGGTCGTTGGTTATATGGTTGGAGCCGACAGCAAGGAAGGTGTTGAAACGGATGGAGTTGCCTGAGTGTATCACCATTTCACAAGTCGAACCGCCCATATCTATTACACATACGCCGAGCTCTTTCTCGTCGTCTCCGAGCACCGATATAGCAGAAGCGTAACCTGCAAGAACGACACTCTCTATCTCTATTCCGGCAGACTTGACAGCCTTTTTGAGATTGCTCAAGTTCGATTTTTGGGTGGTTATTATGTGTGTGTCAACTTCGAGGCGGCTGGCGTTCATTCCGAACGGGTCCTCTATGAACTCCTGCTCGTCGACTTTGAAGTTGTAAGGGAGGACATGAAGAACCTCGTATTCGTTCGGGATATTGGCATTGTAAAGAGCAGTCTGCATGACGCGGTTTATCTCTTTGATGCCAATCTCCTGCTGCGGTATGTTGACGATACCGGAGCTGTTGATCGATCTGGTGTAGGCTCCGGAGATGGAGATTACAGCTTTGGGGGCTATGGTGCCGGCGACCCGTTTGGCGTCGCTGAGTGCCTGCCTTATTGAACGGGATGTCAACTCGATATTGGTTATCGTGCCTTTGCGGACCCCTTGCGACTTGGCGACACCGGAGCCTACTATATTTATTCCGCTCTCTTTCTGTTCGGCTATGACAACGCTTACTTTGCTGGAACCGATGTCGATCGCCAGGAGAGGTCTGCTCACTCGCTTTCCTTTAGATATATTTCCACAGGATACTGCTGCTGAAGCCGTTTTATCAGGCTGCTTTGAAGCAGGTTTTCTTTCATTTTGCCCGTATTCTCTTTGACAAACTCGATATTTTCTTCGAGTTTCTTTTTGTTAAGCAACTTCTGTTCCAGAATTTCGTAACTGACAGCTTTGTTGTCAAGAAGTATCGCTCCGTGAGCCTTTTTTGTACTGAAGAGTTTTTGAAGAAACGCGGCGGCTTCGTCGTTTGAAAGCGGTTTCAGTTTGTCAACGCTGTCGCGTGTCAAAAAGTCCGAAACGGTACCATCCTGAAGGTTTTCGCTGTATGATTCGGCGAGCTTCAGAAGCAGCTCTCTTCTCTTTTTCGAGATGTAGTCACGTTTGACATCCGCATACGCCTCTTCAAATGTTTTCGGGCGGGGCAAAACCACATCGTCAACCCTGATTATCACATATTTCCCGTTTTCGACTTTGGGTTTGAGCGTAGTGTGTGCCGCCGCCTCTTCGATATCTTTCCAGGTTTCGGCTGAGAAACGGGGATCGCCTGCATCCAGCGTAACACTCTCCTGCGGAGCCTTCCTCTCTTTTTTAAGGTCAATGTAGGCGAGCTGTGCCGCCTTTTTGGACGCTTTCAGGCGAAGAGCGGCGACAACTCTCTCTCTCGCCTCTTCAAGAGGCAGAATTTTTCCTTCACTGTCGGTAAAATCAGTGCGGTTGGATTTGTAGTACTCCTCTATCTCCGTTTCGTCCGGTGTTTGTGAAGAGGGTTCGACCCAGAGGAGTGAGAGCTTGTAGCGTGTCGGAGTCATATACTCTGTTTTGTGCTTTTTCCAGTAGCTTTTCAGTGCGGCTTCATCGGCCTTTACCTTCACATCTTCCGCGTTGAAGACTCTGTATCGGATTTTGTCGGAGATAAAGAGTGCCGAACCGAAAGCGTTAGTTTCAAGAGGCGCCGTTCCCATATCGAGCAGACGCAGCGTCTTTTTAATGAGCAGTTCATCTTTGAGGCTCGCTTCGAACACTTTCGGCTTCATCCGCATGTTTCTCAGCATGGAGAGATAGGTATTTTTGTCGAAGGAACCCTCTTTCTGGAAAGCCGGAATGGAGAGAATCGCCTGCTGTACTTCAGCGTCACTTACGGTAACTCCGTGCTCTGCCGCGAAATTTTTGATCAGAGCCTGATAGATGAGAGACTGAAGAGCCTGCTGCTTCAGGCCGAGCTGCTTGGCGGTGGCTTCGTCCAGCGTCCCTCCGAGTGTACGGTTGTACTGCTCATATATGTTGCTGTAGGCATTTTGAAACTGTGTCATCGTGATCGGTATATCGCCTACGAGAGCGACACTGTTGCTTTTGCTTCCGTACTGGTAGGTTCCCCAACCTACGAAACCGGCACCTACGAAAGCTATGGTGCTGATCCAGATAGTTACAACAAGATATTTTCTGTGCTTCTGCATCCAGGATATCATTCAAAGGCCTTTGGTAGTTTTTGGATATAATTGCTTAACAATTTTATTTAAATCGAAATTAATTCCGGTTTAAACCCAGTCTGTTAACATCGGAAATATCGGTATTTTACGATAATTTTACATTTTGTCAAAAACTTTGACAGACGTTGACATACCGCATCGGTAGAAAAGGGGTGAAACAGTGAACAACTCGGAGATGATGAGACGCGACCTCGCACACATATGGCATCCGTGTACGCAGATGAAAGATCACGAGTCTCTGCCTCTGATTCCGGTCAAATCTGCCGAAGGTGTATGGCTCGAGGATTTCGACGGGAAGAGGTACATAGACGCTATAAGCAGCTGGTGGGTTAACCTCTTCGGTCATGCCAACCCGTACATAAGCGGAAAACTTTCGGAACAGGCACGGAAACTCGAGCATGTACTGCTTGCCGGCTTTACACACGAGCCGGCTGTACTGCTGGCCGAGAGACTCTGTGCGGTTGCACCCGGAGAACTGAACAGACTCTTTTTCGCCGACAACGGCTCCAGTGCGGTGGAGATAGCTCTGAAGATGAGCTACCATGCACACCTGAACAACGGTGAAGAGAGGCCGCTCTTCCTATCTCTGACCAACAGCTACCACGGCGAGACGATAGGGGCCCTTTCGGTAGGAGACGTCGAACTCTACAAAAAGACCTACGAGCCTATACTCATCAGATCGGTACAGACGCCGGTCCCGGAAGACAGAAGCGAAGAGGCCGCAGGCAGGGCCGCCGAAGCTCTGGAAGATATTCTGCGTCTTAACGCGAATCGCATCTCCGCCCTTATCGTTGAACCGCTGGTACAGTGTGCCGGAAATATGCATATGTACCACCCGCTCTATCTCAGACTTGCGAAAGAGATCTGCGAAAGGCACAACGTTCATCTGATAGCTGACGAGATCGCCGTCGGATTCGGGCGGACAGGGACGATGTTTGCGTCTGAACAGGCCGGCATAGTACCGGATTTCATGTGCCTCTCCAAGGGGCTTACAGGCGGGTTCATGCCGATGGCGGCGGTTCTTACCACGGATGAGATATATTCGGCTTTCTACTGCGACTATCTGGAGTACAAAGCCTTTTTGCATTCACACAGCTATACCGGCAATCCGCTCGGCTGCAGCTGTGCTCTGGCGGTGCTCGATATATTCGAAAAAGATAATGTCATAGAGAACAACAGGCGCAAAGCCGGGCTTTTGGATGAACTTCTGGAGCCTTTCAAAGAGCTGGAAAATGTCAGGGAGGTTCGCCGCACAGGTATGATAGCGGCGGTGGAGCTCGAAGGTTACAGCCCCGTAGAGAGAGTCAACCTGAAGATTTTCGACTTCTGCCTGAAAAGGGGAGTCTTTGTGCGGCCGTTGGGTAGTGTACTCTATTTCATGCCGCCGTACGTCATAAGCGACGAGGAGATGAAGATGATGACCGAGACGGCATATGAAGCGGTGAAGTCGTTATGAGTGAGGGGGTCTTTGTAGGGACGTCAGGCTTCTATTACGAGCACTGGCGGGGAGTTTTCTACCCGGAAGATCTTCCGAAGAGCCGCTTTTTCGATTTTTACAACAAAGAGTTTTCGACCGTGGAGATGAACAGTACCTTCTACCATCTTCCGCGGCTGAAAACGGCTGAGCACTGGTTCGAACTCTCACCGGAGGACTTCCTCTTTTCGCTCAAAGCATACCGCGGAATCACCCACTATCGCAAACTGCGTGAGTGCAAAGATGAGCTATACCGCTACCTCCACCTGATAAAACCTCTGAAGCCCAAACTGGGTGCCGTTCTTTTCCAACTGCCGCCTTCGCTGCATATAGATCGCGCTCTTTTGGAAGATTTCTTCAAAACTCTTCCTCCCGGTTATAGGTTCGTGATGGAGTTCAGGCACGACAGCTGGCTTAATGAAGATATCTTCAATCTTATGAAATCCTACAATGTCGCTCTCTGCATCAACGATTTCGGCAGACGGAAGATGCCGATGGAGCTTACGGCCGACTTCGGGTATATCCGTCTGCACGGCCCGACTGGCAGATACGGAGGGAGCTACAGCGATGAGGAGCTGAAAGAGTGGGCGGAAAAGATCGGCTCCGCCATGAATGTTCTGAAGTCGATGTTCGTATACTTCAACAACGACTTCGGGGGTTACGCCGTGGAGAATGCCAAGAGGCTTCTCAAGATGATATAATGCAGAAAAAAATTTGGACCGCGATGGATAAGAACAGACCTCATATTCCGGTACTTTTGGATCAGGTGCTGGAGTGTTTTGGCGCTATGCGCGAAAGCGGTGTTTTTGTCGACTGTACGCTGGGTTACGGCGGGCACAGCGAAGCGATACTGCAAAATTTCGACCGGATAAAACTCATAGGCATAGATCGCGATCCGGAGGCGATTGAGTACTCGTCGAAACTGCTTGGCAGGTTCGGTGAGAGGTTCGAAGCCAGGTGCGGGCGCTTTTCCGATCTGCTGCCTCAAATTTTGGAAGAGTCGCCTCTCTGCGGTGTTTTGGCCGATTTCGGTGTCTCTTCGCTTCAGCTCGACAAAAAGGAGAGGGGTTTCAGCTTCCTCTCCGAAGGACTGGATATGCGTATGGGGCCGGATGCGAAGCTGAGCGCCTACGATGTTGTCAACGGCTATCCGGTTGAAGAGCTCGAAAGAGTTTTCAGAGATTATGCCGAGGAGAGATCCTACAGGAGAGTTGCGCGGGCGATCGTCGAGGCGCGGAAGAAGAGGCCGATTGAAAGCGGTATGGAACTTGCCGATATAGTCGCAAAGGTTTTACCCAAAAGGGGCAAGACAAACCCGGCCACCGCGCTCTTTCAGGCAATCCGTATAGAGGTGAACGATGAGCTCGGCGAGATAGAGAGGCTGCTGGATGTTCTGGAGGCCAATCCTCCCAAGGGTGCCGTAGTGGGATTGATTACGTTTCACTCCCTTGAAGACAGACTGGTGAAGCAGCGTTTCAGAAAGTGGAGTGTTGAGTGTATATGTCCCCCCGGTGTATACAGGTGTGAGTGCGGCGGCGGCCACGCACTGGGAAAGATAGTGAACAGAAAACCTCTGACGGCGACGAAGGAGGAGCTGAAGCGGAACCCGCGTAGCAGAAGTGCGAAACTCAGATGTTTTGTTTTCAGCTAACTGACGTTACGCAAAAAGCGTAACGTCATCTCGAAATCTACGATTTCGTGGCTTTATGGGGGTGCAGGGGACGGTCACTCCCCGCCAAAGTCCGGGCTTTGCTCAAGCTTTGCATAACATCAGTAAAAAGGAAGTTGTCGATTTGATGCACAAAGATGTTAAAGAAAAAACGGAACTTGCCGATAGTATATCTGAGACCGTTTACGATGGTACGGCAGATTGGCAGTTTCTATTTATCGTCATCATCACGATTTTCATAACTCTCCTTCTTTTAATGCCGAAGATATATCTGCGAAATTCGATCTATTACGAAAGCCGTGCCATCGACCGTCTCGAGACCCAGTACGGCGCTCTCATGGAAGAGCACAAACTCCTTAGCCGCAAGGTCGAGGGTCTGAAAGTGAAAAATCAGATCCTCGATACTATCTTCTAGGCGAAGCCGTAATGATAGAAAAGTTTATACGTTTCGCCATCGAAAAGCCGATTCTCAACCATATTTTTCTCGTTTTTCTGTTTCTCCTATCTATCTTCGCCTACATAAACATACCCAAGGAGATATTTCCTCCGGCGAATCTGGACAGAATCACCGTAACCGGACATTACGCTGGTGCCAGTGCCGATACCCTGGACAAGATGGCTGTCCACTCTATCGAAGACGGGTTGAAAAACCTGAGCGAAATAGATAGCGTGGAGTCGGTGATAAAAAACGGATCTTTTTCGATAGGTGCGGATATAAAGCCGGGTAACGATGCCGACCTGGCCCTCAGCGACGTAAAGGATGTAATAGCAAACATAAGGCGTGACCTTCCGTCCGATATGGACGAACCGATAGCGAAGGTGGCAAAAAGAAGCTTTCCTCTTGTCATCATAGCGGTTGCAGGAGATGTTCCGAAAAAGAGGCTGCTGCAGATCTCCGAGGAGATAAAGAGCGACCTCGCCGGTTTCAAGGATCTCAGTGACATAGTGATTTACGGCGATGCCGACGACGAGTTGGACATAATCCTGGATGTAGCAAAGATCGAGGCCTACGGGCTTACCAAACGTTCGGTAGTAAACACGCTTTCGCGCATCTCATCCATATTTCCGATAGGCTCGATAAAAGAGCGCGGAAACCATCTTTTCGTCAGTACGATAAACGGTGAGAAGAGTGCGGAGGCCCTTGAAGAGACGCTGCTGAAGATCGACGGAAGGACGATTCGGCTCAAAGATATCGCCGAGGTGAAGTTCACCCTCAGCGACCCTGCCGAGATATCGCACTTCAACGGCATAAAGAATGTCTCGATATCGGTCAGCAAGTCGGAGGAGGGCAACGCTATCGCCCTTTCGAAGCAGATAAGAGAGCTTCTTGCCGGCTACTCCGAAAAGTACGGCAACCTCACCTTCAATGTCTACACAGATACATCCGTCTGGATAAAAAACCGTTTAAATACAGTCGTCTCCAACATTATTTTCGGTCTCAGCCTCGTGTTTTTGTCGATGCTGCTATTTGTCAACGCCCGTATCGCACTGGTTGTCGCGGTAGGTATTCCGGTAAGTTTCATGATAGGACTGGTCGCATCGGATATACTTGGTTACAGTCTGAATATGCTGACACTTCTGGGCACGCTCATAGCCCTGGGTATGCTGGTTGACGAAGCGATAGTAGTTGCGGAGAACATCTACCGCTATATCGAAGAGGGTATGGATGCCAAAGAGGCTGCCGTGAAGGGTTCTGTTGAGATGTTTCCGGCTGTACTGACGGCTACGATGACGACGGTTTTCGCTTTTTTGCCTCTGCTGATGCTCAGCGGCAAACTGGGGGAGTTCATAAAGGTCCTTCCGGTTATGATCAGTATACTGCTGCTGAGCTCCCTCTTCGAAGCGTTCTACTTTCTTCCTCTTCATGCCAAAGACCTGCTGAAACCGACGAAAGAGGCGAGCTTTACAAGGCGCTTCTGGGAGAAAAGCTATAAAATCTACGCGGCTCTTTTGCGTCCCGTGATAAGGCACAGATACCTCTCTCTGTTTCTGATACTCATTTTTATAGGCTCGACAACCTACCTGTTGGCCAAACAGAGCAAGTTTCAGCTCTTTCCGGACTTCGATACGACACAGATCTATGTAAACGGCGAAGTAGATATAAACAACGACCTGTTCGATAATGAAAAGATAGTGACCCAGCTTGAAGAGGCACTGCTTAAAAAGCTTCCCGAAGAGGATGTATCCTCCATCACGGCGGTTATAGGATTGAAGCTCGACAGCAACAACAAAGGTGAACATGCAGACAACCTTTTTCAGATATTCGTCAACCTCCACGAGCCTGTTCCGAAAAACTTCTTTGACCGTTATATAAACCCTTATCTGAGCCCGGAGTATGACGACTCCGATATGATGAGAAGGCGCTCCGCGCAGGAGGTGGCTGCCGAGATACAGAAAATAGTCGAGCCTTTCAGGCATAAAAAAGATAGTTACGGGCCGCTTTTCAAAGAGCTAAATGTCATTGTGCCGCAGGCGGGGATCGTGAAGAGCGATATAGAGATTTCTCTCGGCGGAGATCCAGAAAAGGTTCAAGAAGCCCTGGTACGGCTCAAGAAAGAGCTTGAAAAGATAGAGGGTGTCGAAAATATCACCGACGACGCCAAAGAGGGTGAAGATGAGCTGAAACTCAGGGTTAACCGGTACGGCCAGCGGTTGGGATTTACCGAAGGTGACATAACGGCCTCTCTGCAGCCCTTTTTTCTCAAGGGGGAGTATGCGAAGATGTTCAACGACGAAGGGGTAGTCCGTATTCGGCTCGAAGATGTAAACAAGGAGAGGTATGAGACTCTGAAGCGTTTCGAGCTTCAGATTCCGGGGAGCGTAGAGAGGGTAAAACTTGCCGAAATCGTTGACTTTGAGAGAAAAAAGAGTTTCGCCAAGATCTACAAGGTTGACGGAGAGAGGGTGAGCACGGTCTACGCTTCACTCAACAAACACATTATAACCTCATCGGAAGTGATGGATAGGCTCTCGAACTTTTTCGACTCGGTAAAAAAAGAGGGGGTTACGGTCGATATAAAAGGCGAGGAGAAAGAGAACCGTACCGTTAAGCGGGAAATTATACAGTCGGCGGTCATAGCGCTCTTTCTGATCTTCGTCGCCCTTGTCTGGATGTTCGACTCGATCGCGCTGCCGCTTATAACCCTATCGACGATACCGCTTTCGATACTCGGAGTGCTGATAGGCCATTTCATAATGGGAATAAACCTCACCATGCCGAGTCTTATAGGAATTGTAGGACTATCGGGAGTAATCGTCAACGACGGTCTCATAATGATAGATTTCATAAAAAAGAGCCGAGACCTCGATTCGTTGCTGGAACGTGCCAGGCTGAGGCTCAGACCGATCCTGCTCACATCGATCACTACGGTTCTGGGACTCTCGTCGCTGATGTTTTTCGCCTCGGGCCAGGCCCTGATATTACAACCGATGGCGGTAACACTCGGATTCGGGCTCATCTGGGCTACGGTTTTGAACCTCTACTATGTTCCTCTGCTATTTTCGATTCTTTACAGGGTAGAGGTAAAAGAGTCTTGATGACGACTTTTTGAGTAAATTTAAGCTCATCTTTGTGATAATATTTCTTAAAGATGAGGAGTGAAATAAAATGTTCAAATGTATTGAAGCAAAAGATGAGGAATTGATAAAAGAGATTTATCGTTTTAGGTATCAAATTGCTTGTGAAGAAGACAATATTTTTGATAAAAAAAACTACCCAAAGGGAATGGAAACAGATAAATATGACAAATATAGTACACAGTATGCTTTTTTTGATATGGACAGAAAACTTGCTGCGTGTGTTCGTCTGGTACATAACTCCGAAATTGGTTATCCGACATCAAATGCATTGAAAATCAATACAGAAGATAAAAGCAAATTAAGCAAATATGTTCAGGAGCGAAAAATTGGTGAGCTCTCTAGGATATTCATCCGAAAAGATTGCAGAGGTATGAAAAATACCAGGCAAATCATCGATTTGGTCAAACTGAATGCGGGTATCAAAATGAAAGAGATGGGAATAGTTTGTTCATACGGGGCATTGGAGGAGAGTTTCTTGCGACTGCTGTTGATCTTAAAAATGCCTTATCGCCCTATAGGTTCGTACCAGCTATATGGCAACAGAATGCGTGCACCATGTATAATGGATACAGATGAACTGTTCGAGTTAAATAAGGAGCTTTTTCTTGAAACGGTTCATTAACATTCTTGTAATACTTTCAGCATTTTATTTGACGGCATATGGAAATAATGTTAATGTTAAAAATCTTCTGGAAAGTATCGGTGAAGATGCACATGAGATAGGGGTTATTGCCGAAAAGACTGGTATCAGTGAACCGTATCAACCGTATATCATCTCGGTATTTACCGGAAAAGAGCTAGAAAGGTTGGGAGTTTCCAATTTAAAAGAGGCGTTACTGCTCGTACCTGGAGTGGATATAGCGACGGACAATATGGACAATCAACGTCTTGTTTTCAGGGGCTCAAACCCTTTCGCGTATGGACAGAGCAAACTCTTTATAGACGGTGTCGAAGTGAATGATCTTTTCTTTGACAGTTACGGACCATGGCTCTCCATGCCTATAGAGATGATAAAACGCATAGAGGTAACTCGCGGCCCCGGAGGAATCAGCAATGGAGTAAACGCCTATGCAGGTTCTATACGGGTTATCACGTATGCGGAACATCTTCCTTCGGAGAAGAGTCCAAAAAAAGTTGTGGCGAAGATCGGCAGTTACGACTATAAAATGGCCGGCGCCGTTTTAAGGCACAGTGAAGGAGACTTTTCCGTCTATGCGGATATCTACTACCAAAAGGATGACAAATCTCTGTATGTTGGCAAAGATTCACTCTCTACCGGCCGTTACGGCGCCGTCAATGTACCTCTTTCAAAAGATGGAGACGCGCCGCTTTGGATGAGAAGCTATATGCTGGGTCTACGGATGCAGTATGGTGCATTGAGGCTTGATCTGAGAAGCCTATATTATGAGAGAGGGAGCGCTTTCGGTATAAACGGAATGCTTCCCGAACCGTCCGATCATGCAAAATTCCCGATCTCCTTCGCGCAGATCAGCTACGACAAAAGCTTTGAAAACTTCGCGCTGGTTGTAGACGGAGGTGTTAAGCTAAGCTCTTTCAAGAGTGCATCTATGCTTGCACCGGACGGACTTGTCTTTCCTGTTACTTTGACTTCTACCGGATTTATCGATCAACCTTTGGTTTTTTCTGAAGGCTTTTACGGAATACATGAGGTAGAGCAGCGCCAACTCTATCAGAGTTCAAATATCACCTACAGCGGAGTGGAGTCGCACAGATTGGATGTCGGTTATTTCGTCTCGAGCGAAAAGGTGCTGAAAGAGGTTACCATAACAACCGACAGATCTGACGGTATCGGGTTGGTGGATTATTCTCAGACTCTACCTTTTACAGACCCAAATGCGAAACGTAATACATTCCGCTTTTTTATACAGGATCGTTACCGCTACTCGGAAAAACTTACTTTTCAGGCGGGCCTGAATGTTGAAAAAAGCAGTGACATTTCAACGCAGTTCAATCCGAGAGTCTCTGCGGTGTACCAGTTGAACGGCTCCAACGTATACAAGCTTATCTACAGTCGCTCCACAAGAACTCCATCGTGGCAGGAGGTATATACACTGAACAACAATACCCGCGTCGGAAACCATGATCTCGAACCGGAAGTTGTCAACGCCTGGGAAGCGGCATATATTCACAGATTCGGAACCGGAGAGTTTGTGCAGTTGAACCTGTTCTATCTTAAAAACAGTGACCAGATAGATAACCTGAATGAAGATTACCAATATAGAAACAGCGGAAGTTCCGATATCTGGGGTGCTACTGTAGAGTATAAGGCTCATATCGGGAACAGGGGTAAAATCTATTTCAATTATACTTGGCTGAACGGCAAGAAGTCTGACGATAGTCCACTGGACAACGCTGCGCACAACCTGGCTAAAGCGACCTACTATATGTCGCTCTCCGAAAATTGGAACATAGGGGCGGTTGCCCGCTATGTCGGTTCAAAGATTAGGGCGTCGTACGACTACAGAACGGAGAAGGTGCCCGCTTACTCTACTTTGGATCTCACTCTCGGTTTTACGGAAAGGGGAGGCTTCAAAACCAGATTGAGTGTAAAAAACGTTTTCGATGCCGAGATACGTTATCCGTCTGAGCCGTATACTTACGATACCGATTACCCAGCTGAGGGCCGTACGGTCATGCTTACACTGGCAAAGGCGTTTTAAATGAGGTATATCGCTGTAATGTTGATCTTTTTGCAGTCGGTAGTGTGGGGATATACCTACAACGAACTGCTGCTCGATGCACAAAGCAGAATATATCCGAAAATCCTGATGCTGCAAGAGGGCATAGGTGCGAAACACAAAAATATGCCGGTCGTCTTTACAGTGGTTTACGAACCCGAAGATGAGTATGCGGCAGAAAGGGTAGTGGAGAAGATAGAGGCCTATTACGATCACGGGCTGGGGGGAATTCCCTTCGAGGCCGAAATGGCCACATTTGATGAACTTGACCCCTCTTTGCACTCCGATGCCTTCTACATATTGAAGGGGAGTGACGAAGATATGGAAAAGGCGGTCGAGTTCGCCATGCGTGAAAAGATACCGGTCTTTGTATACGACTTCAAAGATCTGAAGTACGGAGCGCTTTTCGCCCTGACAATTGAACAGTCTACCGTTATCTATATGAATCGTGTATCGCTCCATAAAACAGGCGTACTTTTCACACCCTCACTCTACTCCATAGTCAGGTTCGTCGATGAAAAGTGAGAAAGGATACTCTCTCTCAACCAAGATAATATTCTATGTACTTTTTGTCGCTCTGTCGGTTCTTGCTTCCATGTTTCTTGTTTTCGAGCAGATAGGTAAAAAGACACTTTATGACGTAGAGAGGGAGAAGGCTGAACTGGTGGCGAAGATGTTCGCCCCCCAGATCGGAATAAATCTCTATCTCGGTTTCGACGACAAAGTGGATGAGGCCGTAAAACAGATCATGACCGAAAAGGATATACTGGCTGTCTACCTCATAAGAGACGGTGAGATAATAAAAAAATTAAAACGCCATAGAACCGATATAGAGTTTCAGAATGAGACTTTTCAGATAGAGACACCCATATTCGAACCGGGCGGCCATAAGCGTATTGCCGTTTTACAGCTTCACTACTCCAGTCACCACTATCGTGAGATGGTTGAGAAGATGACACGTCTGCTTCTGCTCTTTTTCTCAATAGCGACACTTCTGTTTATCGCACTTGCCTACCAGATACGCAAACGCCTCATACCTTTGAAAAAGGTTGCCGTCGCACTTTCCGAATACGATGTGAACGGTGGTGAGCTGAAGCTGGATTGTGAGAGTGACGATCAGGAGATCAAGCTTATCATAAATGCGGTCGAGAAGATGCAGGAGAATGTAGGTGCCTATGCCGAACTGCAGGAGAATATGAAGCAGATACTTTCGCAAAAGGTACATGAAAAGACCGCGCAACTGTGGCAGCAGCTCTATACCGACCAGTTGACCGGTCTTCCCAACAGACGTGCTCTTATGGATGATCTGTCGAAAAAGAGTGATGCGTTGCTCGCCATAGTCAATATAGACGACTTTACGGAGATTAACGATCTATACGGCCATCGAGCTGGAGATATCATTCTTAAAAACTTTGCGGATGCACTAGATATTCTCGAAGTCGACCGCACCTACAGAATTTCAGGTGATGAGTTCGCACTCATCAAAAACGGGGAGTTCCACCTAGACGAGGCCAAAACTTTTCTTGAGTTTGTACGAAGTAAAATCGAAAGGACCCACTTCTATTATGAAGAGAACAGGGTTGATATCCGTGTTACCATAGGCGCCACAATCGAAGAGGCTTCTACGATTGAAGAGGCGGACATGGCTCTCAAGGAGGCCAGAAAACAGCGTAAACCGATTATGATCTTCTCCCCGGTGTGGAATCTTGAAAGCAAATACAGAGAGAACATCTACTGGATAAGACAGATAAAGAGTGCTCTGGCACGAGACGGGATAGTTCCGTACTGCCAGCCTCTTTACGATATAGAGGCAAAAAGGATCAAGGGCTACGAGATCCTCGTCAGGCTTATAAAAGAGGATGGAGAGGTTGTTTCGCCGCACAAATTCCTTCCTCTTGCACAGAAGAGCCACCAGTATCAGTTTATGACGATGAGGCTGGTTGAGCGCAGCTGCGCTTTTTTCAAGGATAAGACGGAATTGACTTTCTCTATAAATATCTCTGTCGAGGATATACTCAATACGGAAACGGTAGCCTACATCAAAGAGCAGATTCTCCACTATAATATTGCCCACCGTGTCGTTTTCGAACTTCTGGAGAGTGAAAATATAGAGAAGTTTCCGGAAGTGGAGAGTTTTGTAAACGAGATGAAGGGCCTCGGATGCCAGATCGCTATAGATGACTTCGGTACCGGTTATTCGAACTTCTCATATCTTATAAAATTGAAAGCGGACTATATAAAGATAGACGGTTCGCTCATAAGAAATATCCACAACGACAAGAATGCCCAGGTCATCGTCGAGTCGATAGTCGATTTTGCGAAAAAACTCGGAATCCGTACCGTTGCCGAGTTTGTCAGCAGCGAGATGATCTTTGAAAAGGTAAGTGAACTTGGAATAGATGTTGCACAGGGATACTATATCATGGAACCTGTTCCGATGGAGGAGGTTGAAAGCGGTCCGAAAAAGGAAGATGTGGTATAATATCCCTTTTTACAACGCCCCGTCGCTGAATAATAAAAGATTATAGGGTGCGGTTACGGGAGAGTTGTAGAAAAATTGAAAAACCCGATGTCGTAACGGAGTTTCGACTATTTATTGAAGGATGTTGAAAATGATTTTTGAAGATGAAGAGGATATCTTTACGGGAGGTTCTCCCAAGGCGAAGTTTTTCGACATTGTATACAATGCGAACAGGAATCTTGTGGAGGATGAACTCGACAGTCTGATTACAAGGGTCTGTATTCTAGAGTCGATGCTCGAGGAGAAGATTGGCGAGGATGCGGTGGAGGAGGAGGTGCAGAAGCGCTCCTATCTTCCGTCCGGGGAGTTGGACAACTGCAGGATGAGCAAATATATCGAACTTACGGCGAATATTCTTACAAAGAATGAGTAGGGCCCTGCGGGCGGTCCTTTTGCCGCTCTTCCTGCTGCCTCTTGCCGCGGCCGGAGAGTGGGATCACAATGCCGCCTTCAGTTTGAAGAAAGACAGGTGGCAGAGTGTTCGGATCGATGAGGGCGGACGCATACACAATCTGAGATTTAGATGGACACTCTACAAAAACGGTGCCCTCGTAATGCACGTTGAGTACGACAGACGTAAATTTCAACCGCTGTTGTACAGGAGATACAGACTAGATGCGTTCAGGTTCGAACTCTACGCGAAGGCCGATGACTCCTCTCGTGAGCGGTTCGAGTCGCCTTATGCGCTTATCGTTTTCAGAGCCTTCGATGAAAAAAAGAGAGAGGCTAGTCTGGATCTCTTGATAAAAGATTACGGTATGAGCGAGATTTTTTACACGGAAGGGAAAAAATAGAGCATGTTGGAACGTGTAGAGAGCCTTATGAGGCAGTTTGTCGAGGAGCTTTCAAACGAGTATGTCGAGGAGCTGTTCGATAATCTTCCTCACGGAAAACGGCTTCGTGCAAAGCTGGTTCTGAAAATTGCCGGAACCGGGGATGATGCGGTTAGGTTGGCGGCTATTATAGAGATGATTCATGCGGCCAGTCTGCTGCACGACGATGTGATTGACGATGCGACGGTGCGAAGGGGTGTGGCCTCTTTGAACGCCACCGAAGGGAGTAAGCAGGCTGTGATGATGGGAGATATTCTCTACTCCAAAGGTTTCGAGGAGTTGGTGGGTTTTGAGCGTGATATCGCCGCAAAAGTCGCTTCTGCGGTTACGCAGCTCAGCATTGGCGAGATGATGGATGTACGGCTCTCGAAGAGTTTCCATACCGACGAGGAGGCCTATATGCGTATGATCTACCAAAAGACTGCCGCACTCATAGAGGCTACAGCCTCGTCCGCCGCGATGCTTGCCGGAAAAGATGCTCATATATACGCCATTTACGGACGAAACCTCGGAATTGCTTTTCAGATCGTAGACGATATTCTCGATATCTCCCAAACCAGCAAGCAGCTTGGTAAGCCGGCGATGCACGATTTCGAAGAGGGTAAAACCACGCTTCCGTATATCTATCTTTACGAAGCCCTTGACGAAAAGAGCCGCCTATACCTTAAGTCTCTGCACGGGAAAAAGCTGACTGAAGAGCAGAGAGAGTGGATCAAAGCGGCTATGGAAGAGAGCGGTGCTCTTCGAAAATCGTTCCTGTACGCCAAGGAGCTGGGAGACGAAGCGGTATCGCTGATGCAGGGTACCGGTGAAACCTCTTTGGCGGAGATTGTAACAGCAATGATAGAGAGGGATTTTTGATGCAGTATGTCGTTGTAAGCTTTTCACATAAAAACACCGATATCGAAGTGAGGGAGAGGCTCGCATTTCCGGATGAGGAGATGAAGAGGAGAGCCCTGGAGAGGCTGTTGAAAACGGAGGGTGTGGGTGAAGCGATGCTTCTGTCTACCTGCAACAGGGTAGAGTTCCTCGTCTCCACATCTATCCCGTCTTCGGCACTCCACTCAATCTTCGAGCTTCTGCACCTTCACAGCGGCCTCTCGATTGAAGAGTTGGAGGGCAGGGCGGACGTATATGAGGATGAAGGTGCCGTCCACCACGTCTTCTCCGTCGCATCTTCTCTTGACAGTCTGGTAGTAGGGGAGACGCAGATAGCCGGTCAACTCAAAGATGCATTCAGGTTCGCTTTCGAAAACGGCTACTGCTCCCAGAAAATTTCCAGACTTATCCATTATGCGTTCAAATGTGCCGCCGAAGTGAGAAACAGTACCGAAATCTCGAAAAACCCGGTCTCTGTTGCCGGAGCGGCCGTCTCTCAGGCAAAAGAGGTCATGGGCGGAAACCTGGGCGGATTCACGGGACTTGTCGTAGGTGCCGGAGAGATGAGTGAGATAGTGGCCAAACATCTTGTAGCGAACGGCTGCAACGTCATAATCTTCAACCGTTCAATGGAGAATGCAAAAAAAGTAGCCGACGCGGTCGGTGACCGTGTAGATATAGAGCCCTTTCACGCCCTGGCCGACTACATCAACAGATACAGGCTCCTCTTTTCGGCAACAGGTGCACCGCATCCGGTCATCACCAGGGAGATGGTCGATCCCGCTTCGTTCGAGAGGCACTGGTTCGACCTGGCCGTTCCGAGAGATATAGAAGATATAGACGATGTTACCGTAAATATATATGCGGTAGATGATCTCAAAGAGATTGTAGACAACAATCTCGCCCTGAGAAAAGAGCAGGCCAGAAAGGCTTACGAGATAGTGGGCCGCTATACGATCGATTTTTTCAAATGGCTTCAGACGCTTATGATAGACCCTCTTATCAAAGATGTGAGAGAGCAGGCCAGAAGGGCGGCTATATCGGAGATAGAGCGGGCCGTGAAAAAGGGTTTCATCTCCCCGGAGAGCAGAAAAAACGTTGAAAAGCTTGTACACAACGCATTCAACAAGTTCCTCCATACACCCACTGTACAGCTTAGAGACGTCGCGGAGCAGCCCCGTGCCGATACGATCATAGAGGCGATGAAATATATTTTCAAAACCGATACAGAGGTCAAGATGGCCGACAAGTACAAATGCGAATTCGTTATGAAAGATGATATACGCTAAACCGGGGCTTCTTCGCCCGGGCGGTTTATGAAAATAAAATGAAAAAAATGTAAAAGGACGACATAAAATGAGGTTTTCAAAACTGCTGATTCCCACACTGAAAGAGGCGCCGAAAGATGCCGTGCTTCCAAGCCATATCTATCTTGTGCGAGGCGGATTCATCTATCAGGTGGCCAGCGGTATATATGACTTCCTGCCTCTGGGGAAGAGAGTGCTGGAGAAGGTCAGGGCTATCGTCAAAGAGGAGCTGGACAGTGCCGGATGCCAGGAGGTGCAGCTCGGGTTTGTAACACCGGCCGAGCTCTGGAAGAGGAGCGGCCGCTACGAGAAGTACGGGGCTGAGCTGCTACGTTTCAACGACCGGAAGGGTAATGAGTTCGTGCTGGGACCGACGCATGAGGAGATGATGGTAGAGCTGGCCGGTCAGTTCATCAACAGCTACAAGCAGCTTCCGGTAAATCTCTACCAGATAAATCTGAAATTCAGGGATGAAGCCAGACCCAGATTCGGACTTATGCGCGGACGTGAATTCATAATGAAGGACGGCTACAGTTTCCATGCCGACCGAGACGATATGGTAAGAGAGTTCAACTTGATGGAGAAGACATATCGTAAAATCTTTACGCGAATGGGGCTGGATTTCAGGGTTGTGGAGGCCGACAGCGGCGCGATAGGCGGTGAGGGAAGCAAGGAGTTCATGGTCCTTGCCGAGAGCGGAGAAGATACGATCGTGGTTTGCGAGGGGTGTGACTATGCGGCCAACATCGAAGCGGCGAAAAGGGCTGAATGCGATGAAGTTCCGGAGGCACCGGAAGCAGATCTTATGAAGTTTCACACCCCGGGTGTAACCTCTATAGACGACCTGGCCCGGTTTTTCCATGTAGACCCCTATTACATCGTAAAGAGTGTGGCGAAGCGTGCCGTCTATGATGAAGGCAGAAGCGAGATCGTTCTCTTTTTCCTAAGGGGAAGCGATGACCTTCAGGAGACCAAAGCGGCCAACGCCGTAGGTGCCAACGAACTGCAGGATATCGGTGAAGAGGAGCTTGAAAATGCGGGCCTGGTTCCAGGCTACATAGGGCCTGTCGCCATAAAGAGAAATCTTTCCGAAAAAGAGAGCGATGCCCGTTTTACCGCCTACAAGGCTCCGCTGGGTCTCAAAGCGGTCTACGACAGGGCACTTGAAGGTGCGGCCGATATGATCTGCGGCGCCAACGAGAAGGACTACCATATAGTCGGTGCGGACCTGGGTGACCTGGAAGAGCTTGAGTTCAATGATATCGTACAGGTAAAGGTAGGCGACAGATGCCGAGAGTGCGGCGGGAAACTTACATACACGAAGGGTATAGAGGTCGGGCATATCTTTCAGCTGGGTACACGCTACTCTGAACCGCTGGATGCACGTTTTCTTGACAAAGACGGCAAATCCAAACCGTTTGTGATGGGAACATACGGAATAGGTGTGAGCCGTCTGCTGGCTGCGGTTATCGAACAGCATCATGATGAGAAAGGCTCCATATGGCCTACTGCCGTCGCACCTTTCGAAGTTGTGGTGATAGTAGGAAATGTAAAAGATGAAGAGCAGCTCAAAGCCGGAGAAAGGGTATACGAAGAGCTTAAAAAACTGGGTGTGGATGTACTTCTGGATGACAGGCAGGAGCGGTTCGGTTTCAAGATGAAAGACTTCGAACTGATCGGTTTTCCCTATGCAGTGGTAGTAGGGAAAAAACTCTCCGAATCCAGGGTGGAGATTGTCAAACGCTCCGATCTCTCCAGGTTTGAAGCGACTCTCTCCGAAGCGGCCGAAAAGATTGCGGAATTGCTCGGATGATATATTTTCTGATCTACCTCTTCGTCGAGATTTTCGTTTCCGTCGAAATCTCGGCCGCTATAGGGCCCTTCTGGACCTTCGTGGAGGTGATTGCCAGTGCGGTGGCCGGTTTGCTTCTGTTAACAAGTTTCCGTTATACTTTTTCCGAAAATATGCGGGCTATGATGGCCGGCGAGATTACACCGGAGAGTTTTCAGAAACAGAATCTGGCCGCACTGGTAGGAGCTCTGCTTCTGATTATTCCCGGTTTTTTTACCGATATTGTCGGACTGCTTCTGCAGTTCGGAATATTCTCCGGTTTCATAGCAAGAAGATTTTTCGCGAAAAACCGCCCCTGCGGGAGACCGGACCTGGATAGTAGAAATGAATTCAAAGAAGGAGAGTGCGATGTCATCGATGTTGAGATTATTGACCGTCCTGATAGTAGGAAGTAGCCTTGCGCTGGCCGGAGGAGACGCTGATGTCGTCAAGTTTGTAAAAGAGAAGCTGAGCCGCAACAAAGGTGTGAAGATCAACTCTGTAAGAGTGGCCGAAAAACTGCCTATCCCCGGTGTCAAGGGGTGGTCGGCCTATGTGGTTGAAGCGGATCTTGAGCTAAAAAGAGGGAAGGAGAGAAGAAAGATAGGTTTCGAAACGATCCTTTTCGTCAGCAAAAATCTGATCACCACGGAGCTTATCGACCGAAAGAGCGGAAGAGATATCCGCTCTGTTCTGCAGCCCAAGCTGCCGGACGATATCTATTCGGAGTCCCATCTGCTCTACGGAAACCCAGATGCAGAACACAAGATCATACTCTTTTCTGATCCTCTCTGCCCATTTTGCAGAATGTATGTACCCGATCTGCTGAAAGCGGCCAAAGAGCATCCGGACAAGATAGCGCTCTTCTACTATCATCTCCCGCTGAGTGCCATACATCCGGCTTCCGATACGCTGGTCAGGGTTATGGAGGTTGCGAAACTGATGGGCAGAAAGGGGATAGTCGAAAAGATCTACTCCATAGATATTGATCCGGAACTTAAAGATGAGAAGAAGATTCTTAAAATCGTCGAGAAAGAGACCGGTCTGAAGATTACACCGCAGCAGATTCACGACAAAAAGATCGAGAAGATAATTCTCCATGACCGGATTACTGCCCGCAGAATGCTGGTAACAGGAACACCCACCGTTTTTGCGGACGGCAAAAAAGATATAACCAGAGAAAAATACAAATCATTCATAAAGAAGTAGGACAATGGAAAAACTGATAATTGCTACACGTGGAAGCCAGCTTGCAATGTGGCAGGCGGAGTATGTCAAGTCTGAATTGCGGAAGAGATTTCCGGAGATGGAGATAGAGTTCGAAGTGGTGACTTCGACAGGCGACAAGATTCTGGATAAGCCGCTGGCCCTTATAGGCGGAAAAGGTCTATTTACCAAAGAGATAGAGGATGTGATGCTTGCCGGAAAGGCGCACATGGCGGTACACAGCCTCAAAGATGTTCCTACCGTCATGCCGGAGGGGCTCAAGCTGGCGGCTATTACGAAGCGGGACGACATAAGAGACTGTTTCCTTTCACACAAATACAGAAATATAGACGATCTTCCGGAGGGTGCGGTCGTCGGAACAACAAGCCTGCGCCGTCAGATGCAGCTTAGGGCTATCAGGCCTGATCTGAAGATAAAAAATCTCAGAGGCAATGTGAATACCAGGCTTCGCAAACTCGCCGAGGGTGAGTACGACGCCATAATATTGGCATACGTGGGAATGAAGCGTCTGGGCCTTCTGGAGAGTGTGCCGTATCACGATCCGATAGACGACAACGTGATGATACCTCCGTCCGGCCAGGCATCGCTGGGTATAGAGATTGTAGACGATGAAAGGGTGGCCGAAATAGCGGCGGTTCTAAACGATGAAGATTCGGCACTTGCCGCCAGGATAGAGCGTGACTTCGTATCGGAACTGGAGGGGAGCTGCCAGGTTCCGATAGCCGTCAATGCGAAAATTTCGGCTGAGCGTGTAGTGGTGAGAGCCATGGTGGGTCTTCCCGACGGTACTGAGATCTTGAAGGAGATTATAGACGCTCCCAAAAGCGAAGCCCGCGATCTGGGAGTCCGTCTTGCCGATATCATGATAGAAGCGGGTGCCAAAGAGCTGCTGGAGAGAGCGGAGGCTATGGCGTTCAAGGATGAGCGCTGCGAGCGCCTCTAAAAGAGTCGGTTTAAGGGGAGTGATGAGATGGCGACCATGGCGCAATGGCTCGAGAGACTTGAGAGGGAGGGTGACCTCAAGATCATAGAGGAGCCGTGCGATATCGATCTGGAGATTGCACATATCGCATATATAGAGGTGAAAAAGTCCCCTTCAAGGGTGCTTCTTTTCAAGAGGCCGGTGAGCCGTGCCAAGGGAATAGAGTACGATATTCCGGTACTTATGAACATGTTCGCCGATTTCGAAGTTACCAAGAAGTTCTTCGGTCGCCATCCTGATGAGATAGCCGCCGAGATAGAGGAGCTTATGCATATGAGACCCCCGGAAGGTTTGATGGCGAAGCTCTCTTTGCTCCCGCGGCTCTTCGCTCTCAAAAATGTCTTTCCGAAGCGTCTGAAACAGCGGGGCCTTTGCCAGCAGGTCATACAGACGGCATCACAGGTAGACCTGGACAGGCTTCCCATACTGAAAACGTGGCCCGAGGACGGCGGGCCGTTCATAACTATGGGACAGGTATATACGAAGAGCCTGGACGGGAAGATGCAGAACCTCGGTATGTACAGGCTCCAGCAGTACGACAAAAAGCGCCTCGGGATGCACTGGCAGATACATAAAGATGCCAGCCACTTCTTCGACCAGTACAAAGAGGCCGGAAAGAAGATGCCCGTAACCGTGGCGATAGGAGGCGATCCGCTCTATATATGGTGCGGTCAGGCCCCGCTTCCTTACGGAATGTTCGAACTGATGCTCTACGGATTCGTAAGAAACGAGCCCGCGAAACTGGTGAAATCGATAACGAACGACATATGGATCCCCGAAGATGCGGATATTGTCATAGAGGGTGAAGTAGACCCCGAAGAGATGGTTATAGAGGGTCCTTTCGGAGACCATACCGGCTACTATACGCTCGAAGAGCCCTATCCGGTTATGGAGGTGACCGCCGTTACGATGAAGAGAGACCCCGTATACCAGGCCACTGTCGTGGGAAAACCGCCGCTTGAGGATAAATATATGGGGTGGGGAACAGAGCGAATCTTCCTCCCGCTTCTCAAGACTACCGCCCCCGATCTCATAGATTACCATATGCCCGAAAACGGTGTCTTTCACAACCTCATTCTCGCCAAGATGCAGACACACTACAAGGGGCACGCCAAACAGTTCATGCACGCGTTCTGGGGTGTGGGTCAGATGAGCTTCGTGAAACATGCACTCTTCGTAGGCTCGGATGCACCGTCACTAACCGACTACGAAGCGGTTACGGAGCATATACTGAACAGGATTTCGCCCGACCGGATTCTGCTGACGGAAGGGATCGTAGATGCCCTGGACCACTCCAGCCCTGAAGCGCTGGTAGGGGGGAAACTGGGAGTAGACGCTACCGGTGATGAGGTTGCAGAGGGGGTGGAGTCTCTTCTGGATGACGAAGAGCTTTTGAGCGCCATGAAGGCTATAGATGGGAGTGTAACGGGCTTGAAACAGTTTCTGCCGCACACCAAAAACCCGATCTGTGTCGTAACCTACAAAAAGGAGCGTTGTGTACAGAACTTTTTCGACGATGTAAGAGCGCTCCATGCACATATCAAGATACTGGTCGTAGTAGACGACGGGCGCAACTCTCTTGAAAATCCCTATATGCTGGTCTGGCGTGTTACAAACAATATCGACGCGCTCAGAGATATCCGAATGGAGCCCTTCATCATGGCGGATGCAACCGACAAAAACGGACTCGACGGTTACGAGAGAGAGTGGCCGGGTGATGTCCTTTGCGACAGGGAGGTGCTCGACTCCTTGCAACAGAGGGGACTCATAGATATAGACGACTCTTTCATAGAGAAGTTCGGGTTGCTTTGAGCAAATGGTTATTCGGTCGGCTCTTTTAGAGTGACCGGCAGCTTTCAAGCCACTCTACGATCTCTTTGACAACCTTGTCTGAAGCTATGTTCAAGGCGGCGACTCCGCCCTTCGCGTCCTCGGAAGGTGCCGGTTCTACCTCTTCGAAGAGTCTGCTGCAGACCGTTTTCGAGTCTCTGTTTCGTATCAGCGATACCAAAACCGCAACCCTTCCTCGTGATGCACCTTCCCCGCTGAAGTCATGCACGAACTCCAAAATTCCGATTTCAAGAACCATCTGCGTATCTGCAGCAGTAGTACCGCCGGTAACACTTTCGGCAATCCCGGACTCTTCCAGGGCACGGATCAGTTTCCCTTCGAACATTGTGTCCGGAGTGTCGTACCATCTGCTGTATGCGTAAGGCTGCTGTCTGAAATTTCGGTCCAGGTAGTAGATGGAGGAGCTTTCGCTAACCCTTGACGGATAGGTGAACGTGACTCTTAGGGAGTCCATCGTCCCCTTGGCTTCCGAGAGTGTGATACCCGGAGTCTTTTGCGATATATAGTAGTAGTCTGTAGGCGGAACCTTTTTTATGGAGCAGCCTGCCGAAATCAGCAGAAATGCCGAGACGATCAAAACTTTTTTCAGATATACGGCAGATATTCTCATCTCTTCTCCTCCCCGGGCCCCAGTGCGGGTTCCGCCTCTTTGAAAAAGAGGTCTCTCGGGCTGTTTTTGATCATAAGCGCATCCTCTTCCAGCTGGTATATAAGAGCCTGTGACGCTCTCATAAGCGCCTTCGACTGGGCAAGAGTCTGCTGAAGAAGTTGTCGGATGTTTAGATCTCCCTCTTCTATACGCTTCATGAGTGCATTGTTGACCCTTTTGAACGACTCTGCACTCTCTTTGAGGGAGGCGAGAGTTCTGTTGGCTTCCGTTCCCAGGCTCAGTGTCGTGGATTTTATCGCATCTACCGCCTCGAAGAGTTTGTCGCTCTTTTCGGAGGCCTCTGCAAGGTTGTGCAGAAGCGTATCGATACTCTCCGCATTCTCCGCACTAAGAATCCGGTTCAGCGACCTGGAGGAGAGATCAAGGTTTCGCATCATGCTGTTGAAGTGTTTCATATTCTCTTCGCTGAAGGCGTTGTTCAGCCTGTCCAGCGCTTTGGATATCTGTACCGCAAGGTCGCTTACGGAGGTGCCTATCTGTGCAAGTGTGGAGGGTTTGGAGGGTATGACGGGAATCTTTCCGGGTTCGCTCTTTATGAGCGGAGCCCCCTTTTTGCCGCCGATTATTTCGATGTAGGCTATGCCGGTGATTCCTGTGAAGTTGAGTGTCGCGTACATCCCTTCGCGAATAGGAATATCTTTCGGAATCTGCAGCAGCAGGCGTACCCTGGTCGGATCGTCCGGATCGATATGGATCTCTTTGACTTTGCCTATGTTGACTCCCATATACTTCACCGCTCCATCTGGAGGAAGGCCCGCTACGGACTCCTTCATGTAGGTGTAGTAGTAGGCGAACTCCTTTTTGCTGTTGTATTTCCCCATCCAGAGAGCGAAAGCCACCGCCCCTGCTCCCAGGAGGAATACGAAGAGTCCTACTATCGTGTAACTCGCTTTGCTCTCCATCACTCTCTCTCCATCTTCATAGCTTCTATACGTGCTTTCGCACGGTTGCCGCCGAAAAATCGGCGGATAAAGGGGTGTCCGTTTTTCAGTATCTCTTCCAGGGAACCCTCCGCTACCACATGCTTGTCGCCTAGCACCGCCATTCTGTCAACTACATTGAATATCGTATCTATATCGTGAGTGATCATTACTATGGTCAGCCCCAGAAGAGATCTGAGCTGTGTGACCAGGTTGTCGAACGCCTCCGCGCTGACCGGATCGAGACCCGAAGTCGGTTCATCGAGAAAAAGCAGTTTCGGGTCCATAACCAGTGCACGCGCAAGTGCTGAGCGTTTAACCATTCCTCCGCTCAGTTCACTCGGATAGAGCCCGCCTACAACATCCGGGTCCAGCCCCACCATCTTCAGCTTGGAGCGGACTATCTCCCTGACTGTCGTGTCGGAAAGAGATGTATACTCTCTGAGCCATACAGCCACATTCTCCTCTACGGTCAAAGATGTAAAGAGCGCACCGAACTGGAAGAGTACACCCCATTCGCTTCTAAGCCTCTGGGCCTCTTTGCGTCCTATTTCGGCAAGATCGTAGCCCAGTACCTCGACGCTTCCCCCGCTTGGAGGCAGCAGCATTACCATCTCTCTGAGAAGAGTCGTCTTGCCCGAGCCGCTCCCCCCGAGAATTCCGTAGATATCTCCTTCGTAAACGGTTAGGTTTACATCTTCATGTACGATCTTGTTTCCGAACCGTGTCCGGAGGTTACGTATCTTTATCATCTCTTTCATATGCCGAGCTCCGTAAAGATGACCGAGAAGAGTGCATCCATGGCGATCACCAGGAATATGGAGTTGACGACACTCATTGTCGTATAGCGCCCAATGCTTTCAGTATTTCCGGAGACCTGGAATCCGCGGAAGCAGCCTACAGCGGCAATTATCAAAGCGAAAAAAGGTGCTTTGAAGAGTCCGACGAGGTAGTGTTTTACGGCCACCTCGCTATGGAGCCTCTCCAGGAACTGGGCAGGGGTTATATCGAGCTGCAGTTTGGCGACGAGCAGGCCGCCGTAGATTCCAACGATATCGGCGAAAAATATAAGCAGCGGAAGAGCTACGATCATCGCTACCATTCTGGGCAGGACTACGAAACGGAAAATTTCGAAACCCATGGTCTTCATAGCGTCTATCTCTTCCGTGATCTTCATGACCCCGATCTGCGCGGTATAGGCCGATCCGCTTCTTCCCGCCACTATGATAGCGGTTATGAGCGGAGCGAGCTCTCTGGGGATGGAGATCCCTATCATATCGACTATGAAGATGTTCGCCCCGTACTTCTGCAGTTGCACAGCACTTTGAAAAGCGATGACGATGCCGACGAGAAAAGCGCTCAGTGCCACTATGGGCAGGGCTGTGACCCCCGCCTTGTAGATGTTTGTCGCGGTCTCTTTGACCCTGAACGAGGAGGGGTGTAGCAGCAAACGGAACATCGCGGCTGCGGAGTGCCCCAGGAAATTGATGAAGAGCAGAAAATCGGAGTAGACCGCTTTTGCATGTATACCCAGGCGGGCGAAAGGCTCGAGAATGAGGGGGAAACGGGCTTCGGTTGTACTGGTTTGCGGTGCGGTGAACCGTTTTACCAGGCGGAACATGCGGCAGAACCCGTAGGGGATATTTTCGGTCTGCAGAGTGTATCTTTTCTTCAGATCATCCCGAAGAGTGATGAAAAAGACCATTGCGCCGGTATCGACGGACTCTACTTCGCCGAGGTCGATCACTATCTTTTCGGCTCCTCTTAACAGAGACTCCACACTCCGGTACGATCTCTCTATTCTGTCGAGAGATTCGACCCTCCACACCCCGGACATATAGAGCCTGACGCTGCCGCCGGAACGCTCTGTACGAAAATATTCCTTTTTGTTCATGGAATCCATTCTATCCAATAGAAAATTATATGTGTATAAACGGTGAGTACCGCTCTTCGGCAGGCTATGAAGAGTCGTCGGTTCAAAATCCGACCTGAATACTGACGGCCCATACTGTTTTCATCTATCCCCGGTTTTGGGTATAAACAAGACTTTATCATCAACACTCTATAATTAGAGCAGTAAAGTCGTGAAAGCCGATTTTTTTGGAGAACTATTGAGAATAGACAAATTTTTAAGCAGTGTAAATCTGGTCAAACGCCGGACTGTCGCGCAGGATATGGTAAAGAGCGGAGTCGTTTTCATAAACGGTGTGCAGGCCAAACCGAGCAAAGATGTCAAAGTCGGAGACACTATCGAAATACGCTACCTCAAAGGTGCGAAAAGATACAGAGTGCTCAAGATCCCCGTTACCAAAACCGTTCCCAAGAGTGCCAAAGATGAGTATGTCGAGGAGTTGCAATGACCTATAGTGAAGCCAGAACGGCCTTCGAGAGGCTTTTCAGGGGTGAGATGGATGAAACAGAGGCGAGAAATCTTCTGATAGAGATGGCGGAGCGCGGTGAGAGTGCCGACGAGATTGCGGCCGCCGCGGAAGTGATGCGGGCCAATTCGGTCAAACTGCCCGTTCCCGAGGATCTGCGCGAGGAGCTGATAGACAACTGCGGAACCGGAGGAGACAGGAGCGGAAGCTTCAACATTTCGACGACGGTATCACTTCTGCTTGCCGGGGCCGGCTGCAAGGTTGCAAAACACGGTAACCGCTCCATCACCAGCCGTTCCGGAAGCGCGGATATGCTCGAAGCTCTCGGAATCCGCCTGGACCTCTCACCGGTGCAGCAGGTGAAGATGCTTCAGGAGTGCGGATTCGCTTTCATATTCGCAGTGCTTCACCATCCGGCGATGAAGTTCATTATGCCTATAAGAAAGTCGATTCCCCACCGTACCATCTTCAATATACTAGGTCCTCTCAGCAATCCGGCAGGTGTGGAGAAGCAGTTGATAGGAGTCTTCGAGCCTTCGTACGTTCCGAAACTGGCCGAGGCGCTGAAAAAGCTCGGCAGCCGCAGGGCTATGGTGGTCAGCAGCCTCGACGGCCTGGACGAGATATCGGTTTCGGATCGGAGCGAGGCTGCCGTTTTGGAGAGGGGAGAGATAAAAAGAGTCTCCATCGATCCCGCCGACTTTGGCATAGAGCGCTATTCACCCGATGAGATAAGAGGGGGGGATGCGGCAGAAAACGCGAAAATCACCCGTTCGATCCTCAGCGGGGAGACGAGGGGTGCCAAGCGGGATATAGTTCTCATAAATGCGGCTGCCGCTCTGATAGTCGACAACAGGGCGCGTGACTTTGAAGAGGGGCTTGAGATTGCGGAGGAGACTATCGATTCCGGGCGGGCTATGGCGGCTCTGGAAAAAATAGTGCAGGTATCCAACGCACTATGACGAAAACGTTGATCGCTTCACTCGATGAACTCGATAGGGTGGCCGAAGAGATCGGGAGGAGTCTTCCCGAAGATGCCGTAATCTTTTTAAGAGGCGACCTCGCAGCCGGAAAGACGACTCTGGCCAAAGCGCTGGCCGAAGCTATGGGGTATAAGGAGGCTGTGACCTCCCCCACGTTCTCCGTTCAGCAGATCTACGGCGACAGACTGCGCCACTACGATCTCTACCAGTGTCCAAATGAGAAGTTTATGGCTATGGGTCTTCTCGAGAGCCTCGAAGAGCCCGGCTGGCACATGGTGGAGTGGGGGGACGAAGCGCTGAGGTCCCTTCTGAGAGAGCTCGGCTTTTTCACCGCACTTGTAGAGATCACCCCGAAAGAGGAGAAACGCATTTACAGGATCGAAACGGATGCATAGTCTCAGAGCCGAGAAACTCAATAAAACCATAAAGAAGAGCGTTATAGTCAGGGATGTCTCCATAAAGCTGAACACCAAAGAGGTGGTGGGGCTCCTGGGCCCAAACGGTGCGGGTAAAACTACGACATTCTACATGATATGCGGCCTGATAGGTGTGACGGAGGGGCATGTTTTCATAGATGATGAGGATGTCACAAAATATCCGCTGCATGTACGCTCCAGGCTGGGGATAGGATACCTGCCGCAGGAGTCGAGCATATTCAAAGATCTCACTGTCGAAGAGAATCTGCTGATAGCCGCCGAGGCGGCCAAACTGGAGAAAAAGAGTGCCGAAAAGAGAATAGAGAATCTGCTGGAGCTCTTCAATATCGAGCCGATAAGAAACCGCAAGGGGATACGTCTGAGCGGCGGGGAGAGAAGGAGAGCCGAGATCGCCAGGGCGCTTGTGAGCAAGCCGAAGTTCCTGCTGCTCGACGAACCTTTCGCGGGAGTCGACCCGATAGCCGTAATAGATATCCAGAACGTCATAAGACAGCTTCTGGAACTGGATATCGGAGTGCTGATAACCGACCACAACGTAAGAGAGACGCTCGGCATATGCAACCGCGCCTACGTCATGCGATCGGGAGAGCTGATGGCGGAGGGGAGTGCCGAAGAGATTGCGGCGAACGCCGATGTCATAAAACACTATCTCGGGGAGCACTTTACGCTGTGATCCGCTTCCCGGGCTTCGGATTCGGCAGAAGGAGATGAAGAGGTGAAGCTTCGCCAGAACCGGAATGTACAGCTCAAAACGAAGCTGTCCGGCACTTTGAGAAGCTGGCTGCCCATATTGCAATCGGGTATAGAGGAGTTGGAGGAGAGGCTTAGGGAGTATGAGAAAGAGAACCCCTATATGCAGGTAAAGTCGGGATTTGAAGAGCAGTTCGGCACCCCGCCTGCAGCCAGAAGCGTTCGGCGCGCCGAGAGCACCTCCAGTACGGAGGTGATAGAGGCCTTGACTCTGCATCAGAGCTCTTTGTACGAAACTCTCCATGAACAGGTAAACGCACCCCTCTTTCCGACACCGCAAAGCGAAAAGATCGCCTATGCGATCATAGAAGAGATAAACGGGGAGGGGTACTTCGAGGGGAGTGTGGAGGAGATAGGGCGAAGGCTCGGAGTCGACGCCGATATGGTCGAGAGGATCAGAGAGCGTTTTGCCTATCTCGAGCCTCCGGGTGTAGGAGCGCGCGATACCGCCGAAGCGATGCTCTTCCAGCTCAGGCAGAGCGATGTGAAAGAGCCGATCTACTCCCTTGTCTCCCGGATGCTGGAAAATTTCGACTCCATCGGAAGGTTTAAAGATGAAGAGGGTTACGAGGAGGCATTGAGGGTCATACGTACTTTCAAGAATCCTCCTGCCATAGAGAGTATGGACTCCTCCATGCAGGTTATTCCGGATATTGTCATAACCAGTAGCCGTGAAGGGATCGAAGTAAAGATCAACGATGCCTTCTACCCGGATATAATCATCGAGCAGAGGGAGGCGGACCACCCTTTTATCCGCAGGAAGGTAAAGGAGGCGAGAGATCTCATCGACGCTCTTCAGATGAGAAAAGCGACACTCTACAAAATAGGTTTGATGATAGTAGAGTTCCAGTACGACTTCTTTCAGGGAGGCGATATCAGGCCGATGAAACTTAAAGATATCGCGGATGAGTTCGACCACAACCCATCCACGATATCGAGGGCGATAGCCAACAAATATCTGATGTGCGACCGCGGAATCTTTCCTATGAAGGCGTTTTTCGCCTCCGCTGTCGATGAAGATGTAAGCAACAGCGCCATTAAACAGTTTATATCGGAAGCGATAGCTGCGGAAGACCGCAACAAGCCGCTCAGTGACAACAAGCTGCTCGAGATGATAGAGAAGAGATTCGGAGTGAAGATGGTAAGAAGAACGGTAACGAAGTATAGAAAACAGATGCAGATCGGAGGCTCCAGTGAGCGTAAAAGATTCTACAAGCTTGCGTGAAAGACTGGAGGCGGAGGCCGCCAGACGGAACGATCCGGCCGAGCTCTCGTTCGAGCGCCCGGACCCGCTTCTAGTCGCTAGAGAGCTCGACGACGACCGCGCAGTTTTGCTCTGTGCAATGTTTGGATACGGCAATGCCGTCAAGATAGTCGATTTTCTGCGATCTCTGGACTTCTCCCTGCTGGATGCCGGTGAGGCGGAGATAGAGAGAGCGCTGTCGGGAAGCTACTACCGCTTCCAGTCGACGGAAGATGTTGTAGAGATATTCAAAACACTCGGAAGGGTCGAGCCCGGCAGGCTCGAAGCGGAATTCATGGAGGGCTACAGAGAGAACGGAAGGGTTATAGAGGGGGTGTTCAGGCTCATATCGCTATTCTATACTCTCAACAGTTACGACAGCAGGGGGTACCGTTTTCTTACCGGCTCAGTTCCGAAGAGTATGCGCCCGTCCGGCCCCTACAAGCGGTGGATGATGTTCCTTAGGTGGATGGTCAGAAAAGATGCGTTAGATCTGGGGCTATGGGAGGGTGTGAAGAGGTCGGATCTTGTAATACCGCTCGATACACACACGTTTCAGGTAGGAAGAGAACTGGGACTTTTGAAACGTAAAACCTACGACTGGAGAGCGGCGGTGGAGCTTACCGAAGCGCTAAAGAGATTTTCGCCCGAAGATCCTGTGAAATACGATTTCGCCCTCTACAGAATAGGGCAGGAGAGGCTTTTGGACGGGGGTTCTTAAAGAGTGATTAATGGATGATGTGCTAGAATCGCACAAATTTATGATAAAGGAAGCCGAATGGAAGGTGTATTCACCTATTTTGGTCTCATATCCCACTCGCATGGGTTTCTCTTCGTTACGCACGTACTCCTGGCTGCGATAATCGCACTTCTTCTGGCAAAGATGGCCGTGAAATCGCTCAGACTCGTACCTACAGGTACACAGAACGTCATGGAAGCTTACCTTCTCGGTATTATCGCCATGGGGCGCGATGTCATCGGTGAAAGCAACGCCAAAAAGTATCTCCCCCTGGTAGCTACGATAGGCATATTCGTCTTCATCGGTAACGTTCTCGGTATCATTCCCGGTTTCGAGTCACCGACCGGAAATATCAATATGACACTCACTCTCGCTCTTATAGTGTTCATATACTATAACTTTGAAGGTATCAGGAAGCATGGTGTGGTTCACTACTTCGCCCACTTCGCGGGTCCGGTAAAGTGGCTTTCACCGCTTATGTTCCCTATAGAAATAGTTTCACACATTTCACGAATCATCTCCCTCTCTTTCCGACTCTTCGGAAACATCAAGGGTGACGATCTTTTTCTCTGGGTACTTCTTATGCTGGCCCCCTGGCTCGTACCGCTTCCGGCATTCCTGCTTCTGACATTCTCCGCGATTCTGCAGGCTTTCATTTTCATGATCCTCACCTACGTATATCTGGCGGGTGCGGTACTTCTCGAAGAAGAGTCGCTCTAACGGTGGCTCTTTGAGACGTACAGCCACGGAAATACTGGTAAATTTTCTTCTCGGTGCGGCATGGGCGCTCGCCCTGCTCGGCGCCGTCTATCTCTTCTGGTCCTTTCTTCCCTTCGGCATTCTGATAGCTTTCATGGCGGCGCTTCTGGGTTCGCTTTTCGGCCTCGTTCTGGTGGTTTTTCTGGAGCTTGTCTCTCTTCAGTTCGAGAAATATCGTGAACTGAAACGGCAGACGCATCTGCTGGAGTCGATCAGAAGAGATCTGCATGATGCACGCCTACGCGATAACTGACCCCAAATATTACGGCACGCAACCCGATACGCTGAAAGAGAGAGTAGGAGAGCTTCTCGCTTCCTGCGATGTCGGACTGATAACCCTACGTGACAAAAAAAGCGCCGATTACAGAGAGTTGGCAGCAGCCTTTATGTCGCTCAAACCACTTTTCCCCGAAACCCTCTTTTTTCTACACGGCGATATAGAGAGTGCCTTCGAACTGGGGGCCGATGGGGTTCACCTTCCTTCCGATATCTCCGGCAGAGTTGCAGAAGCCGCGGAGAGAGGACTGAAAGTGATTGTAAGTACACACTCTTACGAGGAGATCAGAGATTGCGAACGCGCCGGAGCGTTCGGAGTGACATACGGTCCCGTCTTCGAAACACCGGGCAAAGGGGCGCCGAAAGGTTTAGAGAAGTTAAAAGAAATAACGGGTAAAATATCCATCAAACTCTTCGCCCTGGGCGGTATAGTGACGGATGAGCATATAAGGGCCGTCGAGAGTGCCGGTGCGGACGGTTTCGCCTCTATCCGCTACTTTGCGGAGAAGATCCACAACCAAGGAAAATAAAATAATGTTTGAAGTTATCATCGGTCTTGAAGTGCATGTACAGCTTAATACCAAAACGAAGATATTCTGTAACTGTGCAACGAGTTTCGCCGACAGGCAGAACGTACACACATGCCCGGTATGTCTTGGGCTTCCGGGAGCGCTGCCGGTTTTGAATGTCGAAGCTGTGAAGAAGGCGATGATGTTCGGCAACGCCGTTAATGCCACGGTTCACAAGAAGTCACTCTTCAATCGCAAGAACTACTTCTACCCCGACCTTCCCAAAGGGTACCAGATAAGCCAGTTCGAGATACCGATCGTAGAGAATGGACACCTGATGATCGACTTCGATGACGGAACGCAGAAAAGGATAGGGATAACCAGGGCTCACCTCGAAGAGGATGCAGGTAAGAATATACATGAGGGTGACCGCTCTCTGGTGGACCTGAACCGTGCCGGGACTCCTCTTCTGGAGATCGTGAGCGAACCCGATATGAGAAGTGCCGACGAGGCGGTACGATATCTCAAAAAGCTCCATGCCATCGTCAGATATCTCGATATAAGCGATGCGAATATGCAGGAGGGGTCGTTCAGGTGCGATGTCAACGTCTCCATCCGTCCAAAAGGTGATGAAAAGCTCTATACCAGGGTCGAAATCAAAAATATGAACAGCTTCAGGTTTATCCATCAGGCTATAGGATATGAGGTAGAGCGCCAGATAGAGGCGTGGGAGGACGGTGTATACGATGATGAGGTGTGGCAGGAGACCAGGCTGTTCGATACTGTCAAGGGCGAGACGCGCTCTATGCGAGGCAAGGAGGAGAGTGCTGACTACAGATATTTCCCCGAGCCCGATCTTCTGCCGGTGATTTTAACCGACGAAATGATGGAAGCCGCCAAAAATATACCGGAAATGCCCGATGAGAAGAGACGCAGATATATAGAAGATTTCGGCTTGAGGGAGTATGATGCCACTGTTATAACGTCCGAAGTGGAGATGGCCAGATTCTTCGAAACGATGATAGATGAGGGTGTAAGCGCAAAAAATGCCGTAACCTGGCTCACCGTTGAACTGCTCGGGCGTCTCAAGGGAGGAGTTACGCTGGATAACTCGCCCGTAGATGCAAAGAGGCTCTCCTCTCTGGTAAAACGGATAGAAGACGGTACCATCAGCGGAAAAGCCGGAAAAGAGGTACTCGACTACCTGTTGGAACATCCCGATGCCGGCGTGGATGAAACGATAGAGAAACTCGGACTGAAACAGGTTAGCGACGACAGTGCCATACTGGCTCTGGTAGATGAAGTTCTGGCCGCCAATAAAGACAAAGTCGAGGAGTATAGAGGCGGAAAAGAGAAGCTGTTCGGCTTCTTTGTAGGTCAGGTCATGAAGGCCAGCAGAGGCTCCGCCAATCCTGCCAAGGTCAATCAACTACTGAAAGAGCGTCTAACCAGTTGAAAAATTTTATAGTAAGGCAGATAGTATCGTTTGCGTATCTACTTGAGGGCTCTCCGCGCTATCAGCGTGTGAAGCGCTTTTTCAATGATCTTCTGAACAACGATGACTACCCTTACAAGAAATATTTCGACCTCTTTATGATTTTCGTGATACTTTCCAGTGTCACGATACTTGTCATTGACGTACATGAGCATGTTGCATACTGGCTCGATTTCTACGACCTTTATATCGTCACCTCTATCTTCATCATAGAGTATCTTCTGCGTATGTGGGTACACAGCGATATTCACAAGGTGATAATAAGCAACTACGAAGAGTCGGAGTTTTTCGAAAAGCCTTTCTCTCTCAAAAAGGTGTTCAGGCAGGTGATGCAGGAGAAGTGGGCCTATATATCCTCTCCGGCGGCGATAATAGACCTTATCGCAATTCTACCGAGTTATCGTGAGATAAGGGTGCTTCGTGTTTTTGTGCTCTTCAGGGCGTTCAAGATGCTTCGTTACAGCAGGAGCCTGCTGCAGTTCTTCGATATTCTACGCAGCAAGAAGGTGGAGCTCTATACCCTTTTGACGCTGCTGTCGTTCTTCGCGATGATCGCTTCGATTATGATATATGTGTTCGAAGGCAACAAGAATGCCGGCATTTCCAACCTGTTCGATGCAGTATACTGGGCCGTCGTCACTATTACTACGGTCGGATACGGAGATATAACCCCGGTAACTACCGAAGGCAGGGCGGTCGCTATGCTGGTGATATTGACCGGTATCGGAGCGATTTCGTTTCTAACATCCATCATAGTGTCGGCATTTAGCGAAAAGCTTCCGGAAATCAAAGAGACTCGTGTCATGAACCAGATAGCCAAAAGAAAGGACTTGAACCTTATCTGCGGCTATGGTAAGATCGGTCAGCTGGTGGCAAGGAAACTGAAAGAGAACAGGCGCAACTTCCTCGTTTTGGAGAGCGACCCTGAGAAGGTGCAGAAGGCGGAATTGGACGGGTGCGCAGTTTTGATGGCGGATGCGACCAAAAGTGAAACACTTCTGAAACTGAAGCTTGGTGAAAATGTAAGGTCCGTAATCTGTGTTACCCATGACGATATAATAAACGTATTTATTACGATAAATGCCAGAAGCCTATGTGACGATGTGGAGATCATCGCCAGGTGCAGCGACTCAAGTGTCGCCAGGAAGCTGCGCCTTGCCGGAGCGAACCATATTATAATGCCGGAAGAGATAGCGGGGATGCTCGGGTCGGTCTATATCGGGCAGCCTGTGGCGTTCGAAGCGCTGCAGGCCATCATTACCCAGAAAAGAACCGCGCGTATTGATGAAGTGGAGATTAAACTCGGCTCCTTTCTCGACGGTGCAAAGGTGGGAGATTTCGATTTCGCCGCCAACAAACTGATACTGCTCGCCGTACTCAAACGGTTCGACTCTACAGACAAAAAGAGCCATTATGTAATCTTTAGCCCTCCGGACGATACTGAGTTGAAAGCGGGTGATATTCTCGTCATAATGGGTTACAGTGTCAGTATTGCAGACTTCAAAGGAAGGTTGGAACAGAGTGTTCGATATAAAAAGCAGTAATCTCGAGATTGTTCTGTTCGGGTACGGATCGACCGGGGCCAAGGTCTATGAGATGCTCTCTTCCAGTTTCTCCAAGATAACAGTAGTCGATTCCGACCCGGCACATATTGAGAGAGCGAAAGAGAACGGAATCGTCACCTCGTATCTGGTAGATATAACTAACGACAGTGAGCTTGAAGAGCTTGGACTGGACGGCAAGATACTCTTCTGCGCGATGGATGAGATGGCGCTGAATATCTTTCTTGCGCTTTCACTGAAGAGTATTTCTAAAGACTCAACTCTTCTTTCTATCTCTACATCAGCGGAGAATACCAGAAAACTAAAGTTTATAGGCGTAGACAAGGTTATCGACATATACGAGTCGAGTGCCAACAGGATTGTGGATATAATAATAAGGCCCGCGGTTACAAGGGTGATGGATGAGATTATTTATGTAGACAACGGAATAAACATCGAAGAGATTGAGATACCGCCGAACTCTTTCCTTGACGGCAAGTGTGTACAAGATGTAAATTTCAGGGAGTACGGCCTCATTCTCATAGGAATTTCTGATAAAGAGCTGGGAGAGGATTTCATTTTCGTCTCACGCGGAATAAACCACAAGTTCGATCCGGGCGACATACTTGTAGTAATGGGTGAGACTCAGGCTCTAGAAGATTTTTACAAAAGACTCATGGAGAGAAGATGAGAGAAGTAGCGGTTATCGGGGCCGGTAAGTGGGGGCAGGCTCTCGCATTTGCGCTGGGGAAGAGGTGCGACGTTGTAATAACGTCTAGAAAACGTAGAGATATCGCAGGTTTCGTGACACTCGACGAGGCCTTGGAGCGGGAGTGGATAGTTATGGCCATTCCGGCTCAGGCGGTCCGTGAGTGGCTCAGGCACCGCTACAGATTCAAAGATCACCGCATATTAGTCGCTTCGAAGGGTATAGAGGCGGAAACGGGAGCGTTTTTGAACGAGATATACGAGGAGTATGTTCCCCGGCAGAACCTTACATATCTCAGCGGCCCGTCGTTTGCCAAAGAGGTTAGGGAGGGGCTTCCTACCGCTCTGGTACTCAACAGCTACAACAGAATGGCCGCGACTGAGTGGAGCGAACTCTTCCCAGACTTCATAAAGACATATGTCAGTACCGACGTAGTCGGTGCGGAGATCGCCGGGGCGTACAAAAACGTAATAGCCATTGCCGGCGGGATCTGCGCAGGCCTTGAGCTGGGAGAGAACGCACATGCTAGCCTGGTCTCGAGAGGTCTTGTCGAGATGGCCCGTTTTGGGCGCCACTTCGGAGCGAGAGAGGAGACTTTTCTCTCTCTGAGCGGCGCCGGAGACCTCTTTTTGACCGCCGGCAGCAAGCTCTCCCGGAACTTCAGGGTCGGGCTGGGGCTTGCACGCGGAAGAGGAGTGGACGACATTCTCGAAGAGATAGGAGAGGTGGCGGAGGGTATTGCGACCGCGAAAGCGCTCCATAAGATTTCCGAGACAAACGATATCTACCTCCCTATCGCGAACGAAGTCTATGCGGTACTCGGGGGGAAAGATCCGATCATGAGTCTTAAAGATCTGCTTAACAGGAGAAGAGATTAGATGGAAAAGTATCTTGAAGAGGCGAAAAAGGCATCGAGTGTACTCGCTACACTCAAAGGTGAGAAGAAGAACTCAGTTTTGAACAGGATTGCGGACGCTCTGGAGGCAAACAGCGCCCTGATTCTGGAACATAACCGGTTCGATATGGAGGAGGGTGAAAGAAACGGGCTCTCTTCGGCGTTGATGGACAGGCTCTTTCTGGACGAGGGGCGTATAGCTTCTATGGCGCAGGCGGTACGTGACATAGCCGCCCTGAAGGAGCCGGTGGGCAGAGTGCTCGACGGCTGGGTGACGGATAACGGGCTGCGCATAGAGAAGGTCTCCATTCCCATAGGCGTGGTAGGGATAATCTACGAGTCCAGACCCAACGTGACCAGCGATGCCGCGGCACTCTGCTTCAAAAGCGGAAACGTTGCCATACTCAAAGGGGGCAAGGAGGCTCAGCAGAGCAACGAGGCGATAGCCGGGATAATACAGCGTACCCTTGAAGAGGAGGGGCTTCCGGGCTCTCTGATAAGCCTTCTGCCGGACGCAAGCAGGGAGGGGGTAGCGAAGCTGATAAAGATGGACAGATATGTCGATCTGATCATCCCCAGGGGAGGGGAGGCCCTGATAAGATTCGTAAACGAGAACGCCACGGTTCCGGTGGTCAAACACGACAAGGGGCTCTGCCACACCTACATACACAAAGCGGCCGATCTTGACGAGGCTGTCAAAATTTCGGTCAATGCCAAGTGTCAGCGTCCCGGTGTCTGCAACGCTATGGAGACACTTGTTGTAGATGAAGCCGTGGCGGCCGAAATACTGCCGATGCTCAAAGAGGCTTTCGATGCTGAGTCGACCAGGCTTTTGGGTGATGAGGCCACAAGAGAGATAATAGAGGTCGAAGAGGCAGGTGAAGAGGATTACGATACCGAGTATCTGGCAAATATCCTCTCTATAAAAGTGGTGAAAGATATAGATGAGGCGATATCCCATATACGAAGATACGGCTCCGGACACTCGGAGGCGATTGTAACGAATGACCACAGGGCTGCCGAGAAGTTTTTGGACGAGATAGATGCCGCATGCGTATATGTCAACGCATCTACCAGGTTTACGGACGGAGGGGCGTTCGGATTCGGTGCCGAGGTAGGGATCAGTACCAACAAGCTTCATGCGAGAGGGCCGATGGGGATCAACGACCTGACCACCTACAAATACAAGATATACGGTGACGGGCAGATAAGATAGCGATGTCCGAAGTCAAAGAGAAGGTTCTGAATATAGAGGGTCTCACTTTCGGCTACACTAGGCAGAGCCTTCTTTACAAGGATTTCTCCCTTACCCTTCATGTGGGAGAGATCGTAACGATACTGGGCCCCAGCGGAAGCGGAAAGAGCACCCTTTTCGAACTGATAGCTGGAAATCTGAAACCGTTTGAGGGAAAGATCGAGAGAAGCCCGTTTTCACAGGTTTTCCAGGACCCCTACAGCTCTTTCCACCCGACATACACCATAAAGAACCAGATAGAAGATGTGGCGGACATTTCCGGCATGGAGACTCTCTGCGAAAGTATGGGGGTGGACCCTTCGCTGCTTGAAAAGAGGCCTCATGAACTCTCCGGGGGCCAGCTTCAGAGGGCTTCGATCATAAGGGCACTGCTAATGAAACCGAAACTTCTGCTTGCGGATGAACCTACTTCCGCTCTTGACAACCTGATACAACTGGATGTGATGAAACTTCTTCTGAAAACTCTCGACCGCGTAGGAATATTGATGATCACGCACGACAGAGATCTGGCAAAGTGGTGCAGCGACCGGATAGTCGAGCTTTGAAAACTCTACTTCGCATTTCATGCTACCTGTTACTTCTGGTACCCCTTTCTATCTTCGGCCGCGACATACGCCCCTCGGCGGAGTTCACAGTCAACGGAATCGTAAGCGATTTTGCCGTTGAAGGGGGGAGGCTCTATGTGGGTACGGATTTGGGGGTAGTGGATGTTTTCGATATAAAAAAGGCCAGGCTTCTCTACCGGATAGCTCTCGATCCCGTTAAAGACGGCAGAGGGGTGCCGATGCCGGCCAGGATTTTAAGCGTCGATATCCTTGACAGCTCTCTGCTTATCGTATCGATAGGAGAGGGCGGGTTCAGGAATCTTTGGCTCTATAGGAAGTACAGGCTGAAAAAGCTGGCGGGGGAGGAGCGAAAACTCTATATCAAAGAGGCGAGATTTTCCTCCGACGGGTTTGCCGTACTCGGAACGTTCGGCTCGGAAGCGGTCCTATACGGCATTGAAGAGGGGTATGAAGCCTATAGAAGAGGCGTCTCGGAGAGTACCATAGGGGATATGGTCGTCAGCGGTGACGGAGAGAGGGCAATATTTTCGGATGAAGCGGGGGAGATCAGGGTAGTGGATATCGGAAGCGGTAAAACGGTGCGGAAAGTGGACTCACGCCATCTGGATAAGATAGGATCCCTGGCCTATGAAAAGGGTGTTCTGATCAGCGGCGGACATGATAGAAAGGTGGGTATTCACTCTGACGGTTCAGATTCATACTACATCGATGCCGGTTTTCCGGTCTTTTGTGTCGGGTTGAGCCCGGATGCGAAGATCGGAGTCTTTCTTAGAGGAGATGACCAGGTGCTGCAGCTTTTTGATGTAAAGAGCGGTAAACTGACCGACCGGCTGGTCGGTCACAGTGCGATTGTGAACCAGATTAGATTTGTAGCTAACCGAACCCTGCTCACCTCGGAGCGGGGCAACAGGGTTCTACTCTGGCATATAGGCGAATAGCCTCAATATATGCTATAGAGGTATTCGGCTATCTCCTTAGCCTCTTTTTCGGATATGGAGCCCTTCATGGAAGGCATCAGCCCGAATCTCTCGAACGCCTCCCTGTTGAACCTGATCTTCCCTTCCGATGGATTCATAATGTAGTCCGATACGAAGGCAACGAACTCATCTTTGGAGCCGATCTCTCTTTTCAGGTGCCGAACCACTCCCCACATGGGTGGAGCGACCATATGCTTTACCTTCTCGGCGGTCGGGTTGGAGGTCATATGGCATACGGCGCACCGCTTCTGCATCAACTCCTCCGCGTCGGTGGCGCAAAAGGCTGTTGAGACGGCTGCCAGTACCAGCAGTGGGACAGATCTTTTGAACATCTTTTCTCCTATGATTTGTTGTATAGCAGAGGCTAATTAAAATATTAACTTTAAATTATTTACATATAGATTAAAGGCCCCCTTAAGTGATAATCTTTTTTACACGTCCAACCTCTCCGCTTCTGAGGCGGACCTTTATTCCGTGCGGGTGGGTTGCGGATTTGGTAAGAATATCCTGAATCTCCCCCTCCGTCAGTTTTCCCGTGCGCTGGTCCTCTTTGAGAACGATCAGTACGCGCATCCCCGGAGATAGATTTTTCCGTGTTGAACCGCTCATTTTTACTCCTGGGTCGAATTTTGATACTATAGGGTATCGGAATATCACACAGTTTTGCATTAAGTGAAAAAGCATGAAAAAAGTGTTTGAATCTGAAATCAGACGACTTTCAAGAGATTCGGTACATGGAGCGACATACCTTACGCTCGAGGCTGCCCGGATGCTTGAAGAGTTTATCGAAAACGGAGCCGATATAGATGATATCAGGGGTGCGGCTATGAAGATAGCCGAAGCCAGGCCCATGATGGCTTCGGTATTCAGGTTGGCCAACGACCTTTTGTTCAATCTTGAAGATATGCAGAGTGTGGATGGAGCTCTCCGGTTTATAGAGCGGTTTGTAGAAGAGATGGAGGTGTCGGCTCAGAGGGTGACCGATCAGGCTTCGCAGCTGGTTGCAGAGTCCGGTACCGTTATGACACACTCTTTCAGCTCTCTGGTCAAAGAGACCGTTTTGAAATCTTTGGAGTCGAATCCGTCTCTTCGCATAATCTGCACCGAATCGAGACCGAAAAACGAGGGTGTGAAGTTTGCACAGGCTCTCTGCGAAGCCGGGGCGGAGACGATTCTCGTAACGGATGCGGCTGCCGGATATATGTGCAAAAGGGCGGATATGCTGCTGCTTGGAGCCGACGGCATCGGAAGTTTCGGGCTTGTTCATAAAACAGGAAGTTATCCTCTTTCACTGGTCGCAAAAGAGAACGGTATACCGACTGTCGTGCTGGCGGGAAGAGAGAAGATCTGGCCTTTCAAACTCGAAAGAGTGGTCGAACCGCCGAAACCTGCCGGTGAAATAGCGGAAAAGGGTTGCTTCGAAAGGGTGAACCTATATTTCGACACCACGCCTTTGAAGTTTATAGATAGGGTTGTGACGGAGATCGGTATTCTCGATCGTAACCGGATAGAAGCTCTTTCCAAAGAGACTCCTCTCCACCCTCTGCTTGCCTCAGAGTGACTTCTCCACTCTCTTCACCAAAGAGGTGAGTCCGGGACTGAGCTTCGGCGTCAAAGTACGGTTGCTCTTAATCTCTCTCATCTCAGGCGGCAGGGAGTCGAAACTTTTTTGCGCCTTTTGACGTATGAGCTCCAGCGGAGCGGGCTCAATGAGAATCTCTCCGTTTCGCATATACTGCCTCATCAGAGGGGTGCCCCCAACCGTTTCGTCACGTAGAGCCAGTGTGTCCTCCTCCAAGAGCCCATCTCTGAACTTTCGGTATATCTGTTTTTTTGAAGGGAGTGTCACCTTATGGGGACTGAATTTCATCCTGGGTATGCCGTTGTACTCGACGAGTTTGTATGCGCAGTCCAGATAGGGTGTGTCGGCGGATACGACAAGTTCGGTGCCCACCCCCCAGCCGTCTACCGGAGCTCCCTTTTGCAGCAGATTTTTGATCTTGAACTCGTTCAATCCTCCGCTGACGAATATCATGGCATCTTTGAATCCGGCATCGTCGAGCATCTTTCTGCTACGCTTTGCAAGCTCTTCGATATCTCCGCTATCGAGACGAACCCCTTTGAAATTTTTCAGACCGCACTTCCTTGCAGCCTCGATAGCGTTTTTTACGCCGTTTAGCGTATCGAAAGTGTCGACTAGAAGTATCGAGTTGTCCGGGTAGGTTTTGAGAAAATGGGTGAAGGCATCCAACTCGCTGTCGTGGGCCAGCACATAGGAGTGGGCCATCGTACCGAATGCCGGTATGCCGAACGTTTTGGAGGCCAGAACGTTGGAGGTGCCTGCGAAACCGCCTATGTATGAGCTTCTGGCGGCTTTCATCCCGGCATCGGTTCCGTGTGCACGCCGGAGACCGAAATCTACAAGCGTCGTCTCCCCCGCCACGCTGCGGCATCGCATCGCTTTGGTGGCCGTAAGTATGCTTATCTGCATAGTGTTTATTATGAATGTCTCTACAAGTTGTGCCTCGATCAGGGGGGCTTCTACGGTTATGAACGGTTCGTTTTCAAAGAGTATCTCCCCCTCATCCACCGCATATACGTCGCCGCTGAATCTGAATCTTTCCAGATAGTGCAGAAAGTCGTCGCTGAACCTTCCGCTACTTGCGAGAAACTCTATCTCTTCATCCGTAAATCTGATCTTTTTCAGATAGTAGAGTACCTGTTCCAACCCCGCACTGACCAGGTATGAGCGGTGTCGGGCTCTTCTGGAGAAGAAGTCGAAAACAGCCGTTTCGTTCATACCGGCGTCGAAATAGCTCTGTGCCATGGTGAGTTCATAGAGATCCGTAAGAAGAGCCATGTTACTGTCGTTTACAAAACCGAATTTCATCATGTTGAAAGTATAGTATACTTTTTCATAAGTTCAGAAGTCTGTACAAAGTGACACTTTCCGAAAGGAGGAGAGAAGATGAAGATTGCGATTACGGAAAATGACGCACTTGCGGTTGTCGATATGCAAAGAGACTTTATGCCCGGTGGAGCTCTGGCGGTGCCGGGTGCCGACAGAATAGTCGATAGAGTCAACGACTATATCAGGATTTTCGAAAAAAGAGGGCGGCCCGTCTACTTTACAGGGGACTGGCATCCCGAAAAACATATATCATTCAAGGCAAACGGCGGTATATGGCCGGTCCACTGTCTGCAGGGGAGTCCGGGAGCCGATTTTTGCGACGGCCTCTATGTGCCTTCGGATAACAGGTTCATAATTTCGAAAGGTGTTTCGGAAGATTTCGACGCCTATTCCGCATTTCAGGGAACGGCTCTAAGGAAACTGCTTGCCGAAAGAGGGGTAAAGAGGCTCTATGTATGCGGGATCGCGACAGATTACTGTGTAAAAGAGACGCTGCTTGGAGCTGAAAATCTTGGCTTGAGGACCGTTTTACTATCTGATGCGGTGAAAGGTGTCAATACAGTTAAAGGAGATTCCGAATCTGCCGTATCGAAAATGTTGGGTGCAGGAGCGGTAGCCGCGGTTTTCGATGATCTGGGGTATAGCTTTAGATAGCAGCGGCTCCGGCCCTTTTTAAGATTCCGGTCATATATCGATTTCTTTGCGGTAGACTCTATACCATCTGAAAAATGTTGAAGAGAACCGGAGCGTCAGACTATCTCCATATAAGTGTCGACTTCACAGATGTGCGGGTAGGCTGAATGGTGGCATTTCTAAAGAGCCAGACAGACCAGTATGTCAAAGATAGAGAGTGCCTGATGAAGTGGCTACCCGACTACGATTCAAACGAATCGAAAGCGTTGGACCTTCTTAAAGCGAAGCTTTGAATATAGGGGCTACCGGCTCAGACTCTCTCTTTCAAGCTCTTGGTCTATCCTCTCCTGCATCTCGGCCCTAAGCCGCTCATACCAGTCGGCCGGGGCTTCCTTCGTATCTATGGATGGGAGAAATATCACTTTGACACTTCCGCCTATGGAGGTTTGCTCATGCTCGTTTACCACTCTTTTGCTTCCTACGATAACCACCGGCTGAACTACCAGCCCCAGCTTTTCCGCTATAAATTTGCCCCCCTCTTTGAAGGGCAGCAGCTTCTGCCCTTTCGCCCTGGTGCCTTCCGGAAAAAGGGCGACAGGCCTGTGGAGCTCGTTTATCGACCTTTTTACATCTTTGAGAAGTTTTATCAGGCCTCTTTTGTCGCTTCTGTCCACGGCTATCATCTCCGCATTACTCAGCAGGTTTCCGAACCATGGAACTTCGAAGAGTTCTCTTTTCGCAACCCAGTTCAGGTTGATAGGAAGCAGGGCCTCCATCGTGATAATGTCGACTATTCCCTGATGGTTTAGGAGATATAGCTGCGCTTTCGGATCAGGCTCTCCTACCTTTTCGATAGCTGCAAACATCAAAGCCATCATAGTTTTGTTGCCGTAGTGTAGAATTTTCTCTTTGTGGCGCGGAAACAGTTTCAACAGCGGTATCATAAGAGATACTACCAGAGAGATGACAAAAGCGGAGTAGTAGAATCTAATTCGAGCAAAGATCTTCATTTTTCACCCATCCTATAGTGCTGTTCGGAAGCTGGATTTTCGTATAGTTCTCATTTCCGTTCATCTTCTTCGCCTCTGTCCGCTCATAAAGTGTCATGAAAGGTGTGCTCTGCATCGTAGGAAGAAGGTAGAGTCTGCTTTGCGGTTTGATACATACGCTTTTGAGTGGAATTAGATATGTCACGAGATATGCCCCAGCAAGCATGATGAGCAGAGGGTAGATCCAGCTTTTGCGTACTGCCCAAAGGATTAACCAGAGAGTGATGAAAAAGGCGGTCGTGGCGATTTTGAATTTTGTAAATTCACTTGCCTGCGGGTCGAGATTGCTCTGGGTACTTACGCTGCTCCGCTTTACGATTATGGGAACACGAAACTTTTCGTATCTGTTTTTTTCCAGGTTGAAATAGCTGAATGTAAGCTGTTCCAGCCCCGCTGGATATACGGCGTAGTAGAAAAGGGTAGTGTCGTTGATATCTCCGCTGAACGAGTCTATCCCCTGGTTCGTAGAGTTTTGAAGATGGAAATCGTCGAAATTGCCGTAATCGATCTTCAGTTGAAGAGCGAGTATGTTGCTGTCGCCGGTATATGTAGAAGCCTGGTAGTTGATCAGTTCCATCCTCTTCGCCAGAACATTGCAGAACTCTTTCGGCGGATTGAGACGGACGGCCCTTACAGTTTCTCCGCCGGCTTGATACTCTCCTTGCGGTTCGTCGGAATAGGCGGCTATGAAGTATGGTAGACGTATAGGGCTACCGGTAGCTTTGAAGTAGTATGCTAACCTGCTTATCGCTTTCGGCTCGATCGTCTCGGGCTCTTTTATGAGCCGAATATTTCTTCCCCCCTCCAGACGTATATAAAGGGGTCGCTCTCTTTCGAGAGATGTCACTTTCACCGTAACGGGGAATATCTGGCCCACATAGATCTTTTCGGGCAGTTTCTCGATATTGAGATATATTAACTGTTCGGCAGAGCCTGGAGTCTCGTTTATATCTTCACTCCGGAGCTCCAGGGAATCAGTAGAGTCAGGAAAGACCGACGGCTCCGTCTGTGCACCGAAGAGCACTCCTGTCAGAATAGAAAGGGCCAGGATGGAGCGGAAGTATAGAGAGATCACTTAGGAGATAAACCCTTCAAGCATTTTAATTCCGTCGTCAGAGCCGAGTATCGCCTCTATCGCCCGCTCCGGATGCGGCATGAGCCCGAAAACGTTTCGTTCGCTGTTGCAGATTCCGGCAATGTTGTCTACAGAGCCGTTCGGATTGTCGGGCTCTCCTTTGCTGTTACAGTATGTAAGCAGCACCTGTCCGTTTTCATGCAGCTTTTTCAGCCCTTCTTCCTCTATGAAATAGTTTCCTTCCGCATGGGCAATCGGGATATTGAGTATCTCTCCCTTTTTGCACCTCCTCAGGAAACGGTTGTCGATGTTTTCTACTTTCAGATACTGGTGCTTCGATACGAAGTGAAGGTTTTCGTTCCGTTTCATGGCTCCTGGGAGAAGGTGGCTCTCGAGAAGAATCTGGAATCCGTTGCAGATACCGAGAACATATCCGCCGTTATCCGCATACGCCTTTACCGCTTTCATTATCGGACTGAAGCGGGCAATGGCACCGCTTCTTAGATAGTCTCCGTAACTGAAGCCTCCAGGAACTACAACAAGTTCTGTATCGGCCGGAATCGTCTCATCTTCATGCCAGACTATGCGAACTTCGTGCCCCAGCCGTTCGAAAGCATACTTGGTGTCGAACTCGCAGTTCGTACCGGGAAACTGTGGAACGACGATTTTCATTGCACTATCTCTATGGAGTAGTCTTCAATGACGGTATTGGCCAGCAGCGTTTCGCACATCTTCTCCACCTCTTTTTCTGCTTCGTGCATGGAGGATGCCTCCATATCCAGAACGATCTGCTTGCCGACACGTACATTTTCCACATTTTCAAAACCGAGCGCACCAAGCGCGTGATGCACCGCTTTCCCCTGCGGGTCTAGAACACCCTCTTTTAGATAAACGTTTACGATTGCTTTCATCTGCTCTCCAGTTATATAATATTGATATTCCGTTTTATGCACGCTCTGCATACGGACTTTTGCGGCCGGAACAGTTCACACAGCGGCTCACTCACTGTAGTTACGCAAAAAGCGTAACTACAGTTACTCACTTGAAAGAATACGTCTCAAAACCTCTTCGTAGGCGAGTTTAAGGCCGCCGAGCCCCTGCCTGAAACGATCTTTGTCGAGCTTCTCGCCCGACTCCATATCCCAGAAACGGCAGCTGTCAGGACTTATCTCATCCGCAAGGATGATCTTTCCGCTGCTGTCGTAACCGAATTCCACCTTGAAGTCAACGAGATTGAGACCTTTTTTTGCGAAAAAGGCTTTGAGAATGGTGTTTATCTCCCTTCCAAGTCTCTTCAGCTCCTCAAGATCGGCTTCACTTTTAACGAGGTCTAGGATAAGGCAGTGTTCGTCATTGATCAGGGGATCGCCCAGATCGTCACGCTTGTAGTAGAACTCCACGAGTGCAAAGGGTAGAGGGGTTCCGTCTTCGATACCGAGGCGTTTCGTCAGGCTCCCTGTAGCGATGTTTCTTACAACCACCTCGATCAGAATAATATCTACCTTTTTAACCAGCATATGGTTTTCATCCGGCATATCTATGAAGTGTGTAGGTATTCCGGCGCTCTCTAGGAGTTTGAAGAGTTCGGAGCTTATTTTGTTGTTGAGTGCCCCTTTGCCTATCTCCTGGGAATGTTTTTCACCGTTGAATGCGGTCAGATCGTCTTTGAACTCGGCAACCAGCTCCTCCGGATTGTCGGTTGTGAATAGGCGTTTGGCCTTACCTTCGTACAGCAGCTCTTTTTTTGTCATTTCTTCTCCTGTGTAATGATGATGAGTGCTCGTAGTATGTCAACCCCCTCTTTGAGTTGGTTGTCGTTGTAGAGATCCTCTTGTGTGATCAGCTTCTCTTTTGGTAGAGTCTCACTGTTTTCACTCTCTTTTTCACTCTTGCCGTCGATCTTTTCGAGCTCACCCTCGAGATGTTTTTTTAGCTCCGCCTCTTTCAGCGAAAAGTGGTTCTCTTCGACGGTGACTTTTCCGAAAGATACATTTATATCCGGTGTTACGCCTACGGCCTGTATGGTCCTTCCGCTGGGCAGATAGTAGCGTGCTATGGTGAGCCTGAGCGCTTCGGATTTGTTGATAGGCATGATGATCTGGACGCTACCTTTTCCGAAAGTCTTTTCACCGACTATGATCGCACGTCTGTGGTCCTGCAGAGAGCCGCTGACAATTTCGCTGGCGCTGGCGCTTCCCCCGTTTACGAGTACGACTATCGGTATCTTTTTGTAGGTTCCCCTGCTGTGCGCCCTGTAAACCTGGTTCTCCTCTTTTATGCGGCCTTTCTGGGAGACTATGACACCTTTGTCGACAAAAAGATCAACCATGCCTACCGCCTGGTCGAGCAGCCCCCCGGGATTGTTCCTGAGGTCTATTATAAGGCCTTTGGCATTGGGGTTCTCCTTGAGTGCCTTTTTAATATCGTGCACCACTTTTTTGTCGAACGAAACTACACGTATATAGAGGATATCCGTACCCACTTTCTTGGTATATACCGACTCTATCTTTATGATATCCCTGATGATGGTTATTACAAGCGGTTTCGGCTCGTTCTTGCGCACTATCGTCAGTGTTATCTTGGTTTTCGGCTTTCCTCTCATCAGAGATACCGCTTCGTCGAGCGTCATATTTAGTGTCGATTTGTCGTTGATTTTGAGGATGATATCTCCGGACTTCAGACCCGCTTTGTATGCCGGGGTCCCTTCGAGAGGTGCTATGACGGTCAGGGCGCCGTCACGCATACCGACGGTGACTCCGAGTCCGCCGAACTCACCACTTGTCTGGATCTTCATCTCCTTGAAGCTTTTTGCGTCAAGGAAAGAGGAGTGGGCGTCCAGGTTGGCCATGAGCCCTTTTATCGCCTTGTTTATTATTTCGTTAATAGTCAGGTCGTCGACATAGTACTTTTCAACCGTACCTATAACCCTTGTGAACTTGCTCAACGCTTCCAGTTTGGAAACGGTACTGTTGGTATCACTTTCGGCAAACAGGCTGGGAGTACCTATAAGCGTCAGAGATGCAAATGTGGAAACAAACCCCGCGGCTATCAAGCCTCTTTTTCTTTTTATCATCTTTTTTCCCGTATCTCTCTTGAAGTTATTGAAATTATGGAGGATATTATACCACCGCCAACTAAAAAAGCGATAAGGGGAGCCTGACAATCCGGCCTGCTTTACACTGTTTTTATCTCTTTTTATCTCCGGCTACGTTATTAGTCCCCACTACGCTGAGTATCGTTTTTCATACGTTTAGACCGGGTGTCACAACTCTTCACTCTCCGGAAGCTTGGTAGATAGAGGAGACTTGTTTTGAGGATGATACCGGTTTTTAAGTATGATAGACTTTTGTTTAGAGAAAATGAGTAAAGAAACTTGACATAGGTAGACTAAACTTGATATAATACCCGCAGCTAAAACAAAAAGGAGATGTGCAAATGAGTATATTTGAAAAGCTGACGCACCAGATGACCGAAACCATCGAGTCCGGAGTGAGTCTTGCACTTCATAACAAAAACCCCGAAGTAGAACCGGTGCACCTGGTATGGAGCCAGCTCACCAACTCAGGCAGCGTCCTTAACCAGGCGCTAAACCGTATGGGTGTGGACAAGGCTCCAATCGAACTGGAGGCGAAAAGTGTCGCCGACAGGCTGCCTAAAGTATCTACGGTGACGAAAGAGAGCATAAAGATTTCCCGTGCGCTGCAGGAGAGCCTTCAGAAAGCGGAAGGGCTAATGGCAAAACAGGGAGATCAGTATCTTGCTGTAGATACCTGGCTGCTTGCCAACCTTGACCATCCGCAGATAAAAGAGGTTCTCGGCAAATATGTCGATATGATGGAGCTGAAAAAGACTTTCGAAGCTATCAGAGGCGGGAAAAAGATAGAGAGCCAGACCGCCGACGAGACGCTCGAAGCACTTGAGAAATATGGAATAGATCTGAACAAAAAGGCGATAGACGGAGAGCTCGATCCGGTAATCGGACGTGATGAGGAGATCGAGCGTGTAATGCAGATCCTGATCCGTAAAACGAAGAACAACCCGATACTCCTCGGTGAACCGGGTGTCGGTAAAACCGCTATCGTAGAGGGCCTTGCACAGCGTATCGTCAACAAAGAGGTTCCGTTGAGTCTTCAGAACAAGCGTGTCGTAGCTCTGGATATGAGTGCCCTTATCGCCGGAGCGAAGTACAGGGGCGAGTTCGAAGACCGCCTCAAAGCGGTTATAGAAGAGGTGAAAAGCAGCGGCGATATCATCCTCTTCATAGATGAGATTCATACAATCGTCGGCGCGGGTGCGAGCGAAGGAAGCATGGATGCGGCGAATATGCTCAAGCCGGCTCTTGCGAGAGGGGAGCTTCACACCATAGGTGCGACCACTCTCAAAGAGTACAGGAAATATTTCGAAAAAGATGCCGCTCTTCAGCGCCGCTTCCAGCCGGTACATGTAAACGAGCCTACGATAAACCAGGCGCTGCAGATTCTGCGCGGCCTGCGTGAGCGGCTCGAAGCGTTTCACAACGTCACGATTCTCGACAGCGCACTCGTGGCGGCGGCGAAGCTCTCTGCACGCTACATCACCGACCGCTATCTGCCCGACAAGGCTATCGACCTTATCGACGAAGCGGCGGCCGAACTCAAGATGCAGATAGAGAGTGAACCCAGCGAGCTTGCGCGTGTAAAGCGTGAGATAAGCCAGCTTCAGGTTGAGAGAGAGGCTCTGATGATGGAGGAGTCCAAAAAGAATGAAGCGAGACTCTCCGAGATAGAGAAAGAGCTTGCCGACCTGGAGGAGAAGAGGCGTAAACTCGAGGCGCAGTTCGAGACCGAGAAGAAGGTCTTCAACGACATAGCCAACATCAAGGTTGAGATAGACAGACTCAGGAGCGAAGCGGAATCCGCCAAACGAAGCGGCGACTACAACAAGGCGGCGGAGATAGAGTACGGCAAGATTCCGCAGCTCGAAGAGCAGCTGAAGCAGCTTAACGGGCAGTGGGAGAGAATGCAGAAAGAGGGTACTCTTCTTAAAAACGCCGTCGATGAAGAGATGATCGCCAAGATTGTCAGCCGATGGACGCAGATTCCTGTAACGAAGATGCTCCAGAGCGAGAAGGAGAAGATTCTGCATGTCGAGGAGGTTCTTGCGGAAGATGTCGTCGGGCAGGAGCAGGCTATTAAAGCGGTCGCCCGCGCCATCAAGCGGAACAAAGCCGGTCTGAGCGAGCAGAACAGGCCGATAGGAAGCTTCCTCTTCCTCGGCCCGACCGGTGTCGGAAAGACCCAGACGGCAAAGACGCTCGCGAAGTTCCTCTTCGATACCGAAAAGTCACTCATAAGGATCGATATGAGCGAATATATGGAGAAACATGCGGTGAGCAGGCTCGTCGGTGCACCTCCGGGATATGTAGGTTACGAAGAGGGTGGACAGCTTACCGAAGCGGTACGCCGAAAGCCATACAGCGTCATTCTCTTCGATGAGATCGAAAAGGCGCACCCGGATGTATTCAACGTACTGCTGCAGGTGCTCGATGACGGTAGGCTAACCGACAACAAGGGTGTTACGGTCGATTTCAGAAATACGATCATAATACTCACGTCAAACATCGCGAGTGACAAGATCATGGAGTTCAGAGACCCTGAAGACCGTGAAAAGGCGGTTAGAGACGAGTTGAAGATGTACTTCAAGCCGGAGTTTCTCAACAGGCTCGACGATATAATCATCTTCAACCCGCTAGACAAGTCGGCGATTACGAAAATTGTCGATATCCTCTTCAAAAATATAGAGGCCAAGCTCAAAGAGCGCGATATCAAAGCGTCGCTCACCGAAGCGGCCAAAGAGCGCATTGCCGAAGCGGGCTTCGACCCTGTATACGGTGCGAGACCTCTCAAAAGGGCTCTTTACGAGCTCGTCGAGGACAAGCTTGCGGAGCTGATTCTCGAAGAGAAGGTAAAAGAGGGCGACAGTGTCGTCTTCGATGCCCAAAACGGCGAAATAGTCGTAAAAATCAACCACTCATCTTAACTCTTCAGGGGGCCTGCCGGCCCCCGGACTATCTTTAACATCCTCAGATCGATAACCGGTATTAAGCCTAACCCCCTCTTTGGCTTACAATAATTCAAACAGCTACACACTTATTACACATTTTTATAATATCTTGCTCCTGTAGGTGCGAAATGTCGCCAAACCGTCGCCGATGAACGACGACTCTGTAAACCTAGGGGGACAGATATGCCAAATAGAAACAATAGAAAAAACGGTATGAAAACTCTGTTGATGCGGGCTTTGATAGTTTTCGGCTTCAGCATAGCCTCTTCACCGGCCTTTGCCGATAGCGACAGCACCGCGACCGCAGCGGGAAAAGGTATGATGAACGAGATGTCGGGCGGTTTTCCCCACCCGTTCTTCAACCATATGGGTATACCCGATATGCCGGGAATGGTCAGCGCCAGGATAACCGCCTATCGTCAGGGTGAAAGCGGCGAAGCGTCACGTGAAGACTTCGGATTTCACCTCGAAGCCGGTCTTTACGAGAGGCTGGGCCTGCATATTCGCAACAATGAGATCCGGCAGAGTAACCGTACGGACGTAATGCTTATGTATGCGGTAGTTCAAGACAGTAAAGCCGAGAGCGGAATCTCCGTTTTCGGAGGTGCCCTGATCCCTTCCGGAACTGTACCTGAAGGGGAGGATTCGCTCATAGGGGCATTCGGTATCTCGGGCCGGCAGGTTTTTGAAGATATCGCAATCTTTGACGGAAACGTCCACTATATGCCTCAGATGAAGATGTATGAGATGGGTTTTTCAGGAATTTTCAAAGCTTCAAAGAGCCTCTTTCCGATGATTGAAATAGATGGAAAGATTACCGAAAATAGAACTATGTTCTATCTTTTTCCGGCATTGAAGTTCAAATTGAAACCGGAAGTCTTTTTAGGTGTCGGATCGCAGTTTGCAATAAGCGATCAGAAAGAGTTCGACAACAGATTTCTGGTTCAACTTGATATTGCATGGTAGTGTTACGCACACGGCTTAAGATCATCCAAAAATATACGGTTTCGAAGCTTCGGGGGAGGGTCACTCCCCGCCAAAGCTAGGCTTTGCCCAAGCTTTGCGTAACATCGATGAGTAATATCGGGTGAGAGGAGAGGAAGAATGGAAATGAAGGAACACTCTGCGCAGCAGGGGACGTCGGCTTACAAAGCGGGCACTCTTTCACTCATAGGTGCCGTCTCTATGGGTACAGGTGTGATGATAGGTGCCGGCATACTGGCATTGACCGGGCAGATTGCCGAGCTTGCGGGTTCACTCTTTCCGCTCGCGTTTGCAGCCGCGGCGGTCGTTACGGCTTTCAGCGCCTACTCTTATGTGAAGCTTTCAAACGCATACCCCTCTGCGGGCGGAATCGCCATGTTTTTGCAGAAGGCTTACGGAAGAGGGGTCGTGACAGCAGCCGGAGCGCTGCTGATGTATTTCTCGATGGTGATCAACCAGAGTCTCGTGGCGAAAACCTTTGGGGCATACACCATTCAGCTTTTCGATGTGGAACCCTCAAACTGGATAGTCTCCTCGCTTGGAGTAGTGCTCCTGCTTTTTGCATTTCTTCTCAACATTTCCGGAAACAGAGCTATCGGTCTCTTTTCGCTGTTGATGGCCGTTTTGAAGATAGGAGGTATCGTACTCTTCGCCGCGGCAGGTCTCTGGCTCTCCGGTTTCGAACCTGTGGTCAGCAGTGTCGCGGCCGCAGAGAGTTCGGTATCCGGATTTCTCGCCGCGATGGCTCTTGCTATTCTGGCCTACAAAGGGTTTACCACCATTACCAACAGCGGTTCAGAGATTGTAAACCCTCACCGAAACGTCGGGCTGGCGATTATTATCTCCATAGCCATATGCGTGGTGGTCTATATTCTTGTAGCTCTGGCTGTGGCGGGGAGCCTCGGACTTTCAGAGATAGTGGCCGCCAAAGATTACGCTCTGGCGGAAGCCGCACGTCCCGCTTTCGGAGACTTCGGTCTCACTTTTACCGTCATCCTTGCGATAGTGGCTACATCTTCCGGCGTCATCGCCAGCATATTCGCCGTATCCCGCATGTTGGCGATGCTGACCGAGATGAAACTGGTGCCGCACAGACATTTCGGAATGCCTGGAACCGTTTTGAACCATACTCTTGTCTATACGATAACGATCGCGATATTTCTGACCATATTTTTCGATCTGAGCCGTATCGCATCTCTCGGTGCAATCTTCTATCTGCTGATGGATATAGCGATTCACTGGGGTGTATTGAGACATCTGAGAAAAGAGATCGGGGCCAATATCTTCATATTGAGCGCGGCGATCGGGTTCGATCTGCTGGTTCTGTTGGCCTTTTTGATTGTGAAAGCTTCGACCGATGTAGTGGTGCTTTATGCCGCAGCGGCCGCTATATTTTTCATATTCGCGGCGGAGAGGATCTTTTTGAGAAAAGGGATAGAGGAGTCGGCGGAAAGTTGAGTTTTTTCAGATCTATTCCAGTATCATTAGAGCATGTATAGACGGAATAGAAGCGAGAAGTTCAAGCCTGTGCGGGAATATGCCGCAAAGTTCTTTGCAATACTCTTTTTGATATCGGCTTTTTACGCATCCGCACTCGATGCGCAGACCCTGCAGTCTGTAATTGACAACGCCGAGGCCGGATCAGCCATAGAGCTTCCGGCCGGCAGGTTCTACGGCCCGATAACGATCCGAAAACCTCTGATCCTGAAAGGTCAAGGCGCCGCGACCGTCATAGACGGAAATTTCAGCGGTACAGTCATAAAAATTCTCTCTCCCGACGTCACCTTAGAAAATGTTTCGATACGCCGCAGCGGAAAGCAGCGCCACTCTCTGGATGCCGCTATTTTCGTAGGCGGGGCAAAACGTGTCAGGATCAGCCGATGTTCCATAAAGGAGTCGCTTTTCGGAATAATTCTCTCAAGAACGGACAGCTCGGCCATAACCGACAACAATATATCCTCCTATGAAGAGAGTGTTGTCGACAACAGGGGTGACGGAATAAGACTCTGGTTATCCGACGGCAACATCATAGAGGGAAACAGGCTGACTCTAAGCAGGGATCTCTCTCTTATGCGCTCGAATCACAACGTGATAGACTCAAACATAGTGGAGCGGAGCCGTTACGGCGTTTTGCTGCAGATGTGTGAAGATACAAGGGTTGTCGGAAACGAGATTCTCTCAAACTATGTCGGAATCATGAGTGTCGGTTCGAAAGATGTGCAGATAGAGAAGAACCTGGTTGTAAAAACTCTTCTCGAAACCGGGGTCGGAGTTGTGATAAGGGGCGGGGGTGTGCACAGAGTTTTACACAACACGATTATGAGGCACGCCCAGGCATTCTACATCGACAGCTCCCCGGCGGAAACCGGAATGAAGCGCTATATCGAGTACAACAGGATAGCGCTGAACAATGAGGCTTTCCACTTCCATGCGATAATTAAGAACAACACTATTAGAAACAACAACATAACCGACAACCTGACCGAGGTGGTAAAAAACATAAAACATACCAGGAGTTACGACAACAATATCTCCATGAACTACTGGGACAGCTACGCCGGTTTCGATATGGACAGCGACGGCATCGGAGATACGCCGTTCAATATTCTGATATATGCGGATCAGCTGTGGCAGTTCGACCACCATCTCAAGTTTTTCTATACATCTCCTATTTTTTCGATCATCGACTTCATCGAAAGGCTCGCACCCTTCAGCGAACCTGTTCTGCTTATGAGAGACGACAGCCCCAGAATTTTCCCCGTTGAAAATGCAGGCGCCGCAAAAAGATAGAGCAGTGCCTGCATAGCTGCAAGTTTGCACAAATAGTACACATAACCGCACTATTATGAAGTACCGGCACTCCTGATTGAGCATCGACAGGAGCCGGAATCTACAAAAGGAGGGGATAATGCGAAATCCGGGTTTGAAAATACTCCTGGCATTGGCACTGGTTCTGGGGATTGCGGCGGCAGACGATTCACGGTACCATCAGAAAGTTGACGGTATAAGCGTCTATCTGGGCGTCATACCCGCCCAGCTCATCAGAGGGCATGATAAAGGTATGCACGGCGGGGCGGAAGGGAGAGAGAGCTACCATATTCTGGTTGCTCTTTTCGACTCACAAAGCGGAGAGCGTATAACTGATGCGAAAGTGAACGCCACCGTTGCATCGGTTGGTATGAGGGGCGAAAAAAAGAGCCTGGAGCCGATGAGTGAAGAGCTTCTGAGTTACGGCAACTTTTTTCGGCTGGAGCGCCCCGGCAGATATGAGATAAGATTGGAGATTTTCCGCAAAGGGGTAAAAGCTCCCGTTGTTGCGGACTTCTATTTTGAAAGGCCGCAAGAGTGAAACGGCAGCGGCCGCCGCAGTCGGGGGTGAGTATGATATAATCGGTGAAATTTTTTTGGAAGAGGATAATGAAAAAGTTTTACCTTTTACTGCTCAGCCTTCTGCTTGCGGCTGCAGCCGATGACGGTGATATGGCCGAAAAGATAAAGTTACAGAACCAAAATGTGGTGAAAGCGGCCGCCTCGGAACTCTCGAAAGAGCTGCCCAAAAGGGTGGATCGTTTCACGCAGCTTGTAGATATAGCAGCCGACGGCGAGATGCTGATTTATACGTTCGAAATAGATGCGGCCCCGAAAAGTGATGAAGAGATAATCGAAGAGGGAGCCGGGCGTATGAAGAGAAACGTAACTGCAGGCGTATGTGCGACTTCAAAGCGGTTTCTGCAGAGCGGTATATCTATATCGTACCGCTACAAGTCGGCGGCTACAGGCAGAGAACTTTTCAGATTCGATATAAAAAAGAGCGATTGCGCCCTGTTGAGATGAGACAATCTTGTCCGAACGGTTTCGCAAAAGAGTGCGGCTTTCAGCCCCGATGCCGCGTCCCGCAGGGCAGATCACGTTCGGCGTGCAGATTTTGCGTAAGGTCAGTTAAAGAGTTTGCCCACCCGTCTCGGCTTTTTGCGCTCGGTTTTGATATGACCCCCTAAACTGCCATTAAGCGAAATTTAATTAAAATATCGGGCTTAATTACCGCAATCCGGTAATAAATTAAATAATCTGGAAGGATAACGGATGAAACGAACATATCAACCGCATAACACTCCGCGTAAAAGAACACACGGTTTCCGCGCTCGCATGAAAACTAAAAACGGACGCAAGATCATCAATGCACGCCGTGCAAAAGGTCGTAAGCGATTGGCGGTCTGATTCATTTCGAATCTCTCAAGCGTACCGCCGATTTTAACAGGGTGTACAAAACCGGTAAACGTTGGCACGACCCGGCTTTCGTACTCTTCGCGGTACCGCGCAAGGGATACTGCAGAGTCGGATTTGTCGCCAGCAAAAAGATCGGCAACGCCGTCAAAAGAGCCAGAGCCAAGCGAAGGCTCAGGGCGCTTTTTATAAAAATGGCCCCGATGCTGGTAAACGGAGAGTATGTATTAGTAGCCAAACCGCCGGTACTGGATGCTCCTTTCAGTGAGCTTGAAAAGGCATTCAGGCGGGCTGTCAAACGATTGAAAATTGGGCAAACGGAATGATCAGAAGCGTATTATCGGGTTTTTTGAAAATCTATCAGAGATTCTTTACACTTTTGGGCTATGGAAGCTGCCGCTACTACCCGACCTGTTCAGAGTATGCCAAGTGGCAGCTCGAAACCAACCCCAATCTTTTAAAAGCACTCTTTTTTTCGATGGTAAGGATACTTCGCTGCAACCAGCTCTTCGACGGCGGCATCGACTATCCGAAAGTATCTTCCGTTCCCTCCAAAAAGATAAATTTCTGTGATCACGGCTGCAGTGTCAAATACTGGTATGTGCCCGATGAGCACAAAAAGAGATGGAACGTTATAAAAAATATCTTTTCGAAAGGTAATTCGTGATAGACAATATGAGCACTCAGATGAGGGTTGTTATAGCAACCGTACTATCTTTGATCGTCTTTATAGGTTATGACTATCTTTTCATGCCGAAAGCAGTTCCGCAGGCTGCCGAAGCCAACAGAAGCGTAAACACTCCCCGACAGGAGAGTACACCGGATACAGCACCGGCAGCCCCTGCCGCGGCAGGTATATCGGCTGAGAGCGTCAAGCCGAAAGCAGCACCGATATCCAAGAGTGCCCTGGATAAAGTTATTGCCAGAGTCGAAACGGCGAATATGACGATGGAGTTCGACGCTCTTGGCCGCATAAGCCAGGTCTACCTGAAAGATCGGCAGTATAGAGACGAAGAGGGTGAGGAGCTGAAGCTTTTCAACTCCCCGAAAATCCCAAAACCTCTCGAGATCCGTTTCAGCGACCCGGCACTCAACGAGCTTGCGTTCAAAACTCCGTATACGGTTTCCACCTCTCTTCTCCAGCTGAACGGAGAGGCTAAAACCCTGACATTCACACAGAACCTGGACGGTCTTAAGGTTGAGAAGATCGTAAAGATATTTCCCGACCACCACTACGAAGTTACGGTTAAACTGGGTGAGTCGAAGCCCTTTTACATCTCACCAGGCTTCCGTCCGGATCTAAGAATCGACAACTATACCGTTCACGGTGCGATGGTAGAGGAGGCCGACGGTACTCTTACAATCATAGAAGATGGCGATGCAAAGGGTACAGAGGCATTCAGGAAAGCACGTATAGCTGTCGCTTTCGACCGCTACTACGCAACATCGTTTTATGACTTCGAAGAGGGGTTGGATGTTGTAGTGAACAAGGATGCCGAAGAGAATCCCGTACTCTTTGTCAGCGGTGAAAGCGGCAGGGTTATACACGGCTATATTGGACCGAAAGAGTACAGGATACTCAATGCGATTCACCCGGAACTCACGAAAATCATAGAGTTCGGCTGGTTCACATTCATAGCCGCCCCGATGTTCAAAATTTTGATGTGGCTCCACTCCTATATTCCTAACTGGGGATGGACCATCGTTGCCCTTACCTTCCTTATACGTATAATTCTATACCCCCTGACCTACAAAGGTATGGTCTCTATGTACAAACTGAAGGAGCTCGCTCCGAAGATCAAAGAGATTCAGGCGAAGTATAAGGGCGATCCGCAGAAGATGAATGCCCACATGATGGAGCTCTACAAGAAGCATAAGGCCAATCCTCTGGGCGGCTGTCTCCCGATGCTGCTTCAGATACCGGTTTTCTTTGCTATCTACCGAGTCCTTTTGAACGCTATCGAGCTAAAAGGTGCCGAGTGGATTCTCTGGATAGACGACCTATCCGTTATGGACCCATACTATGTCCTTCCGATTCTTATGGGTGCGTCGATGTGGGCACATCAGATGGTGACACCGAACAACTTCACCGATCCGATGCAGGAGAAGATATTCAAATGGCTGCCTGTAATATTTACCTTCTTCTTCGTGACGTTCCCGGCCGGGCTGGTACTCTACTGGCTGACGAACAACATCTTCTCCATAGCCCAGCAGCTGCTTATAAACAGGATGTTCGAAAAGAGTAAGAAGGCGGATTGATGAAGAAGTTTGAAGCCCCGACACTGGAAGAGGCTTATGCAGCCGCGGCCAAAGAGTTCTCCTGTTCAGTGACCGAACTGGATATTCAGGTCGTCCAGAACCCTTCCAGAGGATTTTTGGGCTTCGGACGCAAGGATGCGATAATAGTCGCGATGTGTAAAAAGAGAGCTTCACGCCGAGACGATGACTACAGCGGTGTGAAACATGCCGACAGAGGCCTGCAAAAGAGGAAAAACAGTATAAACAAAGAGTTTCGCAAGGAGACTTCAGAGACGCGGAAAGAGCCTCCCACGAGAGAGAAAGCCTCCCTTGAAGAGGTCAAAGAGCCCGAAGAGAGTGAAAAAAAAGTTGCCGACAGAGCCGTAACAGAGAGAAAAGAGTACGGCAGAAAATTTGAAAATGAAGATATTTTCGGAAACTTCTACGATGATGCCATCGATATAAATGCGGCGGTTGTAGAGGTGGAGCAGGATATAAACAGGCTCTTCTCCTCAGCCTGTTTCCGCATAGAACCGATCAGGGTTTTCGCTCTTGACGACGAGACTCTTCAAATCGAATTCAAAGGTGAAGATGCCGCACTTCTCATAGGCAAAGAGGGGTACCGTTACAAAGCGATGGCCTATCTTCTTTACAACTGGATACACGGCAAATACGGTTACAAGATACGGTTGGAGATCGCAGAGTTTCTAAAGAACCAGGAGGCGATGATAGAGAGCTATCTTCAGCCGGTTATAGAGCGGGTCGAGTCCGAAGGGAGGGCCCAGACCAAGGTACTGGACGGAATACTGGTTCAGATAGCGCTCCAGAAGCTGAGGGAGAAATACCCTGACAAGTATGTAGCCGTACGTACCAACAGAGAGGGAGGACGGTACGTAATCGTCAACGAATTTATGGAGCGCAGGTGAATGGAACAATAGCGGCCGTAGCCACTGCGAGCGGAGTAGGCTCGGTGGCAATTGTGCGTCTCAGCGGAGACGCGGCTCTTGAAATCGCCAAAAAGATAACACGAAGATCCTCATTTACCCCCCGATACGCAACACTGACCGACCTTTTCGATACTGAAGGCGAAATAATAGATGAAGCGATAGTCATATACTTCAAAGCCCCCCGCAGTTTCACTACCGAAGATGTCGTAGAGTTTCAGTGTCACGGCGGCTCGATTGTCGCTGAAAAGATACTCGATACCGTACTCGCATACGGAGCCCGTCTGGCGGAGCCCGGAGAATTTACGAAGAGGGCGTTCATAGGAGGCAGAATAGACCTGACCGAAGCCGAAGCGATAGCGAAGTTGATAGAGGCCAAAAGCGAGGATGCGGCCAGAATACTTGCCCGCCAGATGAAGGGTGAACTGAAAGATTTCGTAGATGACGCCAGAGAACGGCTGCTTCGTGCGGTGGCCTTCGCCGAAGTCACCATCGATTATGCGGAGGAGGATCTGCCCGAAGATCTTGTAGACAACATTCTGCGGCAGCTCGAAGAGCTCGAAGAGAAGATGGAGAGAATCGTCTCTTCCAGCGAAAGACGGAGAGGAATGATAGAGGGTTTCAAAGTTGCAATAATAGGAAAACCCAATGTAGGCAAGAGCTCACTGCTAAACGCGATACTCAACTACGAGAGGGCTATTGTCAGCTCCATAGCCGGTACCACCAGGGATACGATAGAGGAGCAGATCAGAGTCGGCACACATCTTGTCCGCATCGTAGACACGGCCGGGATACGCCGCTCGGCGGACACTATCGAACAGATAGGTATCGAACGCTCGGTAGCTGCTGTGGAGCAGAGCGATATTGTCATCGCCCTGTTCGACTTCAGCTCACCGTGGGATGAGGAGGATGAGCAGATCCTCTCCCTTCTGAAGCGGTACGGGAAAGATAAAGAGATCATTGCGGCTTTGAGTAAAAGCGATCTCCCCCAAAAGTTGGAGATATCCAAAATAGAGCAATACTCCCCGATACCAATCGACAGGGAGAACCGGGCAGAGAGGGTCATGGAGGCTCTGGAAAACAGGCTTTCGAAGATGGCGAAGGGGGATGAACTGCTGCTCGTTTCAGCCCGCCAGATCGAAGCTCTAAGACGCACTATGGAGGCTGTCAGAAGTGCGCGTGAACCGCTTTTGAGCGGAGAGTTGGAGATATTCACATTCTATCTCAACGAAGCGATCACATCCATAAGCTCCATATCCAAACCAGTGGATTTTAATGATATTATGGATAAAATGTTCGGTGAATTTTGTCTGGGAAAATAGGAGTTTTTATGTGCGGTATTGTCGGGTATGTCGGAAAGAGAGAGATCAAAAGCAGACTGATTGAAGGGCTCAGGGAGCTGGAGTACAGAGGATACGACTCTGCGGGGATAGCCATAATGCGTGGTGGGAGCATAGAGTCTTTCAAGGCGGTCGGCAAACTCTCAAATCTCGAAGAGAAGACCCGTGATTTCTCTACCGAAGGTCTCGGCATCGGTATAGGGCATACCAGATGGGCCACCCACGGAAAACCGACGGAGCTGAATGCCCATCCGCACATGGGTGAGCACAGCTATGTGGTTCACAACGGTATAATCGAGAACTACCGTGACATCAAACATATGCTCGAAAATGAAGGTGTGAGATTTCTCAGCCAGACCGATACCGAAGTTATCGTACACCTTTTCGAAAAGGAAGCGGAAAAGAGCGGCACTCTGTTCGAAGCTTTCAAGACGACGATAGAGAAGCTTGACGGAGCCTACGCAGTTCTGCTTATAACCCAGAAGGCTCCCGATACGGTATTTTTCGCAAGGAAGGGCTCACCTATGATAATTGGCAGAAGCCGAAACGGTGAGATATTTTTCGCCTCTTCCGATGCACCGCTTATAGGGGAGGCTGACGAAGTTGCCTATATGGAGGACGGCACCGTAGGCTTCGTGACACCCGACTCGATTGCAGCGGAGCCTGAAGAGCTCGTTTTCGTTCCACTTTCCGGCGACAAAATGACGGCCCAGAAGGGCGGCTACCGCTTCTTCATGGAGAAGGAGATATACGAGCAGTATCAGGTGATGAGCGACACGATGATAGGAAGAGTGCTGGACGAAGATATATCGTTCGAAGAGCTGGAGGGGGAGTTTTTGGAGGGTATCTCACGTATCAAGATGTGTGCATGCGGTACCAGCTACCATGCGGCTTTGACCGCCAGCTACCTTTTCGAGAGGCTTTCGAAAATTCCCGTAAATGTCGAGATCGCCAGCGAGTTCAGGTACAAAGAGCCTCTGCTGACCGATGACACTCTATTTATAGTGATCAGCCAGAGCGGTGAGACCGCCGATACGCTCGAAGCACTCAGAATGGCGAAAGAGGCCGGCCTCAGAACACTTGCGGTCTGCAATGTCGACAACTCCTCTATCGTCAGGATGGCGGATGCCACGATTCTGACCAGGGCCGGGATAGAGAAGGGGGTGGCAAGCACGAAGGCATTTGCGACACAGGTGATGGTCCTCTGGATGCTCTCACTCTTTTTCGCCAAGAGAAGATCGACTCTGCTTGAAGAGCAGATTCGAGAAGAGCTACGATTCATGAGTTATGTGCCTAAAGTGCTACAGAAATCTCTTGAGGTGCATGAGAAGTGCAAACGTCTTTCCAAACGCTACCTTCACGGCCACGGCTTCTTCTTCATAGGCCGCGATATCTTCTATCCGCTCGCTCTGGAGGGCGCCTTGAAGCTGAAAGAGATCAGCTATCTGCACGCAGAGGGTTACCCCGCCGGCGAGATGAAACACGGCCCCATCGCACTTGCCGACGCCGAGCTCTTCACGATAGCACTGATGCCAAAAACACTCCTCTATGACAAGACTAAAAGCAATGTCGAAGAGTTGAGTGCAAGGGATTCCACCATCCTCTCGATATCACCAGAGATGTTCGATCTTGCCGATGATTTCATCCTGATACATCCGCACAACCACCCGATGCTGGAGTTTTTCGAAATGATGATCGTGGAGCAGCTGCTTGCGATGGAGATAGCCGTAAGGCTGGGGAACGATGTGGATATGCCAAGAAACCTGGCCAAAAGCGTTACTGTGGAGTAGGGCATAAATACCTCCGCCTCCGTCGTTGTACGTATTCTTATCTGGAGCGTGATGCTTGTCGGCGGCTCCGCCGTTGCAATCTACTTCGACCTGATCCGTTTCAGAGAGCTCTTTTTGAATCCGCTTTATCACCTGCTTACTCTCCCTTTCGGCATACTGCTTACGGTTGCCGCTTTTCGTGCGGCTGCCGCCGGCGGAAGAGAGCTGGCAAGAGGCGGAAGAGAATCGGAAAATCTGCCGAGGCTAGAGACCGATACCCTTGTTACTACCGGAATCTATGCCCATATGCGCCATCCGATGCTCTTCGGTCTGAGCCTTGTACCGCTTGCTCTTGCACTTGTTATAGGGTCGCCGACATTTATATTGATAATAGCCCCTCTGGAGATGATCTTTATAGTAGTCATGGTGTTGACGCTCGAAGAGGCTGAGTGCAGAAAGAAGTTCGGGGACGCTTATGACGACTATGCCCGAAAGGTTCCGGCCGTATGTTTCAAAAAGGAGTGTTTGAAGAGACTTTTCTTAAAAAACCGATGATGAGCAAAGCCTGCTTTTCCGCCGTACATCGGAACTGTTTTTCACTTAAAACCGTAATATTCCTGACATGCGGACAAGTAGACCGATGAAACTCTTTTTACGTACCGATATATGGTACTGGTCTGTTCCGGTTTGCGTGTGTGGTAATTCAAGGTAGTGTACACTATGTCCAAACTCTACGCATTAAGTAGTGCTCTGCAACTGGATGAGGGGTTGGACAGGTACGAGCTTATCAGTACAATGGAGGGCAGCGTGATTGCCGGAGCGGGAACGATGGGGCGTTATGGGCGTTGAGACTTTTTGGCGGCTAGCTCCACTGCCGCAGTCGCAGCCTCGATATAGCTCTTGAGAGAGAGGGTATGGCCCGGAAGGTAGGCGATGTCGAAAGCGGTTCCGTGGTCTACCGAGGTTCTCACGATTGGCAGATTTAGACTTACGTTTATGCTCTCTTCGAAATATAGCGCTTTCAGCGGTGCCAGGCCCTGGTCGTGGTACATCGCTACCAGGTAAGTGTATCGATCTCTCGTGCCGGGTGAAAAGGCTGTATCTGGCACGAGAGGCCCTTCGAAAGGTCGCAGTGAAAATTTTTCCTCCATATAGGAGTTGGCCTCGGCAACAGCCTCTTCGATCGTCCGCTCTTCGTCTCCAAGAACTCCGTGATCGCCTGCATGGGGGTTCAAACCGAGAACCCCGATCTTTTCGGCCCACGTCTCTTGGTGGAAGTCGAGCAGAAAACTTCTCAGACTCTCCTTTTCTATCTTTTCAGGTACAAGCTTGAGAGGAATATGTTCAGTAAAGAGTGCGACAAAGAGCTTCTTGCATCCGAGCATCATGATCGCATCTCTTTTGAAAAAGTCTCTCAGAAACTCCGTATGCCCTTTGTATGGAATACCGGCTCTCATCCACGCTTCCTTGTTTATCGGAAGTGTAACTATCGCTTCGCACTCACCCGCTTTTACGCTCTCTACCCCCTTTTTGAAAGAGCGGAAGCTGTACTCACCCGACTCCGCAGTAGCGATACCGGGCCTTATTTCAGGGGCGGGAGCGGGGCTTGTGTGCAGGAAGTTTTCGGGTATCTCTAGTCTCAGCCTCTTCGCCGCGTCATTAAACAGGTCGAATCCGGCGAAATAGAGCGGTGTACAGAATGAGCTGATCTCTTTATGCGCCCTTAGGGCGATCTCTGGGCCTATCCCGTTCGGATCGCCGATGCTTACGGCGATTTTCGGCTTCATGCAAGAATCTCTCTCATCTGAAGAATCGCATCTTCGAGACCGGTATAGATACTTCTTGCGATAATGCTCTGGCCTATATTGAGCTCCTCTACGGCTTCGATATCGGCAACCGCCTTCACATTCTGGTAGTTCAGGCCGTGTCCGGCGGCCACCTTAAGCCCCATCGAGGCGGCATGATCGGCAGCGGTCTTCAAAGCTGTGAGACTCTCGTCCAGTTTCGTTTTGAGTGTGTGGCGGGGAAGCTCCAGATCTTTTATGGAGTGGTGTGTGTTTCGCAGTCCGGAATAGAGCATCGCATATATGTTGGCGTATGTTCCGGTATGAAGTTCAATCCACTCGGCCCCTAGGGCATCCGATCTGGTTATTGTCTCGAGGTCGGGGTCTATAAAGAGAGAAACTTCGATCTCATGGGCATGAAGCCTCTCTATAGCGGCGACGGTGCGCTCTTCATATGTAATAATATCAAGACCGCCCTCCGTTGTCACCTCTTCCCGTTTTTCCGGAACCAGAGTGGCCCTGTGGGGTTTGAGACCGCATACTATATCTATGATACTCTCATCGGTAGAGCACTCCAGGTTGACGGGGATAGGGCTCTGCTCTACAATCCGCCGGGCATCTTCGTCGTGAATATGCCTGCGGTCTTCACGCAGATGTATGGTCACCTGGTCGGCACCCGCACGTTTCAAAATGCCGAGAGCCTCCAGAGGGTCCGGATCGTTTATTCTCCTCGCTTCTCTTAGAACCGCAATGTGGTCTATATTCACTCCGAGCTTCATAGAGTTCCCCTTATCGCTTCGTAGATTTTTCGTGCGATTATAGCGTAACCCTTTGCATTGGGATGAATCTGATCGCTCATTAGAGAGTCATCCGAAAATAGATCGGAAAAGGTGTCCGGAATATAGAGTACACCGGTCTCATCTGCAATTTCACGGTAGAAACCGGCATCTCTGTGAAAAAAGGCTGTGAGTTCAGGAACACCGAGCAGGATCACCTCGGCGCCGCTGTTGAGGGCCGCATCTACCATATTTTTCAGGTCTCTTTTTATATTTTCGGGTCTCCTTGCCCTGAGCATGTCGTTTCCGCCTTCACATAGGATGATAATGGAGGGCTTATATCGTTTCAAGACCTCTGTCAGGCGGCTGTGGGCCGTTTCCGCCATCTCTCCCGGAACTCCTTCATTGATTACTTTGAGCCCCAACATTTTCGACAGTTGTGCGGGGTAGCTGTTGTCCACTCCCGCAGATCTTGCACCTGTGCCGTAGGTGAGGCTGTCTCCGAAAGCGACAATTACAGGAGGATTCTCCCCGTCGTGATAGATGGCCTGAAGCTCTTCCGCACTCTCCAAGGGTAGCTCTTTTTCCATCTTGTACTGATTGTAGAAGTGGAGCCCGGTAAAGAGGAGAATGGCCACTACTATAAATTCAAGTCTGCTTATTTTCATCTTGTCACCGTATCTCTATTCTGTTTTTTCCGAGTCTTTTGGCATCGTATACAGCGCTGTCTACACGTTCGACCAGAGACTCTATGGTGTCGTTGTCACGATATTGGGTTATACCTATACTTACTGTGACTGCCCTCTTCAACCCGAAACAGTTTTCACCTACTTTACTGCGGATACGTTCAGTGATTACAAGGGCTTCGTCGACGGTCGTCTCCGGCAGCAGAGCCATGAACTCCTCGCCTCCCCATCTGTTTAAACGGTCTACCGCCCTGAGCTCAGAGTTTACAAGTTCGCAAAAAGAGACCAGAACATCGTCGCCTTTTTGGTGGCCGTATCTGTCGTTCACTACTTTGAAATCGTCGAGATCCAGCATAGCCAGGGAGAAGACTCTCCCCTTTCTTTTCGATCTCTCTATCTCACTCTTTATCAGTTCATAAAAGGCGAACCTGTTCAATGTTCCCGTAAGAAAATCTGTTTTGGCAGCCTTTTCGAAACTATCCGCCAGCTTGGATTTGCCGTAGTAGTGGCGAGTCAATACCAAAATCGTACCGAATACCGCCCCGACTGCACTCGGTATAATAAAATAGTAAAATTTTATAGAGCCGACTTCTATGATGAAAAACTGGACCAAAGCTGCAATATCTGTAAGTGCGATAAATGCAACTATTATGCAGATCTCCTTTTTCCGCCACTTTTTCATCCCGCTCCACCTTTCGGACAGCCTGAATATTCAGCTTATCATAACTATTCTAAAGTATATTTATTTAATCTAACCATAATCTGGAAATAGAAATAGAGGAACTCGTTACGATCATTGCAGCCATGCACTTCCGGGAAAACCGTCGATGCACCTGACGGGTGCGCCTCAAATTTCCAAGAAACCGCCTGACCGCAAGCATCGCAATGATTTCCAACTATTCTATTTCCAGATCAGGGTCTAAGAAGCGAAAAACGGGAAAGACCCGTTTTCCGGCGGGGAGCGGCAGTCCCGGTAGATCTGATGCCGCGAAAAGAGGTGAAGCTCTATTTACGTGATACCGTTATGGGGTTTGGTAACGTCGGTTATGAGTCGACTGCTCCTCTTTTTAGGTAGAAGTCACTTTTGAACCGGGCGAACCTCCCTCGCAAAATAGCCTCTCTGGCCTCCCGGACGAGGGTGAGATAGTAGTGCAGATTGTGCAGCGATGCAAGACGGAAATATGTAAGCTCTTTCGCTCTGTAGAGATGGCAGAGATAGGCTCTCGTGTAGCGGCGGCAGGTATAGCAGTTACAAGCCGGATCTATGGGATCGGAATCTTTTTTATAGCGAGCCGATTTTATATTAACCTTTCCGAAAGTGGTAAAGAGTGTACCGTTTCTGGCGTTTCTGGTAGGCATTACACAGTCGAACATATCTATGCCGCGCTCGATATTTTCAACCAGATCCTCCGGGGTTCCGACTCCCATGAGGTAGCGCGGCTTGCCGGCAGGCATGAAGGGGGTTGTATATTCGACCGTATCGTACATAAGTGAGTTCGCTTCTCCGACACTGAGACCGCCTATGGCGAAGCCGTCGAAATCCATAGCGCAAAGAGCTTCTGCCGAAATTTTTCTGAACTCTCTGTCGGTACCTCCCTGAATGATCGCGAATATATTCTGGCCGGTGCCTACCCCCTCTTTCTGTTTGAAACGGTGGTAGTTTATCGACTCTTCGGCCCACCGCGTCGTTCTGTCTACCGATACGGCCAGGCGCTCTTTGGTCGCCGGCAGGGCTACGAGATCGTCGAGTATCATCATTATGTCGCTGCCGAGGTTATACTGGATATCCAGAACCTTCGAGGGGGTGAAGTAGTGTTTGGAGCCGTCTATATGGCTTCTGAAGAGAATACCGCTGTCGTCGGCTCTGCTTATGTCGCTTAGACTGAAGGCCTGAAAGCCTCCGCTGTCTGTCAGAAAAGAGCGGTCGTATCCGGTAAAACCGTGCAGCTTTCCCATCGCATCCACCACAGCATCTCCCGGCCTGAGATATAGGTGGTATGTGTTGGCCAGTATGATCTGCGTATCGAGATGCTCTCTCATATCGAGAGTATCCAGGGCCTTTACAGCGGCGCTTGTTCCTACCGGCATGAATACCGGTGTCCTGATCGTAGAGTGTGCCGTTTCAAGGGTACAGGCTCTCGCTGATCCGTCGGTTGCATCGATATTGAAAATCATAAAAAAATCCTAAATTTGGATATAATATTTTTTTTAAAACCGGCAGAGGTTACCACGTTGAATTTATGCGGCACGGTACCTTGCAGGCTTCAGAGCGTGGAGAACAGATGAAACAGATTTTGATCCTTGCCGATGGAATTGTAGCAAAACATTTTCTGCACCGCATCAGCGAGACTTTTATAAGTACCAACGAATATACTGTCGTCGCGCTCGATAGAGCAATTCTGCCTCGGCAGCTTCCTTCCAACATCACAAGTTACCAGTTTGACCCGACGAGCTATATAAAGCTCTCCATGCTCATCAAGAGGGAGTTCGACGATATTTTCATCATAATGAAAAACAGGGTCGATGCGGAGGGAGCCTATCAGAATATCCGTAGGGACAAGCCATATACGCGGATCACCTTCTTCAACAGGTGGGATATAGATTTCGAAGATGAGAACCTTATCAACATCAATGCGAACGAACTGCTGGCGAGCCGTATGTACGACTTTCTGCCCAACGTCCCGGTAATAGCCCAGAATGTGGGTCTGGGACAGGGTGAGATCATGGAGGTGCTGGTACCTTTCGGAAGTGCGTACGTATATCGTCATATCGGTACGATAGAGCAGAACCAGTGGCGCATAGTGGCACTCTACCGCTCCAACAAACTGGTACTTCCGAAACCGTCGCTCATGATAAAACCGAACGATCTCCTTCTGCTGGTAGGGAAGCCCTCAGTCCTGGAGTCGGTCTTCAAAGCGATAAAACAGGAGCTCGGGCAGTTTCCGGCCCCGTTCGGAGAGAATCTCTACCTCTATGTCGATATGATCAAGGAGAAGCGGGAGTGTATTGTAAGCTGCCTCGAGCAGGTCAAATATCTGCACAGAAGGTTCAAAGGCAGAAGGCTGATAATCAGGGTGGCGAACCCTTCCGATATAGAGCTGCTGGATGATATCAAAGAGATGGAGAGGCAGAGTGGTCTTATAAACTGCTTCGTAGACTACAGAAGCAGGCCGGCTTCCGAGCTGATAAGTGCAGATATGAAGCAGCACAATGTGGGACTTCTTATATGCGGAAGAGATCTCTTCGCCGAGAGAGAGTTCAGAAAGATTTTCTACTCTCTCAGGAGGCCCGTTCTGCAGATAAGCAGCTATCCGCTCAACGATATCCGCAAGCTTGTTGTTGTCCTTTCGGAGGAGAAGAGCATGGAGTTCATTTCCGCCACCGTTTTCGATGTCGCATCACAGCTCGACCTTAACATAGAACTGCTCGATTACGACCCTGACGGCGAGTTCGAGAAGAAGAGTTTCATTCTGAACCATTATGAGAATCTCTCGCATATCTTCTCTAAGAATCTCGAGATAAGGCAGGAGAAGAAGAACCCGATAAGAGAGCTCTCCGGCGAAGGGGGCTTTTTGCAGGTTCTGCCGTTCACACAGAAGATTCTGCAAAGCCCGCTGCTCTCATATTTCAGTGCAGATGCCGAAAAGCTCTACTTCAAGCTTTCGTACAATCCGCAGCTTTTCGTCCCGGTGGATATTGAGTAGAGAGAAGGTCTGTTTTACGAAATATGTGTAACGCCATCCTTGAATCTGTGATTTGCTTAGCCCAGGCTTTGCGTAACATCAGAGAGTAAGCAGTTTCAAAGTAGAAATTAAGTAATATATAAGAAATTTTTTACAGGTTGAAAATCTATGAATATCGATATCTCTTTGCCTCGATCCGCCGACAGAGATTATACTATCACCATCGACGATATACCGAAGATAGAGCTGGATTCGAAAGCGGCTGTAATTACAAACCCGAAAGTCGCCGGACTCCATCTTCAAAGGCTTCTAGAGAGGATAGATGCGAAAGAGCTCTATGTCGTCGTCGTTCCTGACGGTGAAGAGTACAAGAGTATGGAGAGCGTGGAGTATATTCTTGACCGGCTCTTCGACCATCGTCTGGACAGAAGCTCTGTACTGATCGCCTTCGGCGGAGGGGTGATAGGGGATATGACCGGGTTCGCGGCGAGCATCTTTCAGCGCGGAATAGACTTCATACAGGTGCCGACAACACTCCTTTCACAGGTCGACGCAAGTGTGGGAGGAAAGACAGGTATAAACAACCGTTTCGGGAAGAACCTGATCGGTGCTTTTCATCAGCCGAGTGCGGTCTACATAGATACCTATTGGCTCGACACGCTTCCTGAAAGGGAGTTTGCAGCCGGTGTGGCGGAGATCGTAAAGATGGCGGTTATGTTCGACAGGGGTTTTTTCGAATGGCTCGAAAAGGTGGAGTTGAACAACCGCGAAAACCTGGAGGAGGCGATTCGCAGATCGGTCGAACTGAAAGCGAAAGTGGTTATCGAAGATGAGCAGGAGAGGGGCGTGCGTGCGGTTTTGAACTACGGTCACACCTTCGCACACGTAATCGAAAACTTCAGCGGTTACGGAAACCTTCTTCATGGAGAGGCCGTCGCTATAGGTATGATAATGGCCGACGAGCTCGCGATAGCTTCAGGTCTCTTCAGCGAAGAGGAGGCGGAGCGCGTCAAAAAGCTTCTTCAACGCTACGGACTTCCTGTCGACTACCGGATCGACTCGGCGGAACGCTTCTACGACCACTTTTTTCTCGACAAGAAGAGCAGGGACAACCGAATCACTTTCATAGTCCCTCAGCGGATAGGAGAGTATGCGATGCTTGAAAATCCCGAGCGGGAAGTTGTCCTTTCGGTGCTGAAAAAATATGAAAAAGGCGGAGAGCATTGAGAACCGGAATCTTCCTGTTGCTTCTGCTTGCTTCCGTTACACTCTCCTATGCGGAGGTTGAAACCAACGGCTCCTCCGCCGAGAACAACATAACACTCCAGCAGCGCAGCAACGAGATCCAGAAGATAAAGCACTCACTTAAGCAGATCGATCAGAAGCTGGAGCAGGAGAGTGTTTGGCAGAAGGTCTACGCCAACCATCTCTCCTACATAGATATGGCAGACAGAATCAAGAAGATAGAACGTCGTATCAGGGCGTACAAACGCAAAGGCCCTACACGCTACCGATCCGCCATACGCGATCTTGAAGCGCAGAAGTTGAAGCTAAAAGAGCAGCTCGATCTGCTTAAAGACTACAGCTCGAATCCGTTCAAGACGATGATCACTCCAGCAGAGATAAAAGAGGTACCGCAGGTAACGAACCCAGTCGCCGTAATAGGAGCCCTGTCGTTTCTGAAGCAGCTCGACGAGCAGCAGAGCAGATTCGAATACGAGATCGAGTCTTTGGAGAGCTTCATAGATCTGTTGAACCGGAAGATCTCCCTTCTCAAAGAGCTTCTGGAGTTGAATCCGTCTGAGAAGGAGGCTGCGGAAGAGCTCGACCGTACAATGAAAGAGGTCGGTGAAGCTGAAGATGCACTCTCTCTTCATCGTACTGCCTTGATAGTCTACAAAAAGAAGGTGGACGAGATCAAGCTTCGCCTTACGGAGCAGATAATGCAGCAGGCGAAAAAAGCGGCAACCATCGGTGCTACCGTTTTGGCGATACTGCTTTTCGTACTTCTTTTCAAGTGGCTTGTCAAGCGTACCATTACGGACAACGAACGCTTCTACATGGCTAACAAGATCATTAACTTTACCTTCTTTTTTCTTGTCATAATCATTCTTCTTTTCGCCTATATAGAGAACGTTTCGTATCTGGTGACGGTACTCGGTTTCGCCTCCGCCGGTATCGCCATCGCGATGAAAGACTGGTTCATGAGTATGCTCGGCTGGCTTGTAATCGTGTTGGGGGGCTCCATCCACGTCGGAGACAGGATCCGTGTGGATAAAGACGGCAAGATGTATGTAGGTGACGTACTCGACATATCGCTGCTGCGCATTACGATGCTGGAGGATATCACACTTACGACCTACAAGCACAACAGACGTGCCGGCAGGATCATATTCATACCCAACAACTATATTTTCACCGATATGATAGCCAACTACACACATGCGACACTGAAGACCGTGTGGGACGGAATAGATTTTACTATCACCTTCAACTCCAACCACAAGAAGGCTCAGCACATAGCCAGGGAGACGGCAAAGAAGTATGCCAAGGGGTATACGGACATAACACGCAAGCAGTTGAACAAACTTAGGTCCAAATATAGTCTGAAAAATACCAACGTAGAGCCGAGAGTCTACTCTTTTATAGAGGAGAACGGTATTAGAATCAGTGTATGGTATATGACCAACGCATACGCTACACTGACGCTCAGAAGTACCATTTCAGCCGATATTCTTGACCAGATCAAAGAGGAGGACGATATAGTCATAGCTTATCCTTCACAGCATCTCTATCTCGAACGGGCCAAGGGGAAACCTACGCTTCCAAATCTTTCGGAGAGTACCATTACGACATGAAAAAGGTCTTTTTCAAAACGTTCGGCTGCAGAACCAACCAGTTCGATACACAGGTTATGATCTCCCGTCTGGGTGGGTACACTCTTGCACGAAGTGAAGAGGAGGCAGACGTTGTCGTCGTGAACTCCTGTACGGTAACAAACGGGGCGGACAGCGGTGTCAGAGGTTATATAAACCAGTTGGGCCGTATAAACGAAAAGGCGAGAGTGCTTCTTACCGGATGCGGCGCCCATACCAAAGGGGAGTCGCTCTTCCAAAGCGGCAAAGTCGACGGAGTCTTCGGCCACAGTGAAAAGGAGAAGATAAGCCGCTATCTGGACAGTAATGAAAGATTTTATGAAATTGGCGACCTGAAACATATAGACAGTACGGTAGTCGAGCAGTTTGTGGGTAAATCTCGTGCCTTCATAAAGATTCAGGAGGGGTGTGACTTCCGTTGCAGCTACTGTATAATTCCCTATGTCCGCGGAGATGCCAGAAGCATGGATGAAGAGCTGATACTGGAGCAGATAAGGCGCCTGGCCTCCAACGGTTTCGGAGAGTTCATACTGACCGGAACAAATGTAGGCAGCTACGGGGTCGACAGGTCCGGCAGCATCGCGAAGCTTCTTAAGCGTATCAGCCGTATTAGGGGCGTAAGGCGAATCAGAATCGGTTCTCTGGAACCTGTGCAGATAACCGACGAATTCAAAGAGCTTTTGAAAGAGCCTTGGATGGCGAAGCATCTTCATATCGCACTTCAGCACACCTCCGACCGGATGCTCGAGATTATGAACAGGCGCAACAGCTTCAGGGAAGATCTCGAGCTTTTCGAAGAGATTGCCGCCGAGGGTTACGCTCTCGGTACGGATTTCATCGTCGGCCATCCGGGAGAGGGTGAGGCTGAGTGGAGGGAGGCTATCGAGAGGGTTGGACTTCTGCCTCTGACGCATATACACGCCTTTACATACTCCAGGCGCGACGGTACACCGAGCAGTACAATGAAGCCGGTTGTGGCGGGCAATATAGCCAAAGAGAGGCATAAAGAGCTCACCTCTTTGGTGAGAGAGAAAAATTTCGCTTTCAGAAGCTCTCTGAAGGGGCCGCTGGAGATACTTGTCGAGAGTGAAAAGGATGGAAAGTACAACGGTCTCGATCAATACTTCAACAGAATCGAGATAGAGTGTGAAAGAGAGATTACAGGTGAGTGGATCACTCTGGATAGTTTCGAGCCTCTGGAAAGGGGAAACCGTGGAAGTCTCTAAGAAGAACAGATATATTCTGGCCCTCTCCGCACTGCTCGTGGCGGCACTCCTGCTCTTTGCCGCGTTGAGAGACAGGTCTCACCTGATAGATGCCCAAACAGCCCAAAACCTGATAGAGAACTCGCTGGTGGAGGATGCCAGGATCGACGGGGCCTACCTCTATTTCAAGAGCGGAGGGAGTACTACAGGGTTCCCAAAGAGGCGATTGATCTGAAGAGGCTCTACAGTACGACTCCGGTTGCGGTAAAGGAGCCGAATCCATATCTTGCCGACCTGATAACCGTGGTATTCCTGGCGCTGCTTGTCATCTACCTTCTGCGCTGGGCAAGAAAAAACCGCGAGCTGAAAGAGCAGCAGCTGAGCGAGCAGATCCAGTTCGCCAGCGAACTGCAGAGACCCAGCGATATAAAACCGATAGTATCGAATATAACGTTCAAGGATGTCGCGGGTATAAACGAAGTCAAAGAGGAGTTGGAGGAGATCATAGATTTTCTTAAAAACCCGGGAAAGTATCTGGGCTTCGGTATACGTATGCCTAGAGGCGTGCTTCTTGTGGGACCCCCGGGAGTCGGGAAGACTCTTATCGCAAAAGCCGTTGCAGGTGAAGCGGGTGTACCGTTCTTCTACCAGAGCGGGGCATCATTCGTGCAGATATATGTCGGAATGGGAGCCAAGCGTGTCAGAGAGCTTTTCAAGCGGGCCAAGGCCGCTGCGCCGGCTATAGTTTTCATAGATGAGATAGACGCGGTCGGTAAAGCGCGCGGCGGTATGCGAAACGATGAGAGAGAGGCCACTTTGAACCAGCTTCTGACCGAGATGGACGGGTTCGAAGAGAGCAGCGGCGTAATAGTCATAGCCGCCACCAACAAGATAGAAATGCTCGATGACGCCCTTTTGAGGCCGGGCCGTTTCGACAGGCGTGTATATGTCTCCTTACCCAACAAGGAGGAGCGTAAATCGATTCTGAAGATATATCTTGCCAACAAACCGTGGCATCTCGATCTCGATGATATAGCCCAGATGACCGTCGGGTTCAGCGGGGCGGCCCTCTCTTCACTGGTGAACGAAGCTGCGATACACGCCCTCAAGAGTGGAAAGAAGATAATAGAGAGTGACGATTTTCTGGCCGTCAAGGACAAGGTCCTGCTCGGCAAGAGAAAGATTCTGACCTACTCGGAAGAGGAGAAGAGGATTCAGGCCGCATATCAGGCCGCCAAAGCCGTCACCGCATACTGGCTCGATGTAGATTTCGACAAAATCGGGCTCTTGACCGACCATTTCCAGACCTCCGAAAAAGAGATAGTTTCCAAAACAGATATGATGAACCTGGTAAAGGTCCATCTTGCCGGTGACGCCATGATGCACCTTCATTTCAACGACCGCTTCACCAATGCCGCCAACGATCTCAAAGAGGCGCGTCTGATAGTGCAGGATATGGTGGAGAGGTACGGAATGGTGCAGAAGTTCGGCACCTCTCCCGTTGAAGAGGAGAAGATACTCTCCGAAGCGAGGTCTGATGTAGAGAGTTTCGTTGCCAGGGCGGAAGAGGGGATTTTACGTCTTGCCGACGAGATAGTGAGGCGTGAGGTAGTATCCAGGGAGGATGTAAAAGAGCTGCTGCATGAGATATTTTAGCGGTTTCTGCCTAGAGGGTGAGAGCGCTCTTTTCGATGAGATAATCGGCGACTCGAAAGATAATCCGTATGTGGTAGCCGGATTCAGCTTCGGTGCGATAGGGGCATTGGAGTACGCTTTGTCGACAGAGCGACGAATAGACAGACTAATACTTCTCTCTCCATCCTATTTTGTCGGCAGCCAGAAGAGCTTCATCAAGGCGCAACTCTTCTATTTCAAAAAAGATTCCGACTCCTATATACGGAAGTTCCTGGAAAATGCCGCCTACCCGTGCGGTAAAACCCTTCTTCACCCATATTTGAAACCGGGAAGTCAACAAGAGCTGGAGGAGCTGCTAACCTACGAATGGCCGGCGCAAAAACTGGAGAGAGTCTCTGAAAAAGGGACCCGTATCGAGGTCTACCTTGGGGCTCAAGATAGAGTCGTCGACGCCCATAGGGCGCATACATTCTTCAAGAGTTTCGGTGAGAGCTATCTCTTCAAAGATTACGGACATATACTGAAAGGAGCAGAGTTTGGATAGGATAAAGGTGGGAGTCGTAACGGCCAGTGACAGAGCGAGTGCGGGAATTTACGAAGATATATCCGGGGTCGCCATAATGGATACACTCAAAGAGTATCTTCGCAACGAACTGGAGTTTATGTACCGGTGTATTCCTGACGAGCAGTCCGAAATAGAGAGTGCACTCAAAGAGCTTGCAGACGAGGGTTGCGACCTGATAGTAACCACCGGGGGTACGGGGCCCGCTCCGAGGGATGTGACGCCGGAGGCTACCGAAGCCGTATGTGAAAAGATGCTCCCGGGCTTCGGAGAGCTGATGAGACAGGTGAGCCTCAAATATGTTCCTACCGCGATTTTGAGCAGGCAGACGGCCGGAGTACGAGGCAGAAGCCTCATCATCAACCTTCCCGGCAAACCGAAATCGATAAGAGAGTGTCTGGATGCCGTCTTTCCGGCGGTTCCCTACTGTATCGACCTTATCGGCGGCAGCTATATGGTCGCCGATGAAGATGTCATAAAAGTATTCAGACCGAAAGCCAAATAGCAGGTCTTAGAAGAGATTTCCGGCAGCTATGCATCCTGTGTGCCGGTGCCGGAAAAGTTTCGGGTGTCGTTATTTGAACCGACGTTATGCAAAAAGCGTAACGTCAGTTTATGCAAAATATGAAAGGTATCAATCCGCAGCAGTTTCAATACTCTCAGGCGGATCATCTTAATGGCGAAAAAGAAGAAAAGACTCATAAAATACAATCAGACAATACGCAAGATATTCGGGGGAGAGGGGTTCGACGAAGGAATCGTTCGGCTTCCTCTGGACAACCTCATAGAGATGGCGATGATACTCTCTCTCAAAGAGCAGCATCTGAGCAAGGCCGATCTCGTCCGCGCCTTCAGGAGGCTCTGGTCTTCAGGTGATGCGGCGGATCGGGCTCTCATTACGGAGTATCTCAAATCTCTAGATACCACCTTCGGACCGGAAAAGAGCGTTCCGAACTCGGAAGCGAGAAGCAGGAAGATCGACGAGATTCTGGCGCAGATAGAGCATACGCCGGCTGAATCGGTGGCTATAAGGGAGCAGTTCGGCGAATCCAAACTGAAAAAAATCACACCGCTGCGGATCGCCAGGGCGCTGGCGAAGCTCAGGGGCGAACAGAAGAGAAACCGGCTTGAAGAGGCTTGCGAGGGGTATTTCGACGAAGATGGACTCTTCCACTTTTTCCATTCGTTCCCCATCGCGATAGCCGATGAGAAGTTCCATAAGATCGTGGAGCTGGAGTGTAAACCTTTCGAAGAGGTCGAGATTGTCGAATCGGGTGAAGATCAACTTCTTTCGAGACTCCAAAAGTGCAAGGAGAGTGCGGTTTCGAAGAAGAGGGAGCAGATAGAGGCCTTTTTGAAGATCGCCCGCCGTCCAAACAGATATCTGACCGAGGAGCAGAAGGTGACAGCCCTGAAGCGGCTCCCGGAGCGGTGCGACTTTCTGTCTGTCCCTGTTCCGGACACTTTTTTGACAGATATTCTCTATAGTGGTTTCGATATATCCCAAATAGAGTTTACCGATGAGAGAATCAGGCTCTTTCGCAGGGAGAGGAAGGAGATCTTCGGAAATAGCGGATGGAGTGTGGAGTACCGCCTTGTACTGGAGGCCGAGAAGAGGTGGCTCTACCAGGCTCTCTGGGCTTCCGAACCGTTGGGTATAGATGAGGATTTCGAAATTCGGCGCTCGGAGGTGGAGGCGCAGTTCGATGCGGAGCTCGATGCGCTCAAAGATGCACTTCTTAACGAGGCCGACGGTCTGGATATGGATGAGTCGCAGGTGGAGCTCATAATAGCCGAGGCGGTAGTGGGAGTGATCGCTCAAAAAGGGGTGCTGGAGGTGCCGTACAAGACGCTTAAGAGTATAAACCGGCACTTTGCGAAACAGATCGAGGGGCTGAAGCTCAAAAAGCAGAGAGAAGAGCTTCTGGCAAGAACGATAAGAGACTTCAAAAATCTCTTTCCGCTAGCCAGGGAGATGGGGCGCAGGCTCATATTTCACGTAGGGCCTACAAACAGCGGAAAGACCTATAGTGCCATGAAGATGCTCAAAGAGGCCGATACGGGTTACTACCTGGCCCCTTTGCGCCTGCTGGCCCTGGAGGGTTATGAAACTCTTCAGAAGTGGGGTATCCAGGCCTCTTTGGTGACAGGTGAAGAGCAGTTGATAGACGAGGAGGCGGCACATGTCAGCTCCACGATAGAGATGGCCAACTTCCAGGTGGAGGTCGATGTCTGTGTGATAGACGAGGTGCAGATGATAGACGATCCGGACAGGGGTTGGGCCTGGGCCAACGCGATAATAGGTATTCCCGCCTATACTGTCGTCATGACCGGAAGCGAGGATGCACTGGAAGCGGTCAGAGAGCTCGCCGATTGGCTGGGTGAGGAGCTGGAGGTGGTCCGTTTCGAGAGGAAGGCCCCTCTCATTCTCAACCACCACCCCACATCATTGAAAAAACTGGAGCCCGCCACGGCTATCGTAGCCTTTTCCAGGCGTGACGTTCTGGCTCTCAAGGAGCAGCTGAGCGGAAGATACGACGTATCTGTAGTCTACGGCAACCTCAGCCCGGAGGTACGACGGGAGGAGGCGAGAAGATTCAGGGAGGGAGAGTCCCAGATACTTGTCGCCACAGATGCCATTTCGATGGGGCTCAACCTTCCCATAAAGATGATACTCTTCGCGAGAGACTCCAAGTTCGACGGGCAGAGCCGCCGTCTGCTGACCCCTTCCGAGGTGCGCCAGATCGCCGGACGGGCGGGCCGGTACGGTCTGCATGAAGAGGGGTATGTAGGTGCACTTACCGGACCGGTGCTCAATACGGTGGCAGAGCTGATAGAGGAGGAGTCTCAATCTATACGCGGACCCTACCGAGTCATGGCAAATTTCGAACATATCGAGCTTATTGCGAAGATTATCGAGACACAGAGCCTATCTGAAATTCTTGGCTTCTTCGTCAAACATATGCAGTTCGACGGACCATTCATTGCCGCCAATATAGAGAATATGCTTGAAATAGCCAAAATGGTCGACCTGTACAGGCTCGATCTCAAAGCCAAATACCACCTCTCCTGCGCTCCTTTGAGCCTCGGGTCGGCATACCTGGAGAGTCTGTTCCACCGATACCTGATATCGCTCGAGAGGGGTGAACCTATACCTTTTACGGTTCCGCAGGAGCTCCCTTCGGTCGCGCAGACCTCCGATATGCTCTTCGATGCGGAAGAGAGGGTGAAAGAGGTGTCTCTCTATCTTTGGCTCTCATACCGCTTTCCGGAAGCGTTTGTAGATACGCAGAACGCTTTGAAAACCAGAGAGATACTCAACTCCTTCATTGAACGCTCTTTGCGCAGGGGAGTCTTCGCCAGGGCGTGCAAGCGTTGCGGTAAGCCGCTTCCTCCCAACTTCAGGTTCGGTATATGCCAGGAGTGTTTCAGAGACGGCCGTCGGATACGCAGATATTCCGGAAAGTAGTCTGACAGATCGATAAAAGAATGGAGCGAACAGTCATCTTATGCCTCTATCTAAACTGAACAAAGAGCAGTTGGAAGCGGCCAGGGCGCCTTTCGGGCACAACCTGGTGATAGCATCTGCCGGAACAGGAAAGACCTCTACGATCGTCGGCCGCATAGCATACCTGCTCAAAGAGGGGGTAGACCCGAAAGAGATTTTGCTGCTAACCTTCACGAACAAAGCCGCCGCGGAGATGGTAGAGCGGATAGCAGGCTTTTTCAACCGTAATGTGGCAGCTTCGATAGAGGCCGGGACTTTCCATGCGGTGAGCTACCGGCACCTCAAAAGAGAGAAGAGAGAGATCAACCTAAAGCAGCCTTTCGAGCTAAAGACCCTCTTCCGAAGCATCTACGATAAACGGCGGTTTCACCATATAGCCGCAGAAGTAGAGCCGTTCGCCGCCAATTTTCTCTACGATCTATACTCCCTTTTCCAGAATGCCTCTTCTGAGCCGTTCGATCTCTGGCTTCCCAAAAGACATCCCGGACACGAGCCTTTTACGGATATCTACCTCGATATCATAGATGAGTTCAAAAGTACGAAGAGGGAGTTCGGTTTCGTAGATTTCAACGACCTTCTGATCCTGATGCGTGAATCCGTAGCCGAGAAGCCTCTTCCTTTCAAAGAGATTCTAGTGGACGAATATCAGGATACGAACGAACTGCAGGGCTCTTTGATAGATGCCATGGACGCCGGGTCGCTCTTTTGTGTCGGGGACTATGATCAGAGTATATACGCCTTCAACGGTGCGAATATAAACATTATCGGCTCGTTCGGCAGGAAGTACGGCGATGCGAAGATCTTTACGCTCACAAAGAACTACCGCTCTACAGCTCCCATACTCGACTTGGCCAACCGCGTCATAGAGCACAACGAGCGTATCTACCCCAAGCAGTTGGAGGTGGTAAGAGGCAGCGAGAGCGCTTCGATGCCCAGACTCATGATATTCGACAACCTTATGCAGCAGTACGAGGCTATATCGCAGGCGATCCGGCGCTCCATGACTCCGCACGCAGAAATAGCGGTGATTTTCAGGAACAACGCGTCGGCGGACGGAATAGAGGCTATGCTCAAGGAAGAGGGCATAGCCTGCAGGCGCAAAGGGGGCAGAAGCTTTTTCGACGCCAAGGAGGTGAAGGCCGCTTTGGACCTGGCCACGCTTCTGGCCAACCCGAAAGATATGATGGCGTTCATACATATCTTCGAATATGCCAGGGGAATCGGCAGTGCTACGGCAAAGGAGCTTTTTGAGGGGTTCTCTGTTCTGGGTGACGGCGATATGATAAGAGGTCTTTTCCGTCCGAAGCCGATGACAAACCCCTTCAAAGCCCGCAGTACCAACTATCAGCTAGGCCTCTTCGACCATCCGATGCAGATAGGATCTGTTTCTAGATTCTCCCATCTCGGACTCGATGAGAACTTCATGGCGCATCCTATACTGAAGCATCCGGCACTCAACAGCGACGGGGTGAAGTTTCTATATGACTTCTACCGACTTATGAGCTCTCTGAAAAATATTCGACAGCCGCAATCTATCATGAGATCGATTCTCTCTTCGGAGATATACCGGTTTATTACAGACCGGCTCGCCGAATCAAGGGCCACCCTGAAAAACGGTGAGGTTGATGGTACAAAAAAAGAGGAGGCTCTCGAGAGGATAAAGCGCAAGGGGGTTTTGCTGGTGCGTCTTGCGCAGGCGTACAACAGCAACGAAAAGTTTATCAATGCCATGGTACTGGGAGGAAGAGAGCTTAGCGAAGGCGAGGGTGTAAACCTGCTGACGGTTCATGCGAGTAAAGGGCTGGAGTTCGATGAGGTCTATGTGATAGATCTTATGGACGGAAGGTTTCCAAACAGGAAGCTTGCGGGGCAGGGGGGAAGTATCGAGGAGGAGAGGAGGCTCTTTTATGTGGCTGTTACAAGGGCGAAAAACCGCCTCTTCCTATCCTACGCGAAATATGACAGCTTCAAAGATGTCACATTCTTCCCTTCCCAGTTTCTGTATGAGGCCGGTCTTTTGAAAAAAGACCGGGTCTACGAGAAGCTCAAAGCCCTTAGTGGCCCTTGACGGCGCGGGCCATATCCCACATAGGCAGGAAGATACCCAGAGCCAGCAGAAGTACCAGACCGGCGATAATAGCCAGCATGATCGGCTCTATATATGACGACATGTTGTCAAGAATATGGTTGAAACGCATCCTGTAGTAGTCGGTTACCTTTCTCATCATATTGTCGAGCTGGCCGCTGCTTTCACCGGCCGAGATCATCTGGATTATCATATTTTCGAAAACACCGGTATCTTTGAAAGCTTCAGTCAGGCTGACACCTCTTGAGACCGAGACTTTAACCGACTCCAGCTTCTCTTTCATTACGGCGTTGTCGATCATCCCGGTAGCCGTATCGAGTGCGTCGGCGATCGGGATACCGGCGTGTACCAGTTCGGTAAAGACTATCGAGAAGCGGTTCAGCGTAGCGAAGAAGATAATATCTTTTATAAGATATGTTTTGAGCATCAGCTTATCCGTTTTATATTTGAACTCTTCATTGTTTCTGTATAGGTATACTATTAGTACTATGAAGAAGATAAGTCCGCCGAGTACGAGCAGTCCGTAGTTGCTCAGGACATGCTCTATGCCGAGCAGAATCTTTGTAGGTAGGGGAAGCTCCGCGTTGAACTTCTCGAAAATCGCCTTGAACTTCGGTACGACGACCATGATAAGAATGGTAAAAGCGATTGCCATTGCACCCATCGTTATCAACGGATAGCGCATCGCTTTTTTGAACTTCTGTACATTCTCCTGGATCTCTTCGAGAATGTCGGCAAGAGAGGAGAGTGCGTCGGCCATATTTCCTGTCTGCTCCCCGAGTTCGATCATCGCGAGTGTAATACCGCCGACATCGTAACGGTAGCGTTTGAAAGTGTCGGAGAGACTCAGTCCGGAGTTGATGCTCTCAGATGCCTGTGTCAGGATCGACTTCAGCTTGGCATCGTTAGTAGCATTCGCTATCTCGTTCAGGGCATCGTGCACACTGATTCCGGCATTCGTCATGACGGCAAGCTGCCTAATGGCGGCTATAAGATTTTTGGGTTGTACCTTTTTGTTCGAAACGGTCGAAGAGAACTGAGCAAAGAACTCTTTGAGAGTAGCATCTATGGGTGCCGACACCTCTTTTATCTTGAGCAGCGTACCCTGATAGTCTCTCTTTATCTTGTTGATAGCGTCGGCTCTGTCTTTCGCTTTAAGCAGAATATTCCGCCTGTTACCGCGGACCAGCATAGTGACCTGATAATATTTCATGATAACCTCGCAACCCTTAATACTTCATCGATTGTGGTTTTTCCTTCGAGCGCTTTGTTCACACCGTCCTGGATCATCGTAACGAAACCTCCTTTAAAAGCCTCTTCCGTAAGCTCCGCTTTGGAGGCTTCCCGTGCTATCATGCTTGTAAGAGTCTCGTTTACCCGTAGAACTTCACTTATCATCTCCCGACCCATATATCCGGTTCCCTGGCACTCCTTGCAGCCGGCCCCCTTGTAGAACTGGTAATGTTCCGGAATATACTCCTGAAGCTCATTTATAACATGATCGGGTATTTCCACTACTTTTTTACAGTTGGGACAGATTTTGCGCACAAGACGCTGTGCCTCTATGGCTATCAGAGAACCGCTTATAAGATAGGGTTCAATACCCATATCGGCCATTCTGGTGATTGCGCTTATCGAGTCGTTTGTGTGGAGAGTGGAGAGGACAAGGTGTCCTGTCAGGGCGGCCTGTATCGCGATTCTCAGAGTCTCCTGGTCCCTGATTTCACCGATCATGATAATATCCGGGTCCTGCCTCAGGATAGATCGCAGCGCACTCGCGAAGGTAAGTCCCACTTTGGGGTTGACCTGCACCTGCTGGACCAGGTTCATCTGATACTCGACAGGATCTTCGACCGTTATGAGCTTCTTGTCGACGCTTTTCAGGTTGTTTAGTGCCCCGTAGAGGGTGGTCGTCTTACCGCTTCCGGTAGGACCTGTAACGAGCACGATACCGTACGGCACCTTGAGTGCATCGTTGAAAATATTGAAGTTGCCAGGACTCATACCGGCATCTTCAAGACGTATCATCACCTTGGATTTGTCCAGAATACGCATAACGATCGATTCGCCGTTCATAATCGGCAGGGTAGAGACACGGAAATCGAACTCACGGTTGACAATTGTCGCAGAAAAGCGGCCGTCCTGCGGTTTTCTACGCTCCGCAATATCCAGGTTTGAAAGAAGTTTCAGTCTAGAAGAGAGAGGGGGGTAGATATCTTTGTCGAAACGGAAACTCTCCGTAAGCATACCGTCGATACGGCTTCTGACTATACAGCTGTTCTCCGTAGGCTCAATGTGGATGTCGCTCGCCCTCGCTATTATGGCGGACTTCAAAATGACTTCGATAAGTTTCAGAATGGCGGAAGATTCGCTCGCCTCCGTAGCCGAAGCACTTTCGGATATCTCCTGGCGTATCTCGTTTATCAGCCCTTTGATACTCTCGGACATCTCGAGGCGGTTTAGATGATACTCAATCTGTGTAGGCCGTGCTATCGCCGGATTTACCGGCTTTTTTGGAAAGAGGCGCTGTATAGCCTCCTGTGCGCTGAAATCGAACGGGTCTTTGAATGCCACCGTAACACTCAGATCGTTCTCTTTTATGGGAAGGACACCGATCTTCTCCAGTTTCTGCATCGGCAGTTTGCCGACCAGCCGGAGGTCGATATCCACTTCGTCGAGATTTATATAGTCCATGTGCATCAGTTTTGCAAGCTGAGTCAAAACCTTGTCGATGTTTATGGAACTGCTCTCATTTTCCAGCGCCTCCAGCGAGAGATTCCCTTTTCTTATCTCGTCTGCTATGAGTTTGTATGCCAGTTCCGGTTTTATGATCTGGTTCTCTATCAAAGCTTTGAGAGTTATCTTTTTTGCTTTTTTCGATTTCAGCAGATCGGCTATCTGCTCTTTGGTAACAATTCCGCTTTTGATTAAAATTTCTATGATTCTGCTCATCTACCAATACCTGTGTACTTTGATGATATGGTTGTCCAGTCTCTCCTCTATAACCATCTTGTCTATATCGTCACTTCGGTCTATATATAAAACATACATCATATCCGAACCTTTTTCGGGTATGATGTAGTATCTGTCATCCACCTTTTTATACTCTTTTTTGGTATAGAGGTCGAAGACTTTGGACAGGATATAGTCTGTTTTTGGAAGTTTCAGGTTCGAGATGTCAACACCGTCCAGGAGGGAGTGGTACAGAAGTTTCTTTTGCAGCAGAATAGTAGCGAAATAGCTGGCATTGGCGCGCTCGCTCTTTGAGTTTCTAAGTCCTGTCAGAGGGACTGCCAACCTGTCTATATAGTCAGCCTTAAGGCATGACAGACCGTAGAGCATCAGAAATTTCGACTCTTTTTTATATTTTTTGAACATCCTTAGACCGAGTTGGCATGCCTCTTTGTAACTCTGCTGCTTGTATAGTTTATAGATTCTATCCATATCGCCTGCATAGATAAAAGATGAAAAGATGAGTGCAGTTATTATGATCTTTTTCATCGCCCCGACTCCAGAGATTTCAGGTATGACTTCGCTCTCCTGGAATTGTACTGATTCAAATAGATTCTCAACGCTTTTATCGCCTCCTCTTTTCTGCCAAGTTTGACTTTTGAACGTGCATACACGAGCCATGTCTCTTCACTGGATGGATCGAGAGAGTTTGCGGTGACGCTCCACTTCAAAGCCTCTTTGTAGTCTCCTTTTTTATAGTAGCTTTGGGCTATATATGAGGCAAGTTTGGGATCGTTCGTCCTGTTGAACTTGGCGATCAGATGCTTCAATGTATTGTTTACTTTGGTCGCAACTATCTGTATGCCGGAAGTACTTCTCTCCCGATCTTGTACGAAACTCTCTTCCTTGCTCTCTCTTATCTCTTCGGTACTGCCTTTTGCAATCTTACCGTTATTTTCGTGTATGGCCCTTTCACTTGCGGGTTTTACTGTCTCTTTTCTCTTTTTGGAGCTGGATACCGTTTCGATACGGTCGAATGACTTCAGGAAGTCGGTGTCTGCATTGAGTGTGACATCCGGTTCATTTGCAGCCGGAGTGCTTTTGTCGCTCACTTTCTCATCCGTAACGGATGCAGATAGAGGTTTCGAAGGGCTTTGAAGCTTTACGTTTTCAAGGCCATTTGCACTCTCAGGCTCGGCCGCCTGCTTGCCACTCTCTTCTTCCGGGGTTTTTTCCCCTGAACCGGAGCTGTGGGTGTTGACACCGGAAGGCGACTCCTCTGCCCTGCCGGCTATCTGTTGCGCACCACTTTCTTTGCCGCTGGCTTCAAAAGCACGAACGATATCCTCTTTCCCTACCCATGTTGCTACGCCGGAGATCAGAAGTATTGAAAGTGCAAACAGGAACCACGGTTTCAGCCGTTTCATCTTGTACCTGCGCCACTCACGTTCCAGCTTCTCTATTTCAAGCATCTATATATCCCAGTTTCAGTGCCGACATCTCGATATATTTATTCTTTATATGAGGGTATGCGATTTTAGAGGGTTTGTTGGTTTCGTAGTAGTCATATATTTCAAAAAGGGTAAATATCAGCTTGTTTATCTCTCTGTAGTTGCCACTGGTAAATCTGTGAATAAGTTTTATATTGTTTTTTCGGAACATGTTCGCTATTTCGAAGTAGTTGTGTTGAATCAGCTTCTTCTGTATGTACATACCTGTATCGTGTACGGTACCGTTTTTCAGCTCTATGGTCTCCCAGATTCTGGATTGAAAATGCTCTTTCGCTATCAGATCCTCTTTCTCGGTTTTGTGAAGTGATACTACGAATTTGATGGTTCTCGTATCTGAGATCAGACGTATCTTTTCCATCATCGAAGATGGATATAACTGGGCTTCGTCAAGAAGAACCGTTATATGCTTTCTATCTTTGAGCGCATTGCATATCTCTATGAATTTGTTATAGGTAAGATTCTCAGGCAGTGTCGATTCCGGCAATAGAAAAGTATATAGTTTCTTTATGAACTCCTCTTCCGACGGAATGGGGGTTGCGATCATAAAGACATTGCGCTTGTCCTTGGCATCATGATATATTTTGTTTATAAGTACACTTTTGCCTGTACCCGGCCTTCCGTAGAGTAGGATCATCTTCAACGGCTTCTGTATACTCTCCAGTAGCTTGTTGTAGAACAGAATCGATGTATCCAGACCTATATAGTGGCTTACCTCAATCCTGTCTATAAAGATACTCTGCAGCTCTTTGTATTTACTCATTGCATCTTGGTCAGATTGCTGTCAGATAGCCGGTCGTATCCAAGGTCCTTCAGTGTCATGGAGGATTTAGCCTCAACCAGATGCGGAGTTACGATGATGACAAGCTCAACCTTTTCGTCCGTCAACTCGTCATACCTGAAGGCGTATCCCAGGAGGGGGATGTCGCCTAGCAGGGGTACCTTGTTGGTCGACTTGTTGACCCTGTCTGTAATTAAACCTCCAAGAATAACGTGAGAGCCGTCTTTTACGGTAACAACGGAAGCCATCTGTCTTCTCTCCAGGTCAGGCGGCATCGTCCTGTTGAGGTTGTCGTTTGTTACAGGTGTAATAGTGTCGCTTACTGAAGGGTTTATCTTCAGTGTGATAGTACCGTCAGCAGCTATTTCCGGCGTTATATCCAGAAGAACGCCTGCAAATACGGAATCTATGATTTCATTCTGAGCCACCGTGCTTCCGCCGGTATTACTGGTAGTGGTACTGTTTTTTATTTTGTAGAAGTACTGTTTTCCTACTGTTATCATCGCGGCCTGGTTGTTGAGTGTCAAGACTTTTGGGTTGGAGACCGAGTGTACATCCCCCTGTGACTTGAGAAACTTGATGATCGTTCCGATCTGTGCCGTCATCACGATATCTGTAAATGTGGCCGTTCCCTGCCCGAACGTTTTTATATAGGGGTCTTGCATCGTTGTAGTCGGATACTGGATTTCATATACATTCTCATTTGTTGTCAGGTTCTCGGCGGTAACTTTGAAATTCTGAAGATTGTATAGCTGCCTCCAGTCGATTCCTGTTTCGTTACCCTTGCTCAGAACCACTGCATACATTTTTACATCTATCAAAACCTGTTTGTGAAGCCTCTTCATCAAGTTGTCGATATAGTCTTCCACTCGGTCCAACTGCTTTTTGGTTCCGGTGATGGTGACAAGGCCGGACTCTTTGTCAACGACGGGATCACCGGCTTTGTACGTATCTTCGGGACGGTTAAGGATATCACTTATCTGCTCCAGAAGGTCGGACCAGAAGATAAATTTGTCGTCGGAAGTAACATTAATCCCGCTCTCCGATTCTCCGGCACTCATCGTTCCCGTAGAAACTCCCTGCCTCTGCCCCTGCATTGATTGCTGTTGTCGCGCGGCTCCGCTAGAGAGTGTCACCTTCGTACTACTTGTACTTACCCTCTCTGTACTTATGTAGTTGACATGAAAGGTTTTGGTCAAAAGGTATGAAATCTTCAGTATATTGCCGTCCAGGGAGTAGTTCAGGTTGTGCTCGTTCAAAACAACCTGCAGAACTTCCGGAAGAGTTGAGTCTTTCAGCGATAACCGGTTCAGACGTGTTCTCAGCTTTCTGGCGGCCTCTTTGTCCTTAATGATAAGTGTAAGGTCGCACTGATCGGCCAACTGGTTTATAACTTCCGAAATCCTTGTTCCCTGGTTGGCCTTGATATTGAAAAGATTATCTTCACATGCCGCCTGCAGATTAGAGGTAAATCCAAGCGATGCGGTCACGGCGGCCGCCAAAACAGACAGCTTGACAGTTTTCATACATTTCATACCAAATCCTTATTTAACGAGAAGTTTGATTTTTTTACTCTTTGAACGATTCAAAAATATACGGATCCGTTCATTCTTGCGTGTCAGCAGAACATAATCTTTTCCTACGCCGCTGATTCTGAATCCGCCGATTCTGGAGTTCAGCCTGTACCATCTGCCGTTTATTTTTGCACGATCGTTTATAATCGCACTCAAAAAGAAGCGGTAGTGCCTCTTTTTTACAGACTTGTCGGTCTGCAGAACCCGCCCCATTTTTCCGTTGGAGTATACAAACGGATCTTTCGCAGTGCGAATCTCACTATCTTTGAGCCCTACACGCTCCTGTTTTATATCGTTGACCAGTTTGTCGATATCGTTGATCGTGATACCGGCACCAAGTAACGAAGCCGTTGCCAGGACCGCCACCGATACTCTTGTTAATAGTTTATGCCCCATACCGATACCTTGAAGTTTGCTTTTATACTTTTATTGCTTTCGAGATCGATATTATATATATCGACAACCAGTTCACTCTCTTCAATCTCATTCATAAAGCGAATCATGTTTTTGTAGCTCCCTTCACACTCGACACCGATCTCCAATACATGACCGAAGCTATCTTTGTTGTTTATGAATCTGTTTGAGATTAATGAGATGTCAATACCGTTTTTTTTCGCCTTCAAAGCGATAGAGTCAAGAAATTTACCCCAGTTTCTCTCGTTGAACAGAAGTTCCGAAAGTGTCTGTATCTGGTAGTCGGAATACTCGTTTATCTCTTTAAGATCACTGTATCTCGTTTTAAGTCTCGCAATCTCACTCTGCAGTTTTTTAATTTTGAAACGTTGGTCTCCGTTTACCGTCACCGAAGCAAGGTAGGACTCTTCCGCCCTTATCTTGTTCTGGAGATCTTTTTGTATGGCAAGATCTTTTCTAAGCTCTTTTTCCGTTATCGGTATCAGGTAGGAGTATGAGATGAGCCCGAAAACGGCGACCACCGCCAATACCATAAGATAGAACTCGCTCTCTTTTTTCTCTTCAAAATAGTTGTCCAGTTTTTCAAGGAAATCTTCGATTATCTTCATAGTACTGTCACCTTTAGGTCGCCGTGGTAGATTCCGGTCTTTTCGTCTTTATAGATCTTGTCTATATCCGCATGAATCCTGTTTTCATACTTATCGGTTAAAAATTTTATAAATTGAGTGATCTTTTTTTCGCTTCTTGCATAGAGAGTCAGGGTAAAGAGGTTGTCTTCATCACTGATTTTCGTTACTCTTACACCGAACTTAGTCATATCGTTGCCAAGCCCTACGATCGTTTTTGCCTTCATAGGGTAGTTGACTTTTTTATCGTATATGGCGGCCAGAATCTTCTTTTTGGTCTCGAAAAGATCGTTTTCGGCTTTGATTCTTGCCAGTATATCTTTTTTCTGTTTCTCCAGTGTTGAAATCTCGTTTTTTATTGAGGTTGTGAGCCGATTGAGCTCTCTCTCCTCTTTTTTCAGCCTGTCGTTGCTGATTTTGACATATGTGTCGTATGTGTAGTTGTAGACAGGGAGGGAGAGCGCCAGGACTACGGTCGCTGCTGTTGTAATGATAAACTGCCCGCTTCTTCGCGCTACGAAGGGGGGCGGCCTGAAGAAGAGTGTGAAGTTCGGGCTCTCTTCACCTTCAATGTTTTTTATCGCCTCAAGAACAGATAGAAAATGGAACTGGTCAACATACCAGTCCCCTTTCTCCATTTCGTAATCGAAGTCGAAATCGCCGGCTTCAATTCCAAGGTATGTATGTGCATATTCGTTGAGTCCCAGCACGGGGCCGGCTTCGGACCCTGTATAAAACATATCTATCTTTTCGATCTCGAAGGCTCTCTTCGCATATATCAGGATATCGTTCACATACAGAAAAATTTCGCTGAAAAGCTTCATCAGGTGATCTTGGTAGTCGAAATTCGAAGTTTTCAGACCTTCGTTTGCAGCATTTCGTAAAATGCGGCTTCATCGACCCGCTCACCGTAGAGTTCGCAGAATCTCTCATATATATTCTCGAAAGAGTATTTGAGAGACTTTGAATAGATATATTCGCCATCCTTGAAGAGAGCCAAAAAAGCATCCTCTTTCTGGAAATAGAGATACCCCTGAACTCCGTAAGCTTCGAGTATCTCCTTTTCATAGAGGTTTTGTATCAGGTACGGTTTTGGGTAGATACAGTCGATATATTTGACCTGTTCACGTACGGGGTTGAAAACTTCGTGTACGACCTCCGGTTCCGCTACGAAAACATGGAAAGAGCGCATCTTGTCGGTTTTCCGACCCGGAATCTCTATATATCTGATTATATACTCGACAGCCTGGTCGAGACCGAGATCGTCGTACGCTTTGAGCTCTATAGCATCCTGAATATCTTCCGGCGGAATATTTACGCTGACCTCCACAATCGAAGAGATGAAGTCTTTTGAGTCGATGGTGGAGACAACGAAATTTCTCTTGTCGTATTGTAGTTTTTCAATCTTTTGCAGCGAATTGTTCTGGAATTGGTAAGAGATATTTTGATAGGCGTTGATGGAAACAATTTTATGGAAACCGATACTATCTTTTTCCAATCTATCCTGTTGTGTTTTGAACATTGCAAGGCCTTGTTCTGATTGTTTATAATTAATACTTCTACTGATTTTAACCTAATATAGCTTAAACAGTAGTTTAAAAATAACGGAAAAGTCCCGTTTTTCGGGTGTTGAGGCTATCGGTCGAATATATATCCGACTTCACTCAACGACTTCTTTGTCTTTGACCAGCCGCTTTTTACACTTACGAAAAGCTCGAGAAAAATTTTTTTCCCTGAAAACTCTTCCATCTTCAACCTGGCGTCTCTGCCGATCCTCTTTATAGTAGAGCCTCCGCGTCCGACTATTATCATCTTCTGGCTCTTCTTTTCGGTGATGATCGTAGCCTGGACACGGTCGAGGCCCGGCTGTTCATCGACCTTTTCGATGATTACGTCCGTTTCATAAGGGATCTCGTCGCTCAGATTGTCGAAGATCGACTCTCTGATCATCTCCTTGTAGATCTCTTTTATACTTGTCGTAGTCAACAGTTCAGGATCATATAACCAGGGTGATCTCGGAAGATTTGCGGAAATCTCTTTCAGCAGCGCCTCTTTGCCGATACTCTTGGTAACCGAGACCGGAACAAGTGCCGAAAAGCGATCCTGATAGGCCCGGTATTCACCGATCTTTTTCAAAAGCTCCTCGTTGCTCACTTCGTCAATTTTGCTCAAAACAACGATATGCGGCCTGTTCCTGCCGTTTATTTGCAAAAACTTCCTGTAGTGCTCAAGACTGTCTTTGGCGGGAGCGAGAAAAAGTATAAGGTCGCAATCGCCGATCGCTTTGAACACCTCTTGGAGCATGAAGCGGTTCAGGAGGCGCTCTTTTTCGTGTATTCCGGGCGTATCTACAAATATTATCTGACTATTTTCATACATCACGATAATATTCATACGTTTTCTGGTCGCCTGGGCCTTCTTGCTTACCATCGCCAGTTTTTCGCCGACCAGCCAGTTCAGCAGTGTGCTTTTTCCGGCGTTGGGACGGCCGACTACGGCTACGAAGCCCGCTTTCGTATTTATATCAGAGGATGTATCTTGCGACATCTTCGTCCTCTACGATAGCATCGAGCTTCTCATGTACATAATCGGCGGTAATCGTAAAAGTTTTACCCTGATACTCATCGGCTTCGAAACTTATATCCTCGAGAACCTTCTCTATGACTGTGTGCAGACGCCTGGCCCCTATATCTTCCGTTCTTTCGTTGGCCTGGAAACTCACTTTTGCGATAGCTCTGAGAGCCTCCTCTTCAAAGGCGAGCTCCATCCCTTCGACTCCTAGAAGAGCCTGATACTGCTTGATGAGAGAGTTTTTCGGTTTTGTAAGTATTTCGTAGAGTGCATCTTCGGTCAGAGAGTCCAGCTCTACCCTCAGAGGAAAACGCCCTTGAAGCTCCGGAATCAGATCGCTGGGCTTGCTCACATGGAAAGCTCCGGCGGCTATGAAGAGTATATGGTCGGTCTGTATGGGGCCGAATTTTGTATTTACGCTGCTGCCTTCCACAATAGGGAGCAGGTCGCGCTGGACACCCTCTTTGCTCGGGTCCTGGCGCCCGCTGTTCTGGCTGGAAACGGCGATCTTGTCGATCTCGTCGAGAAATATGATTCCCCCTTCGGCTGCCCGGCGCAGAGCCTCCTGTTTGATCTGCTCTTCATCAAGCAGCCGTTCGCTCGCGGTCTGGCGGAGAATTTTTTTAGCCTCTTTTACCGTCACCTCTTTTTTGCTCTCCCGCCCAAAAGAACCGAAAACCTTCGCCAAAGACTCCTGTACTTTGCTCATCTCCGGCGGAAGATTGCTCTCTCCCATATCTATCTTCAGCGGCGGCATTTCAACCTCGACCTTCAGCTTGTCGAGTTCACCTCTGCGGAGCTTTTCACGCATTCTTTTAAAGCTTGTCTCATACTCCTCTTTTTTTGTATCTGTTGCGCCTTTGGGAAGAGGCGGAAGCAGCTTCTCTATTATCATTCTTTCGACATACTCGTCGATCTCTCCGCTCTTGAGCTCTTTTTGCTCCTGGGTTACAAGATTGACGGATGTGGCGACCAGGTCTCTTATCATCGACTCCACATCCCTGCCGACAAAACCGACTTCGGTATATTTGCTCGCTTCCACCTTTACGAACGGGTAGCCCATCATTTTGGCGAGTCTCCTTGCGATCTCGGTTTTACCGACACCCGTAGAGCCGATCATCAGGATATTTTTTGGCATGATCTCATCCTGGATCTCCGCCGGCAGTCTCATTCTTCTGTATCTGTTTCTGAGTGCTACGGCGATAGTCTTTTTTGCCTCCTGCTGTCCGATTACATAGTTGTCGAGATAGGCTACAATCTCTTTTGGTGTCATACTCTCTGCGTTGCTCATTTTTTCAATTCCAATATTTTGATGTTGTGGTTTGTATATATACAGAGGTCGGCGGCTATGTGAAGACTCTCTTCCACAAGTGTTTTCGGCTCCATCTTTGCATGTCTCGCAAGGGCCCTCGCGGCTGAGATGGCAAAGTTGCCCCCGCTGCCTATCGCGGCGATCTCTCCGTCTTCAGGCTCGACGACATCACCGTTGCCGCTGAGAATGAAGATATGCTCGTTGTTCAGGACGATCATCATCGCCTCCAGACGCCGCAGCACTTTATCTTTGCGCCACGCCTTCGAAAACTCTATGACGGCCTTCAAGAGGTCACCTTTGCGGCTTTGCAGGAACCCCTCGAACATATCGAAGAGGTTGAAAGCGTCTGCAGTACTTCCGGCAAACCCGGCAAGTACCTGACCGTTGTAGAGAGTCCTGATTTTGGTGGCGTTGCCTTTGAGTACGGCATTTCCGAACGTGACCTGCCCGTCGCCCCCTATGACCGCTCCCTTGTCTGACCTGAAGGCCAGTATGGTGGTAGCTTCAAACATCCGTCACTCTCCGACCACTTCGAATTTCAGTTTCGCATGTATACCGTGGCCCAGTTTCACATCGGCTTCATATATGCCGGTCGCCTTTATTGCACCGTCGATATGGATAATCTTCTTGTCGATCTCTATCCCGCTCTCTTTCAGTGCATCGGCAATATCGTGGTTGGTAATGGCGCCGAATAGAGAGCCGTTCGCACCGAGCTTCTTCTTTATTACGAGCTTCATGCTTTCGAGCTCTTTTTTGAGACTCTCGAGACGCTCTATTTCGGCAGCCTCCTCCTCGGCTTTTCTGGCCTGCTCCTCTTCCCACTCTCTTATAACTTCGTCCGTCGCCACTTTGGCGAACCCTTTGGCGACCAGGAAGTTTTTCCCGTAACCGTCTTTGACCTCTTTGATCTCTCCGGCCTTTCCCAGGCTTTTTACATCTTTTATCAGTAGTACTTTCATTATGCAACCTTTTATTGACATCACTGACCTTACGCAAAATTTGTCGGTCCCGGGATCTAGCGGAAAAATATCGTTCAAAACCGCGCTTGCCCGTCAGGGTGCCGAAGGCGTCAGCGTTTTTTGAATATTTTGCGGCGTCCCGCAGTGCAGATCCCGCTCGGCATGCAGATTTTGCGTAAAGTCAGTGACATCAGTTATCAAGTAGAGCTGCAGTCATATGATGGCTGCAGCGCTTCTGTAATCGTGTGCAGATTATATCGAAGAATAGCGTAAATTGGGATATAATTCCCAAATCCGGAAATAGAGACAGAGGAACTCGTCATGATCATTGCAGCCATGCACTTTGGGAAAAATCATCGATGTACCTGAGGGTTGCGCCTCAAATTTTTCCCAAACCGCCTGACTACAAGCACCGCAACGACTTCTATCTATTCTGTTTCCTGATTTGGGAAATTGCGTCAATTCGTTAACAGCTGAATGAAGGATAGAGCTATGTTTGAAACTTTTAAAATACCCGATTATGACAGATTCGGCGAGCAGTTGAAAGAGATACTGGAGTCCAATGAGAGTCTCATCGCCTCGCTCATCGAGCGGGAAAAGTACGATTACGACTCTTTCGTAAGACCCTATATGGAGACTTTCGAACGTTTGGATATATTTTTCACACCGCTTTCGCATCTCAACAGCGTAGAGAACTCAAAGCAGACGCAAAGAGCCTACGAAGAGTCTCTGCCGCTTCTTTCACACTACCATACCAGACTTTCGCAAAACCGTGAGCTTTACAAAGCCTTTTTGAAAACGGAGGGGTGTGACGATGCGCAAAAAGAGGTCCTTAGGCAGGAGATCAGGGACTTCAGGCTTTCGGGAGTGGAGCTGCCGGAACAGCAGAAGAAGAGACTTGAAGAGATAGATCTGCGTCTGAGTGAACTGAGCAACCGCTTCTCCCAAAACCTTCTGGACGCGACCAACGCATATGAGCTCATTGTGGAAAAAGAGGAGGATGTAGAGGGCATTCCCAAAAGTGATCTCGAGTTGGCGGAGACTGAAAAAGAGGGGAGAAAGGTGTGGCGTTTCACTCTTCAGATTCCAAGCTATATGGCATACATGACATACGGTCCGAACCGTCAGATTAGAGAGGAGCTCTACAGGGCGTACGTCACCAGGGCTCCACAGAATGCGGATGTGATAGACGAGATACTGCGCCTGAGAGACGAAAAGTCGAAAATTCTCGGCTTCGACCACTTCAGCGAACTCTCGCTCGCTACGAAAATGGCACCTTCAGACGATGCTGTTATAGGCTTTTTGAACGAACTGGCGGAGGCATCTTTGCCGCATGCGCAAAAGGAGGTCCGAAAGCTTGCCGACCTGGCAGCAGAGGATGGTATAGAGGAGATTCAGAGTTACGATGTAGCCTTCTACAGCGAAAGACTCAAAAAGAGGGAGCTTGACTTCGACGATGAGAAGACCCGCCCCTATTTCGAGCAGAAGAGGGTGTTGAAGGGGATGCTCGATTTCGTCTCCGAACTCTTCGATATAGAGTTCAGGGAGGTAGAGACGGCGGTATGGAACGAGAAGGTCAGGGTTTTCGACCTTGCGGAGAGCGGAGAGGTTTTTGCCCGCATCTATTTCGACCTTGAGGCGAGAAAGGATAAGAGGGGAGGGGCCTGGATGAACGACTGGCAGACCCACCATGAGGACCCGGAGGGGAGGGAGCACCCCGCATCCGCTTTTGTGGTCTGCAACTTCCCGCCTTCGACCGACCAGACGCCTTCACTGCTGAGACATGACGATGTTGTTACACTCTTTCATGAGATGGGTCACGCCATTCACCACCTCTTCAGCCGTGTCAAAGAGAGATTTGTCAGCGGCATACACGGCGTGGCATGGGATGTAGTCGAGTTTCCGTCGCAGTTTCTGGAGAACTTCGCTTATGAGAAGAGTCTGCTGGAGAGGTTCGCTTTTCATTATGAAAGCGGCGAACTGATGCCGGATGAGCTGATGCGCAAGATAAAAGCGAGCAAGAACTTCATGGCCGCTACAGGGATGCTTAGGCAGATAGAGTTCGCTCTATTCGATTTCATGCTCCACCAAAAACTCTATCAGGGTGATGAGGTGCAGGAGCTTCTCGACTCCCTGCGCCAAAGACTTTCCCTAGTCAAACCGCCCTCCTATAACCGTTTCCAGTGGGGCTTCGCCCATATATTCGCAGGTGGTTACGCGGCCGGATACTACAGCTACAAATGGGCCGAAGTTCTGAGCGCCGACGCCTTTTTCGCATGTTACGGGGAGGGGAAGATCAGAAGAGAGGTTACCGACGGCTACAAGCGTAATATACTGCAGACTGGTGCGAGCAGACCAATGGACACCCTCTACAGGGAGTGGCTGGGACGTGACCCGGACCCGAAAGCCCTGATCAGACTATACGATTTGACGGATCGGCAGTGAGCGATCTGGAGTTTTGGGAGTACTTTTTTGTAATAGGCTCCATACTGACCTACATCTGCTGGGGTTTCGTGTTCGCCGTCCAGGCGCTGCTTCTGATGCACGGACGGCCGGAGGCGGTCGAGTGGCTCAAAGGGCGATACAGCTATAGAAGCTTCAGGCGCGAAATGATCGTTTTCATGCCTATGATCTATCTCTTTTACATTCTTCTTGAGATAGTTCCCGGGCTCATAGGTCTGGAAGATGCCGTCATAAAGTTTTCACCGAAGGAGCTCTCGGAGAGAGCCGAAGAGGTTCTGGAGTGATAGTTCTCTTACCGATGTTGCGTAAAGAGCGCAACATCGGTCATCTCATCTTTTTCTGGTAGTAAAGGGTTAGAAGAGCTACGACCGAGACTACGAAGACGACGGAGAATATCTCCCATACAACCGTTCCCATGCAACTCCCCTTTCAGCCGTAGATTGTCGAACCTTCTTACCGGCTGTAATCTACGACCTGCTCTTTCGGGCGTGACCCTCTATGATGAAGCGAAGAGCGTTTAGACGTATGAAACCCTCCGCATCTTTCTGGTTGTAGACGCTGTCCTCTTCGAATGTACTGAACTCCGGATTGAAGAGTGAGTTCGGAGATTGTCGGCCGACAACCGTCACACTGCCTTTGTAGAGTTTCAGACGGACATCGCCGTTTACATTCTCCTGCGTTCTGTCTATAGCCGCCTGGAGCATTTTTCTTTCCGGAGCGAACCAGAAACCGTTGTAGATGAGTTTCGCGTAGCGGGGCATCAGCTCATCTTTAAGGTGTGCCTCTTCGCGATCGAGTGTTATCGACTCGATCGCACGGTGCGCTTTGAGCATGATGGTTCCGCCCGGCGTCTCGTAACAGCCGCGGCTCTTCATACCTACATATCTGTTTTCGACTATGTCGAGCCTTCCTATGCCGTTCCTGTTTCCGTACTCGTTGAGAGCGGTAAGCATCTGCGCGGGAGTCAGCTCTTTTCCGTCGATCGCTACCGGATCTCCGTTTCTGTAGGTTATGGTGATATATTCTGGTCTATCCGGAGCCTTTTCGGGACTTACCGTCCACCTCCACATATCCTCCTCCGGCTCGTTCATCGGATCTTCGAGAATGCCGCCTTCGTACGAGATATGGAGCAGGTTGGCATCCATGGAGTAGGGCGACTTTTTGCCGTGTTTCTCTATCGGAATCCCGTGCGACTCCGCATATTTCAGGAGCTTTTCACGGCTGTTGAGATCCCACTCTCTCCAGGGGGCTATTATCGTAATGTCCGGGTTTAGCGCCAGGTAACCCAGTTCGAACCTGACCTGGTCGTTCCCTTTGCCTGTGGCTCCGTGGCTGACAGCATCTGCACCTGTCAGTGCCGCTATCTCTATCTGTCTTTTTGCGATGAGAGGCCTTGCTATGGAAGTTCCGAGCAGGTACTCCCCCTCATAAACGGCGTTTGCGCGGAACATCGGAAATACATACTCTCTGACGAACTCTTCTCGAAGATCTTCTATGAAGATATTCTCCGGTTTGATTCCGAGCTTTAGAGCCTTCTCCCTTGCGGGCTCAACCTCTTCACCCTGTCCGATATCGGCCGTAAATGTGACCACTTCGCAGTCATACTCGTCCTGAAGCCATTTGAGAATAATACTGGTGTCGAGTCCTCCAGAATAAGCGAGAACGACTTTGTTTACCTTTTTTTTCATATCTGTGAACCCCGAAAGAAAAGAATTTTCGGGATTCTATCGTAAATGAGTTGAAACTCTTATGAGTGTACGTCCAGAAGGGTGGTAGATATATAGCTGGTAGAGGTTATATATCTTCTTTCATTATCAATTTCGTTCATCTGCCGGCCGAGATCGTCTCTTTTTGCCTCAAATTTTTTTGTAGCCTCCGCTATGAGTTGGAGGGTTTCTTGCATATCCTCCATATTGTTGAACAAGGGCATGGAGTCTAGAAGTTCCGCTATTCTCCTCTCATCCTCCTCTACTATAGCCGCCTTGAACGAGTTAAGCCAGTTCATTTGCAGTCACTTCTCTCCATGCTTCGAGCAACTCCTTCGTCACTCTGATCACTATATCGAGATACTCGCTGCTGTTTTGGGCATTGCTTTCGTTCAGAAACTTGATCTGTTGGTTGTAGAGACCGTCGAGGTAGTATGAAACTTCACCGCCCCTCTCCTTATCCAGTGAATTTATCAGTTCTACGAATATGGCCACCGCCCGGTTCGTCCAGTAGACACGTTTTTCTATATCGCCGTTTTCTATGGACTTTTTGGCCATGGAACAGAACCGTATTATCCCCTCGTAAAGCATCTCTATCAGTTTTTCGGGAGACTCGATCTGGACATTGTTCTGTCTATAGGTGTCGTAAGCTGCTGCTGCGGTCATTTTCAATCCTTTATCAATGAAGTTTTTGCATCCTTGCAATGGCTGGGCGGGATATCACCCTTTTTTGTCGAAAATCATTCCGACAAGTTCACGCATTTTCGCTGCCAGTTTCATGGCCTCTTCGGAAGGGATTTTCCGGATAACCTGATCGTTGCTGGTATCTATTACCGAAACGAAAAGCTCTTCTGTCGAATCGTCGAAACCGAAACGAATCGATGTATTCAAAGGGTTCATCTCTTTGTTGAGCTGGTCGGTGATCTCCTGGAGCTCCTTTTTGAGCCTCTGGTTGTCACCCTTTTCTGCGGCCTGTTTCGCCTCTTCCTGCGGAGAGATATCTGCGGTTTTGTGAGGCTGGGAAACAGACCTGCCGCCGGCTTCCGGGCCCTGGGGCATGGTGGTGTGCGTCTGCTGCGAACGCACGGTATTGAATATCTCCATGGCGTTTTCCTCCGTTCCGTTTCAAAGAATATCGGTAGTCTGAAAGATTAGTTAAGGGTAACCACCCAAATCCCGCAATAGAATATAGAGGAACTCGTTACGATCATTGCAGCCATGCAATTTGGGGAAAACCGTCGACGCACCTGACGGGTGCGCCTCAAATTTTCCCGAAACCGCCTGAGCGCAAGCATCGCAACGATTTCAAACTATTCTATTTCGAGATTTGGGAACCTTGAGTGTAATCACGAAAGAGCGCCGCTTTGGTATAATAGGCGAAAAATTTTACGGGAATGAGATGAAAATAGCTTTGTCGTGCCGGTCAATACTTCTCGAGAAGAGTCTGCGGAAATTTCTCGATACCTATCTGGTACCGGATCATGACGCCGAACTTCTTATATCTGACCATCCAATCAGGAGCCGGAAACCGGTTTTACGTATAGGGACGGACAAAGATGCGGATCTGGGTAAACCCTTTTCCAGGTCCAGACTTATGATGAAGATAGAGGAGAAGTTGCAGGCGAACAGGACCAAGGAGGCAATCAGACATTTTGCCGTAGAGGAGGAGAGTCTCGAAGAGCAGGTGGAGAGAGCTGTTCAGAGATTCACCAAGGAGTTGATCGAAATATTCAAAGAGCACTATGAAAAGAAAAAGTAGAGAGCTTTATACATATATTATCGGCGGGAAGTATCGCGGCAAGAAGATCGCCCTGCCTTCACCCGATGTAACGAGAAGCTCCAAGAGCAGGCTCAGAGAGTCGGTTTTCAACACTCTTCAGTTCGATATAGTGGGCAGTAACTTTATCGAAATGTTCGGAGGGAGTGGATCTGTCGGGCTGGAGGCGATAAGCAGAGGGGCAAAAAAGGCGTGGTTTATAGAACTCGACAGAGACTCCTTCAATATTCTCACCGCCAACAGTGCGGCACTCGACCCCGCACGCTGCGATCTCAGATACGGGGACGCTTTCGAAGTTCTGCCCGAAATTCTCAGGGAGCTTCGAGAGAGGGGAGAGAAGTGTTACCTCTACATAGACCCCCCCTTTTCGATCCGTGAAGGTAGCTCCGATATTTATGAGAAGGTCCTCGAAACGATAGGTATGATCGATCCGGATGTGATAATTTCGATAATAGTGGAGCATATGAGCAGAGAGGCAATGCCGCAGAGAGTAGGCCCTTTCGAAAAGTTCAAAGAGAAAAAGTTCGGAAAAAGTTCATTGAGCTACTACAAAAGCTGAAAAGTGGAACGAATCTTGCTTTGAGGTTATGCAAATCTACCCGCACAGGGCGGGGATGAAAGGCAGACCTTGAGACGATCGCTTTTTGTTTTTCTGGTTCTACCGCTCTTTCTTCATGCCGTCAAGATAAAAGAGATAAGCAACATCATAGGAGTGAGGGAGAACCAGCTTATAGGATACGGCCTTATAGTCGGACTGAACAAGACCGGTGACGGCACCACTTCGAAGTTCACCCTCCAGACCATCTCAAATATGCTTCAGTCGATGAATGTAAAACTGGACCCCAAAGATATCAAGTCCAAAAATGTCGCGGCCGTTGTGGTTACGGCGACACTGCCGCCCTTTTCGAGACAGGGAGACAAGATAGATGTTGTCGTATCGTCGATAGGTGACGCCAAGTCGATAGAGGGCGGAACCCTCCTGATGACCCCCCTGAAGGGTGTCGACGGAAGAATATACGCCCTTGCTCAGGGATCGGTAACGATAGGGGGACGAAACGGCAGGGGCGCAGGATCACTGAATCATGCTACAGCCGGCAGAATTCCGGCAGGTGCGCTTGTGGAGCAGGAGGTTCCTTTCAACCTTTACGGACAGAAGAGTGCCACCTTGAGCCTGAAAGAGTCCAACTTCCAAAATGCCATTACCATACAGAATCTTCTCAACAGATACTATAAGGAGCATGTAGCCGTTGCCGTCGACTCAAGGACCATAAGACTCAAAAAGCCCGAATCTCTCAGTATGGTTGAGTTTTTGGCCGCTATCGGTGAGTTGTCTATCGATTACAAAACAAAACAGAAGATAGTGATAGATGAGAGAACGGGCACCATAGTCTCCGGAGTCGATGTGGAGGTCGAACCTGTAATGATAACCCACGGTGACATCACGATAAAGATCGAAGAGTCAAAAAAGCTGCCGGTACTGAAAAAAGAGGGATCTGCGGTAAATATCGGTCCGGATCAACAGCTAAGGCCCGATACCCATGCCCTCGTAGTGAAACCGGGAGCCGCTACCGTGGCAAATCTCGCACGTTCACTCAAAAAACTGGGAGCGACACCGAAAGATCTTATATCTATACTCGAGGCGATGAAAAATGCGGGTGCGATACATGCCGATCTGCAGATTATCTAAGGAGAGGATATGAATACTCTAAATATTAATGAATATCAACAAGCTCTTCCGGAAATTTCTAAAGGGCGGAACGATAAGCTGAAAGAGCAGACGGATGCGTTTGAAGCGATCATTATAAAAATGGTCCTTGACAAGGCCATAAGCGCCGAAGATCCCCTGTTGCCGAAGGATCCGGGCAGGGAGATCTACCGCTCCATGCAAAACGACCAGATGAGCAGGGAGCTCAGCGGGACGTTCGGATACAGTGAACTTCTTTACCGGTTTCTTACCGAAAAAAAAGTTTAGGAAAGGTCTTAATAAATGTACAATTTTGCCGATAGTATAATTAAGCAGATACTATATTAACGCAAAAGGATACTTTTATGATTGGAAATGTAGGTGCCAACAACAGTTCAAGTTTCGTGAACGATATGAAGATGAACGAAAGCGCGGCAGCTGAAAAACAGCAGATGAAAGAGCAGACTCGCATAGATGAGCTGAAGCAGCAGGTTAAGAACGATGAGTACAAAATCGACCTTCGTGCTACGGCGACCAGGATGGCGCAGGAGCTCAAACCGGAATAGGAAAGGAATATTATGTTGACGCACTATCTGAAGAAAGCTATAGAAGATCTCGAATTTCTGATTGATTTGACGTTACTCGATATAGCCGATATCAAAAGTGCGCATCATGACAGGATATTCGAGAGGCTGGAGAGCAAAGAGGATAGGATTGCGTCATTTGAGAAGCATAAGGGCATGATCGACAGTGAGATTGCACTTCTACTGAAGGAGAATTGCGGAAAGGAGCTCTCCGATCTGCTTGATGAGAAGACGCAGGAGGGCCTGGAGCGTCTCCGTGAGACTTTGAACAATCTTCACTCGCTGAACAGATACTATGCCCGTTTCGTAATAGCGGTCGGTGAGTTTTACAACTCAATGTATGAGGAGGTGTTCCCCATAGAGAAGGATGGATACACAGGGAAAACTCCGAAAACGGCATCGCTGATAGAGTTGAGGGTCTGAAAATGGCTTCTATTTTCAACTCCCTCAATATCGGATACAGCGGCCTAAAAACTTCCCAGATAGCGATAGATACGACTGGCCACAATATAGCCAATGCCGAAAACCCTGACTACACACGCCAGCGTGTCGTAATATCGCCAAATGACCCTTTGAACACTACACCGGGTGACATTGGGCTGGGAGCAAAGGTGACAGAGATTGTACGGATTCATGACGAGTTCGTATACAAAAGGCTCAAAAGCTCATCTTCCGACAGTGAGTATGCCTCTTTCCGGCAGGATACTCTAGATGAAGTATCCAGCTACTTCCCGGAAATAGATCAAAACGGAGTATACGACGGACTGTCCAACTTCTTCGATGCATGGAGTAACTTTTCCAAAAACAGTGACGACAGTTCACTGAAGATTGATCTCGCAGAGAAGACAAAGACTTTCGTTTCGACTCTTCAGGATACAAGAGACCTTCTTCAAAAAACACAGGATACACTGGATGAACAGCTTCGAACAACGGTAGATGAGATAAATAGGCTCGGAGAACAGATTGCCGAGATAAATGTCCGTATAAATACACATGAGACCGGCGGTGGAGATGCCAACGACCTGCGTGACCAGCGCGATAAGCTTGAATTGGCATTGAGCAAGCTCATAGATACTTCGGTAACAAAGGGTGAACTTCGGTCTGACACTACCGTCGACTCAAACCTCGTGGAGTCTACCGATCAGTATCATCTCAGTATCGGCGGGTCGTCATTTGTGGACGGTTCCACTTTTCATCCCCTGGTCCTGGATAAGGCGGGAGATGGTACAGCCTACTCAAACATCTACTATCAGCGGCAGGATAACGTCAGCTTTGACATTACAAACTATATCCACGGCGGAAAGACGGGAGCTATACTCTCTCTGAGAGGAAGCGACTACAACGAGGAGCTGGGAAAATTCATGGATGGAGACATACAGCAGATCATCGACAAGCTTGACAGCTTCGCTTCGTCACTTATAGAGAACGTCAACAATATATATGCAGGGCACGCTACGGACAGTATGCTCGGTGATGTCGCTGTAGATACGAATATGCCGATCGAAAACTCCGGTCTTCACATAAATACCGACAGCGGGTTCAATGTAAAGATATACGACATAGACGGGAATGTTGTAGCCCAGCGAAGTGTTGCGTTGAACGGAAAGACGTTTCAGGATGTAGCCGACCGGATAAACGATCCCACGGTGGATGACAATGCGGACAATACCGTTACCAACGACGTGGACGATTTCGTACTGGTATCATTCGACTCCGAAGGCCATATGTCCATCTCCCTTAAAGATGGTTTCGAAGAGCAGGGGTACAGGTTCGCGATCGAGGAAGATGACTGGGAAAACCCTTCGCTTTTTGCGGGTGCGATGGGAATGCAGCGCTTTTTCGACGGAAGTGATGCGGAAACGATCAGTTTAAACAGAACGCTGGATGAGAACCCGACAAAAATTGCCGGCAATGCCGCTCCTGTTCCGGGTGACAATACGATAGCCAACAGAATGGTCCAGTTGCAGTTCGACAAAATAGGGTTCTATCTGGACGGTAACATGGAGCCGTATTCTCAAGATACACTTAGCGGATTTTTCAGAATGAGCACCACCGAAGTGGCTGAAATGACCGCGTCAGCCCATTCTGCCGCTGAAACTTCACAGTCGCTTCTGAATGCGGTAATTGATGAGTTCGACAGTATCAGCAGAGTCGATATTGACGAAGAGCTGACCAATCTGATGAAGTATCAGACCGGTTACAGCGCAAGCGCAAAGGTGATTACAACGATCGACCAGATGATAGAGACCCTTCTTGGAATCAAACAGTAGAATATGAGGTGCCCCTGTATCAGTGTAGCATTGATAGTCGCTCTCTTTCTCTTCTCTTTTGCAGGTCCGTTTTTCTATACCGTAAGCCCGTATGAGCTTCATCCCGATGCCCTGTTGATGCCCCCTTCGGCGGAGCATCTTCTCGGTACGGACCGCCTGGGACGTGATCTTCTGGCCCGTCTTATGTACGGCGGGCGCGTCTCTTTGACTATAGGAGTCGGAAGTGCGGTGATCGCTTCCATGATAGGGCTTATCGTCGGCATTACAGCCGGTTTCTTCAGGGGAAATGTAGACAGGCTCTTCGTCGTGGTAGTTGATCTCTTTTTGACATTTCCCACCTTTTTCCTTCTTCTGGCTCTTGTAAGCTATATCGAGGCCTCCGTGTGGGTTCTAATTTTTGTCATCTCCGTAACCGGCTGGATGACGATGGGGAGAATGATCCGCGCAGAGAGCTTTTCGATAGGCAGAAAGCCTTTCATCAAGATACTCAAAACTGCAGGTGTATCGACGCCGAAGATAGTGCTGAAATATTTTGCACCTCTGCTGGCACCGATCTTTTTTATCAGCTTCACTTTCGGGGTAGGGGGAGCGATACTGAGCGAAAGTGCACTCAGTTTCCTGGGGCTTGGAATCAGTCCTCCGCAGATGAGCTGGGGCAGCCTGATAAGCGAGGGGAAAGAGGTTATGCAGATAGCCTGGTGGATCAGCTTTTTCCCTGGGCTTATGATATTTCTTGTAACACTCTCCCTTATACAGATATCAGACTATCTGCAGACAAAGACCAACCGCAAAGAGGTTCTAGCCTGACTTTTCTCTCTTAGCTCTTCGCCCCTTCTATCTTTTCAACCGCTCTTTGCAGATCTTCGGGGGTATCGATGCCGAAGCTTTCCGTCTCCACGCGGCACATGGCTATTTCGAATCCGTGCGAAAGGGCCCTTAGCTGCTCCAGTTTTTCCGTCTGCTCCAGAAGGGAAGGGGGCAGAGAGCAGAACCGTTCGAGCATCTTCCGTCTGAAGCCGTAAATGCCTATGTGGCCTTTGAATTCCGTGAAACCTCCGTCTCTGTCGTAGGGAACGGCGCTTCGTGAAAAGTATAGGGCGAAATCGCTCTCGTCCGTAACCACTTTGACCATATTCGGATCTTCCGCCTCGACCGGTGTGATGCTTTTATATGCCGAGCAGATCATCACACTATCATCCTTGACATGTTTTTTCACGAGAGTTTTGAGTTTTTCGACGACTTCGGGCTCTATGAACGGCTCATCCGCCTGGACGTTGATGACTATCTCGTTTTCGTCCAGCCCGAGTCTCGTAGCGGCTTCGTTTATCCGGTCGGTTCCGCTTCCGTGCTCCCTGCTGGTCATTACCGCCCTGATGCCGTAGGCGGAGCATATATCGGCAACCTTTTGCGAGTCTGTGGCAACTGCGACACGGTCTATCGTCTCCACGGCTTTTGCCGTAGCTATTACCATCGGATATCCGCCGATTTCGGCGAGCACTTTTTCGGGGAATCTGGTAGAGCCCAGGCGAGCCGGAATTATTATCATTAAAGAGCCTTTTTTAGGTATAATTCTACCAAAAAACGGGGATAGAGTGCTATTTTACCAGCCGCTTGACGGGTACCGCTTCAACAGCGATTCGATCTTTCTCTACGACTTTATACGCTCATTCTCCCCTTCGGGAGAGCTTCTCGATGTCGGATGCGGAGTAGGGGTGATCGGTCTGCTGCTGGCCCGCGATTTCAATCTGAGGCCTACACTGGTGGACAAACAGCGGCTGATGGTCTCCTATGCGCGTAAAAACGCCGAAATAAACGGCATAGAAGCGGAAGTGGTGTTGGGCGATTTTTTGGAGTTCGAGAGCCCTGAAAGATTCGATTTCGTCGTTTCGAATCCACCTTTTTACCATGAAGATGTCATAAAGAGCGAAGATCTCCATATTCATGCATGCCGCTACAACTCCCATCTGCCGCCGAAGCCTTTTTTCGCGAAGGTGAAACGGCTCCTGAAGCCGAGGGGAAGATTTTTTTCTGTTACGACGCATCGCAGATCGCCGATCTTGTAAGCGCACTCAAAGAGGCATCTTTTACGATCGAACATATGCGGTTTGTCCACCCTCGAAAGGAGAGGGTTGCCAAACTCGTCATGATACATGCGAGACGGGACTCCAGGGCAAAAACCGTGACGCTGGCACCCCTGATACCGTTTGAAGATGAGGGGTACGGTTCGGAGGCACGCGAAATATTTAAAAATGCAAGGACTCATACGATAAAATGTCAGATCGATCCGTAACCAAAGAGGGCTTTTGCTACACTTTCAATCCTGAGGCGTGCAAAGAGTGTGCCGGAAACTGCTGTACCGGCGAGAGCGGGTACATTTGGGTATCCGTTCAGAAGATCCCGGAGATGGCCGCCTATCTCGGAATCGGTACTGAAGAGTTTATGCAGAACTATCTTGAAAAGTCCGGATACAGATTTACTTTAAAGGAGAGAGAGGTCGTGGAAGGTGAGTATGACTGCATCTTTTTCGACCGGGCCGAACGCAGGTGTACAATCTATCCCGTGCGTCCGTTGCAGTGCAGAACATTTCCCTTTTGGGACTATTTCAAAGATCATGAAGAGGAACTAAGAAACGAATGTCCAGGTATCTTGTAACAACGATAGTACTGCTGCTCTTTTTTGCCGCATGTTCCCAGAAAAACCAACCTTTTTCAGATGGAGTGCAAAGCGGACATAAAGATAGCCGACTCAGATCTTTCAAGTATGAAAACGACTACATCATCCATGCGCTCTACTACAAGGAGCACAAGGCCTACGCGAGAGCCTATACCCTGTTCAAAGAGCTCTACGACAAAACGGGCAGACCAGAATATCTTAGAGAAGCGGTTAAGCTGCTTATCGCCCTGAAAGATTATGACGAAGCTCTGAAAGATCTGAAAATTCTGATAGAGGAAGATCCAAAGAGTGTCGAACTCTACAGGCTGATGACGATAGCAAACATGAAGTCGGGTAAAAAGAGTGCCGCTATCGAGAGTGCGAAAAGAGCTCTGGCTCTAGATCCTGACAATATAAAAAATGTAGATATGATAGCTTCCATATATCTGGCGGAAGGCGATAACCGTAAAGCCTATGAGGTGTATGAGAAGTACTACGAAAAACACCACGATGATGATTCTCTAATAAGAATGGCCTCTATTCTCTTTCATAAACTGCGTGAGCCTAAAAAGACGGTCAACCTGCTGGAGACCCACAGCAAAATCATAGGGTGCAGTGAAAAGGTGTGCCTCTTTCTGGTAGAGATCTACAGTCAGCAGAACAATCTTGACGATCTGGCTTCTGTCTACGAAAGATTGTACGAGTCGACCGGAAAGAGTGAGTATGCACAGAAGGCTGCGGAGATATATACCTACGAAAAGCGATACGGCAAAGCGATTTTGATACTAGAGTCGTCGAAAGCAGACAAAAGACTTCTGCTGGCCGTGCTGAAACAGTCAAGGAAGTTTAAAAAGGCTATGAAGCTGGCCAAGGAGTTGTACGATGAGACGCTGGACCCTGTATGGCTGGCGGAGTATGGTATTCTTCTTTATGAGTCTGCTGATAACAAGGATAACCCCGCACTGCTCGAAAAGGTGGAGAGCACACTCTCGTCAGCTCTTGCACAAGGTGTTGACGATGCTCTATATCTAAACTACCTGGGATACCTTCTCATCGATCACGACCTCGATATCGAGAGGGGAATGAAACTTGTCAAAAAGGCACTGAAAACCGACCCTGACTCCCCTTTCTATCTTGATTCACTGGCATGGGGATACTACAAGCTGGGTAACTGCACCAAAGCGCTTGACGTTATGGAAAAAGTGGTCGAAAAGATGGGTCTCAACGACAAAGAGATAAAAAGCCACTGGGAAAAAATCAGAAGATGCAGGAGTGAAAAGAAGTGATACTCGATGAAATAATAGCACGCACGAAAGTAGACCTTGAGAGGAGAAAGAGAGAGTATCCGCTCGACTGGCTCGGCCGCTCGCTGGCTTACAACCCCTTTCCTCCGCGCGATGTCCACAAAGTACTCAAGTCCACCCCGGAAAACCCCTACAGAATCATTGCGGAAGTCAAAAAAGCTAGTCCGTCAAAGGGTGTGATAAGGGAAGATTTCGACCCGCTAATGATCGCCAAAGCTTATGAAGAGGGGGGTGCCGACGCTCTCTCCATACTAACCGAGCCCCACTATTTTCAGGGAAATATCGAATATCTGACACAGATTCGAAGATATGTACCCATGCCGCTTCTTCGTAAAGATTTCATAATAGACAAGTATCAGCTTGTCGAAGCTCTCGTATACGGTGCCGACTTCGTGCTTCTTATAGCCAAGGCGCTGACACGCAAGCAGCTCAAGGAGCTTTTGGAGTATACATGGCACCTCGGTATGGAGGCGCTGGTAGAGATACACGACAAGAAAGATCTGATCAAGGCTGTTTTCGCCGGGGCGAATATCATAGGTATCAACCACCGTAATCTCGAGACTTTCGAGATGGATATGGGCCTTAGCGAGCGGCTTATACCCCTGATACCGAACAGTAAAATAATTGTGGCCGAAAGCGGCATATATGACCACGAGCAGGTGAAACATCTGCATGAAGCGGGGGCAGACGCCTTTTTGGTAGGTGAGCACTTCATGCGCCAGAAAGATATCGCCGGTGCGCTAAAGAGACTCAAGTACGGGGGTTAACCCCTCTCTTTCGCCTCTTTCAAAAGCTCTATGACCTCTTTGTCGTCGGTCTGATCGAACTTTCCGTAGTGGGCTCCGACGGCCCAGAACGGTTCAGGTGTCTCTATGACTACTACCTCGTCCGCAAGACGCTCTATCTCCTTGAGAGTATCCGCCGGTGCTACCGGAACAGCTACTACAATCTTCGCCGGATTCTGCTCCCTGATGGCCGCAAGTGCCGCTTTCATCGTATAGCCAGTCGCGATACCGTCGTCTACCAGGATTACGGTTTTTCCCGCAAGATTTCCGAGCGTGCTCTCTTGCATTCTGTACATCTTCTGCCGCCTGTGCAGTTCATCGCGCTCTTTTGAAATCACACTCTCCAGATACTCTTTCCCGACGCCGAGCCGGTAAACGGCATCTTCGTTGAGTACCACCCGCTCCGGTTCGCCTTCTACAAGTGCGCCTATGGCGAACTCTTCATTGAAAGGAGCCCCCAGTTTGCGCACTATTATGACATCCAGCGGTGCATTGATCCGTTCCGCTATTCTGGCCGCGACGGGTACGCCGCCTCTTGGAAGTGCCAGGACGACCGGGTTTTCAAACGGTCCCATCTTCTCTATTTTGTCTGCGAGGATTTCACCCGCTTCAAATCTGTCTCTCAACATAACTTCTCCTTGATAATGATCGAATAATAGATATTTAATTCATCTACTCAAGGTATAGCATAATTTAAGGAAGATTTCAAGTTGCGGGATGCACGCCGAAGGCGTGCGAAGAGATGTTTCAGGAGTTGAGAAGCTCTTTCGCTATGGCGTTGATCACTCTGCCTTCTGCACGGCTACCTATTTTGGCCTTTGCCGCACCCATCACCTTGCCCATATCTTTCATACCGGCCGCACCGGTTTGTGCAATGATTTCCGAAACGATTTTCCTCACCTCATCTTCGCTCATAGGTTCCGGCAGGTAGCTGCGCAGTATCTCCAGCTCCCTTTCGTTCTTTTCGACAAGATCTTCTCTTCCCCCCTCTTTGAATTGCGCTATGGAGTCGTTTCTCTGTTTGATCTGCTTTACCAGAATCGCTTCTATGTCGGCATCGGAAAGCTCTTTTCTTTCGTCGACCTCTATCTGTTTTATGGCACTCATGACAAATCTGACAACATCACGTTTGAATGTATCTTTCTGCCTCATCGCATCTTTCAGGTCGCTTTGCAGTCTCTCTTTTAGATCGCTCATATAATCCCTTTCTGCCTGGAACACTTTTTGCTTTATTTCGAGCAGTTCCATAAATTTGTGCAATTATACCAAAAAGTCAGGAGTTGGAATGCGTAGATACGAACTCTCGGCGCTTTTGGCCTCCATTCTCGTGCTTGGCGGCTGCAGTGCCCGCAATACCGAAGCGAAAATAGATTTCAAACCGCCGAAGTATGTGGAGCAGATGCCTCCCAGAGAGCCGCAGACCCCCATGTACAATCCGGGCAGCCTTTTCGGGCGGGGCGACAGTCCTGTCTTTTCGGACAAAAAGGCTATGAATGTCAACGATATTGTCACCGTAGTTATAGATGAAAATATTCTCTCTTCCTCAAGCGGTACGAAGAGTATCTCGAAGATAACTGCCGACAAACTAGGGGGCGGCGTCATGAGCTCATCTGGAGGCGGAGGGCTTATGGGGAATGTGGCAAACCAGGTCAACAAGCTTACAAATATCGGCTTCAATATCGACTCTACCGTGAGTTTCAACGGTACGGGCTCTCATCAGAGAAGTGAAAAGTTCACGACCAACATATCGGCAAGAATAGTCAAAGTCCTCGAAAACGGCAACTATTTCATAGATGGGCGCAGGGCGATGCTCATAGACGGGCAGAAGCAGATACTTCATGTAAGCGGTGTAATACGCCCAGAGGATATTACGCAGACCAACCAGATAGATTCGAAATATATTGCAGATGCCAAGATACTCTACGAATCACAGGGTGATGTGAAAGAGGCGACTCAGCAGGGGTGGGGTACGAAAATAGTAGAGTCTATCTGGCCCTTTTGAGGGCAGCCAGTGATGCCAAAAGCGCTCTCTTTCCGTCCTGTCTGTATATGAACTTCTCTCTGTAGTCGATTATGTAGAGATCTTTGAAAACCTCCAGAAGCTCGTTTTTCTTCAGCAGGTACTCCGACTTCTGCGGGGCGCTCTCGTTTTTCTCGTCTTCCACAAAAGTTTCGAACAGCAGCAGGCCGCCCGGAAGCAGATGTCTTTGCATAAGCGGAAACAGCCTTCTGTTAAGGTAGTTGAAGCACAAAATCGCGTCGTACTCTTTCGGGAACTCTTTCGCCGTGTCCAGATCCCTCTCTATCGCTCTTACGCCGGGGATGGAGGAGAGCCTGGAGAGGGCGATATCGCTGAACTCAACCGCATCTACTAAAAATCCCAGGTTGGCGAGGTAGCCGGCGTGTCTTCCCATACCGGCAGCGATGTCGAGTATCTCTTTTCCGCCTATCTCCTCCAGATGCTCAAGAAGCAGAGGGCTCGGCTTAAGAGAAACCGGTTGTGTGGCATACTTCTCGTTCCAGCGGATTTTGTCCTCTATCACATCTTCTCTCCTGTCTGGATCAGGGCCATGGCTCCTACTGTTTTACCCTCCTGCTTCATCGGTACCGTTTTTATGCGTATATAGAGCTGTTTCCCGTCGGAGGTCTCTGTAAGTCCGCCGCCGGAGATGGTCTCGTTCAGCGCCAGGGTCTCTCTGAACATGGAGACAATCCATCCGGCTTTAAGCCTGTTGAGATCTCTGAAATCACTCTTCTCCTGTTCAAGGCCGAGTAGATTCAGGGCAAGATTGTTATAGAGTGTAACCTGCAGATCGTTGTCGAAAAAGATTGCCCCTGCGGGAAGGTAGGAGAGAAGTGTCTCGAGCTCTCTGCTCTTCTGCTCCAACTCTTCATTCGCGACCGTTACGAGATGTGCAAGTGTCTTTTCTATCTCGTAACCCTTCTGGTCCTGAACGACCATGCAGACAGATTTGGTTTCGGACGAGCTTTTCCCCTCGCTCAGTCCTATTATGCTGCACGACTGGTTGAGCAGGCAGTTTCTATTATCTGTATGTATAAACTCCCCATAACCGAAAAAGCCGCTAACCGAGGCGCTCTTCGCAAAAAGATCGATCTGCCTGGAGCTTATCTCTTTCAGAGATCTCTTTCTGCCTATACCTGAAAATACGAAGAAGCTCTCTATATCGGTATCATCGAATATCTTCAGGCCGTGGAGTGACTCCTTCGAAGGGCCGTTTCTCTCCAGATATCCGAATCTGCATCGGCTTCCTTCCGGTACATTACCCGTAAACACCAGAGCGCCGTCTCTCGCCACCGCAACGACATTGCGGTTGAATATACACCCCTCAGCTTCATATGTCAAAGATATATCGAACCCAGATTCCGGCAGATTTTCGATAAAGAGATCTCCCAGGTAGTGTCTGAAAAACTCTACACTCTTTTTGCCGTTTATCTCGTAGACTCTGTTCTTCTTCGATTTCGTAATATTCAGCAGAGGGCCTATGGCTTCCCAGTCGGTAAGGGAAGCGGAGTGGATATTCAGACTTTTACCGCTCAAAGCTATACCTACAGCCCCTCTGGACAAAACCTTGTCATCGTGCAACACGAATGTCTCGAAAAACTTCCCGTTATCTGCGGCAACGGCACCGCATACCGGCAGTTCAGGGGCCGTTTCGCCGACCCCGGCGAGGAAGTCGTCTGCATTGACATAGAGCCCCTCCGTGTAGAGAATCAGAAGTTTAGTATCCTTTTTTACAAGCTTCTGTGCAAGTATGCTGCCCGCGTCGAAACTGTTTTCCGGTGTGATCGCATCTATTGAGAATGAGGTAACTTTTGTCTTTTTGAAAGCGGATATGGATATCAATATCTTATGGGAGGTCATTTTACGGTCGGAAATCTCTCCCCCGGTTGTCACTCCGACTATCACCGCATCGGGAAAGAAGACCTTCGCCTCCCTGATCAGCTTTTCGAGCATCGTGCGCGAAGAGTTGCCTGAGAATATCTGAATCAGCACCGACTTGGCTCTGTTTATCTCTTCCATTGGCAAAAGGTGGAAAGTCAATGCCGATTCATAGTAGATATTGTATGTCTGCATGGTACCCTTCTGCGCAACTGTTTTGCGTAATATCGGCATTTTGGGCCGTTTTGTTTAACGGTTGTAAATGAGAGCCGGCCGCTCTTTCCCATAAGGAAATCAATCTGCCGTCTATACTATAATACCATTTTTCAAAATGTTGTTAAAATCTCGAAATCTACGATTTCATAGCTTCAGGGGAGACAGGTGGTTATAACGATACAAAACACTCAAGTAGATATGAACGAGGTCTCAAGGCTCTACCCGGCCGCCATCATAAGGTACAGAGACGGTACCGTGACGCAGATCTCCATGGAGTGGTTCGATAAGATGGCGAATGAAGATGTGGAGCTTCTGCACTACGCCATATGTTTTCACTATAAAGATGAGGAGAGAGAGCCTATCTCTTTCGCCTATGGTACCAAAGAGGAGCTCGAGGAGGGTATAACTTCGCTGGTTGAACAGCTCGACCTTTAGGAGAGCCTGTTTTTGAAATCCTCATAGCCGAACTCCCTGACTATTTTCAGCTCTCCGTTTTTGGTCCAGATAGCTATGGAGGGGTGTTTTACACCGTTGAAGGTGGTGCTTTTGACCATAGTGTAGTGTATCTGGTCTTCGAAAACTATCTTGTCGCCTACCTTGAGCGGCTCGTCGAAGCTGTAGTCGCCCATTATGTCGCCTGCAAGGCATGTGTTGCCTCCAAGGCGGTAGGTGTACGGTTTCACCCCGGCTTCGGCGGCCCCTCTCACATCCGCTCTGTAAGGCATGGCCAGGGTGTCGGGCATATGCGCTTCGGCTGAGACGTCCAGTATGGCTATATCGATGCCGTTGTGTACAATGTCAAGAACCGAAGCCACAAGAGGACCTGTCTGCCACCCGACCGCCTCTCCCGGTTCTAGATAGACCGTTATTCCGTCGTGACGCTTCTTGAAGCCTTTTATGACTTCGATAAGCCTATCCACATCGTAATCGGCCCTTGTAATGTGATGGCCGCCGCCGAAGTTTATCCACTCCATTTTCGGTATATACTCCCCGAACTTCTCTTCGAATGCCTCCAGGACCTCTTCGAGGGCATCGACATTCTGTTCGCAGAGCGCATGGAAATGAAGACCGTCGAGCTTTTGGAGAATATTCGGATCGAAACCGGCTATCGTGGTACCGAGACGGCTGTAGAGTCCGCAGGGGTTGTAGAGGTCTACCGGGGCGGATGATACCTCCGGGTTTACACGGATTCCACAGGAGATTCGCGGATTTGCGGCTTTTGCGGCGTCAAGAAATCTCTCTACCTGTCGGGGCGAGTTGAAGATAATATGGTCGCTTATTTTCGCTATCTGCTCTATCTCCTCCTCTTTGAAGGCGGGGGAGTAGGTGTGAACCTCCCTGTTCATAGTCTCACGTCCCAGCATCGCTTCGTGAAGGCCGCTGGCACTGGTTCCGTACAGATATCTCCCTACCAGGCCGAAGGTGCTCCACATCGCGAAACCTTTCAGGGCCAGCAGTATCCTGGCTCCGCTCTCTTTTTGTACACGGTCGAGAATTTTCAGGTTCCGCTCGAGCAGCTCCTCTTCACAGACATAGCACGGGGTAGGGACTTTCGAGAGGTCGATCATGCTACTTCACTTCGAAGGTGGCATCGGGGTCCATCTCTATGATATGCCACGGAAGCCCCTGCCTGTTGAGCTCATCCATGAACGGATCTGGGTCCATCTGCTCCATATTTACGGTTCCATGTTTCATCCATCTCTCTTCACACATCAGTTTCGCACCTATCATGGCCGGAACGCCGGTAGTGTAGCTTACACACTGCGCACAAACCTCTCTGTACGCCTCCTGGTGGTCACATATATTGTAAATGTATATCTTCTTTCTTTTACCCTCTTTAACCCCTTCACACACCACACCTATATTGGTCTTTCCCTTTGTACGCGGGCCGAGAGATGCGGGATCGGGCAGAAGCGCCTTCACCAGATGCAGCGGTACCACCTTGCAGCCGTCCACCTCTACGGGGTCTATTCTTGTGAGTCCTATATTGTCCAGAACTTTGAGGTGGGTTAGGTAGCTCTCCGAGAAGGTCATGAAGAAGCGGATCCTCTTCAGCCCCTTTATGTTTTTTACAAGCGACTCCTCCTCTTCGTGGTATAGCAGGTAGCTCTCTTTGGGCCCTATCTGCGGATAGTCCCAGACCATCTTTATCTCCATCGGCTCCGTCTCTCTCCACTCGCCGTTCTCCCAGTAGCGACCCTTGGAGTTGACCTCTCTTATGTTGATCTCCGGGTTGAAGTTAGTAGCGAAAGCGTAACCGTGATCTCCGGCGTTGCAGTCGAGTATGTCTATGTAGTGTATCTCGTCGAAGTAGTGTTTCATGGCGTAAGCGCAGAATACGTTGGTGACACCCGGATCGAACCCGCTGCCGAGTAGAGCCATAAGTCCCCTCGACTTGAAGTCTCCATCTTTGGCCCACTGCTCTTTGTATTCGAATTTGGCCGTATCGGGATGCTCGTAGTTCGCCGTGTCGAGGTAGTGTACACCTGTAAGCAGGCAGGCATCCATGATGCTCAGGTCCTGATATGGAAGTGCGACGTTTATAACGACAAAAGGGTCTACACGCTTTATAAGCGAAACCAGCTCCTCCACACTGTCCGCATCCACTTTCGCCACATCTATTTCGTACCCCTGCATACTTCTGATTTCGTCTCTTATCTGCTCACACTTGGAAAGTGTCCGGCTTGCCAGCGTGATATGTTCGAAAACATCACGGTTCTGTGCGCACTTGTGGGCTACGACGCGGCCGACTCCTCCCGCACCTATAATCAAAACTCTGCTCATTTATATCCTTTTGATAGATAGTTCCGTAACATCAGTCACGTAATTATAGCACCGGCGTTTTGTAAAACCCTAATCTCGAAATAGAAATAGAGGAACTCGTTACGATCATTGCAGCCATGCACTTCCGGGAAAACCGTCGACGCACCTGACGGGTGCGCCTCAAATTTTCCCGAAACAGCCTGACCGCAGGCATCGCAACGATTTCAATCTATTCTACTTCGAGATTAGGGTAAAAGAGAGTAACGTTATTCACAAATCCGCTGTTTCGCAGCTTTATCGGGGGCGAGAACGCCCGACCCCCGCCGAAATATGGCTCTTGCACAAGCTCTGTGCAACATAAGCGAAACGAAGAGACTACGGGCGGCTGTTCATCTCTTCAACCCGTTTGTCGATGATTTTGCCGTCGATTCCGGCAGAGTATTTATAAACCAGCATACCGCCGTGATTCCCCTGGTAGAGGGATGCTAGAATCGTAACGATAATAAAAAGGAGAGAGAGCTTTTCCATGAAGAGAGACTCTTTGGAGCCGGCAACCCATTTTAAAGCGGTAGTGGCGGCAAGGATCACCACGACGATTATTCCGAATGTTTTATGCGACTCAAGCAGCCTCAGACCCTCTTTTAGAATATCGTTTCCTTTTACGATCTTCTGGGCATCGGCGTAACCGCCGTAGAGGGCCAGAAAAGAGAGCAGCAAAGAGAGGGCCAATATACGTGTCGCGGCGTTTGAGTAGGTCCTGTCCCGAGTGGCCAGAAACGTGAGTTGCGAAAAGAGTGCCGCAACCGGCAGGGCGATGATGAAATGTACGAACGGAGGGTGTAGGTGGCTCATTATATATCCTTCCTTAGTAAACTATTATTATTGTAATATTTAATGTTTAAACAAAGGTTTAACTCACGGCAATTCGGAACCGGATGTAAAGAGATAAGCGGGACGGGTCGGCAGAACTCTACGCATATGCAATCGGCTCTTCAGGATGCGTCAATAGAGCAGATCGTAATCGCCTATCGCTTCTGCTCAGAGGTTTTCTAAAAATTCGAGTCCTGCTTTTGTTAAAATGAGGATGGGTTCACGATTACATTGAAAGATGCGGCTGACGTTATCCCGAAAACTTCAATATTCCGGCACGAGGAGATGGTTATGAGAAAAGTTTTTGCACTTACAATCTGGTTGACCCTCCTGTCCGCCGCCGAACTTGTGCGCGACGATTCGACCGGTATAGTACTGGATGAAAACAGCGGGCTTATGTGGCAGGATGACTCCGGAGCCGCATCTGAAAAAGTCCCGTGGCGTGAGGCTCTAAAGCGGTGTGAAAATCTCCGGCTGGGCGGATACGGCGACTGGCGCCTTCCAACAAGTGACGAACTCGAATCTCTGGCAGACGAGAGCAGGTTCAAACATGGAATCTATCCTGTTTTTGAGAATGTGGGTTCAGGCGGATACTGGTCTTCGACTCAGGACCCGGTTCACCCATCCAGGGCGTGGATGACGCTTTACACCTGCGGAGGAGGGTACTGGTACGGTAAAGATAAGCGTGCATATCTTCGCTGTGTGAGGAGTATCGGAGTATCCGGAAAGCCGGGTCAGTAAGATAGAGGAACTCGTCATGATCATTGCAGTCATACGCTTTTGGATTCGGGTATAAATTTGACATAGTTATATCATTTAGATTACCATACCCGTCTAAAAGTATATAGTGCGGAGAAGTTAGTGGATAAAGCTGTCATATTAATGAATATGGGCGGGGCCTCAAACCTCGACGAGATCGAAATATTTATGCGTAATATGTTCAACGATCACCGTATTATCGGTGCTCCGCCGTTTGTCCGCAGCAGGCTGGCGGAGTACATAACCGCTTCAAGGCTCCAGGAGGTACGCGAAAACTACGAGAAGATCGGGGGCGGATCTCCTCTGCTCGATATTACGAGGTCCATACAGAAAAAACTTCAAGAACGCATCGACGATGCCGTAGTAGAGGTGATCATGAGATATACACCCCCGTTCGCCTCCGAAGTGCTCTCCAGGCTGAAAAGCATGGGAGTCAAAAAACTCTATCTGATCCCCATGTATCCGCAGTTTTCAACGACTACGACAGCCTCTTCCATAGAGGATATTCGTCAAACCGCCGCCGGTATATGCTACCATCCGACCATGGTCAGCGTGCTGGACTATTACGACTTTGACCCCTACCTGGAGACGGTAGAGGAGATCATATCTGAAGGGGTAGGGGACGAGGACCCGTCCACCGTAAACCTGGTTTTTTCGGCTCACGGTCTTCCCGTGAGTGTAATAAAGAGGGGTGACCCCTATAAAAAGCAGGTTGAAGCCGAAGTGAAGCTTCATGCGGAGCGCCTTGAAAGAAGAGGACTTGTTTTCAACCAGATACACCTTGCCTACCAGTCGAAAGTGGGGCCGATGAAGTGGCTGACTCCCTCTCTGGAGAGGATGCTGGAGGAGATTAAAAACAGGCGGGTTCTTATCTATCCCATCTCGTTTACCGTCGACAATTCGGAGACGCTTTTTGAACTCGATATAGAGTATAGAGAGGTGGCCGAGGAGCTTGGTTTCGACCTGTACAGAGTATGTAGATGTCCGAATGATTCGGATCGTTTTGTGGATGTTCTGGAGCGGTTGTACAGAAATATGTAGTATCAGCCTTCGGCTGCTGCCATGTGCTCCATCGCTATTTTGTGCAGATGGTCACAGAGCAGTTTCCGTCTCTGTTCCACTACAGGGGTACGTTTCAAATGCTCCTCTTTTTCGCAGTAGAGCTCTATCCCTTTTTCCACCATCTCTTCGAGCAGCTCGTCGCTGACGCTGTCCGACTCCATACCCAGTCTATCTTCCAGGCACTTGACAACAGCCATTCCGACCACTTTGGCGTACGGATGGTTGCGAACCATAGATCGAATATTGGGGTGTTTCGTGACGATCTTTTTTACTACACGTGATGTAAGTTCGTTATTCATGGTTGACTCCTTTCATTATATTGTTATGCAAAGAGCGGGCAAAGCCCGCTCTTTGGCGGGGAGCCGCAGCCCCTAGTACTCCTGAATCTACGAAAACAGGTAAAATCCGGTTTCGACACTAAATCGTAGATTTCCGGAAAATATTAATTCTTTTGTATAGTGCTTAAAACTAAGTCCGGCTTAAAGCCCTCTTTTATCGGGAACCGGCCATACTTTGAAGACTCCCGGCAGTTTCGATATCCCGTCTTCGAGACAATTTTTTGCCGACGTTGCATCTTCGGCTGCGAAACAGGCTCACCGGAATGGTATTGAAAAAATATTACAGTTCCGATACGGACGGACAAACAGCTTTCAAAGCGGCAGACATACGGGTAAGACTTATAGTATATCTAAGTTTTTATAAATTTTCAAGCTACGCTTCGCAAAGCGTTTTCATGCCCGAATTTCCGCAACGTAGGCGCTTTTGGATGATCTGCCCGCTCTTTTTTGGTAAAATAACAGAATCTTTTTTCCATTGGGCGTATATGCAGAAAAACAGCGAACTCTTTTCACTCAAATCTTTGATTATATTTCTTGCGGCGATCTCTCTCTACAGGTTTTATGTTCTAACTCACGTCAACATAGACCTTTACGCCGATGAGGCCTACTACTGGGGGTGGGCTCAGCACTTCGACTTCGGTTACTACTCGAAACCCCCGATGGTGGCATGGCTCATTATGCTTTCGACCTCTCTTTGCGGAGACTCGTTTGTCTGCATAAAGGTCGGCTCGCTCTTTGTCTACTTCTTCACGACCATAAATATCTACCTTCTGGCCAAAGAGCTTTTCGAAGATGAGAAGATCGCCTTTTTCAGTGCCGCGGCTTTCGTAACGCTCCCCGCTGTATGGCTCTCTTCGCTGATAATCTCCACCGACGTTCCGTTTCTCTTCTTCTGGTCGCTGGGGATGCTCTTTTTCGTAAAGGCGCTCAAAAGCGACAGGTGGAGCCACTGGCTCATAGTCGCCGTTGCCGGGGGCGGTGGGCTTTTAAGCAAATACACGATGATCATCTTCGTAGTCTCGGCCTTCGCCTACCTAATATTTTCACCCAAAAACAGGCACCATCTGAAAAACCCGAAGCTCTACGCGACGATGATTCTGGCCGCTCTCATATACCTGCCGAATCTCTACTGGAACTACACCCACGAGTTTGTGAGTTTCAAACATACCGAAGACAACGCCCACCTGGAAGGAGAGCTATTCCATCCACTCAGGATGTTGGAGTTTCTGGGTGCGCAGTTCGGGGTTTTCGGGCCTATCCTTTTCGGGTGGCTCCTGGCTCTCCTGCCCAGGGTCGGCACGGTAAGGCGTGACGATAGGCTTTTCATGCTCTGGTGGTTCATTGTCCCTTTTTTCCTGCTCATCCTGACCATCAGCCTGCTTTCACGGGCCCATGCGAACTGGTCGGCGCCGATGTATGTAGCCTCGACGGTGCTCGTGGTGGCGTGGCTCGTGATGCAAAACAGAGTGAGGTGGCTCTATGTCGCCATAGCAGTGAATATAGCGCTTGGGGTAGGGCTCTACCAGTACCATGACATTGCAAAAAGCCTGGGAATCGAGCTGACAAGAAAGAGCGACCCCTACAAGAGAGTCCTCGGATGGAGAGAGCTTGGTGCCCAAGTGAGCGGAATCATGAAGGAGTATCCCGGCGCGAAGCTGCTGAGTGATGACAGAAAAAGCATGGCGGAGCTCATCTACTACATACAACCGCACCCCTTCGATGCGGTGAAGTGGAATCCTCGCCACACGCTTCTGGACCACTACGAGCTTACGACAGATATGGAGCGGCACAAAGGCGAAGATTTCATTTTCGTCACACAGCGCTCCAAAATAGGGAACATCGCGAAACATTTCGCTTCAGCGAAGCTTCTGAAACGGATAGAGATACCGCTCTATAAAGATTATAAAATGGTCTATTATGTATACTATCTCAAAGATTTCAAGGGCTATAAATGAAACTCAGCATGGTAGGAACCGGATATGTTGGCCTGGTGACAGGGACCTGTTTCGCGGAGATGGGAAACAGGGTCGTCTGTGTAGATATAGATGAAAAGAAGATAGAAAACCTCAAAAAAGGGATTATCCCCATCTACGAGCCGGGCCTCGAGACTATGGTAAAAGAGAATTACGAGCGCGGGACCCTCAGCTTCACAACAGATATAAAAGAGGCTCTCGAAAAGAGCGACATCATCTTCATCGCGGTAGGAACCCCGCAGGGTGAAGACGGCAGCGCCGATCTGCGGTACGTTCTAAAGGTGGCCGAAGAGATAGGGCAGAATATGGTCCACGATATGATCGTCGTGGACAAATCTACCGTCCCGGTAGGCACGGCCGACCTTGTAAAAGAGACGATACAAAAAGAGCTCGACAAAAGAGGCAGCTCTCTTAAGTTCTCCGTAGTCTCCAACCCGGAGTTTCTCAAAGAGGGGTCCGCCATAGAGGACTTCATGAAGCCCGACCGTGTGGTCATAGGTGCCGACGACGAAGAGGCGATGGAGACGATGAAAGAGCTCTACGCCCCTTTACCCACAACCATGAACGCTTCATAGCGATGGATGTAAGAAGCGCAGAGATGACAAAATATGCCGCAAACGCCATGCTCGCTACAAAGATCAGTTTCATGAACGAGATAGCCAACATATGCGAGCGTGTAGGGGCCGATGTAAACAGGGTCCGCGTAGGAATTGGAAGCGACAGAAGAATAGGCTACAGCTTCATCTACCCCGGATGCGGATACGGCGGAAGCTGCTTTCCCAAAGATGTACAGGCCCTTATGAAAATAGCCGAAGATGCGGGGTATGAGCCCAAAATCATCCGCTCCGTGGAAGAGGTCAACAGAGAGCAGAAAAGAGTGCTCGCCGAAAAGGTGATAAAACGTTTCGGTGAAGATTTGAGCGGAAAGACCTTCGCGTTGTGGGGTCTCAGCTTCAAACCAGAAACCGACGATATGCGCGAAGCGAGCTCCATAACCGTCGTGGAGGAGCTGACGAAACGGGGAGCTAAAATAAAGGCGTACGATCCAAAGGCGATGGAGGAGGCGAAAAACTTCTATCTCAAAGGGAACGAAAACGTAGAGTATGTCAAGAGCAAATATGACGCTCTCGACGGTGCGTGCGCCATGATTCTCGTGACGGAGTGGAAGGAGTTCAGAAGCCCCGATTTCGAAGAGATGAAGCAGAGGCTCGCTTCACCGGTAATCTTCGACGGACGAAACCAGTTCAACGCTAAAAAGATGGAGAAGAAAGGTTTCGAGTATCACCAGATAGGGGTACCCGAAGCCTGATGAGCCCCAAAACACCAGACTACGATCCGCTTATAGAGCGCTACGGCCTCTTCGTACTCACGGTAGTCGTATATCTCAGCTTCTTTTTCAACCTCGGTCCGGTCCCTCTTTTCGACCTGGACGAGGGGGCTTTCAGCGAAGCGACAAGGGAGATGCTCGCTTCGGGCAACTACATAACCACCTATCTCGGCGGAGATCTGAGGTTCGACAAGCCCATACTCATCTACTGGCTACAGGCTGCCAGTGTCAAGCTTTTCGGCCTGAACGAATTCGCTCTGCGCCTCCCCTCCGCACTTGCGGCTACCGCATGGGCCGCGCTGCTTTACCTTTTCACTAAGAGGCTTTTCGACGCCAAAACTGCGCTGCTCGCTACTCTCTTCATGGTTTCGGCACTCCAGATCAGTGTCATAGCCAAAGCGGCTATCGCCGATGCGCTGCTGAACCTCTGGATAGCCGCGAGTATGTTTTCGATACTGCTTTACATAAAAAGCGACGAGAAGAGGTGGCTATACGCCGCATTTGCCGCCATCGGCTTCGGAATGCTCACGAAAGGCCCTGTAGCGGTTATGATCCCGGTTGCGGTCACATTTCTATATTTTCTCTTCAAGCGCGACCTGAAACGGTGGGCCGTTTCGGTATTCAACCCCGTCGGTATTCTCATATTCCTGGCTGTCGCGCTTCCGTGGTACCTGCTCGAGTATATGGACCAGGGGATGAAGTTTATCGAAGGCTTTTTCTTCAAGCACAACCTTTCGCGTTTCGAGAACTCTTTCGAAGGGCACAGCGGCTCCATCTTCTACTACATCCCTGTACTTCTTGTAGGAACCATGCCGTTCACAGGGGTTTTGACCGCCGCAATCATACGCATAAAGGAGTGGATCAGTAACGATACGACCCTCTTTCTGGTCCTCTGGTTCGGCTTTGTGTTCATCTTCTTCTCTTTTTCAGGAACGAAGCTTCCACACTACGTGATCTACGGCTACACACCGCTGTTTATAATTATGGCACTGCAGTTCTCCTCCATAAAATCTCCGCTCTGGATAGTCCTGCCGCCCGCTGTTTTGATGCTGGTTCTGATCTTTCTGCCCGAGATCGCGAACGCGGCGCTTCCTAGTGTCAAAGACCCTTACGCAAAAGCTCTGATAGAGGAGAGCGGTTCACTTTTCGGCTGGCGCTACAAGATGGAGATAGCCCTGCTGCTGGCCGCACTCGTCGTGGCGTGGCGGATGATAGAAGGGAAACTTGCCAAATCCCTGGTTACCGGCGCGGTGACGCTTCTGCTGGTAAACGGAACGATACTTCCCACATACGCGGCGCTCGCCCAGCAGCCGATAAAAGAGGCGGCCCTTTTTGCGAAAAAACATCGTCTCGATGTCGTGATGTGGGGCATCAACGTACCCTCGTTTATGGTATACTCTGAAAAAATCGTCCCCAGGCGGGACCCTGAACCGGGTGAAATAGTCCTGACGAAGATAACCAAACTCAAAGAGGTAGAATCGTACCAGTCCATCTTCAAAAAGTACGGCATAGTTCTGGTACGGATAGACTCCATGAAAAAAGGAAAAGAATGAAACTCTCCGTTGTCATCCCGATGATGAACGAAGAAGAGAATGTAAAGCCGCTTTTCGAAGCGGTCAGAAAGGCTCTTCACGGAATAGATTACGAGCTGATTTTAGTCGACGACGGCTCTACCGACCATACGGTCGAGAGAATGAAAGAGCTCGCCGACGAGAGAACCAAGATAATAGTCTTCAACCGGAACTTCGGCCAGACGACGGCCATGGCGGCCGGAATCGACGAGGCGAAGGGTGAGCTCATAGCCACCCTCGACGGCGACCTGCAGAACGACCCGGCCGACATTCCGATGATGATAGCCAAACTCGAAAGCGGCGGATGGGATGTGGTTGCCGGAAGAAGGGCCAAAAGACAGGACGGAATGTTTCTTAGAAAGATTCCGAGCAAGATAGCGAACGCCATAATCAGAAAAACAACGGGCGTATATCTGCACGACTACGGATGTACACTCAAGGTGTTCAGGAACGAGGTGGCGAAAAACCTCGGCCTCTACGGAGAGCTGCACCGTTTCATCCCCGTACTTGCGAAGATGTACGGTGCGAAGATCACCGAAGTCGATGTGCGCCACCATCCGCGTATACACGGTGAGAGCAAATATGGACTGGGGCGCACTTTCAAAGTCATAAGCGACCTTCTTCTTATGCTCTTTATGCAGAAGTACCGTACAAAACCGATGCACCTTTTCGGAACCATCGGAGTCCCTATGCTCGGTGCCGGTCTTCTCATAGACGCCTATATGGTGATTCTCAAACTTTTCGGGGAGAGCATAGGCCACCGCCCTATGCTGATGCTCGGGGTCCTCTTCACTCTCGGCGGCATCCAGCTTATCACTACAGGTTTCATAGCCGAACTCATCATGCGGACCTATTTCGAGTCCCAAAACAAGAAGCCCTACACGATCAAAGAGATATACACAGGGAAGTCGAAAGAGGCGAAAGAGGGTTGAAACGGCCCTTCGGCCTCCTCCCTGAGGCCTGTTTTGTAAGTTTATGAAAAAAAAGTTCAAACTACTTCTCAAAATTCTCTTCACCACGGGAGCGCTCTGGTACGTCCTTCACAAAATTGATATAGGGGAGTTGAAAGAGGCGCTGAAAGGGGCCGACCCCCTGTGGCTCTTCGGCTCTTTCATACTCTTCAACCTCTCCAAAATAGCGAGCTCCTTCAGGCTAAATATCTATTTCAGGGCGATAGGGCTGAAACTCAGCGAGAGCTACAACCTCATGCTCTACTATGTGGGAATGTTCTACAACCTCTTTCTGCCGGGCGGAATAGGGGGCGACGGCTACAAGGTATACCTGCTGAACAGGCACTTCAAAAGCGGCGTCAAGCCGCTCCTTCAGGCGGTTCTGCTCGACCGGCTCAGCGGTCTTGCGGCGCTGGTGCTCTATGCGTGTATACTTTTTGCGGCTAGCTCATATGCAGATATAACCCCGTATGCCCTGCCGCTCTCCCTGCTTTTTGCCGCTCTTATCTTTCCTGTCTCATATCTTGCGACTAAACTCCTTTTCAAAACCTTCCTACCGGTTTTCAAAACCACGATGCTCTGGGGACTTGGAGTGCAGTTTCTTCAGCTGCTCTGCGCATGGATGATCGTGGAGAGCCTGGGGGCCGGGCACTATCTTATCGAGTACCTGACACTGTTTCTCATATCGAGCGTAGTTGCGGTACTTCCCCTGACCATAGGCGGTGTAGGTGTAAGAGAGCTCACATTTCTCTACGGCCTCGGGTGGCTTGGGCTGGAGCCGGCAACGGGGGTGACATTCTCCTTCCTCTTTTTCATGATCACTGCCATATCTTCACTTTTCGGCCTCTTTCTGCTGGAGCGCGTAACACCCAAAGAGAGATGACGAGCAGCTTCAGGCAACATTAAAGAGAGCTTTGCGCCGTCCGGTTTAAAACCGCTTAATGAGCGGGGTGATATAATCGTCCCAAAAAAAGGATGAAATATGTCTGAATTGAAAAGATTCCGCTTTGTAAACAAGGTGGAGGGGTATTCGTATCTCGTTCTGCTCTTTGTAGCGATGCCTCTGAAGTATATCTTCGGCTTCGCCGTAGCCACGAAAATATTCGGCATGATTCACGGCATTCTTTTCATCTGGTTCATATACCAGCTTGTGAAAGCCGCTCTCAAAGTTCCGTTCACCAAAAGAGAGTCGATAATATTCTTTGTAGCTTCGCTCGTTCCGTTCGGAAGCTTCTATACCGACAAACTCTGTGCGGTAAAAGAGATGATAGTAAAAGCGAGAGCCGTTACCGTGGACAATGATTACAAATAGAGGAGAGTTTTAGGTATAGAGGGGCGTGGGTTGTATGGCCGGGCCGGCCATCCCGTTTCCCGGGGCTTGGCCCGGAAAAGGTGTAACGTTGATTAAAGAGCTGTTACGTTTTCAGCCTGAGGACCTTTTTCGCCCTGACCTATAGAGAAGGTCACCTTCTGACCTTCGTCGAGTGAAACACGGCCGAAACCTGTGCTGTTGATTTGACGGAAGTGTACGAATACATCTTTGCCGCCGTCGTCAGGCTGTATAAACCCGTAACCTTTTTCGCTGTTGAACCATTTTACCGTTCCGTTGATTAGATCTGCCATTGCATTACCTTTGTGTGTTGAAATTACTCCGTAAGGAGCGGTCGAAAAGTATGTTTTTGAAGTTCTCTTTTGGGGATTATCACTCTCTAACGCAGGGGTCTACAAGAAAAATAAAACACAAAGACGAGAATCGAAATCATCTTTCTGCAGGAAGTATAGCTGAATAAAAGAGATTGTGCAAGGGAAAATCGCATTTTTGCACCATTTTGTCGGTTTACCTCTCTTTTATCCCTTTTTTTCTATAATACGCATCATTTTTACAAAAAGGTGCCCAATGCAAGATATTGCCGAAATTCTTAAGGCGCACAAGCTCACTTCGGAAGATTACGAACATATAAAGCAGATTCTCGGACGCGAACCGAACATGGTCGAGATCGGCATCTTCAGTGCGATGTGGAGTGAACACTGCAGCTACAAGTCGAGCAAGAAGTATCTGCGCGGTTTCCCCACCGAAGCCCCGTGGGTCATACAGGGCCCGGGTGAGAACGCCGGCGTCATCGACATAGGAGAGGGGTACGCGGCCGTATTCAAGATGGAGAGCCACAACCACCCGAGTTTCATAGAGCCCTACCAGGGAGCGGCAACGGGCGTGGGCGGCATACTGCGCGACGTATTTACGATGGGCGCCAGGCCGGTGGCGAACCTTAACGCCCTTCGATTCGGGCGGGTACGGGGCAACGACGAGAGTGCCGCCTACCAGCGCCACCTGGTGCGAGGTGTCGTTGCGGGCATAGGCGGCTACGGAAACTGCATGGGAGTCCCGACAGTCGGGGGTGAGACCTTTTTCGACGACAGCTACAACGGCAACATACTCGTAAACGCATTTACACTCGGCATAGCCAAAGCCGACGAGATCTTCTACGGAAAAGCGGAAGGAGCCGGGAACCCCGTAATATATGTGGGTTCCAAAACGGGCAGAGACGGTCTCGGCGGCGCCGTGATGAGCTCCGACAGCTTCACCGAAGAGTCCAAAAGCCTGCGTCCGACCGTCCAGGTGGGAGACCCCTTCACCGAAAAGCTGCTGCTCGAAGCGTGCCTCGAGCTCTTCAAAACGGACTACGTTGTGGGTATTCAGGATATGGGCGCCGCGGGCCTTACCTCCAGCTCTTTCGAGATGGCCGGACGAAGCGGCAGCGGCATGAGAATGGACCTCGACAAAGTACCCATGAGAGAAGAGGGGATGACCCCCTACGAGCTGATGCTCAGCGAATCTCAGGAGAGGATGCTCATCTGCGCGCGCAAGGGCACCGAAGATAAGATAATAGAGATATTCAAGAAGTGGGAGCTCGACTGCGCGGTGATAGGGGAGGTGACAGACACAGGCCTCATGGAGCTTTACTGGCACGGTGAAAAGGTGGCCGAAGTGCCTGTAGACCCGGTAAGCGAAGAGGCGCCGGTTCTCGACCGCCCGACGGCAAGGCCGAAGTATCTCGACGAGATAGAAGATATTGATATTGACAAATATGAACTACCTTCCGAGCAGGAGGCGTTCGAGACGATCATAAAATCCATAGAGGTTGTAGACAAAGCGTGGGTCTACGAGCAGTACGACTCCATGGTGCAGACAAACACCGTTAAAAAGGGCGGAGACCTCGACGGCTCGGTGATTCGCGTAAAAGAGAACGGCCGAGCCATAGCGATGAGCTCCGACTGCAACCCGCGCTACTGCTACATAGATCCGAAAGGCGGAGCCGCGGCGGCGGTGATGGAGTCCGGCAGAAACGTAGCGATGACGGGTGCCAGGCCCCTTGCCATAACAGACTGCCTAAACTACGGAAACCCCGAAAACCCCGAAGTTATGTGGCAGTTCGCACAGGGATGCGAAGGCATAAAAGAGGCATGCGCGAAACTGAACACCCCGGTAACAGGCGGTAACGTCTCACTCTACAACGAAACAAACGGAGTGAGCGTATTCCCGACACCGACCATAGGCATGGTGGGCGTCAACGAATCCCAGCACAGAGTCCTCCCCTCGGCTTTCCGGCAGGAGGGAGACACACTTCTTCTCATAGGCGAAACCAAAAGAGAGTTCGGCGGCAGCATCTACCTCAAAGAGCTCTTCAAGGTAACGGGCGGCAAGCTGCCCAAAATCGACTACGATAAAGAGCTCGCACTCTGGGATCTGGTGATAGAAGCCAACAAAAAAGGACTCCTTAAAGCCGCAAAAGACCTGAACGTCGGCGGCCTCGCCGTAGCGGTAGCCAAAATGGCGGCGGTAGGCGACATGGGCGCTACGGTAAACGCAGAGCTCGGAGAAGATGTAAACATCTTCAGCGAAAGCTTCTCCAGGGCACTTCTCGAAGTTGAACCCCAAAACGTGCAAGAGGTAGCCCAAATGGCCAAAGAGCGCGGCCTCGCATGTCAAAACGTAGGAACCACAGGAGGAGACGCCATCCGCATAAACAACATAGCGATGCAGATGGACCACCTCAAAGATATCTACTTCAACACCTTCAAACGCATAATAGAACAAGACATCTAAATCGCGGGGGCTTTTGCCCCCGTTGATGTTTCGTTACATATCCAGCGGACTTGCAATTTTTTTCTAATTCATCTAAATCACCAAATGTACCAGACTTTTAGCAAACATAATGTCTTGTTAATGGATATATCCCGTATATCTCGGCTAAAAGGACATTAGATTTCTTGTAATTGTAAGCTTTTTCAGACACAAGGTTTCAAAAACCGTCATAATGGTATATTTTTGAAAAATTAACGGACATGATTTTGTACCGTTAATACTGGATTTTAATGGTGATTTCGCTATAATGTTCCTTGAATAAATAGTTATCTCGGACGCTGCGCGTCCGAGATAACAGGGCCGCGGGCTGAACACCCGCTTGTTATCCGCCGCTTCGCACCAGATAACAAGCGGATGCATTGAGCAACCCTCAAGAAATTAAAATTTTTAGAGAGCCATCGGTGACCCGCGGCCCCGTTAGCAGTAAATAACAATAGAGAAATACATGCAAAGAAAACCAAGATTATTTATAGGTTCATCTGTAGAAAGCTTAGATATAGCTGACGCAATAAACTTAAATCTCGATCACCAAGCCGAAGTGACAATTTGGCGGAATGGAACCTTTGAATTATCCAATAACACTATTGATTCATTAGTTAAAAAAGCAGAGTCAGTAGATTTTTCTCTTTTTATTTTCTCGCCTGATGACATATCAATAATCAAAAACAAACAAAAAGCAGTTGTGAGGGACAATGTACTATTTGAGCTTGGGTTATTTATAGGCGCAATTGGCAAAGAGCGTTGCTTCATATTGAAACCAAGAGATGTTGATCTTCATTTTCCAACTGATTTACTTGGTGTAACCCCGGCAGATTATGAACCAAATAGGTCTGATGGTGATTTAGCTTCAGCAGTTAATCATGCATGTGTACTTATCAAAAAACAAATGGAAAAATTACAACCATTAAGTGCGTTATCATCACCACCAAAACCAAAACCAATATCAGTAAATGTTAGCGCCGAACTAACAGACTTAGATTTTACTGTGCTAGGCACACTTATAGGTACAGCCACATCAAGCCCTAATGGTTATGCTATTTCTACGGTCAAAAACGAACTAAAGAACAATTCCCCAAGAGTTGATCTGTCGATTATAAAATTAGAGAAACTTGGATATATAGACAGAAGAAACGAAACTGATGAAATGAATGAATATGAGTATTTCGCATACACAATAACTACAGATGGAGTGGAATTACTTATTGAAAATGAAAACAAAGCATTCGGTACTACCGCACCCGCTAAAATAGATGATGGTTTCAATGACGATATACCATTCTAAAACTGCTAACAATACGCTACAGCTGACAGTCAAAAGTGGCGCTGAGCTAAGTCGTTAGGTTACAAAATAGGATAAAAATGAAAAATATTAAAAAAGTTAAAGAGCGAATTGAAAAATTATCATATCCTTATTTACGGAATTTACCTGATGATTCTAATTTAAGTAAAAAATATTTAACTTTAATTAATGAAATTGCAAAGCAGGTTTATATAAAACCAAATGAGATTAATGGAACAATGAGCTTTAGTCATTTATTTGATTGTTATAATGCTTCTAAAAAATCCTGGAAACTTTATGAGAAAAATAATGATGTTAAAGCTTATATTCATGTTCAAGCCATAACATTAGCTGCAGGTGAAGCAATAAAAAACTCTTCATTAGATGAAAATGATATTAGTATAAATGATATTATTAGTGATGAAAAGCAAAATGAACAGGGATTTATTCATATTGGTTCAATTGCATCAAAAGAATATCCCTTACCATATAAAGAAGATTTACCTTATATCCTAATCGCAGGAGTAATTGATAGAATTTTAGAATTAAGAGAAAATAATCCCTATTTAAAATTTATTATAGCAACAGCATTTGAAGATTCAACTGGAGATAATCATTTTTTAGGAATTCTACCAAAATATGGATTTGAATATATTGGTAAGAGCAAATCTAAAGATGAAATCTATCAGATTGACTTAGAAGCCACTGATCGTCCTTTTAGTGAATTAATTAAAGTAGTTTCAAAAAAGCGTATTGAATATTATAAAAGAAAGAAGAAAGTAAAAACTTTAATTGAAAAAATTCCTAGCTTTAATCACATCAAAAGTTTTGTAGATTATGTGATAAAAACATATAAAAGTATTAAAGAAACCTAACAAAACATAGCCCAGATTTAAAAACAAAGTGCAATTTCACCTCTCAAAAATTCTACCCAAAACCGCCTAAGAGACCTTCATCTTTTCATGAAAGACCTCATAAGGGGTTCTCCACCCCAAAGATTTCCTCGGCCTGTGATTGGCGGCATAGGGGTCAGGTGATAACAATAACATAAGCCAACCTGCGCTAAACTTCATGAAAACCTGACAGAAAAGAGGGGAGTGCCATGCCAAGAAAACCTCGTATAGAAATTCCGGGCTTCTACCATATAATAAACAGAGGTGTCGAACAAAGAGTCGTCTTTCACAGTAGTGAGGACTTCCAGCACTTCATGGAAACTCTTTGCAGATTGAAAGATTTTTTCAATGTCACTTTGCACAACTACTGCCTTATGAATAACCACTACCACCTGCTGATACAGACACATAAACCGAATCTCTCAAAGTTCATGCGGCAGCTCAACTCCTCATATGCAATATACTTCAATAAAAAATATAGACGCCAAGGCCACCTCTGGCAAGGCAGATACAAATCATGGCTGGTTACAGACGAGAGCTATCTTTTTACACTGATGCGATATATAGAACAGAACCCCCTAAACGCAAAAGCTGTAAAAAATATGGAAGATTACCCATACTGCTCCTACAGATACTTCATAGACCATGAAAATATGCCCGAATGCCTAAAAGAGTCCTGGATAGCCGAAAACTTTAAAAACGATATTGAGTCCATAAGAGCTCTTCTTGAACATCCTGTAGACAAAGATGATCTTCTTGAACTGAAAAAGGCATCCTCCATGGTCGATGCCCCCAGGATTGATACTGAACCGAATACAAAAAAGTTTGAACGTAAACTTCTAAAAGCGAAAGATATAAAAGAGCGCAACAGGATAATAGTAAAAGCTTACGAAAGTGGATTGTCACAGCACAAAATTGCGCAGATGCTGAATATATCTCAGCCGGCGGTTAGTGGTATAATAAAGAGAGTAAAGGGGTAGTTATTGTTATCACCTGACCCCAAAGGTGCCAAATCTGGGGTGCCCAAAGGTGCCATTGTTATCACCTGACCCCAAAGGTGCCAAAGGTGATGAGCAGAAAATTATCACCCGGTTTTAAAAACTGGGACTGGGAGGCATAACTGACCCCGGAGGCATAAAACCGGGCTGGGGTTTTTGACACTTTGACTTCTCCTGGGCTTCCAGATTTGGGATTCTGGATTTAATGGTGTTTTCGCTATAATGCTCGTTGAATAGATATTAGGCACTTCATATTCGCCCAGGTGCCTGCCGTAATGGTTATAGGATATTAAAAGTAATGGAGACTCGGTAAATGAAAAAGAGAAACAGGTTTAATTCGGTAATAGCGGCAGTTTGCTTATCTGCAATGGCAGTTGCTCCGGCAACGTTCGCATCGGAGATTATTTCCGCTGAAAACCCAGAAGCGATTCTAAACATAGCGAAGGGATATGGCAGTGCAAAACTAATAAAGGATTCCGATAATGACCCGCTTATTATCGGTAGAATTGATGGAAATAAATATGGGATTGTTTTTTACGGGTGTAGTAACGGGAAAAAATGTGATGATATACAGTTCACAGCTTCATGGTCAGGTGTTAAAGTTTCACTAGAAGATATAAATAGGTGGAATAGTACAAAAAGATACGGGAAAGCGTATCTGGACAGTGATGGTGACCCAACATTAATAATGCCTGTAAATATTGATTATGGCGTTACTGAAGATAATTTGGATGACACTTTCGACTGGTGGTCAAAGGTATTAAAAGGTTTCAGAAAAGATGTCCTTGAATAGAGGTTTGATAAAAATATTCATATGGACTGCCATTAATGTAAAGGATTCAGGTTTACCTTTATAACGGATATACCTTTGTGTTTTCTTCTTGAAGAAGAGCTGGAAAGTTTTAATATAAATGTAAGAATTTTGTTTTAATCTCAAGTGCATTGATGATCAGTATGTTAAATATGATTTAGTATTTAGAAAGACTGGAATTTATTGAATTTAATGTAAAATATCTTATACACTGAACGGAGTGCATGTAGAAAATGACAAATACTCAGTCCGGAGTGTAATTTTATCTCTACAAAACTCTACACAAACTTTCCCAAGAGACCTTCATCTTTTCATGAAAGGTCTCATAGGGATTGTCTACTTAAAGAGCACCGCATTTTGCGGTTCAGTCTATTTCCTGCTTAAGGTTTATTAGAGCCTCTTGCTTGAAAAATATTCGGTTCACCTGAATGATTTTGTCTTCTGTTTATATTAAGTTAACACTATCTATCTATAATAGAAAAATGACAGTAGAAATTTTCTGTTTGAAGATAGTGTGTGATTTGTCATTCAGATGATTTGTCATAGTTTTTTAAGTTGTTGCGTAGAAGGCTTTGAGTGCTATTTTGTAGACGGGGTCGGACTTTTTGAAATGTATAAGGTGTGTCTGAGTACACAGGGTTGGAAATTATAATATAAAGGAGAAAAAGTGAGGACAAAAAAAAGAGTGGTGCTTATGGGTACTTTTTTCATGGCGACATCGCTTTTCGCATCGGTGGATGCTGAGAAGATATATGATGCGAAGTGTGCCATGTGTCATATCAAAACCGTACCGTCAAACAGAGCCGATATGGTCGCCCCGGCATTGATCGGTATCATGAGACATGTAAAAATGGCTTATCCAAAGAGAGATGACGCTGTCGACTTCATAGTCGACTACGTGCAAAATCCGACAAAAGAAAAGGCGGTATGTATGCCTCAAAAAATTGCCAGGTTTGGCTTGATGCCTTCTCAAAAAGGAAATATTTCATCGGAAGAGCTGAAGGAAGTTGCCGAATGGATGTATGACAATTATCCCCCGGCAAACTTCATGGGTTGCGGTTCCGGTATGCAAAAGCGTCCGACTTTCTCATCTTTTGATACCAACGGTGACGGCAAAATCACACCTGAAGAGTTTGCAGCTTTTCAAAATGCTCGTATAGGTAACAGTCAGGGGCAAGGATGTAAATGTGTCAACAAAAGAAGAAACCGCTCGACATTTGCCGACTTCGACCTGAACGGTGACGGTGTGATTACCAAAACGGAGCTGCTCGAAGTGAGAGCGAAAAAACAGCAAGCCAGGGCGAGTGCCGGTTACCCTATGCGTAAAGCGTCCAACGCTCCCAGTTTCGAAAGTATTGACAGGAACGGCGACGGCAAGATTACCCCTGAAGAGTTTAGTAACAGGTTCAATTTTTAGATAATGTTATGTGAATGTCATAACATCTTTTTGAAACCTTCTTTGCAGTCTCCGGGGGCACGGGTGCCAAGACTTCGGGAATAAGCGGGTCTTGCCCGTTTCCCCGGCTGGCCAAGGTTGCTATCTCGCCCTTAGCTTCGACCTCCGGGATTTATTTGACTAAGCAAAATTTGTCGACCGGTCTTTTTTAAATATTTTCGCTATTCTTGAGACGGGTCCGGTTCGGTATACCTGTTTATCTAAGGTCGATCATAAAGAGCATGCACAGATGAACAGGAGAACAAGTTGACGATAGAAGTTACTTTTTGTCACTGTGACCTGCCCCCAAATTTAGGTCCAATCCCAGAGTTAGATTTTGATTGTATATCAGGCGACATATTTTCTGCCTGAAACCTTGGCCGGTGGCTGTTTGTCCAGTGAGCTGTGCGGTCGTTCGTGATTGTAATGATTTCGCCATTTTTCGATGATGACAGCGGCCTCTTTCCGATTGTAAAACCACTCCCTGTTCAGACACTCGTCCCTGAATTTTCCATTGAAGCTTTCCACATAGGCGTTCTGCCAGGGAGAGCCTGGCTTGATGAAAGCCGGACCGATATCATTGTCTGTCAGCCATTGAATAACCGCCTTAGCCGTGAACTCCGGCCCATTGTCACTGCGGATGAATTTGGGCCTGCCGTACAGTGTCATCAGGCGAGAGAGCGTATCGATGAGATGGTGCGTCCTGATGGAAGCCGCTACCTCCAGTGCCAGGCATTCTCTTGTGTATTCGTCTACGACCACCAGAATCTTGAGCTTCTGCCCATTGGCGGCACGGTCGCTGACGAAATCGTAGCTCCAGACATGATTGATATGCCCGGATTGCAGTTTGATCGGGTCGCTTCCCGGACGTCTGCGCCTGGGACGCTTCTTCGGCAGCTGCAGGTTCAGCATTGTCCATAGGCGATAGATCCGCTTAGCGTTGATCGTCTCGTTCATTTCCCAACCCAGCATCACACCGATGCGGCGATAGCCGAAACGGGGATATTTCTCGCTGAGCGCTTTGACCGATTCGGCCAGCACCTCGTCCTTGAAGGGCTGTCTCGGTTTGTAGACCATACTCGACCGGCTCACGCCGATCTCCTGGCAGGCCCGCCGTTGCGAGACGTTGTGCGCTTGCATCATCCGCACCGCTGCACGCTTCTGGTCGGGCCTTACCACTTTTTTTCGACAACATCCTTCAGCGCATCGTTGACGAGTATCTGCTCCGCCAGCAGCTTTTTCAGCCTGGCGTTCTCCCTTTCGAGCTCTTTGAGCCGCTTGACCTCGGAAACCCCCATGCCTCCATAGAGCTTTTTCCACCGGTAGAACGTCGTATCGGATATATTGTGCTTTCGGATGACCTCCTGGTCTGTCGCGGCCCGCTCCGCCTCCTGCAAAATTTTGACGATCTGCTCTTCACTAAATCGTTTCTTCATGTTTGGCTTCCTTTGTTAGTTATATTCTAACTCTGGATATGGCTTGAATTTCGGGGAGCAGGTCAACTGTTTACGTTGCATTAACACTCTCTTTCCTATAATGAGGCCATGACAGCAGAAATACTCCTACTTGAAGATGACGATGTGCTTTCCGAAACACTGGTAGATCTGCTTGAAAGCAGAGGCTTTACCATTGTCCATACTGTGACGGGAGAGGAGGCGTTGAACGCCACTTTTGAAAAACGTTTCGATCTGCTGATTCTGGATGTAAACGTACCCGGTATCGACGGGTTTGAACTTCTTGAGGGGCTGAGAGATGCCGGTATTACCACCCCCGCCATCTTCATTACGGCACGGACGGATATATCTTCGCTGGCTCAGGGTTTCGATGCCGGTGCGGACGATTATCTGAAAAAACCGTTCGATTTCGATGAGCTGCTCATTCGGATAGATGCTCTGCTGCGCAAAGCGTTTCATACCCGCTCCGATGAGATTACGGTAGGTGAGTTTCGTTTCAATATCGGCAAGAATGAACTCTACAGGCAGGCGGAATATATTCCACTGCCACCGGCAGAGCTGAGGCTTGTCAGACTCCTTTTTCAGCATAGAGGGGAGACTCTCGAGAAAAATTTTTTACTAGAGACTCTCGGTGACGGCGCCGAGGGAAGCGAAGGGGCCTTGAGGGTCCATATCGCTAGGCTTCGAAAACTGGGCTTGCCGGTTTTGACCGTCAAGGGGATAGGATACCGTCTTGAGAGAGCATGAAAAACAGGCTTTCTGGAAATTCTTTCTCATGTACTTCGCAAGCGTTGCGATGCTGGTGGTGGCTGCTGGTTTTTTCTATTTCAAACAGTCCAAAGCGCATCTGCTCAAAAATGAAGAGTTCTCGCTTTTGGAGTTTGCCCGTCACATAAAGATGGGTGGGCCGCCCGACGAATTCCCGGATGATTACAGCTACAGGTTCGTGCCGACGGGAGACCGCCATATCGACATCAGCAACTTCAAAATCGAAGGGGGCCGCTTCGTCAAACTCATACCGCTGCGTTTCGGCGACAAGTACCTCGAAGTGAGTAAGCCGATACGCTCTTATCAAGAGACGATCGGGGAGCTCAAGCTTCGCATAGGTTTGACGCAGTTTCTGCTTCTGCTCATTTTCGGTCTGCTCAGCTACAGACTGGCTAAAAACGCGATAAAGCCGCTGGAGGAGAGTATCGAACTGCTCGACAGCTTCTCAAAAGATCTGATTCACGATCTAAACACCCCGGTTACCTCCATAAAACTCAACCTTACACTACTGGAGCAGATGCCCGGGCTGAAGGAGACACGCGTGCTGCAACGACTGCGCAAGAGTGTGCATACTATCTCCGAACTGCATGAAAACCTGACGATTCTGCTAGAAGAGAAGACTTTTCAGATGGAGCGGACCGAACTGTGTGGTATTGTCAACGAGATTGTAGAGGTTCAAAGGCCGCTATACAAAGATATCACATTCATTGTCGACTGCAAAGGCTTTTCCGCCACCGTAAATCCGAAAGCGCTGAAACAGATGTTGCAAAACATCATCTCGAACGCCTGCCGCTACAATCGCCCGGGCGGGTATGTAAAAATCTACAGCCGCGGCCGCTCGCTCATCATCGAAGACAGCGGTAAGGGTATCGAAGAGCCTGACAAGATATTCGAAAGGGATTACAGCGGGAGCGGAAGCAGCGGTCTGGGGCTCGATATCGTAAAACGGCTCGCCATGGCAATGCGGATTGAGATCGATGTAAATAGCGGCAAAGAGAGTGGAACAGTTTTTATCTTAACGATGCGTTAATCTCCTTATGGGACAATTTATATGACACTGTGCAGTGTAGATAATTTTCACTGATGTTGCGCTGTTAGCCGATATCAGATTTTCATAGAGAAGGAGAGAAAGATGAGAGTTACAGTATGGATAGCCTCATTGGCCGTAGCGGGTTCACTATTTGCAGGGCAGGGGGCGCAAATGCCTTCATTTGCCGATTTCGACAGAGATGGAGACGGAAAAGTCACCAGGCAGGAGTTTCAGAAAACACAGCAGGAGCGCATGGAAAAACGTGCAGCAGAGGGCAGGGCTATGCGCAATGCCGGTAACGCTCCGCAGTTTGGCGATATCGATGTCAATCGTGACGGTGTTATCGACAAAAACGAGTTTTTGAACCATCAGCGCAGCCGGATGCGTTCGCAGGGCGGCGGAATGGGAAGAGGCCGTTTCTAGATGAAGCGCTCTCTTCTTGTACTCTCTCTTCTGCTTGCTCCTTTGTGGGCGCAGACGCTTACTCTTCAGCGATGCATCGAGAGTGCGCTTGAGACCCATCCTGATGTCAAGGCGGGCCTATACAAAGCAGAGCAGGCGAAAGAGAGTGTGACTTCGCAAAAGAGCGGCCGTTTGCCGCAGCTGTCTCTATCGGCCGAATACGATCCGCAGCGCACCTATGTGATGCCGCAGTCGGGGCAGTTTCATACCGTAGACAGCGACGGATGGAGCGTCGGACTGCAGGTGCGCCAAAAGATTTACGACTTCTCCCAGACTGCCGGCCGTATAGAAGCATCGAAAAAAAGAAGAGAGATTTCAGAGTTGAGCTACGAGGATGCGAAAGCGCTTATGCGCTACCGTGTAAAGATATCTTACGCGCTGCTCCTGGTGCAGAAAGCGGCCTTGGAGGCAAGAAGAAAAGATCTTGCGGCCAAAGAGGCGCTCTATCATCAGGCGCAGGCACTCTACGAACAGGGGTTGAAGACAGAGGCCGACGAGAGCCGCTTCTATGCCAGTGTAAAAGAGGCCGAAGACGGCTTGGCACAGGCGCGCGCCGCCTATGAGAAGGCGAGGGTGGCACTCGAACAGCTTACCGGCCTGGAAATTTCCAAAGAGACCGAGTTTGACAAAGATGTGCTTATGCAAAAGAGTACGGTTGCGGGCGACTTGAATGCTACCCTATCGCAAAATCTTCGCCTTCGTATATCCAAAAAGAGTTTGGAGGCGGCCGGTTTTGACGCAGAAGCGGCGGATGGAGCCAAATGGGGAAGCATCGATGCCGTGGCGGAAGCGACGCATGTAGAGAGTCTATCCAATTACGACACGACACTTCTGGGAGTGCGCTACAGCCTGCCGCTTTACAGCGGGGGAAAGCTGAGTGCGGAAGCCCAGAAGGCAAGGATTGCGAAAATGCTCGCCAAGGAGCAGGATGAGAGTACTCGCCGGGCGATCGTAGAGGAGTATAGAGGAGTTGTGGCGGATTTACAGGAGTCGCAGCGGCGCATCGAAGCGAGAAAAGCACAGGAGAGAGCCATGGAAGATACGAAAAGACTGCTCAATGCACGTTACAAGGCCGGGCTTGGGACGTATGTGGAGGTACTTGATGCCGAAGCGGCCTGGCTCGATGCCAGGCTTGGGCTTTTGAGTGCTCTTTATGCCCGTGCATCATCCATTTTCAGACTGGAGTATTTGAATGGGAAATAGGTGGGTAAGATGGGCGCTTTATGCGGTAGTAGCTTTATCGGCGGCATGGTTGTTCTATCAGAAAGTATATATCCCGAAATCTACTTACGAATATGTAGAAGCAGAAAAGGGAAGTATGGAAATAACTGTTTTCGGTACCGGAACAGTCGGTGCCAAAGATCTTTTCCCGGTATGTTCTAGTACCGGAGGCAGGCTCCTGGAAGTTACAAAAAGCGAGGGAGAATGGGTGAAAAAAGGAGAACCTGTGGCCAGACTGGACCCGGTGGATCTTCATGAGCAGCTGTTTGCGGCTGAAGCATCGTTGAAAAAGGCGAGTTTCGAGATCGAATCGGCAAAGAGAACTTTGAAAGGTCTCTCTGCCCAAAGAGAGCTGGCTCTAATCACCTTCGAGAGGTATGAGAAACTGAAGGCACAGGGTTTCGCCGCACAGGCCGAGTACGACAAGGCTCGAGCCGATCTCGAGGCGATTACGGCCCAGGTAGAGACTGCAAAAGCGCAGATAGAGTCAGCCCGCGCCGAAGCGGCAAGGGCGAGGTACAATGCATCCGCCATCAAGCAGCGGATCGCACGCCTGACTATCTATGCCCCTTTCGACGGCTACGTGGTCTCCAAAGATGCCCGTAGGTTCCAGACGATTGCACCACAGCAGTCCGTCATAACTATAGTGAGGCCAGGTGATGTATGGGTTCGAATCAATATAGACGAGAGGAGAGCGGGTGCGATCAAACCGCACCAAAAAGCAGAAATAAGACTCCGTTCCAAAGCAGAAACTGCTATGAGCGGGTATGTGGCACGCATTGAACCCAAAAGCGATCCGGTTACAGAGGAGCGCATAGTGGATGTTGCTTTCGACAGACTGCCGCAGCCATTTTTTCTCAATGAGCAGGCTGAAGCGACGATCGGCGTCGGTAAGCTCGATAATACGGTAGTTGTGCCGACCAAGGTATTGGTACATGGCGGTTTGTGGATTTATGACAACGGCAGGGCCCGCTTCAAAAAGGTAGAGGTCCTTGCCGAAAATGGCGAAAAAGCTGCCGTTAAGGGGGTGGAGGCCGGGGTCAAAGTCCTGGTCCCGGCACCTCGGAAAAAGCCGCTTCGCGAAGGTGCGAGAATATATCTATGATCAACCTCGCTTTCAAAGATATCGCCCATGCCAAACTTAAATTCCTGGTTACGGCGATGGGGGTAGGGATGCTGCTCGGTATCGTACTCATCATGATCGGTGTATACAGGGGAATGGTCATAGATGCCCAGGTGTTACTTGACGATACCGGAGCGGACTTGTGGATAGTGCAGGATGAGACCCTGGGGCCGTTTGCACAGAGTTCCCGTATTCATGAAGACCTGAAAAACACGATCAAAGCCCAGCAGGGGGTCGACAAGACGGCGGCTCTCGCTTTTATGGGGTTTCAGATACGCATTCCGGACGGGCAGATGAAGCGCATTTACAGCGTTGGCTACGACCCTTTCGGAGAAATTTTGCCGATCAATCCCGACAGACTCGTCGCAGGCAGAAAAATTGAAAAGGCGCATTACGAGGTTGTCGTTTCCGAAAAACTTGGCTTTAGACTCGGTGACAAGATACCGATGGGGCGTGATGTCTATACGGTAGTCGGCATTACGAGAGGTGCCGTCTCATCCGGAGGAGAGCCGGTTATCTATCTTAGTCTGGATGATGCGCAGAAGCTTCAGTTTCTATACTCCAACCCTAGAATACGTAACGACAGAGCCCGCGGAATGAATGTGGAGGCCGACAACCACCTTGTCAATGCAGTTGTTGCCACGCTCAAGCCCGGGTATGACCCGAATGCAGTGGCAAAAAATATAGAGCGCTGGAAGCATCTGAGTGTCTTTACGGACGAACAGGAACGGTGGATTCTCACGGTCAACGTTATCGAGATGGCGAAGAAGCAGATCGGTATGTTCACGGTGATTCTCATTGTCGTATCGAGCATCATTATCGCACTTATCATCTATACGATGACACTTGAGAAGATCAAAGAGATCGCCATAATGAAACTTGTGGGTATACCCAATCTGATGATTATGAAAATGATTATGCAGGAGACCTTCGTTCTGGGAATTCTCGCTTTTATCTTCGGCAACCTTTTTTCGCACGCCATATGGGACAAGTTTCCGAAGCGTGTAGTTCTGCAACTATCTGACGCATGGGGACTGTTCGGAGTTATACTACTGGCTTCTTTGGCAGCCAGCCTGTTCGGTGTCTACAAGGCGATAAAAGCAGATGAACGACAGGCAATCGGAGGATGATAGTGGACGGTAAAGCGGCAAACGGTTCGGGTGAGATAGGAATAAAAGTCGAAGGTTTGAGTAAAATTTTCGGTCAGGGTGATTCGGAAGTGCGCGTACTTGAATATGCCTCTTTGGAGGTGAAAAAGGGTGAGTTCGCCGCGTTGGTGGCGCCGAGCGGAGCCGGAAAAACGACGCTTTTGATGATGATTGGGTGCGTCGAAAAACCTACAAGCGGCAAGATATGGCTCGGTGACGATCTTGTCTGGGATGAAGATCACTGGAGTATACCCGACACGAGGCGTATACGCCGTGAAAAACTCGGGTTCATTTTTCAGGCTCACTATCTGATACCGTTTCTGAATGTCCTTGAAAACGTCATCCTCATTCCCACCACCAACGGTATGTCCAGAAAAGATGCGGAAGCCAAAGCTATGGAACTTCTCGACTACTTCGATATATCCGAAAAAGCCCACAGTATGCCGAGTCAGCTCTCCGGAGGTCAGAACCAGCGTGTAGCCATCGCCAGGGCGCTCTCCAACGACCCCAATATCATACTGGCGGACGAACCCACCGCGGCCCTCGATATGAGCCGTGCCGTCAGCGTTGTGAAACTGCTGCGAAAAATCGCCAAAGAGAGAAACGTGGCTATCGTAATGGTAACTCACGACAGCAGGCTTCTTCCATATTGCGACAAGATACTTTCCATAGAAAACAGAAAAGTTGTCACAAAAACACAGGTGGCCGAAGAGTTTATATAGGGTGGTTTCGCCGCCCCGTTGGGCCGAGAGTGTGAACGGAAGTATGTTGTCGCAAAATCGCGGTGCAAATCTATGTGGGAGAGTAACATGTTGAGACGTTTTCCGAAAAATCGGATATTTTTAGTTCATAGTGTTTCGCCCCTGCTGTTATTGCTGGTACAATCTATCTCGAAGCGGCGGTTTTTAGCAGCGTTTGCGGCACTGAAACTGTTTGCTTCCATTGTAAAAACAGACGTTACGCAAAAAGCGTAACGTCATCTCGAAATCTACGATTTCGAAGCTTTAGGGGGGTGCAGGGGACGTACAGTCCCTGCCAAAGCTTGGGCTTGGCTCAAGCTTTGCATCCATCGAAGACAGATATTACGCAAAAAGCGTAACGTCATCTCGAAATCTGTGATTTCGAAGCTTCAGGGGGGTGCAGGGGACGGCCGGTCCCCGCCAAAGGTTGGGCTTGGCTCGAGCTTTGAGTAACATCAATAAAAAAACAGATAGAGGAGATCGTAATGAAGAAAGCCATAAAGAGCTCCATGGTGCTGCTGGCTGCGGCGGCTACAATCTCCGCATATGCGGGAGAACATCACTCGACACATCATACGGCACATGACAGGGTACACACCCAAACCGGGGTTGAAGCGCTCTCTCCGGAGCTTAGAGAGCTCCTGTCGCAGGAGATGAAAGCATTGCAAAAAGGGATGATGTCGCTTGTACCTGAGCTGGCTTCGGGTAACTGGTCCGGAATCGAAAAGATAGCGAAAAAGATAGAAGAGAGCTATATCCTGAAGCAGAAACTTACAAAAGAGCAGGCTGAAGAGCTGCACAGCAAGCTGCCGACCTCTTTTATAGAGCTGGACAGCTCTTTTCATAAAGATGCCGGTATGCTCGTGCATGTTGCCAAAAATAGAAATGCCGAGCTTGCCAACTTCTACTTTTTCAAAATGAACAATGCCTGTGTGAACTGCCATTCAAAATTCGCAACTCACAGATTTCCTGCGCTTAAAACAAAAAAGTCCTCCTCGGGGCATAAGCATTGAGCGGCATTGAACAAAATCTATATATCTGGCCCGGTTTGCTTTCCGTGGGGATTCAAACTATAGAAAAAAAAGTGGCCTTTTCGGCGGCCTGCCCGGCCGGCCGGTGCCGTTTGTCGGCCGCTGTTTCAGCTCAAACCAGGATACCGACATATTTTGTGAAATATCTGTACCCTGTTTTTAGCCGTTCTGTTCGCAAGGTTTTCAAAGCGGCCCGGAGGCATACGATTACGGCATGGAAGGAGTTTATGGCATGAAGATGTTTTTCACTCTGCTGATTGTAGGTGCTTCGGTTTTTGCGGCTACACTCGAGGAGTTGACGGATTATGCGATACACCACAACACGGCAGTCAAAGAGGGTCGTGCCCAGATAGAGCTTTCCGATTTGAAGCGTAAAGAGAGCCGTACTCAGCAATATGGTGAGCTAGACTTTACCGGCAACTTTACTCACTACAACTTTGCCCGGACTCTGGCTCCGCTTACTCCGGCTACACTTGGCACAGGTGCACCTGTAACCGCCTCAAAAGATATTTTCTATGCAGGTGTGGCCTACTCGGTGCCGCTGTTTACAGGTTTTGCGCAGACCAGGCAGATAGAGATAAGTGACATTGCAAAGCGGATGTCCGACATCAGGCTGAAGCTCACAAAAGAGCAACTGGTCTACAATGTGCGCTCACTGTATCTCTCAATATTGGCGCAGCGTGAGATGCTGGAGGCACAGATCGCATACAAGGATGCTCTTACAGCGTTGAGGAAACAGATCGCCTACGAGGTTGAACTAGGAAAAAAAGCCGCCATAGATCTGCTCAAAGCCGAGTCGAACGAACAGGCCGCCCGGACAGAGGCAGAGGTGCTTGCCGACAATATAGAGGTTACCAGAGCGGCCCTTTCCGCTTTGGTCGGCAAAGAGGTGGAAAGAGTCGAACCTTTGGATATAGAGTTGAAAAAGCCTCTCTACTCTATAGAGAGGCTGTATGCAGAGGCGAAAGGTTTGGCAAAGGTCAAGGTGGAAGATATGGCTTTGCGTAAGGCTGACAAAGCGATACAAAAGAGTGAGTCTGGAAAGCTGCCGCAGGTGAACTTTTCAGGTTTTGCCGGAAAAAACTACGGTAAAGATGTACAGACGGACGAGTGGGGCAATGAAACCCTTTGGCAGGTCGGAGTAAATATAAAATGGAATATTTTCGATTTCGGAAAACGGGATATTCTGGTAGAACAGGCCAGGGTTGCAAAGATTGAAGCGGCTTTCAAGAAGGAGCAGACCCTTCTTGATCTACGGAAACTACTCACTCAGGCCGTTTCCAAGATGGAGCAGAGCTACGCCCGCTATATGGGTGATCTCTCCCGGCTGGAGCTGACTGAAAAGAGTGAGAAGATTGAGGAGGTACGCTACAGGAGCAATGTCTCGACGCTGAACGACCTTCTCCTTGCAAAGTCACAGACGCAACTTGTGCGTGCAAAGTTGATTGAGAGTCGCTATAACTATCAGAAGAGTAAATACTACCTTGAGTATCTGCTGGAAAAGGGGGTGAGTGAGTGAAAAATAAAAAATTGATCATTACGGCGGTTGCGATATTGGCCGTGGTCGTTTTGGGAATAAAAGGAAAAGGGCTGCTCGAACAGAGAAAAGAGGAAGTTGCCAATGAACCGCTGCCCGCAACGGCCGAAATAAGCGTGGAGGTTACTAAGGCGGAGCATGGGGTGCTTCAAAACTCTCTATCTTTCCTGGCAGAGGTTCTTTCCGACAAAAGCATCAAGATATCTACCAAGCTTGCAGGTTACGTGGAGAAGGTTTTGGTGGAAGAGGCGCAAAAGGTAAAGAAGGGTGACCTTCTGGTGGTTATAGATTCGGTTGAACTAAAGTCGAATATTGAAGCGCTCGAATCTGCACGGGAGGCGCAGGAGAGCGACGCCCTTCTTGCACAGAGTATCTATGAGCGCAATGAAAAGCTCTATCGGATAGGCGGGATCTCGAAAGAGAAGCTGGAGATTTCAAAAGTGACTTTTGAGTTGAAGCGTGCGGCACTTGAGAATACAAAAGAGAAGATTGCGCAGTTGAAACATCAGCTGGGCTATTTGAAAATAGTCGCACCTTTTGACGGTGTTGTAGAGAGTGTCCTGCTGCATGAGGGGGATCTGGCGGCGGCGGGGAAGCCCATCATCGCCATGAGCGACCATGGGAAAAAGCTGCTCTTCTCATTTGCGCCGGATGAAAAAAAGAGTATTGCCGGGGGCCAGAGAGTATTTTTCGGAAATAGAGAAATAGGGTATGTAAAGTCTATATACCCATCCGCCAAAAACGGTCTCGTTGCAGCGGAAGTGACTCTTTCTGAAAAGCTCTCCTATCCGACCGGAACAACTATCTACATCGATGTTCTGACCAGGGAACTGGAGGGGTGTATACTGCCTGCCGGAACTCTCTTGCATAAAAAAGAGGGTACATATGTGATGGTTTACGATGACGGCAGGTTCACTCCTGCACGGGTAGATGTCGAGATAGAGACGAAAGAGAGGGTGATCGTCACTCCCTGCCCCAAGGGCTTCATCGCACTCGGCAGCGAGGCAAAACTTACAAAACTCCAGGCGCTCGACAGGGTAAACGTTCTGGGAGAGACAGATGAGAAGTGAATCTTCCGCGCACGGCTCTCCCAGCTGGGTGGAGAGGGTACTCGGCAAGCCCCATATAATCATCTCTTTTCTAGCACTCTTCGTGATGGCGGGGATGTTGGGATATGGGAAGATCCATCGCAACCTTTTTCCGAACTCGAATTATCCTGAGGTCGCAATTGTCATTGTTGAGCCGGGTGCCAGCGCGAAAACCATGGCGAGCAATATCGCCGTACCTGTCGAGGAGGAGCTCTATGCACTCGATGAGATACGCCGCGCCTACTCCACCACTATCGATGAAGTTACGGTGATACGTGCTGAGTTCGAGTACAGCAAAAACATAGACACCGCGGTGAACGACGTAACCAACGCTATCTCCAAAATCCGGGCGAAACTGCCGGAAGATATCAAAGAGCCCCAGATAATTAAAATCACTGAGGCTACAGCCCCTGTTTTGGTTGTAGCCATGTCGCCCAAAAAAGATGCTCGGTTGACACTGGAAGATATAAGGGATATCGCTTCAAGTGATATCAAGCATGCTCTGCTGAAAACGGAAGGGGTAGCGAATGTAGATATATTCGGCGGATACGAGAAAGAGGTTCAGATCATCGTAGACAAAGAGAAGCTGGACAGGTATCGCCTCTCGCTGGAGAGTGTCATTGCCGCCATACAGAAGAGCGACAACGAATATGCCGTCGGCTTCGTCAGCAACGAAGACCATAGATACCTTCTCAAGTCGCAGGGCAAGCGTGACAGCGTGGAGAGGCTGAAATCTTTGCCGGTCACTTCGGATATTAAGCTATCAGATATCGCAAATATCTATTTCGGTCACTACGAAAACTCTGCAGCCTATTTCGGCAACGGCAAAGCGGCCATAGCTCTCTCTATCCAGCGCTCCGTCTCCGCAGATGTCATACAGACTATTGACAAAGTGGAGAAGATGCTCTCCGAATTCAGAGCCAGGTACCCCAATATCGACTTCGAAATCAGCGACACGCAAAAAGAGACGATAGTGCAAAGCACTATTAACATGTTCGAATCCCTGCGCGATGCTATTGTGATGTCCACGATTGTCGTTTTTCTATTCCTTGCATCTTTCCGACAGATACTTGTGGTGCTTGTAACGATACCGTTGGTATACGCCTCTACCATAGCTTTGATGTGGCTGGTGGGCATCGACTTCAACGTGGTGACACTCACGGCGATAATTTTGGCCCTCGGGCTTTTGCTTGACGATACCGTCGTGGTTATGGAGAATATCGAGAGGCACTATCGTGAGCTTCGAAAAGATATCCGTTCCGCTGTATTTGACGGTACCAAAGAGATTATGTTCGCCGACCTCTCCGGAACGGTTACCACTATGATCGCACTGGCACCCATGCTTTTTGTAGGCGGATACCCGGAAACTGTGTTTGCACCGCTGGTAGGCACACTGCTTTTGGCGCTTTTGGCATCATACGTCATCTCCATTGTAGCTGTACCGCTTCTCTCTCTGTATATCCTGGCGATAAAAAATCCTTTGCTCCTTAAAGTCGAAGGGTGGTTCCACGGAATCATCGGGAAGTCGAACGACTACATTCAAAGCTTCTTCGCTTCGTTAGTCAGGATCATCACCGACTCCAAAAAGCTGGGTTTTCTCTCCATATTCGCACTCATAGCGCTCTTTGTCACCTCTGTGAAACTGGTGATGCCGGTAGTTGGCCAGGAGCTGATGCCGCCTATGGATACGGGTGTAGTAAATATCAAAATCACCACAGACTCGAACCTTCCCATTGAAAAGTCGGAAGAGGTTATGAAAAGGGTCAACAAGATAATCTATGACCAGGGTAAGGTGTTGCGTGTATCCGGAAGCATCGGTTCCGAAGCGGGAGTACTCAGTATAGGTTCCGGCTCCGGAATCGATCATATTTCAATTGCTGCAACATATGTCAACAGATACGAAAGAGAGAAGGATATCTGGCAGATATCCAAAGCGTTGAGGGAAGCTATTGCCGAAGTTCCGTATGTAAAATATCTGGAGGTGACGCCGTACGGAGCTACGGCACTCTCAAGTATCCGTGCAAGTGTGGATGCTAAACTGAGCAGTAACAATATCGAAGCTCTTCCGGAAGCGGGCGAAAAGGTGCAAAAGGCACTTGACAACACGAGAGGAATCGTCTCTACCGCAACTACCTGGGATATGGACAAAGTTGTATACGACCTTGTCATAGATGAGGTGGAAGCCGCCCGGTACGGGTTGAAACGATCGGATATTACAACACAACTGAAGCTTGCGCTTCGAGGAGCACCTGTGGCCAGTTTTCCGAGGGTAAACGCCATGGATTATACAGTCAGGGTCTGGTTGCCGAAAGAGCAGATAGACAATTTCGAAACCGTTTTGGGTATGTTGATAGATACTCCGACGGGCAAAATTCCGTTGAACAGGATAGCGACTTTAACAACCCACAAAGAGCCTAGCCTTATTACGCGTGAAGGCCTGCAGTATACTCTGGAGGTTTACGGAGACAGGGAAAAGGCCGCGATTTCCCATATTATGGCAAACTTCGAAAAAGAGCTCGAAGGTGTGCAACTGGCCGAAGGTGTAACTTTGGAGCAGATAGGGGATATCAAGCAGTTCAAAGCCTCCGCGGAGCGTATGATAGGGGCAATTATAACCGCGGTAGTGCTTATATTCTTGACATTGATAGTGATGTTCGGAAATATAAAGATCTCTTTGATGATTCTTTTTTCCATTCCTCTTACGGTCATAGGCGCATCATGGACAATGCTCGCCATAGGCTACCATGTATCGATGCCTGCAATGATGGGATTTATGCTGCTTTCAGGAATTATAGTAAACAACGCAATTCTTCTTATCCATTTTGCAATCGAGCAGATACGGGCCGGGAAAGATAAGCGGGAAGCGATGCTCGAGTCCATAAAGATAAGAACCCGTCCTGTTCTTATGACGGCTTTTGCCGTCTCTGTGGGTATGCTTCCTATTGCCCAGGGTGCGGCTATAGGGCTGGAGAGGCTCGCTCCCCTGGGTGCAGTGGCTATCGGAGGGCTTGTGGTCGGTACATTCATGACCCTTGTGTTTATCCCGATGGTATTTATCTGGACGGTTAAAGAAGAGAAGATATTGGAGATGTAGATGAGGTGGATAATAGCGGTTTTGACATCTGTTTTGGTGGCCGCACATGCCGTAAATATAGGTGAGAGGCTTCCGCATGTAGTGTTGGAAAAAGAGAACGGCGGTACGAGTGACGGCAAATCCTGGGACTCTTCAACCCTCGAGTCCGGGGTGCATCTTCTGCTCTATATGGACCCGGACAGGAGAAAAGAGACGCAGCCTCTGTTTGACAGGCTGAAACGGTCGGCTACCGAAGGAAAACCGTTTCCCACTGTCGCCATAGTCAACCTTGCCGCCACATGGATGCCCGATTTCGTACTGGAGTCGATGTTGTCCAAAAAGCAGAAAGAGCTGAAAAACACTGTTTTTGTTTTCGACAGGAGAAAGTATCTGGTCGATAAGTGGCGGCTCGAAGATGAGGCTTCGAATGTCATGATAGTGGACAGGAACTCAGAGGTTCTATATTACAGGAGCGGTGAAATCTCTCCCGCGGAGGCGGAGCATATTATAAACCTGATTCAGAGTATGGTTGATTGAAACCAGGTGCTGCAGTAAATTTTTTGAAGAGCATGCAGATATGGCGGAACCTGCCCCGCATACGGTTCCTGCCGTCAGGCTCTACACAACATCTGTTTGAAAGGAGAAAGAGATGAAGTACCAAAGTTTTTTCGATGAGGTTGAGAGTATTACTCTTCAAGATGAGTTGGCCAGGTTTTTAGGTGTAAACGATGATGGGATAATAGAGATCTCCTATCTCGATATAGTCAAGACTGCCGGACACAGTTGCGCTACGGTTGCTGGAGCATACCTGATGGCACAGATGGGACTCGAAGCGCTTTTCGGTAAAACCGTACCGAAGCGTGGAGAGATAAAGGTAGAGCTTAAACGTGAACCTGAAGAGGAGAATGCCGGAGTGGTCGGCTGTGTGCTCTCAAATATTACAGGAGCGACGACAAATTACGGTTTCGGCGGTATTCCCGGTGGAAAATTCAATAGAAGAGGGCTGCTCTTTTATGGAGCAGATATCGAAAGCGATGTCCGCTTTACCTACATTGAAACCGGGGCGTCTATAGGAGTCAATTACCATCCCCAGAGGCTGGTGAATCCTATGCAGATACTTATGAGTGCCATAGGTGACAACGCAACCGAAGAGGACAGGGCCTCTTTCCCTACCCGTTTTCAGAAGATGGTCAAGACAATCTTTGAGAACAAAGAGCGGGTAATCGAGCTTGTAGATTGATCGGAACGGTCTGGATGAAGCTGATTTTGTCGGGGCTCTGTCTCCTGGTTTTACCTTTTGTATCGAAGCTTCCCGCGGATGATAATATCCAAATGGTAAAAAAGCACCTGGTTGAATCCCTGGAGATTAACGGGACCTCCAAAAAGACTATTGCGTCCATTGCATACTCCTCTTTTAACCTGAGAGCCTACAAAGCGAACTATTTTCTGCCGGTAAGCTACAGTTACAGTGGTGACATCACACCTACCGAAGGGCACGAGACAAAGAATATCGAAACCGAGTTTCAGGTTAGCGTCCGGTACGATTTCGCATCGAACATTTTCGGGCTGGGAGGGCTCTACAGCTTCGGATATACTCAAAGGTCATGGTGGCAGCTATATGCAAAATCTGCCTATTTCAGAGAGTCAAACTATCAACCGGAGCTTTTCGGTATCATTCCGACGTATGGAGTTTTGAAAAACAGAGCTCTCAAAGGCTTTAAAATAGCGTTGATACATCAATCCAACGGGCGCGGCGGAGAGTCTGAACGCAGCTGGAACAGAGTCTCTGTCTCTACTTTTTTTCAGACCGGAAACCTGATTACCAAGCTGGAGCTCTGGTACAGGCTGCCTGATTTTGTCGACTACAACCCTGACTTGATAGACTACCTCGGGTACGGTCAGGTCCAATTTATACTTCCATATGAAGAGCATCTTTTCAAATTGACTTTCCGGCCGGGTGAATCAATAAGCCGGTGCTCCACGGAATTTACCTACAGTTACCCTCTTCCCGCAAGAGAAGAGAACGACCTTTTTCTCTACATCAAAACATTCAACGGCTACGGAGAGAGCCTGATAGACTACAACCATAATGTCAATAAAATCTCCATAGGCGTTTCCATAAGCCGTTAGCCGTAATATTCTGCCCATCCTGTGGGCATCTTAGGCACCATGGTAACGATCGGCTAACACAAATTGAGCATAATTATACAAAACATTAAGGAAGCGTATATGAAGAGTGGAAAAGTATTGGGCTTGGTTGCAGTATCGGCGATGGTGCTGATGAGTGGATGTGGAAGTTCCGGGAGCATCGACAATGTACAGGTCACAAGCAGAGAGTTGCCGGCTGAAGTGCAGGCCGCTATAGACGGCCCGGCATCTACACTTTCCCAAGAGCTTGTAGATACGCTCTCTTATATGGGAAACGAAGAGAGACTGGCCTATGATGTCTATAACTATCTGTATACAAAGTTCGGTACGAAGCAGTTTTCCAATATTGCTACAAAGTCTGAATACAAACATATTACAGCCGTGCAAGAGTTGATACAGAAATATATGTCGGATGATACTATCGAGTTTACAAATGTAGATTTGCCGTCGCTTGGTTACATCAATACTCCGATAGAGTCTATGGAGGCTGGCGTCTACGATATCTCAGCCATACAAGCACTTTACGATGAGTTGACGGCACTGGGTTCGGAGTCTGAGGTGGATGCATTGAAGGTGGGGTGCATTGTTGAAGTGACAGATATCTCTGACCTGGATATAGATATTGCTATAGCGGAAAGTGAAAACGCTACAGATGTTGTTACGGTATTCAACTTCTTACGTGACGGAAGTTACAAGCACTACCGGGCATTCGATGAAGCTCTCAAGAATCTCGGTGTTGAAGATGGTTGTTGTACATGGAGTGAACTTTGTCATCAAGAGTATCCATAAAAGATTAGCATGAAAAAGTAAAGGGTCCAAGCGATACTTATCGACTTGTCGGCCCTCTATTTTAGCGGTCCAAATTTATAAACAAAATGCAATTTCACCTCTAAAAAATTCAACCCAAAACAGTCTAAGAGACCTTCATCTTTTCATGAAAAGACCCCATATGGGATTTTCCGCCTAAAAATTCCCTTGGTCTGTGATGCTGCAAACATGGCCTTTAGCCAACTCTAACCTCCGCATAAACCCCGAAACGGTATAATCGCGAAAATCTTTTTGACAGGAACGTTCATGCGTGCATTGATAAGTGTCAGCGACAAAACCGGAGTGGTGGAGTTCGCCAAGGGGCTTGAGGAGCTCGGTTACGAGATAGTCTCTACGGGCGGGACCTATAAAATTCTTAAAGATAACGGCATAGATGCCGTCGAGATAGACGAAGTTACGAAGTTTCCGGAGTGTTTCGAGGGGCGTGTTAAGACTCTCAACCCTTACATTCACGGGGGTATTTTGCACAGGCGCGACAGGCAGAGCCACCTGGATCAGGCCAAAGAGCTCGGTGTGGAGGCCATAGACCTGGTCTGCGTCAACCTCTACCCGTTCAAGGCGACGATAGAGAGAACCGACGACTTCGAGGAGATCATAGAGAACATCGATATCGGCGGGCCGGCTATGGTTCGCAGTGCGGCGAAGAATTTCGACAGCGTTGTCATAGTGACCGACCCGGGCGACTACGCTGCGGTGCTGGAGGCTCTGCAGAGTGGTAGCAACACTCTCGAGATGCGCCGCAACCTTATGATAAAGGCTTTCGAGCATACGGCCGCCTACGACAGTATGATAGCAAACTACATGAACCGCCGCTTCAACGAAGGTTTCGGAGAGAAACAGTTTGTGGTTGGCTCAAAGGTCTTCAACACCCGCTATGGTGAGAACCCTCACCAGAAGGGTGCGCTCTACGAGTTCGACGACTTCTACTCCAAAAACTTCAAAACACTCAAGGGTGAAGCTAGTTTCAACAACCTAACCGACATAAGCGGGGCGGTAAAGATAGCCGCGGCTTTCGGCGAAGAGAATGCGGTCTGCATCGTCAAACACGGCAACCCTTGCGGCTTTGCGATCCGCGGCAATCTGCCGGATGCCTACACTGAAGCTCTCAAGTGTGACCCGGTATCGGCCTTCGGCGGGGTCGTTGCGGTCAACGGTGTTGTCGACAAAGAGCTGGCGCAGAAGATGAACGAGATCTTTCTCGAGGTGGTGATTGCCGGGCGCATTACCGAAGAGGCGCAGGAGGTATTTGCAAGCAAAAAGCGCATAAAACTTTTCGAGTTCGGCGCCGATAGATTATTGGTAAGCGATGATGCCTACGACTTCAAGCATATTTCGGGAGGATTCGTCTACCAGGATGCCGACAGGGTAGGTGAAGAAGAGGTGAAAAACGCTGAGCTCAAGAGCGAGCGTGAAGCTTCTCCGCAGGAGATGAAAGACCTCGAAATTGCCTGGAAGGTTGCCGCGCTTACGAAGTCCAACTGTGTCGTATATGTCAAGGATGGCGCCATGGTGGCCGTCGGTATGGGTATGACCAGCAGGGTAGATGCAGCCCGCTGTGCTCTGAAAAAGGCCGAAGAGATGGGCCTTGACGTTACGGGTGCGGCGATGGCCAGCGAAGCCTTCTTCCCCTTCAGGGACTCTGTAGACTCGGCCGCCGCAGCAGGTGTGAAGGCGATTATCGAGCCGGGCGGCTCCATACGTGACGACGAGGTTATTGAGGCTGCGAACGAGCATGGCATAGCCCTCTACTTTACAGGGGTAAGGCACTTCCTGCATTAAAGAGAAAGAGGAAAAATGCCGATTCTATTTTAAAGTTGTTCCGCCCTGTGTCTTGTAAGTTGATTGACTTGGACTAAACTTTTATGATATAATTCGGCAAAAATTAGGTGGATTCCAAGGAGTTTTAGGCATGAGTAAAAGCCTGTACGAGACATTGGGTGTAAGTGAAAACGCCAGTGCGGACGAGATAAAACGTGCATACAGAAAGCTGGCGAGAAAGTATCACCCCGATATCAACAAAGATCCAGATGCCGAAGACAAGTTCAAAGAGATAAATGCAGCTTACGAGGTTCTCAGTGATCCTGAGAAGAAGAAGCAGTATGACCAGTTCGGAGACCAGATGTTCGGCGGTCAGGATTTCCGCGATTTCGCGAGAGGGCAGGGCGCCAATGTCGATTTAGACGAGATTCTGCGAAATATTTTCGGAGGCGGAGGCTTCGGAGGCTTCGGCGGAGGCGGAGCCCACGGCGGATTTGGGGGCTTCGGCGGTTTCGATATGGGGGGTATGGATCTAGATATCCATGCGAAAATAACGATTCCTTTCAACGTGGCGGTACTGGGAGGCACCCACTCCGTCTCTTTGAATGGTGAAAATTTCGATATACGTATTCCTGCCGGGGTAAAAAGCGGTGAGACTCTGAGAATCCGCGGTAAAGGGAAGAGCTACAACGGTCAAAGAGGCGATCTGCTTCTGAAGATCGAAGTGGCTGAGAGTCCGGAATATGAAAGAAGGGGTGATGACCTCTACAAGACGATAGATATTCCTCTCAAAATCGCGATGTTCGGAGGAAAGATCAAGGTTCGGACTCTCGAGAAAGAGATCACCCTGAAGGTTCCGAAAAATACGAAAAACGGGCAGAAGTTCCGTGTAAAAGGACTTGGTGTGCTCAACAGAAAGAGCAAAATCAAAGGAGATCTCTACCTTGTGGCCAACATAGTGCTTCCGAAGGTGGAAGATCTCGATCCTGAACTTGCCAAAATGATGGAAGAGAAGCTCCCGGGAGGTGAAAATGCATAGTTACGATGAACCGGTCTATCTGATAAGTGTGGTTGCCAAGGTGCTCAACATTCATCCCCAGACACTAAGGCAGTATGAGAGAGAGGGGCTGATAGAGCCCTCGCGGACGCAGGGGAGGATGCGCCTCTATTCACAGCGCGATATCGACAGAATCAAGCTGATTCTCCGTCTTACCAGAGACTTGGGGGTCAATCTTGCCGGCGTCGACATCATAATGCAGTTGAAAGAGAAGATAGACGCGATGCAGGAGGAGATCGACTCTCTCAGAGAGCAGCTGAAGGCTGAGAACAGCTCCAGTATCATCCCGAGCCATAAGGCTGTAGTAGCCAAAAGCAACTACGAAATCATCATATTTGAAGAGGAGTAGGGCACTACTCCTTCAGTCTCTCTATATGGGCCCCCAGGCTCTTGAGCTTTTCATGAAGAGCTTCGTACCCTCTGTCCAGGTGGTATATACGGTGGAGGTTTGTAACTCCGCTGGCTGCCATTCCCGCCAGAACCAGGGCGCTGCTGGCTCTCAGGTCGGTCGCCATTACGTCTGCTCCAAGCAGCTGTATGGGGCCGTTCAGCGTCGCTGTATGCCCTTTTAGGTGTATGCTGGCTCCGAGCCTCTGCAGTTCGCTCACGTGCATGAAGCGGTTTTCGAAAAGCCTCTCTTCTATTATGCTAACCCCTTCCGCCTGCGTTGCGAGCGCCATGAACTGTGCCTGCATATCGGTAGGAAACCCGGGATACTCCGCGGTGGAGATTTCGAAAGCTTTCAGCCTGGCGGCGGGGTAGAGTGTGAGTGAATCCTCTTTTGTCTCTACTCTGCAGCCGGCTTCATGCAGTTTGGACGTGACGGCGTCGAGATGGTCGGCCCTCACACTCTTCAGAGTCACGGTGCTGTAGGTAATTGCAGCGGCGCACAGGTATGTTCCGGCCTCTATTCTGTCAGGGATAATGGAGAAGGGGTTGAGCTTGAGAGGCGCCCTGTCGGTTCCGTGGATAGTGAGCTCATCTGTGCCTATTCCCTCTATTTCTACACCCGCATCTCTTAAAACTTCGCAAAGCTGAACCACTTCGGGCTCTTTGGCTACGTTTATCAGCTCGGTTTTTCCTTTTGCCAATGCTGCGGCCATTATTATGTTTTCACTTCCTGTTACGGTTATCTTGTCGAAGATGATGCGTGCACCGGACAACCCTTCAGGTGCCGTCGCGACTACATAGCCGTTTTTTATCTCGATCTGCGCTCCCATCTGCTCGAGTGCCTTGAGGTGCAGGTCTATCGGCCTCTGGCCTATGGCGCAGCCTCCGGGCAGACTCACTTCGCACCGTCCGAAACGGGCGAGCAGGGGGCCCAGAACCAGAATCGAGGCGCGCATCGTTTTGACTATGTCGTATGTTGCGGTTGTGTTCTCTATGGCTTCGTTGTCGATGGTCAGGGAGTGGTCTTCGAAGATAAACCTGCTTCCGAGTTTTCCCAGCAGCTTCAACATCGTATGTATGTCGGCGACCTCCGGCACATTCTCAATGCTGCAGGGTTGGTCGCTCAGCAGTGTGGCTGCCAGAAGGGGCAGGGCGGCATTTTTCGCACCTGATATCTCTATCTCCCCCTCAAGTCTGGCAGGTCCAGTTATAGATAGGTAGTCCATTCAGCAATTTTCCTTGTAGTTAAGGTAGTCTCTCAAAATCTTTTCGTGGTCGAATACCAGATCTTCCCACGGTATCTGCGAAAGGTGAAAGAGTGCGCACTCTTTGGCGTCATCTCCCGCTTTCGGAAAGCCGGATGCACGGCTGATGTAGACCACGGAAACCGTGTGGAATCGCGGGTCCCGCTTCGGGTCGGAGTATACACCCAGCAGGTGCCGGAGGGATACCTCCAGCCCCGTCTCCTCCTTCATCTCCCTGACGCAGGCATCTTCAACCCTCTCTCCGATCTCTACAAACCCTCCGGGCAGGGCGGTTCCGTAGGGTCTGTTCCCTCTTTTTATGAGAACAATGCCATTGAAGTTGCCGTTGTCGTCGAAACATTCGATTATGCTGTCGGTCGCTACGAAGGGGGTCTTGATCGGCATGAAAAGGTCCTTGAGAAAGTTGGGTTGATTTTACCATAAAATGACGATAGAATTGAGTGATATTTTTTAATATGGAGTAGAGATGTCCGACAAACTGAAGAGGCTCAGGGCACTTGCAGACGAGCTCACTTCGTACGAGGTCGAGAGGAAAAAGAATACCAGGCGGCTGAAAGAGCTTTTCGACCTTTTGCAGCTTGGGCAGAAGTGCGGGGAGTTCAACGCCATATTCGATTTCAAGGCGATCAATCTTTCCGGTATCACGTTGACGAAAGAGAAGCTCGGATCTGTGACGGAGGGAAAATATGCCCAGATTATCGGCATCAAATATGTAAGCGATGACGGTAAGAGGCGTGCAAAAAATATAAATCTGCGCTATTTCGGTCGGGTTGAACAGCTTGAGAGTGGGCTGAAAGAGCTTATAGTGGAGTTCGTCCTTCGCTGGCGCCTAGAGAAGAGTTACCGGGGAGTAGACCACTACAGAGAGCTGGTTGAAAGGTGTGATAACCTTCAGGAGTGATACTGAAAAATAGAGTTTTTGACATATTTTTCAAAGTTGAAAATTCAAGTTAAGATAAAGATTACCGATATTCTAATAGAATTACCGATATTACGTAATTTGAGCAAGAACAGACTCATGCATCACCCGAAGTTATGAAATCGTAGATTTCTGGATGATTTTTTACCGTTTGCGTAATATCTAGAACTATTGAAAAAGGTTGGTTTTGACACTATATAGACGTATTGGAATATTGATATCGTTTCTCCTACTGCTTTTGCTTGGCTCTGTTTTATTGATAAATTTCGTAAACTCCAAAAGCTACATAGAGAAGCAACTCGATATAAACGCCAGGAATACAGCTTTGGCGCTCGCTCTCTCATTGGGAATAGCGAACGGTGACAAAGAGCAGATAGAGTCACTGATAGATACTGTATTCGAACGCGGTAGGTATGAGATGATAGAGCTTGAAGATATCAACAGGCTTCCAATCTATAAAAAAACGAGGGAGCCGCTAACTGATGACGTTCCGGACTGGTTCAGGAGGAGTGTTCCGATAAATACGACAATGGTAGAGATGCTAGTCTCTCCCAAAGACCGTCCAATAGGTGTTCTGCTTGTTAAAGCCGACAGTTCTACCGCATATGGGCAGTTATATTCACTTTTTAAATATACGGTAATAATATTTGCGCTTTTTGGAACTTTGGGACTCTTGTTTCTCCGTTTTACACTGAAAATCGTGTTGAAATCTCTTGAAAGTATAAGAAGCCAGGCTGAAGGAATACTCCACAACAGGTTTGTCATTCAAAAAGAGCTCCCGAAAACCGCAGAGCTTAGAGAGATTGCAGAGGTGATGAATTCGATAGTCAAGCGTGTCAAAGAGCTTTTCGAAAGAAGCTCCGAGGCTATGAAGAAGAACCGGGAGATCTACTACTTGGATCCTTTGACATCTCTTTTCAACAGACGCTATTTTCAGGTGAAACTTCCGGAATATCTGCTCGCCAATGACAGCAGATCAAGAGGTTCCCTGCTCATGACAAGAGTAAACGGTATATCCGGGGCGAACCGTAGGATAGGCCATAAAAAGGTGGATGAGTTTTTTATAGAGTTTTCGGAAATATTGAAAAAAGCTTGTGAGTCCGTACATGAGCCAACAGTCTGCCGGATCAACGGAACAGAATTTCTAATGATACTTCCAATATTGAACGGTGAAACGGCAAAAGAGGTTGCACGTAATATTATGAAAAAGTGCCTTGTTCTTACAGATAGGTATGACCTGAATGATACCATCTACTTCAGTTTCGGAATAACGGAGTATACAAGAAACGAACAGGTGGCGAAACTTATGGCGAGTGTGGACTATGCTCTTTCGGATGCTTCCTTATATAACGAGAACCATATCACCCTCTTTAAAGCGGATAAAAATAGTTTACTGGTATTGGGAAAATCACAATGGCGAGAGATTATAACTTCGGCTCTGGATAATGAAAAACTTGTGCCGGAGCTTGCCCCGGTAATCAACCTCAAGAAGAATGAAAAGGTTGCGTATGCACTCGCTTTTGATATAGAGCAGGATGGCTTCAGGTACAGGTATGGAGACTATCTTCCTTCTGTAGTGGAGCTTGGACTCGAACACGATCTGCTTGTGTACGAGTTAGAGTATCTAAAGAAACACAGATTCATGCATAATGCACTCAGTATTGAGATCTATGCCGAGACTCTGCTCGACAGCAGCAAATACCTCACTTTTGAAAAGTATCTAAGAGAGATAGTACCGCTTTTGAAGGGGAGGCTTTTTGTTGAGATCTCGGAGTATGAGATAGTTTCTCTCGATCCGATTGTTGTGGAGAGAATATCCGGTATACTCGATGAAATAGGGGTAAGATTCGGAATAAACAGGTTTGGTGGTGACAAGGGGACGTACGGCTACCTCAAATATACCGCACCTGCATATGTTAAAATACATGAGAGATTTTATATGGATATGGAGCAAGGTGCGAAAAGTGCCATGTTTACGCTGCTTGGAAGCCTGGATATCAAGCTGATTGTTACAGATGTACATGAAAGCAGTATAGAGCAGATAAAAGAGGAGGGCATTCGCTACATTATGCCCGTCCTGTAGCGATGTTATATAGCTACCGACTCCCAGAAGAAGTCGACATGTTTTTCGAAGTGTGCGGCTATCGGTGCCGTCGGCTTCGAGTCTGTACGCAAAAGTGAGACCATTACTCTTATGTAGAATAGGGGAGAGAGAAACTCCTGCGCCATGAACATCGGGTCGCCAGACCTAATCATTCCCTCCTGCATCATTATGAAAAGCGCCTTCGATATCGACTGTATCTCCTTGTGGTGAAGCTCCTGAAGAAAACTCTCTCTCAAATCTTCGTTCTGAAAAAGCTCTATCATCATCACCCTGAAGAGCTTCTCCATCTTTTTATCGAAAGAGACAAGCTTGTAGGCTACCGCATACTGATGTAGAAACGACTTCCCCTTTTTCGCCTTCTCCTCTATGTCACCCGTCTCGAAAGGGGTTGAGAATATCCTGGAGAATATCTCTTTCAAAATCTCCTCTTTGTTTTTGAAATGGTTGTATATCGCACTTTCGCGAATTCCTACCGCCGCGGCAATTTTTCTAACCGAAGCTCCTTTGTATCCGTTTTTCGCGATCAACTCAATCGCCGCGGCGATGATTTTCTCTCTTGTATTTTCCTGTTTCGGCATATCAAAACTCCTATATTACGGTCTTTGCGCGGTGAACAACTGTTCTTGGGTAGAGTATTATATATGAACACTTGTTAATTTAATATAAAGGGCGAGTGAACGGCTGTTCATGAGAATTTGAAAGCTCCGTTTAATGAGAGGGGTAGTAAAATAAAAGTTTGAAAATTATAGTTTTCAATACAAAAACAGATGGAAGGATTCTGTGTATGCAATATCCTCTCGACCCGGCAAAGAGTTTCGACAAAAGCCTGCTCTTCTGGATAAGCCGTTATATGCACTCGAAGCTCAACTCGCTGTCTAACACACAGGTAAAGGAGCCGCGGAAGCTTGCGGAGGTCATAGCTTCGCTAAGGAGCGGATGCGACACTATCGACGAGCTGACAAAACTCGCGAAGATTGCAAGAAACGCCGGCCTTATCGGGATAAATACATATTACAAGCCGCTGGAGAAGCTCTACGGCTATCTAACCGCCCTGCATATATCATCTATGAGAGAGATCGACGAAGAGCTTATAAGCGACTTTCTGGCTTCGGCCACCGCCGGGCTCTCCGATGCCACCAAAAAGAACTACAGGATAGCCATGATAAACTTCTTCGGGTTTATAGAGAGACAAAACGGCGAAGAGGACGGAAAGTCCCACCACTACGGCATAGTTCTCAAAAACTGGGGCGGACTTTCCGGAAAGAGCGGTACCAAACTACCCTCCTACATGCGTGAAGAGGAGGTTGAGCGTTTTATGGAGGCTATAGATACCTACCCGTTTAGGCAAGCCGTAGCGGCCAGAAACAGGCTTCTTATAAAGATGATTCTCTTTACCGGAATACGAGTCGGTGAAGCGCTGAACCTGAAAGTCAAAGATCTGATACCGGAAGACGGCGTCTACTTGATAAGGGTCCTGGGCAAAGGGAACAAGGCACGTGTGGTGATGATAAAAGCCTCTCATATTAATGAATATCTAAAAGAGTGGCTCTCGCTGAGAGAGTGCCGTGAAGAGTATCTCTTCTGCAATAAAAAGGGGACTCCCCTCACCCAGGCGTACGTGAGCCGGATCGTCGAGAAGATTCTAATGCGTGCGGGAATCAGAAAAGAGAAGAACGGAGCCCATATGCTCAGGCACACTTTCGCCACGATGCTATATCTGAAGAAGAAAGATCTCGTACTTGTACAGGAGGCTCTCGGACATGCAAGTCTTGACACCTCCCGTATCTATACCCACTTCGACAAAGATCGTCTTAAAGAGGCGGCGAACGTTATGGACGAGATAGCGGGAGGGAGCAAATGAAGATTACATTCCTGGGAACTTCCGCGGGTATACCGACAAAAAACAGATACGTTTCCGCGCTTGCCCTTCAGTTGGAAAACAGCAGGGAGTGGATGCTTTTTGACTGCGGTGAAGGGACCCAGTACAGGCTTATGCAGACTTCCCTCTCCTCTTTCAATCTGTCGAAGATATTCATAACCCACCTGCATGGAGACCATATCTACGGTATTTTCGGACTCCTGGCATCCAGAGGTCTGAGCAGAGCGGAAAAGGAAGTCGAAATTTACGGACCGTCGGGAATCAAAGAGCTTCTGGAGACGGTTCTGCGTCTCTCTCAGCTCAATCTTCCGTTCGAGATGAATGTTACCGAAATTGAGGATGGTGATCTCTACCGTTTTGAAAAGTTTTCCGTAGAGGTCCGAAAACTCTCCCACTCCATAACCACGTTCGGTTTCATAGTCACCGAAGCCGAAAAAGAGGGGCGCTTCGATGTTGAAAGAGCCAGAAGAGCCGAGATTCCCGAAGGGCCGCTGTACGGTAGACTCAAACGCGGCGAGAGTGTAACTCTTGCCGACGGCCGTAGAGTCGACGGAAAGAGTTTCATCGGTGCACCGAGGCGCGGAAAGAGGGTGATCATAGGTGGAGATAACGACAAGCCTTCGCTATTCGAGGAATATAACGGTGTCGACCTGATGATACACGAGGCTACATATACCCAAAGAGACTTTGAAAAACTGCCGCGAAAATTTATGCACTCTACCGCGAAATCTGTAGCTGTTGCGGCTTCAAATATGGGGGCAAAACGATTGATATTAACTCATATCAGCCCACGCTACGATAAGGAGGGGAGAGTTTTCGAACTTCTTGAGGAGGCGAAGAGCCGCTTCGACGGGGATGTCGAAGTGGCTTATGACCTTATGTCTGTTGAGATATGAGTCAGCCGAGACTCTTTTCAAGCTCTTCCACGGTGGTGACGAATTCGACTTTTTCCACTATTCCGTCACTCAGGTCGATCACCATCACGTAGTCGGCGTACTTTTCGTTTTTGAACTTTTCCGCCTCTTTCTCGTTACGAAGGAGGTAGATCGGGAAGTCGTTTTTCTGAAGTCCGGGAAGGGCCATATATTCGTAGATCACTTTGGGCATACCGCTGACATCGGCTATGAATACCGCGCTTTTGGATGCAAGGTAATCTTTCGGCTGAGTCGCCAGAAACTCTTTGACAAGATGGCCTGTCGCTTTAGAAAAGGCCATAATCACCTTTTTCGTATCCGGCCCTATTTCACCCTCTTTGTCGAACTGGTCGGTCAACTTCTTTGCACCGAACTCCTTTCCTATCTGTATAGCCGGTGCCACACTCCCCTCTTTTACCGTTACCGTCGCCTTCTCTTCAACCTTGTTGCTGCATCCGGCGAAAAGCAGAACTGTCGCAAACAGTACGGCCAATATCCCTTTTTTCATCGATCTATCCTTTAATGTTCAGGTTTTGTACCGAAGATTATACCTCTTTTTCTTAAGGGAATTATAGGCTGGAGCCATTAGTTTTTTTGCAGAAGATTCTTCACTCTTTCGATGATGGGAATCTGCGACTTTACAACGATTTTTTCGGCATCTTCCGGAGAGAACCACCCTGCTCTGTCTACTTCCGGAAACTCCTTTTTAATGCCGGAGTGAGGCGGCCACTCGATCGTGAAGCTGTTTGAAGAGATTTTTGTATCAGGTTCGGCCTCTACCGCCCAGACTGTTACTGTTTTAAATGGAGTTTTCACGGTTCCTAGCGGTATGAAGTTGCCTTCGATCTTCTGGCCGGTCTCCTCGAAGAACTCCCTAACCGCTGCCGAGAGAGGCTCTTCGCCCTCTTCCGGCTCACCTTTGACTATGCTCCATGAGCGTTTTCTCTTTTTCCAGTAGGGGCCGCCCATATGTACGAGATAGAGCTTAAGGCCCTCCTCTACTTTATACGGAAGAATTCCGAAGCTTCTTTTCATCAATTCCACATACTTATGTTATGCAAAAAGCGTAACGTCAGCTTTTCAGATCTGCTCGTAGCGATGTGTGCCTACTCTTCTGATCTTGATGAATTTTGTATCGACAAGGGTGTTTGTCGCCGTTTTGACCTCTCCGGCATACTTTATCTCTCTATGAGGCATCAGTACCCCGCCCTCCTTTGAAAACTTTTCATAAATAGTTACAAATTTCATGGTTTGGGGTCCCATTTTCAGTTTTCCAACCGTTTTGACTATACGGAAGCTCTTGGGATCGACATAATAGTCACACTCTACCCCGTCTCTTGAAAGTGTCAGAAGATACCTGCCGTTTTCGTCGGCCACTCTCATATCGTTTTCAAACTTTTTGAGCTGCAGAGGTGTGTATAGTCTCATCAACTGAACTTTCATAGCGTCGAGCATGGGACCGGAGGCCTGTCTTTTGTCACGGTTGTTGAAGACCTTGATCCCTACACTTCCCTCCAGTATACGTGTTTCGCTTCTGTCCGGGTATGAGAGTTTTACATACAACCTGTCTGGAAGTGTAACCCTCCTGGTATCCGTTCCCTCCACTCCGTCGGTTCCTCTGACCACTCTCCAGTGCTGAGTGTAGCTGACGGCATTTGAAAGTGCTTCACTCCCCCCGTAGGCATCTACCATTTTTGAAAGGATTGAATCCTTGTTCAGCTCCCCTGCACTCATATATGTGCCGAGCAGCATGAAACATACGACAGCCAAAACGACTCTTCTCATCTTTTTCCCCCATGTATGGTTTTTGCGATTATACACCCAACGGCCTGTCAGTTGTAAAAATTTTCAAACTTTCGTTTTTTGATAATAGTTGTTTAAGGCGTAAAAAAAATGTATGTAATGCCGATACTACCTTGTAAGCGGGGTTGTACACCCCTGGATTTTTTTCGAGCCTGAAGAGACGAAGATCATTTTGTTATAAACAACTCAGGCACTCTTTTGAGGCAAAATGCCGAATTGCAGTTGTAATATTAAAAATCTATGCTAGACTTCGAGTCTACAAAAGAGGTGGCAAAGTATGAGTTTTATGCGCACAATATCCGGCGGAACCTTGGCGTTGGGTATACTGATATTTATGGGAACGGCTCTTTATGCCGATGTCGATCCAAGGATAAAAGAGGAGCTAGACAGTAGCAGGACGATCAATCCTTTAAAAGAGGCTCTCGGTGAAAGTGTGTATAACAAGGCCATGCGCTCGGGCAAGTACTACTATGTGGGAAATACCAAGTGTAGGCTCTGTCACAGGAAGTTTTTCCTGGGAAGGAAACGAGACCCGCACGATCATGCTATGAAAAGTCTAGAAAAGAGTGGTTATGAGGATAACCCGAAATGTCTACCATGCCACAGCACCGGGTATGGGGTTCCAAACGGTTTTGTAAGCAAAAAAGAGACCCCCAGACTGGCCAATGTTCAGTGTGAAGGGTGCCATGGACCGGGAAACAGGCATATAAAGATAGCCAGAAAGACTAAAAAAGGGGGAGGATTCCTTGCCGGTAGTGATAACCCGCAGGTTCTGGAAAAGATGTGCAAAGCTTGCCATACCTCGAGATGGAACAGGTCATACAAAGATTTGCATGCGGCTTATGCCAAGTATAAGAATGCCGATCCAAACAAAAGATACAAGAAAACGACAACAGGAAAATGAAAAGCCTTAAAGTCTTCAATAAAAATACGATAATATGGTGGCTCGTTACACTAGTAGTCACCCTTTCAATAATCTCTTTCTACAACTACGATGTACAGAAAAAGATCCTGCTCAAGCAGATGCAGAGCGATGCGAAAGATATAGTAAGCTCTATAACAGCCGCAATAAAGCGCTTTCAGGATATCAAATCCACGATGAACCTGCAAAAGCTGGTAAACGATATGTCGCTTGATCTGGATATATTCGAATTCAGGTACCTGGAACCCGACGGCATCATAAGCAACTCCATGTTCCAGGATGAGATAGGCAAGATACACAGCGGTAAAAGTTTCGAAAGAACAATGCAGGGAGATCAGCCTTTTGGAGAGTTTTTCTTTGAGGTAAGAGACTATGTTCCTGTAATGGCAATATACTACCCTATCCGAATAAGAAACGAACTGGTAGGTATTATCGATCTTGCGGTAGAGGTTCCGCCGGAAGTTTTGAGGTCCGGCGGTGAAGATAACGAGGTTATAGAGTATAGAAAAGTTGATATACTCAATCTACTCAAAGCGATAGAGGGGTCGATTAAGAACAGTATATCCATATTCAGAAACACCAACATAGAGGATTTTCTTAACAAGTATGTCAGCTCTGCGGAAAACATTCTGCAGATTACCGTAATCGACAGTAACGGTACAGTTATAGTAAGCAGCAACAAAAACATTATCGGTAAGCAGTTCGACTTAAACAGACTCAAGAGCAGACAGATTGTTGAGCTGAACGGAAGACCGGTTTACAGAATGCTTACAGACGGAAGTGTTTTCGGTGGGAACAAAAACAAACAGCTTATTCTGCTGATCGATGCGGCACCATACAAAGAGAATGAACTTAGGCTTCTCAAAACGGCATTGATTACGAGTATAATTGCGCTACTGATAGCACTGTTTATCGCAAGAGCCATCTACCGCTCGGCAATCAGGCAGTCCAAAGAGGAGAAAGAGCGCCTAGAAAGACTCGTAAAAGAGAGGACACATGAAATAGAACTCTTAAGTAAAACAGACTCCCTCACAGGCCTTTGGAACAGGGGGTATCTTGAAGAGATGCTCGAGATAGAATTCAAACGGGCAAGAAGGTACGGGCATAACGTATCTATAGCGGTAGTCGATCTGGACCATTTCAAGCATATAAACGATAATTTCGGCCATATGGCCGGTGATGAAGTTTTACGGCAGGTCAGTGAACATATAAGGTCCTGCATAAGAGAGACCGATTTTGTAGGTCGTTACGGCGGTGAAGAGATCGTTGTCATACTGCCCGAGACAGACATAAAGACCGCAAAAGTGATCGCCGAAAAGATAAGAGAGACTATCGAAGCGAATCCGGTTGAATTCGAGGGACAAACCATAAATGTCACATCCAGTATAGGCGTAAGCAATCTTCGACCGGAACATAAAGATTACCTTGAGGTATTTGCCGAAGCCGACGAGGCGCTCTACCACGCCAAGGAGAACGGTCGAAACATGGTTGTAGTATCTGAGAAAGCCGAGAAAAGAGAAGAATCAGGTCCGTTTGACGACTGAATCTCCGAAGATGGTACAATAAGAGTACCCGGGCCGCAGTGCGACGAAGCGGCCGGCAAAAGGAGATTAGATGCTCTTCGACTACTCTACTACAGGCCCTGCGCTCAACTACAAACTTATGAGCCAGACCATAATACCGCGTCCTATCGCTTGGATTGTAACCGAAGATGAAGGCGTAGTTAACGTAGCACCGTTCAGCTACTTTACAGGACTCTCATCACTACCTCCGACCGTTATAGTCTCTATTGGACACAAAAGCGACGGAATGCCGAAAGATACTCTCGCAAATATTCGGAAGAACGGAAAATGTACACTCTGTATGGTGAGTGAAGATAGTGTAGAACCCATGCACTTCAGCTCCAAAGAGATGCCGCGTTTTCAGAGTGAAGCGGAGGAGTTCGGTATTTCACTGAAGCCGTTGGTAGACGGCTTTCCTCCGATTGTGGAGAGTTCACCCTCCGCCTTTTTCTGCGAACTCTACAAAGAGATAGAGCTTCCGGGAAGTAAAACCGTCCCGCTGATTCTTGAAATTAAACGGCAGTTTATTGATGACGGAGCCGTAATCGACAAAGATCGGCTTGTCATAAGATTCGATCCTCTTGCTCGTGTAGGAAGAGAGTATGCCCTTTTGGGTGAGAATATAGCTCCACCGAAGATACCTTGATTTGACGAATCAGTGTTTATGCCAAGGAGTTAATAGCTCAAAATAGCTCTCCCGTTTTCCCGGAATTGCATGGCTGCAACGGTCGTGACGAGTTCTTCTATCTCTATTTCGAGATTTGGGGTTTTGGTAGTGGTAGAGATCTCTTCTGATATAATTAACCGGGTGTAATACGCAAAAAGCGTAACATCATCCGGAAACCTGTGGCTTTGCAGCTTTGGTGGTGCATAGCTGATGGATACTTTCCGTCTAAACCCGGATTCCGGTTTTGCGAAGTATCGGTTTCTGTATTTTGGGTATTTTTTAGCAGAAATTTCAACAAGGAGCCTGGTATGAGAGTTGTATATTCAATATTGGTGTGTAGCTTTGCTTCCACAATGCTTTTCGCTTCTAATCACCATAATAAGCATGAGGGGATGAAGGAGGCGGAAAATAGCCTGGAAATGAGTCGTGTAGTTGAGACAGGCAAAGAAGCGAGCCGACTTCTTCTAAAAACTCTCGGCGGAAATATGAAAAAACATATGAAGGCTGGAGGAGCGAAAGAGGCCCTCTCCTTCTGTTCGATGAATGCGGCAAGCCTTACGGCTGAAGTAGATGAGAAACTGGGCAAAGATGTGAGTGTAAAACGTATTACGCTAAAACCCAGAAATCCTGCAAATCTTGCCGAAGGTGATGAGAAAGAGGTGCTCGAAGCGCTGGAGATTCTGAAGAGAAACGGTGTTCAACTGCCGAAATACCTTCTGCAGAAGCGTGCCGGGGGCTATAAATTTTACAAGCCTCTGGTCATAAACAAAAAGGTGTGCCTCAAATGTCACGGAAGCAATATCGATCCGAACCTGGAGGCGCAGATAAGGAAAACCTACCCGACGGACAAGGCGACAGGTTACAAAATGGGTGATCTTCGCGGGGCAATTGTCGTAACTATCGAAAAGTAGTACCACCGCTCTGCCTGGTTGCAATTTTTGCCGGAAATAACGGGGATATTTGATATGGAACAAAGATATTTCCGTCGCAATTGACTATACTGCCGACTCTACTTTTTTCCAAAGGCGGTCAATGAGCGAGTTTTTTATGGAGGGTATCGGCCCCTCACAGGAGAGTGAGCTTCCGGAGGGGCATCCGGTCAGGGTATACCTGGAGGAGAATATATATATCAGAAAAATCATCTCTGAACTGCAGAGTGTCGATCTTGAGGAGCATTACGAATATTTCCTGGAACTCTTCGGGAAGCTTCGCAGAGTAGAACTCCATTTTGCCAGAAAGGAGAACCAGCTCTTCCCCTATCTTGAAAAGTACGGCTGGACCAGCCCCAGTCAGAATATGTGGGCGTTTCACGATCAGATACGCGAAGAGATAAAAGCGGCCGAAAGGGCCATAGAGTCGAAAGATAGATCTCTTATGGCAACTTCACTGCAGAGGGTTTTCAGAAGCCTGGAGCACATTATGCAGGTTGAGGAGGGCAGACTTCTGCCCAATGCGATGCGGATGCTGAGCGAAGATGACTGGAAAGAGTTCAGGGAAGGTGACGAGGAGATAGGGTGGATGTTTGATGAGACGCCTGCACCCTACCCTTCGCCGGAGTATCTCCACCCATCCGAGGAGAAGAAGCGAAAAGAGCTGCCGTTCGAAATAGATGACAAGACCCATTATGACGAAGGCTATCTCACTCCCGAGCAGGTCAATTTCATATTCAAATATATCCCGGTAGACATAACCTATGTGGACGAAAACGACAGGGTCGTATTCTACAACAGGGGCGATGAACGTGTCTTTCCGAGAAGTGCCGGAATAATCGGCCGTGAAGTTAAATTCTGCCATCCGCCGAAGAGTGTCGGGCAGGTATTGAAGATATTGGAAGCTTTCAAAAACGGAACCAAAGATGTGGCGGAATTCTGGATTCAGTTCAAAGGGAGATTCATACACATACGCTACTTTGCAGTTCGGGATGAAAACAGGAACTACAAAGGTGTCATAGAGATGAGTCAGGATGTGACAGATATAAGAGGGCTGGAGGGGGAGCGGCGCCTACTCGACTGGGAGTAGTTTCAGCCCTGCACGTGGGCCATCGCGGCGCAGTCGCTGTTCGAATAGGGGCAGCGCTTCGATATACTCATCGTAAACGACTCCTCCTCTATCCCCTCTTTTTTGCGCTCCATGTGGCGAACTGCGGCCCTGAAAGCCGTCAGTACCATATTCGCGCCGTCCTGCGACTGTGTGGATACAGCGGAGACCTGCTCCCCTTCGGGCTTCGTAAGGTCGATTTCCGGAGGTTCGATGCTGTCGTACGCCGCATCGAGCTCTTTTTGAAGCTCATCGACTCTTTTCCAGGCGTTATCAAGGGTGTCACCTATAACCATTTCGGTAAAAACGGAACCGAGTATCACTATATCTTCGGAGCCGCGTGCTACGTAGGAGATCTTCTCTATCGTCTCACCTTCCATTTTCAGATATATAGTCGCATAGTTTTGTGTGGCATTGTCGAGGCCGGTACCGATGCCGTCGGCGTCATCCATCGGTCCGAAATTTTTCGGGTTTGCGAAATGGTTCAGCGCTTCGCTGTGTATATCACCGGTTTGAGTCTCCATCTGGATATCCTTTTTCTCTCTGTCACAAAGTGCAATATGATAACACCGTATCACTTTAACTCCGCTTTTCCCAACCGGAATTGTAAGGCTGCAATGATCATGACGAGTTCCTCTATCTCTATTTTTGTATTTGGGTTTTGGGCAATATGGCTGAAATTCCTGCTAAAATTTATGTAATGAAAAAGATAGCGATTCTACTTCTGTTGCCGATGTTACTTCAGTGCCGTGAATTTCGTGTGGCAAGCTACAATGTGGAGAACCTATTCGACCTAAAAAAGAGCGGCACCGAATACACCGAATATATACCTTTCACAGGGTATGGCTGGAACGAGAAGATGTTCTCGCTGAAGCTTAAAAATATTTCGAGAGTAATCTGCGATCTGAAGCCGGACATACTGGCCCTTCAGGAGATCGAGAGCGACGATGCTTTACGGTCTCTACAAAAAGCCGCGGCACTCTGCGGCAGCGATTTTCCGTATCGTGCCATCGCCGACGACAAGGAGAGCACGGTCAAAACCGCCCTGCTCTCGAGATTTCCGATTCTTTCAAAGCGTGAGATAGACCCGGACGGAACTTTGGGTACAAGAAACATACTGGAAGTCACACTCTCGGTAGATGGCAGGAGGCTTACACTCTTCGTGAACCACTGGAAGTCGCGCAGCGGGCCCGAAAGCAGAAGAGTAGTCAGTGCAGAGGCGCTAATGAAGAGGCTCAGAAATTTCCGCGGCGACTATGTACTGCTCGGCGACTTCAACAGTAACTGGGACGAGCGGCGTGTGATCAGAAGCTCGAAACGGCTCAACGACACCGGAGGGGTGACCGGGATAGGCGATATATTGAAAACCTGGAGGGGAAAAAAGAGTGTCGACAAATACACTCTTTCGCACGGCTACCACTACGATCTGTGGCTGGAGCTGCCGCCTAGGCGCCGCTGGTCGCACAACTTCTTCGGCCGCAAAGGCTCGCTGGATCACATAATTCTACCTCCGGCCATGTTCGACGATAAGGGAGTCAACTACGTCGACAGATCGTTCAGGCGGTTTACGCCCTCCTATCTTTTTCGATCCAACGGCGCCATCTACAGATGGAAACTGGCCAAAAAGGGGCACGGCAGACATCTTGGAGAGGGCTACTCCGACCACCTTCCGATCTATGCCGAATTTACTACCGATCCGTTCCGTTTCGCAAAGAAGAGAGAGCCGAAAGAGCGTATAAAAGGTAGAGACGGAAAACTATCGCCTACAGAGGTCTCTGTCGCCGATCTCTACGGAGCGGTTCCCGGCCCGTGCAGGTTCGTGGTGCCGGAAGCGGTTGTCATCTATAAAAAGGGGCCGATAGCCATACTAAAAGAGCCCGGCGGCAGAGCTATAACGGTTTACAAAGATGTGCAATCACTGGAGTTTGGCAGAAAATACAGAGTCGAGATAAGAAGGATCTACAGATACCGCGGTCTGCAGGAGGTCACCGAGTTGAAAGTTTTAAAAGATCTTGGCAGAACGGATACCGCACCCATGCTTCTTTTCAATCCGGAAAATATCGAAGTGCCCGCAGATATCGGCGAAGTCATAGCCGAAATTGAGGGTCTATACAAGCGCGGGTACCTCTATTACGGGAGTGGGAGGAAGATAAAACTCTATTTCAAAGATCGTTCGAAGCGCCCCAAAAGCGGTGAAAAGGTTGTGCTCCGGAATGTGAGGGTCTCAATCTACAAAAACAGGGCTGAACTTGTCATCGATTAACGGCCCCTTTATCAATATTGAAATAGAATTACCGCGTAATCTTGTTATAGATGATGAGTTACTGACCTTACGCAAAATTCGCACGCCAAGCTGGATTTGCCCTGCAGTACGCTGCAAAATATCTAGAGGTGCCCTGAAAACCGCTAACGCCTTCGGCACCCTACGGGCAAGCGCGGTTTTTTGAACGATATTTTTCCGCTCAAATCCCGGGGCTGACAAATTTTGCGTAAGGTCAGTGAGTTATTGTAAAAGGATGCCGATGGGCACTATTGAGCTGAGTACTATCTTTCTTGTTGCGTTGTTGGGATCGTTCGGCCACTGTATAGGTATGTGCGGCGGTTTCGTGCTTGCATATACCGCGGCAAAAGTGGATACCCACTGGTCGAAGCAGAGACAGCTTGTAGCGCATCTTCTCTACAGCGCGGGCCGTGTGACGAGTTATATGGTTGTCGGTGCGGTTTTCGGTTTTCTCGGTCAGAAAGCCGGCTTCGATATGACGGCAAAAGGGGTGCTTTTTATTGTTGTCGGTCTTGCAATGCTGCTTATCGGTCTCTCTTTGATAGGGAAGCTCAGGTTTTTGAACTCCATCGAGTCCTCCATAGCCAGGAGCTCCTTTTTCGGAAGGATGATAAAGGCGGCTATTCATTCAAAAAATCTTGCGAGTTTCTACTTTATGGGTATGCTCAACGGTTTCATACCGTGCGGTCTTGTATACTTCTTCGCTACGGCGGCAATCGTCGCGGGTTCCGCACTCAAAGGGGCTATTGTGATGGGGGTCTTCGGCATAGCTACCATTCCGGCGATGCTCGGGGTAGGCATATTCTCCTCGTTTATAAAAGGTTCGTCATACAGGATGCTCGTGATCAAGATAGCCGCCGTAATAGTTATGCTGTTCGGTCTCTTTACGATATATAAAGGGTATATAATGATTGTAAACCCGCAGATAATGATGCACAAGATGCACGAGATGCAGAAGCGGATGCCGATTCTTCCGACAGGCGGCGGTTCAAACGGAGATAGTCGTCACCCTATGTAGAGGGTGTAGAGAGTCGCGACCCAGATAGATATCGTGAAGAAGACGGAAAAAAGAACCATCGCGCTTCCGGCATCTTTTGCATACTTCGCAAGCTTGTGGTGTTCGAGCGTTGCGAGGTCCACCACCCGCTCTATTGCGCTGTTGGCAAGCTCGGATATCAGAACAGGAAAGAAAGAGAGTGCGAGAACCGCCTTAGCGACGGAGGGTATAGGCACGAAAATGAGGCAGATCCATACTACGACGGTTATCGACACCTCTATCTTGAACGCGGTTTCGTTTCTCAAAACCTCGAAAAAGCCGTCAATGGCATAGTTGGCGTTTCTCCAGAGGCTGTATCCGGGGCGGTTTCTCATCTTTTCATCTCCAGTACGGCTCTATAGAGCCCTATTTTACCCTTCAGACGCTTGGAGAGGTATGGACTCGAGTCACCGAGCAGCTCTCTTATGAGTTCCGCATTGGAGACGATCGTCTCGATTTTCGTTTTGGACCAGTTTGTCGGCGGAGGCAGCATACTGCTGATTCGGTCGGCAAGCTTCGCCATAGCCACCTCTTTCGGCTGCTCCAGGATTCTCATGAGGGACTCTTTCAACTGCTCCTCTTTCGGAATATCACTCTTTTTTGTCATCGCTCCTACACCGGCGGCCACCTTTTTACCGAAATCCTTTTTGATGGAGTGGAGGGTCACATCACTCTTCTCTACGACATCGTGGAGAATCGCACAGAGTGCGGCCAGTTCGAAATCCGCACTCTCACCGGCAGCCGAAGCGGCCATAATCTCGTATGAAGCCGCAACCGGATGGGTAATGTACGGATCGCCGAACTTTGTGATCTGGCCGTAATGTGCCCATGCCGCAAGTCGGAGGGCTTTGTGAAACAGGTCTGTATCTGGTATCATTCGTAGACTTTAAAAATGTTTTTGGAAGTTTACCAAAAAAAGGAAAAAATTGTTGGATAAACTGATCGGATCTCTCCTGGAAGCCGGAGATCTGTTTCGCGAAGGTTTCGACTCCGTAAAGGAGGTCAGACACAAGGGCACTGTCGACCTGGTCACCCAGTATGACCTGCAGATAGAAAACTTTCTGAAAGAGCGTCTCTCCGTGCTGCTGCCGGAGTTTACCGTAATAGGAGAAGAGAGCTCCGACGAATCCATGCGTGCCGAAAGGGCGATATATATCGACCCTATAGACGGTACTACAAATTTTGTGCACAAAATACCGTTTTGCGCCATCTCCGTGGGAGTCTGGGAGGGTGAAAGGCCGGTTGCCGGAGTCGTCTACAACCCGATTTTAAACGAACTCTTCTATGCAGAGAGAGGTGAAGGGGTGTTTCTGAACGGAAAAAGGGTTAGGGTCTCTTCGGTCCCCGACCTGCAGCAGTCGCTTCTGGCGACGGGATTTCCGTATACGAAGGTCGAGATGGGAAGAGACTTCAGGTGGGTCATGGATACGATGGAGAACCTCCTGCCCCATACACAGGATATAAGACGTTTCGGATCGGCCGCGATCGACCTTTGCTATGTCGCGAACGGAATTTTCGACGCATTCTACGAGTGCAATCTCAAACCGTGGGATGTGGCTGCCGGAGTGCTTTTCGTAGAGGAGGCGGGTGGGCGTATCAGTAATCATACCGGCGGCCCCTACCGTCTGGGCGATCCTGTTATAGTGGCTTCGAACGGCTTGAACCACGATGCATTGATAAAAAAACTTGCTCCATACTGAAAGGTGTCTATATGAAACGTTTGAGAGAAGAAGAGGTAGGGCTTTTGATGCAGATCGTTTCCGATCACTACCCGAACCAGCAGATTCTTCATATAACGGACTGCGGAAACGATCTTCACGAATATCTTTTCAGGATGACGGAAGAGAGGGGTTTCGAATATGATCTTCTATGCATAGCGGAGACTCTTCCGACCCTTCCTGAAGGTCATCCCGGATTCAGATCGGAACTGTTTGATCTGAAAAAGAGGGCCTACAACAGGCATGCGAAACTCTATGAGTATGTCTTCGTTACGATCGGTGAGGAGAAGATGGCAGACGAGATAGTGGAGATGCTCAAGAAGATCTTTCGTGTTATGAAAAACTCGGGGGTCCTCATCTTTCTTCTGGAAAAGAGCGGCTCTCTGCCCGAGAAGATGGACAGACTTCTTGAAGAGGGCTATTTCGTAGCGGTAAACCATATCGATATTTTCAAAGAGTTCGATGTGGTAAACGGTAGAAAGATGCACGGTTGGGGTGCATATTCGGTGGGGTTTTGATCATGGAGGAGAGAAGATACTCACTTGACGAGGCGATAGCCTGTTACGAAGAGAACAGGTTCGACGAGGCACTGGCTGCGCTTATGCAGCATAGAAAGAATCCGGAAGCGCAATACTATATAGGAATGATCCATTACGAGGGTTTCGGAGTCCCAAAGAGCGTGGAAGAGGCGAAGAGGTGGTTCAAAAAGGCATCGAGGCTTGGAAGCCTGGATGCCGAGTATATGCTCCTTTGCATAGAGGGGAACACTTCAAGCTGCTGCAAGGCTTAAGGGAGTGTGATACTTATATCCTGGGCTATTTTCCCATTCGGGGCGGCCGCGGAGAGGTTGATTAGAGCGTTTCCGTTATCCTCCCAGCGTAAAAATTTCATCCTGGGAGATCTTAGATCGTCTATATCCAGACCGGCATTTACCGTTACCCTTTCCCATATCTGTGTCAACTCCGGAACCTCTTGCGCCCGGTACATTCCGCCACCATCTTTTCTGTAAAACCGTACCACCGTGAGGTTTGAAAGAAGAAGAGTCTCTACGGCCAGCCATGAGCCGTCAGGTGAAGGTATGACGCGGTAGTCGAGGGCATCGCCGGCCAGCTTGTAGCGGTGGTTGTCATCTTCCGAAATTATATAAAGAGCTCCATCCTGTACTTCCGATATGAAAGAGTCCATCACCCTCTCCGAGCCGGAGCCTCTGCCTCTCTCTTCACCTGTATAACAGCCCTGGTAGAGTATCAGAGCGGTCAGAAAGAGGAGAACTCTACCCATTGTTTCTCGGATCTTCCGCAAGATAGAAGCCGAAGGCTTTTTTGACCGCATTCGAGGTTTTCCTGCCGGGCCGGCCGTCTACTCTCAATGTTATCCCCTCTATTCCGTTCAGAAACTCCTGAAGCTTCTCACTCCCCTCTACGAGACCTGTACTGTAGTAGAAAAGAGGCGTTTCAGGAGGCTCCGAAAAGCTTATCTCGCCTCTCTCTTCTAGCCGGCGCAATATGACCGCCGCTCCACACTGCCTGGACTTTGCGGTGTCGGACCATCGGCCGTCGGCGGTATATTTACCGCTTGTGTAGTGGTTGGAGAAGGACCAGAGATAGGGTGAAAGTACATATGGGTGGTAGAGCCTGTAGCCCCAGCCGTTATACCTCTCGAGTTCGTAGAGCACCCTCTCCAGGCTCCACGATTCGACTCTCTCTATACGCCTCATCCTGAGTGCATCTTCGGCACTCTCTTCCCATGTGAACGGAGGCTTCCCACTTTTGGGCCTTCCTGCGGGTACGTGAACGGTTCTTGCGCTCAAAGGATCTCCGTTATGCAGATGGCAGGTAAAGTCCAGCCCACTCTCCATGTTGTGTATAGCGGCCAAAAAAAACCAGGGAGCTCCTACTACGGACGATACATCTTCATACCGGTCTCTATTTTCCAGAATAGTATCGACGATCGCATCTACTTCACCGAATCTTAGAGGAGCTGTTTTGCAGCTTCGATATAGGCGGTTGTACTCTTGTGCCAGCCGGAGCGTAAAATTGACTTTCGGCATATCCTGCCCTTTCTCGTCGATGAATGGTGTTGTGCAAATTTACCGGTGTTTTGCTGCCCAATCTCTACTTTTGTCTTGAATTGTTATGATACCGGAGGCTGGATCATATAATAACAATATTACAATTATGAGTGTTAATATAAGATAAACCCGAATATCGGAATAGAGTGGTTTGAAATCGTTGCAATGCTTGCGTTCAGGCGTTTTGGGGAAAATCTGAAGCGTATCCGTAAGGTCAGTTATTTAGAGATTTAGGATAAATCGAATGATTTGTCAACTTTGATTATCCAAGTAGTATAGCGCTGCCTTTGTTCGTATGCGTATCTATAGTTACCGTTTCCGGATATCTCCTAACTGTGTGTACAAGTGTTCTCACTGCCGCTCTTCGAAATATTTGCCGCTCAGCTCTTTGAGCCGCTCGTAGACCTGTTGAAAATCAACACTGTAAACCCTCGTCTCTCCTACCGTGGTAATGAAGTTGGTGTCTCTCATGAATCGCGGAACCAGATGGAGATGGATATGCTCCGCTATGCCCGCTCCGGCCGCTGCTCCGAGATTCATACCCAGGTTGACACCCTCTGCACCGAAGCCCTCTTTCAGCATCGCCACCCCTCTTTGGGCAAGTGAACTTATACGAAGCCACACTTTCGGCTCCAGCGATTCGAGCGCGTCGGTATGGGTATGCGGGATAATCATGAAGTGGCCGGGAGTATAGGGGTATCTGTTCATGACGACGAAGCATAGTTCGTCCCTGTAGAGAACATGAAACTCTTCGTCATCTTCGGGGTGTGCGCTGATGTTGCAGAATACGCACCCTTCCCTCTTTTTTCCTTCGATTATATATCCGCTTCTCCACGGTGCGTAGAGGTAATCCATTGCCGCTCCTTGACTCTTATTGTAGCAGAGAGAGTCTTTACCCTACCCAGTAGATGATTTTCGGCCAGACCATTATTATGACGAGAGCTGCAATCTGAAGCATAATGAAAGGAATCACCCCCCTGTATATTTGACCTGTAGCAACCCTGTCACCGGCGGCTCCTTTTAAATAAAAGAGAGCGAATCCGAAAGGGGGAGTCAGAAAAGATGCCTGCAGGTTCATCGCTATCAGTATCGCGAACCAGATCGGGTCGATCCCGAAGCTTGCCGCGATTGGGACTAGAATAGGAACAACTATAAAGGCGATCTCGATGAAGTCGACGAAGAAACCGAGCACGAATATCACAGCCATCGTAACGAGTATGAATGCCCATCTGCTTCCTATATCTTCGGTAAAGAAGGCGTGAACGAACTCACCCCCGTCGAAGGCGTTGAAGACAAGGCTGAACGCGGTCGCTCCGATGAGTATCATGAAGATCATCGCACTCAGTTTCACAGTCTCCAGAGAGGCGTAGCGGAGGGTTTCCCATGAAAAGGTTCCCTTGAAGATCGTCAGCAGCAATGCACCGACTACACCGACTGCGGCGGACTCGGTAGGGCTGGCTATGCCGGCGAATATCGACCCAAGAACGGCTACGATGAGAAGCAGAGGCGGCAGAACCGCTTTGAGAGCCTGAACGAGCAGTTTCGCATAGGGAAGATCGGAGCGCTCCATCGCCGGGGCCGTATCGGGTTTGAGCCATGAGAGGAGCAGAATATAGACGATATAGAGTGAAGTCAGAAGCAGCCCCGGCACCACGGCGGCTTTGAAGAGGTCACCTACGCTTATATACATGACATCGCCCAGAACGATCAGCACGACGGACGGGGGTATTATCTGCCCGAGTGTACCGCTTGCGGCGATGGTTCCGCTAGCAAGTGCCGGGCTGTACCGGTGCTTCAGCATTATCGGCAGGGTTATAAGCCCCATCATGACGACACTGGCGCCTACTATGCCGGTACTGGCCGCAAGTATCGCACCAACCAGTACCGTCGAGATCGCGAGGCCTCCGCGGACAGGGCCGAAAAGCCTGCCCATAGACTCGAGAAGATCTTCGGCCATCTTGGACTTTTCCAGAACCAGCCCCATAAAGATGAAGAGAGGAACCGCCATCAGGGTGAAGTTCTGCATTATTCCGTATATTCTGAAGGGCAGAAGTTCGAAAACCTGCAGCCCCACATCCCACGGAAAGAGCAGCGCGAAGAGAATCGCCACGGCACCGAAAGCGAAGGCTACAGGAACACCCAAAAGAAGAAAAACAAGGGCGGCAAGAAACATCAGCATTCCGATCATTTAAGCTCTCCGAGTCTATAGAGCGCTTTTATGACTTCACTGACAGCCTGAAGAATAAGGAGCAGGAAGGCTGTGATTATGAAAGATTTTATGATGTATCGGCAGCATAGACCGCCCGGGTTGGGGCTCATTTCGTTCTGCAGAAAGCTCTGGAGTGTGAAGTCCCAGCTGAACCAGACCACCAGCAGCCCCAGAGGTATGACAAAAAAGAGCATGGAGACGATCTGCACATAGGCTTTCATGCGCGGCGAGAAGCGCGCATAGAGTATATCGACACGGACATGTTTGTCATGTTTCAGGGCGTAGGAGAGGCCCAGCAGAAAGAGTATGTCGAAGAGGTGCCACTCAAGCTCCTGAAGCGCGATGGAGCCTTCGTGAAAGATGTACCGCATCGAAGCGTCGTATACTATAAGAAGCGCCAGGGCGATCGCCGCCAAGCCTCCCAACGCTCCCGCCCACCTACTGGTTTCATCTATAATATAGGAGATTTTCAGTGCCGTGCTCTTTTTCCGCTCCATCTCTATTCACCTCAGATAAAGTTTGGGGCATCGTTAGCGAAGAGTATCAGGTCGCCGGGCCGGGTGAGTTCGGCAAGAACATCCTGCATCTTCTGCTTATCTTCGAGAATATAGAGTTTCTCGGAGTCTACAAGCTTTTTGAAGAGAGCTCTGTTGGCCTTTCCGGTAACTATCACAAGGTCGAAGAGTTCGTCAGCCTTCTTGGCAACCTTCTCATTCAGCAGAATATCGCTCTCGACCAGTCCCGGTGTCACGACCACTCTTCTTCCCGGATGCTGTGCAGCCAGCTCGAAAGAGGACAACATCCCGTCCACATTGCCGTTGAAGCTGTCGTCTATGATGATTTTGCCGCCGGCATCTATGCGCTGGAGCCGGTGCTCCACCGGTTTCAGCGAAGCCGCATACCCTACCCCTTTTTCGTAAGGGATTCCGAGCTCATTTGCCACATGTAGTGCGGCGGTGACGTTTACGGCATTGAAGTCGCCGAGAAGCGGGATCGATACTTCAAGCTCCTTGGCGGGGAGTTCCAGCTTGAACTCAACCCCGTCCAAAGTGGCATTCACATCTTTTATCTCGTCGCCGAAGAGCGTAACTCTCTCATCCGGCTTAACATTCGCACTCTTGTGCACCCAGGCATGTTTGAGCCTCTTGCCGGAGAGGATCTCCATCTTCGTGTCTCTTATGCGCTCCAGACTTTTGAAGTACTCTATATGCTGCGGCCCTATCACTCCCACAACGGCATAGTGGGGCTCGACGAATTCGGTAATCTCTGCAATATCTCCGGGGCCTCTAGCCCCCATCTCCACTACATAAACTTCACAATCTTTCGGAAGCGACTCGTTTATATCTTTCATTACACCGCCAAGCGTATTTACACTTCGAGGTGTGGCGTAGACCCGCTTTTCGTGTCCGACAATCTGTGCAATGAAGTTTTTTATACTCGTCTTTCCGTAGCTTGCCGTGACTCCTACCACGGTCAGATCGGGCATACTTTCAAGCTTGCGCTTCGCCTGGAGTCTGTAACCGTGAAGCAGTACCTTCTCTATCGCCATAGAGCCTACTACCGCTACCGTGAGCGGGAGAATGACACCGAAATGGTCGCTGCCGCGGGAGAGCATCAGTATATCCTGGGAAACGGTAAGAGTGGTCAGAAGTGCGAAGAAGCGCTTGATGCGGCCGGTTACGACCAGCTTTTTGTCCAGTTTTTTGTGCCAGAGCCAAAGGGTGGGAAGGTAGGCGAAGTAGAAGTATATCCAGAAGTAGATACCGGTGAAATAGTACGCGAAAAGGGGTATCAGAAAATAGATGAGGTGCCAGTGGTATTTCGTATGGTGCAGCACCACCCTCTCTATCTTGTAGCTGTACCACTGTAGATTCGTAGCCAGATACCAGCCGAGCGCCAGAGTGAGGAGTATGTGTGAAAAGAGTTCAAACCAGATCATCTTACAATCCTGAAGTCATGAAACGGGGTATCATACGGCACCTCTTCACACACTATGGACTCTACCTGTGACAAGGGCGATCCTTTTTTCAAAATTTTTTCGAACTCTTCGAGCCTCTCTGCCTCCATATCGGCGACCGCTTCTACGCTGCCGTCCGGAAGGTTCTGCACGTATCCTAGAAAACCGGCGGCTTCTGCGGCTTCGGCCACATGTTTTCTGTACCAGACACCCTGAACGACACCTTTTACGATACATCTATACCTTTTCAAGAAACTCTCCTATTCTTCCGGCGACCTGATCTCTTCTTCCGAGAAAGAAGTAGTGATCCCCTTCGAAAACTTCGAGGGTCGCATTCGGCATGATCTCGGCGATCTCCCTCCCGGCAGTCAGCGGGGTGGCGCTGTCCCGAGTGCCCCAGCAGATCAGCGCCGGAGAGCTGAAAGAGGCGAAGCTGCTTCTGAAGTTCTCATCGACGACATTTTTGAAAGTCTCATACATGTTTTGGGGCATACCGGCCGCATCGGCGGAGACGAAGAGTTTTCTGAGCTCATCTCCCCCTAAGGGTTTCAGAAGTTTGAAAAGAGCGATCTTCGCCCGCACCTTTAGAGGCTTGGGCTGCGGTATGCCGGCACTCGAGAGGAGTACGAGCCTCTCGGGCTGAAGCAGTGTAGCCACTTTTCCTCCGAACGAGTGGCCCACAGCGGCATAGGGAGTGGTCTCCAGAAGAGCCAGGAAGGAGCCGACAATCGCGGCGTAGTCGTGTGTAGTCAAAACCGAGTCGTTGCCGCTTTTGCCGAAGCCCGGCAGATCGAGGTAGATATGCCTGAACTCTTCCAGGTTGGACGAAAAGGCCTGTTTCATGAGCTCTTTGTCGCTGCCCCAGCCGTGCAGAAAGAGTATGCTTCTTTTCTTGTCGGGATTCACTATGTCGTAAGAGAGACGGAACTTTTCGCCGTTGTAGTCTACACGTTTCAGCGCCATATCACTCTCTTCTTAGAATAACGTTGTTTATAAAATCGGAGATGATACTCTCCTTCTCCTCTTTGAAGCGCCTCTTCATCTCCTCTCTCGGAAGATTCTCCGTCCACTCGAAGAGGTCCGCATCGGGATGGCTCTTTTTATACTTCATGAACTCCTCGAAATAGAAGTCTATGATTCCCGCGTCGGAGCTCCTGATGTGGCCGTAGGGAAGGAACTTCAACTGGTCCGTCTTTTCAAGAGGCACCCCCTCTTTCCAGTGCAGATAGAGTGTTGCGGCCAGACCGGTCCGGTCGGCTCCGGCTTTGCAGTGCATAAGCACCGGATATTCGGCCTCTTCGAACGCTTTGGCCATACTCTCCAGACGGTTTCTGTCGGGCAGGTCCCGTGAGTAGATCTCCACATCTATCATCTTCACCCCGGCCTCCCGGCAGGCTCTCCTCTCGAGCATATATACCGGACTATGAGGCTGTGTTCCCCTGAGGTTGATGACCGTCTTTATCCCCTTCTCTCTCACTATCTTTTTGAGCTGCCACGGGGTCGGCTGGCTGGAGCGGTACATTTTGTCGCTCACTTTGTGGAGGTTGAGACGGAATATGTTCGTGAAGTTGTGCTCCGTGATCATGGCGGTGAACCATGCTTTTATCTTCTGCCACAGCGTATCGTATTTTACCGGTTCTCTGCTCATTTATGTCCCATATGGTAAAGTTTTTTGAATGTTTCACACTCTCTTGCCAGCACCTCTTTGCTCCCCCTGCAGACGATCTTCCCGCTCTCGAATACAAGAATGGTGTCTGCCCTTTCGATAGTGGAGAGCCGGTGGGCAATCATGAAGACTATCAGATCTTTCTTCAATCTGTAGATAGTCTCTATGATCGCCGCCTCGCTCTTGTTGTCGAGTGCGCTCGTAGCCTCGTCGAGGATCAGTATATCGGGCTCTTTGTAGAGGGCTCTCGCGATAGCGATACGCTGGCGCTGTCCTCCCGATAGGTTCGTGCCCCCTTCACTCAGAACCGTGTCGATCCCATCGGGAAGAGACTCCACATACTCCCACAAGTTGGCTTTCTTCAACGCCTCGGTTACCTTCTCTCTATCGGGCTCTTTGACTCCGTAGGCGATGTTTGCGGCGATCGTGTCGTTGCTAATATATATGCGCTGCGTAACGATTGCAATTCTCTCTCTGAGAGATGTCACATCTATCTCGCGGCTGTCGATGCCGTTTATCCGTACCGTGCCCTCCGCCGGGTCGTAGAAGCGGAGTATCAGGTTCACCATTGAGCTCTTTCCTCCGCCGCTATCTCCGACCAGACCTACAACCTCCCCCTTTTTCGCCTCGAATGAGATCTTTTCCAGGGCTATTTTGTCGCCGTAGCGCAGTGAGACGTTTTCGAACGAGATAGACTCCACATGCTCCAGTTTTACGGTTCCGCCCACTATCATCGGCTTATAGTTGAGAATCTGCTCTATTCTCTCGTTTGCTGCTATGGCGTCCTGAAAGCGGTTGTAGGCTCCCGATATTCTGCGTAGAGGGTCGATCAGAAGTGAAAGCGCAGTGAGAAAAGAGAAGAACTCTCCGGTTGTCATACTCTTCTCTATAAGAACCTCGCGCCCCCCTATAACTATGACCGCCGTTATCGCCACGGCGGCGACGAGCTCGAGTATCGGTACAAGCATCTGCTGGACTTTGACCGTCTTTATATTCGTCTCGAAAAAGCGCCTGTTGAACTCCTTGAACCTGTCGAGTTCATACGGCTGTGCATTGTAGGACTTTATCATCTCGTAGTTCGCGAATATCTCGGAGAGGCTCGCGATAAGGTCCGAATTCTGTTCCTGTGCAGTATGCGAAAGCTTTTTGATCTTTCTCGAGATAACCTCGACCGGGTAGATCGCCAGCGGGATGATGATAAGTGAAAAAAGAGCCAGTTTCGGACTCTGGTATATGACGACTCCCAGCAGGGCGATGACTGTAAGTATCTCCCGTAAAAATGTGGCCATCTCGGAAGATATGGCGTTCTGGATACGGAGGATGTCGTTGCTTATACGGCTTATCAGTTCACCGCTGTGGTAGCGGAAGTGGAAGTCCATATCGAGGTTCATCATATGCGAAAGCATCCTGTCCCTGAGCTTTCTTATGATATCCATCCCGATATAGCTCAGAGCGTAGCTCTGCATAAAGGTTCCGAGCCCCTTCGCCACGAATGCGAGTATGATGAATGCGGGCACTATGTATAGCATTTGGACGTCGTGGTCGACAAAAATTTTGTCCATCAGCGGTTTGACGATGTAGGCTATTCCGGCTGTCGCCGCGGAGGCCATGATCATCCCTATGACCGCTGCCGCTATATAGCCGCCGTACCCTTTGTAGTAGGGAAGATAGGTCTTTAAAAAGTGTTTCAACGGCTGCTCCCCGTTTTGGGCCCTTTGGCCGACTGGACACGGTTTATGTAGGCGTAGTTGGGCCTGATATTCCGCTTTTTGGGAAGCGAGGCGGCAAGCTCTTCGAGCAGTGATGCGAAATCATCAAACAGGTAGTTGGCCATAGACCCGGGAATCGGATTTATCTCGTTGAGCAGAATCTCCCCTTCCCGCTCGAAGAAGTCGCACCTCACAAGTGCCCCCTCGAAGATGTCGCCATAGATCTTTTTGAACTCCTCTATAAGCCTCTTTTCCAGCTCTTTCGGTATCTGGGCGGCTGCAACGGCATCTGTGCGGGAGAAGTCTAGATACTTCTGGTCGAAGTCGAGAAACTCCTTTTTGACCGGAGCCTCTATGGTACCTATTTGCCAGCCCGAGGAGGTTCTGCATCCGGCCACGTTATACTCTTTTATACCCTCCATAAAGGGCTCAATAATGACTTTGTCATCGAATTCGAAAGCGACATCCAGGGCGAAATCGAGATCCTCCTTCCCCCTTACTACGGAGACGCCTATGGAGCTTCCCAGCCTGAGAGGTTTTACGATAACCGGGTAGTCGAATGGAATCTCCCTCTCATCGTCTATACGGAGAAGGCTATATTCGACAGTCTCTATACCGAGGCCCTTCGCATATAGCTTCGTGAACCACTTGTCGTAGCTTATGACCGAAGCCTCTTTCGAGGGCCCTATGCAGGGTATGTCGTAGAACTCCATAAGAGCAGCGACGGTGCCGTCCTCCCCCTGCGCACCGTGTACAAGGTTTACAACCGTATCTGTTCCATCGACTCTTTTGCTGCCCAAGAGCCCTCTTCTTTCAAATCCACCCTGTACAGGAGTGATCTTCTCATCCTTTTTGTATGCACCGCTGCTGAAGTGGTCGGATCTCATATTTTCAGGTTTTATCAGGAAAAAGTTCCCGTCGGCATCCAGGAAAATGAATGTCGACGGGGATTTGAGCACACGTTTGAGCGCTATAGCGCTGACGATGCTTATCTCGTGCTCGTAACTGGCACCTCCGAAAAGTATTGCAAATTTCACGTCTCTCCTCTTGTTAGCTTAATTTTTTCAGCGCCTCTTTTATCAAGGGCTCTGTTTCGGTCTCTTTGCAGGATGCAAGCACTTTGGCGACGGCATCCTTTTTGAAGCCGAGTGTCTCCAGGGCCATTGCCGCCTCGGTCCGGGCCGGAGCAGCGTTCTGCTGCTCGATACTCTCTATGCTGAAATCTCCCAGCTCTACAAGTATCCGCCCGGCACTCTTGGGGCCGATTCCTGGAACACGTTTGAGCATGGCTATATCGTTGCTCTGTACTATCTTCGCGAAAGATTGCGGTGTAAAGGTAGAACATATGGCCATGGCGACTTTCGGCCCCACACCGCTTATCTTGATGAGTGTGTCGAACATCCGCTTTTCGTTCAGGTCGAGAAACCCGTAAAGCAGCTGCGCATCCTCCCGCACTATATGGGTCGTATGGAGTCTGATTTCACTCTCCGTTACAGCCGCGCTGCAGTGGAGAGAGACAAATATCTCATAGACGATTCCGCCCGGTGTAAGCAGATGCAGAAGCGTCGGCTCTTTCTTTTCGACTTTTCCTGTAACCGCTATAATCACTCTTTGACCGCCTCTTTGACCGCTATTTCATAACTGACTTCATCATCCGGTCCGGTAACTTTTTTCAGGTATACCTCCTGCATCTTATCTCCCGGTTTGGGTGTATACTCCAGTTTTATCTGGGGACAGAGAAGATGAAACTCTATATGGGTGTAGTCGCTCCATTCGCCGTAGTTTATTATTTTGGCGTTGACCATCATATCCTGGTAGGCCAGAAGTTTCATTCTCGTCTCCTTGAGACTACGTTCGGCAGCCTTGATTTCAGCTTTCAGGTCGAGAAGGTCACTCTCCAGTTTCTGAAACTGCTTTATTTTGGCCACGAAAGCGGGCTGCGGCCTGACACCTCTCTGTTTAGCCTCCAAAATCCTCTTTTTCAGTGTATTTACGGCTGCCGTGCTCTTCTCTTTCAGTGCCTCTTTCTGCTCCCTGCTCTCTTCGAGCCTGGCAAGCTCTTTTTCGATCTTGGCTATCTTCTCTTCGAGAGAAATGATCTCATTGTGGTAGGAGTCTATCTCCGTCGGATCTATAACGAGCCTGTTGTTCTCACCCAGCATCTTGTTGATCACGATTTTGGAAACCGCATATATTTTTGCATTTGATGCCATGACATCCACATCTACCTCGATAGCTTTGACTTCACCGCCTATCATTTGTGAAATCTTCGCCTTTTTAGCTTCCGCGACACCGCCTTCAAGCCGGGTTATCTGAAGGTCTTCGGATGTCTTTACAAAACCTCTGTGTACATTTATTACCGCCTGCTTAGCAAATATTTTGCTGCTTTGGTGGGTCTGGCCGCCTATTACAACCTCCTCGGCCGTAACGACTGCGGAGGCGCCGACGTTTCCTTCGACCTTCACTTCGGTAGCCTCTACTTCAACACCTGTTCCGATCGCATCTTTCATAAAGTCGGACTCGTTAATATGGAGTTTCACCTCAGTCTCTACACCTGCATCTATGGAGCCTGTCTTTTTGAAACTAACTTCGTTGAGCTCCATGGAGTCCTGTATGTCGTATGTATTATCTTTGAATACGACATACCCGCCGCGCTTCGCACGATAGAGGATTCTCGTTTCGTCCTCATCTATCTCGATGGCGTCGCTCACCCTGAACTCCGGTTTGAACTTTTCGAGGGGTTCCGGAACCGAAATGTGGGCGCCCTGGCAGTTTCGCCCCGGTTTGCCGGGCTGCGGCTTTATATACTCTATGACCGTCTCGCCCTTCTCCACGGCCTGGATGAAGCCCCGTTTCGAGTAGTCTACTCTGTCACTCTCCTCCGGCTCTTCATCTTTGTTCTTGTAGTGAAGAATCAACTCGTCATTCACAGGCTTCTGCGACGCGAAACATACACATACGTCGAAAGAGAGGTCTTCGGGCAGAATATACTGCTCCTGCACCATCGCCTTCGCCGTCAAGTCGTCTAAGGCACTGTCGTAATCAACATCCCAAAGGTCTATAAGTATACGGGAACGCAACATTTTCATCCGTATCAGATTCCTGATTTTCGACTTTAGGTTATCCGCTTTTCTGATTATAGAGCCCGCTTTTATGGTGCAGACAACCCTGTTCTTCTCTTTGTTCGACCCCATATGCAGTAAAAGATCGCTATTCCAGGGCTCCTCTTTGTATTTGAATATCTCCAGTTCATAGTTCTGCTTTATCAGGAAGTCCGGATTTAGAAGAATTTCCGGCTTGTTGAACTTCTGCCACTCACCCTCCTCCAGCTCTATCCACTCCTCCTCTTTCGGGTCCATTTTGATCAAGGTTTTGAACGATAGAAGCCTTATGTCGAGTGCGTGCGAGGAGATTTTGTATTTGAGCGCGGTATCGTGCAGAAGCTGTGCAACATTGTCGGTTGTAACCACGATCGGGGTGAAGCTGCCGCCTCCTGAAGGCTTTTTCTCCTCCTTCTCCTCCCTGTCGCTGCCGAATACTTTGTCGAAAAAACCCATAACCACTCTTTCATGAATTGTTGACTGACCTGACGCAAAATCGGTCCACCGAACGGGATTTGCCCTATAATACGCGGCAAAATATCGAAAAACAGGTGACACCTTCGGCACCCTGACGGACAAGCGACGCTTTTTGACGATACTTTTCCGCCCAAATCCCGCCCGCTGTCCAGGTTTTGCGTAAAGTCAGATGTCGCATCCGGTCGCCCGGAGCGAAAAAATATCTCTATTTTATCTAATTATCGTTAAAATATCATCAATCGATGTCACCCCAAATCTCGAAATAGAGATAGAAGAACCCGTCACGATCATTGCAGCCGTGCACTTCCGGGAAAACCGTCGACGCACCTGGCAGGTGCGCCTCAAATTTTCCGAAACCGCCTGACCGCAGGCATCGCAACGATTTCAAACTATTCTATTTCGAGATTTGGGTCACGTGAACTTCAAAAGGCTGTTTTTCAATGCGTTTTCGCTCCATTTTCACAAACAGTGCGGGTATTCTGGTCTCGCGCATCTTCGGATTTGTCCGGGACCTCTTGACCGCATCTTTTCTGGGAGCGAACATATATTCGGATATCTTTTTCGTCGCCTTCAAACTTCCGAACCTCTTTAGAAGAATCTTTGCGGAAGGCGCTTTCGTGCAGAGCTTTCTTCCTACATTCATCGCCTCCGGAAACAGGAGTCTGTTCGCAGTCTCCGTTTTGATACGCTTTTTTCTCTTTCTTATGGCGGTATCGCTTTTGGTGACTCTTTTCAGTGAGCAGGTCACGAAGCTTATAGCGTTGGGTTTCAGCGAAGAGACCGTAGCAGCCGCCGCTCCTTTGGTGGCTATAAACTTCTACTACCTGGACTTCATATTTCTGGTTACCTTTCTCTCGGCTCTGCTGCAGTACAAGGAGCATTTCGCGACTACCGCCTTCTCGACCGCCGTTTTGAACATCTCCATGATAACCGCACTTGTGCTCTACCGGCACGAAGATCCGCAGACTATCGTCTACGCTCTAAGCTTCTCGGTTCTGATAGGCGGTGCACTGCAGCTTCTGCTACATATATGGATGGCCGGCCGCAAAGGGTTCTGCAGAATGCTCGCCGTCGGATTCGCAAACCTTTCGAAAAGAAGAGAGGAGAGCCGCAAGGAGTTGAAGCGCTTCAGCAGGAGCTTTTTCCCCTCGGTTTTAGGCAACTCCACGGCACAGCTCTCCTCCTTCATAGATACATGGCTCGCCTCCTTTCTGGTAAGCGGTTCGATCAGCTACCTTTTTTACGCCAACCGGCTTTTTCAGCTTCCGCTTGCACTCTTCGCCACGGCCGCTTCGGTAGCGCTTTTCCCTACAGTCAGCAAACTTCTCAAAAGGGGGGCAGTAGAGGAGGCGAAGGTGGAGTCCAAAAGGGTTTTCTGGATTCTCGTAGCGCTTCTCGGCGGTGCGACCGCCATAGGTGCCGTTCTCTCTTTCGAAATCGTGAAGCTCCTTTTCGAGAGAGGAGCGTTCGGCACGGAGGATACCCGGAACACTGCGGCCGTTCTGGTAATGTATCTTGCCGGTCTGCTTCCTTTCGGTCTCGCCAAGCTCTTCTCCCTCTGGCTCTATGCGTCGCACCGGCAGGCAGATGCCGCTAAAATCGCCGCGAAATCGCTCGGCTTCAACATCTTTTTCTCACTTCTGCTGATAGCTCCGCTGCAGGCACCCGGCCTGGCGCTTGCGAGCAGTATAAGCGGGTGGATTCTGCTCTATCTGACGCTCAAAGCACTGGGAGGAGATATCTTTTTGGATATAATGCGCTCAAAATATGCACCCCTCTCGCTCGTGTTCATCACTCTTTGCGGGCTTTTTGCGTGGGGTATCAAGGTGATCGCCGATGCTTATCTATGATTCAGTTCAGAAGAGGAAAGTCCCTTTCGAGCCGCTGCAGGAGAATGAGGTACGTATCTATGTCTGCGGGCCTACCGTTTATGACGACGCACACCTCGGCCACGCCAGGAGCGCCATAGCTTTCGATCTTCTAAGGCGTACTCTCGCTGCTTTGGGTTTCAGGGTGAAATTTGCAAGAAACATCACCGACATCGACGACAAGATAATAAAGAGATCGTTCGAAACCGGGGAGCCGATCGAAGAGATCACCTCCAGGTACACCGAACACTATCTGGAGGATATGAGGGCCCTGGGGGTACTGGATGCCGATATATCCCCCAGGGCCACCGAGTCGATGGGGGATATAATCAAGATGATCTCCGGACTTGTCGAGAAGGGCTGCGCCTATATCGCCGATGACGGAAGCGTCTGGTTCGATACATCCAAAGATGAGAAGTACTGCTCCCTCTCCCACATGTGCGGCGAAGAGGAGGAACTCCACTCCCGCATAGAGCATGAAGAGGGGAAGCGTCACCCCCGCGACTTCGCACTCTGGAAAGCGTGCAAAGAGCGGGATATCTGCTACGACTCCCCTTTTGGGCGCGGCCGCCCGGGGTGGCACATAGAGTGCTCCGCAATGATAGATGCCTCTTTGGCATACAGAGACAAGCCCTACGAAATAGATATTCACGGCGGCGGAGCCGATCTCTTTTTCCCCCACCACGAAAACGAAGCCGCCCAGACACGCTGCGCGACGCACAGAGAGCTCGCCAAATACTGGATGCACAACGGTTTCGTAAATATCGACGGCGAAAAGATGAGCAAGAGCCTGGGCAACAGTTTCTATATAAAAGATGCGCTCAAAGTCTATGACGGAGAGGTTCTCCGCTTCTATCTCCTCTCCACACACTACCGCGCCAACTTCAACTTCAACGAAGAGGATCTTCTATCTTCCAAAAGACGGCTCGACAAGCTCTACAGGCTCAAAAAGAGGGTTTACGGTGTCAAGACGGGAACTGCAGAGAGCAGATTCGTTAAAGATGTACTGGCTGCTTTGAGTGATGACCTGAACATTTCCGTGGCTCTCGCCGCCGTCGACGAGATGGTCGCCGAATCGAACGAGCACCTGGATGCAAATCCGAAAGATAAATCTTTCAAACAGAAAGTAGCCGCGAATATAGCGTGGCTGAATGAAGTTCTGGGAATCGGAGGGAAGGATGCCTACGACTATTTCCGTATCGGCATGAGCAAAGAGGAGATAGAAGAGATCGAAAGGCTGGTTGAAAAACGTGCGGAAGCCAAGAAGAGAAGAGATTTCGCCGAAGCAGATGCCATAAGGGAAGAGTTGGCGAAAAAGGGTATTCAGCTAATGGACACCCCGGAGAAAACGGTTTGGGAAAAGGCGGAGTAGGCAGTATGGGGCTGACCGCCCGGAAGCTCTATTCCCTGCCGATCCTGTTCACCCTACGAGTCGGACAGAAAAAAAGGGTGCCTTGAGCCGGTCTTGAAAGATGTGAAACCATTCGCTTTGCGGGAGGTTGGAAGAGAGAGCCGGAGAGAGCGGCATAGCTGAAAAAAGGTGAGTTTCCGAAGATGTAAAACCGATAAAAGGGGCGTCTTCCTATCAGCGGCAATCTGAACGGAACGGATCTTTTAAGCCATCTTTCCGTCGAATATCCGGAGAGTGCGGTAATTGACGAGCTCTCCGAAGCCGTTGAAGCCGAAATGCGCTTTTTTCCATAAGAGCTTTTTAAACGCCTTATCAGGACTAAACCGCTCTCCCGCTATCATTTGGACCCCTTTTTAGGAACGGATTGCACTACAATTGTAACAAAACAGCGGTGAATACCGCTAATATTATTAAATATTAAGCCTTTCTGGAGAGAGTTGTTGTTTCGGTTAAACCTCTCCTTACCCCTTTTTCTGTATAATCAATCCAATTTTCAGGAAAATATCGGATATAACACAATGGATTACGAAAAGATCAAACCTCTCTTTTTCAAACTCGACCCGGAGTATGCCCACCATATGGTGACCGGTCTGTTGAAAGTAGGTGAGCTTCTGCCCCAGCTTTTCAACCCGTGGGTAGAGAAGAACTTCGTCGATAACGAAAAGCTGCACCAGCGGATATTTGGACGTACCTTCTTGAACCCTGTGGGTCTTGCGGCCGGGTTCGACAAAGACGGTGAGCTGATAAGGTCGATGACCGCCATGGGCTTCGGTTTTACCGAAGTGGGTACTGTCACGCCGAAGCCTCAGCCAGGAAACCCCGCCCCCAGACTCTGGCGCCATGTCGAGGAGGAGTCGCTCCAAAACGCGATGGGGTTCAACAACAGGGGAAGTCTCTATATGGAGAGAAGACTCAAAAAGAGATTTCCCTACGTTACGCCTATAGGCGTCAATATAGGAAAAAACAAGACGACTCCCGAAAAAGAGGCACTCAGGGATTACGAGCACGGTATAAGGGTATTCGCAAAACTGTGCGACTATCTCGTAATCAACATCTCCTCTCCCAATACGCCTGGATTGCGCAATCTTCAGAATGAGTCGTTCATCGAGGCGCTTTTCGGAATGGCGAAGTCGCTGACGGAGAAACCCGTTCTGCTGAAAATTGCCCCGGATATGGAGAGAGACGAAGCCGTCTCACTCTCTCTTAAAGCGGTGGAGGTCGGAGCGGACGGTATCATTCTGAACAATACAAGCATCGACTACTCGCTTGTAGCAAACCCGAAAGAGGTCGGAGGAATAAGCGGCCGCGCCATAAAGCAGAAGAGTTTCGAGTTTTTCGATGCCGTGGCGGCCGAACTTTTCGGCAAAACCGTTCTTATTAGCGTAGGCGGTATAGACAGCGGATATGAAGCCTACAGAAGAATAAGGGCGGGAGCCAACCTGGTGCAGGTGCTCAGCGGCCTGATTTTCAAAGGTCCCGAGCTGCCGGGCACTATAAACAGGACACTTCTGAAGCTTCTTGAAAAAGACGGCTTTGCCAACATAGGCGAAGCTGTCGGGGCAGACCGCAAATGAGCAGGGATATCAAGCGCCTTGCGGTGATTTTCTATATTTTCACTCTACTATCAGGAGTTCTAATGGCAAGTTCTCTGCCGAAACACTACAGTAAAACGCTCAAAAACGGCCTGCAGGTCGTAGTCATTCCGCTTCACAACGAGAGCGGCGTCATCACTACCGATATATTCTACAAGGTAGGAAGCCGTAACGAGGTGATGGGCAAAAGCGGTATAGCACATATGCTGGAGCATATGAACTTCAAGTCCACCGAAAACCTGAAAGCCGGCGAGTTCGATAAGATCGTAAAGCGTTTCGGAGGCATCGACAACGCTTCAACGGGCTTCGACTACACACACTACTTCATAAAGAGCGCATCCAGAAACCTGGAGCGCTCACTATCGCTGTTTGCCGATATGATGGCGAATCTCTCCCTCAAAGATGAGGAGTTTCAGCCGGAGAGAAAAGTTGTGGCCGAAGAGAGAAGGTGGAGAACCGACAACAATCCCGTAGGGTATCTCTATTTCAGGCTCTTCAACAACGCCTATATATACCACCCCTATCACTGGACACCTATCGGCTTCATGAACGATATTCTCAACTGGACCATAGAGGATATCAGGCAGTTTCACAAAACATACTACCAGCCAAAGAATGCGATAATCGTAGTTGCGGGCGATATCGAGCCTGATGCGGTATTCGATGCGGTCAAAAAGGAGTTCGGAGATATAAAAAACTGCTGCGACATTCCCGAAGTGCACCAGGTCGAGCCCGAGCCAGACGGACCGAAACGTGTAGTGATTTACAAGGAGAGCGAAGTAGATATCGTTGCGATCTCCTTCCCTATTCCAAATTTTCAACATGAAGACCAGCCCGCCCTTTCGGCACTGAGCGAACTTCTCAGCCACGGGCGCAGCAGCCGTCTTGTCGAAGAGCTCGTAGACAAAAAGAAGATGGTGAACCAGCTCTATGCCTATAACCTCGAACAGAAAGATCCGGGAATTTTTCTTTTTCTGGCAGTCTGCAACCCGGGTGTGAGCGCCGAAGATACCGAGAGAGTCATCTGGGAGCAGGTCGAGCGGATCAAAAGAGAGGGTGTAAGCGAAGATGAGCTGAAAAAGGTAAAGGTGAGCACGAGGGCGGACTTCATATACAGTATGGAGAGCTCCAGCAGCGTCGCCGATCTGTTCGGCAGCTATCTTGCGAGAGGAGATCTCAAGCCGCTTCTTGAGTATGAAGAGAATATCGAGAAGCTCGATACGAAAAAGATTCAGGATGTGGCAAAAAAGTATCTCGAGAGAGAGAAGTCAGTTACAGTAATTTTGCGAAAAGGTGAAAAATGAGCGAACCCATCATAGGAGCCATGACGGCTCTTGTAACCCCGTTCAAAAACGGAAAAGTGGATCATGTCCAGTATGCGAAGCTGATACAGAGGCAGATAGCCAACGGTATCGACGCGGTTGTACCGGTGGGAACCACAGGTGAGAGTGCGACACTTACCCATACGGAGCATAAGGAATGCATAGAGACCGCGGTAAACGTATGCAAGGGGACCAATGTAAAGGTGGTGGCTGGAGCCGGCAGCAACTCTACACTCGAAGCGGTAGATCTGGCACAGTTTGCACAGATGGCGGGTGCCGATGCCATTTTGAGCGTTTGCCCCTACTACAACAAGCCGACGCAGGAGGGTATCTACAGGCACTACAGAACCATCGCGGAGTCGGTTGAGATTCCGGTGATGCTCTACAACGTTCCCGGCAGAACCGCGCAGGATATATCCCCGGAGACGACCTTCAGGCTTTTTGACGAAGTGCCCAACATATATGCGATAAAAGAGGCTACAGGGTCGATGGAGCGGACTCTCCTTCTAAAGGCGAAACGCCCGGCCATGGCGGTGATCAGCGGCGACGACGCGATAAACTACCCTATAATGGCCACCGGCGGCAACGGCTGCATATCGGTTACATCCAACCTTCTGCCGAACCTGATAACGGATCTTATCCACTCTGCCCAGGAGGGTGACTTCGCATCTTCCAAGGCGATAAGCGACAGGCTTTACGATATCAACAAGGTTCTTTTCATAGAGAGCAACCCTATCCCTATAAAAGCGGCGATGTATCTGGCCGGTCTTATCGATACACTCGAGTACCGGCTCCCCCTGACTCCCCCCTCTGCCGAGAGTATGAAGCAGATAGAGGATGTTGTTAAAAAATATGAGATACCGGAAGCGTAAGTCAAATTCAAGGAGAGAAAAATATGAGTAAATGTGAAAGCATGAAAGGCAAAACCCTGGTAATCAGCGGAGCGACAAGAGGAATCGGAAAGGCGATTCTCTACCGTTTCGCAGAGGCCGGGGCGGATATCGCCTTTACCTACAACTCGAACGCCGAGGAGGCGGAAAAGATTGCTGACGATGTAAAAGAGCGGTATGGAATAAAGGCGGTTCCCTATCAGCTCAATATTCTCGAGCCGGAGAGCTACAGGGACCTCTTCAAGCAGATCGACGAAGATTTCGAACGTGTAGACTACTTCATCTCCAATGCCATCATTTCCGGGCGTGCCGTCGTCGGCGGATTCGGGCCATTCATGCGTCTAAAGCCAAGGGGCCTGAACAACATCTATACAGCGACCGTAACCGCATTCGTCATCGGGGCGCAGGAGGCGGCCAAACGGATGGAGAGAGTCGGCGGCGGGAGCATAATATCACTCAGCTCTACCGGGAATATCGTCTATACCCCGAACTACGCCGGACACGGCACCAACAAGGCAGCTGTCGAAACGATGGTGAAGTATGCCGCTGCCGAACTGGGAGAGAAAGGTATCCGTGTAAATGCAGTGAGCGGCGGGCCTATAGATACAGATGCGCTTAAAGCATTTCCGAACTATGAAGAGGTCAAAGCGGAGGTCGTTGAGCGTTCTCCGCTGAACCGGATGGGCCTTCCCGAAGATCTTGCCGGGATGTGCTGGTTCCTCTGTACCGAGGAGTGTTCGTGGCTGACCGGTCAGACTATAGTCATAGACGGAGGCACCTCTTTTCAATGATTATGAACCTGCCCAACATTCTGGCGTTTTCGCGTCTTCTGATGGCGCCGCTCCTGCTCTGGCTCCTCGCGGGACGCGATTCGTCGATTCTGCAGGGGGTTCATCCAAGCTGGCTTGACTATTTTGCGGCTCTTGTCTTCGTTCTTGCCAGTGTGACCGACTTTTTCGACGGCTACATAGCGCGCATGTTCAACCAGATTACGCCTCTTGGAAAGATCATAGATCCGCTTGCGGACAAGATGTTGACGCTTGCGGCGTTTTTGGGCCTGGTTGTCCTTCAAAGAGCGGATGTATGGGCCATTTTCCTGATACTAAGCCGTGAATTTTTCATAACGGGGCTTCGTGTCGTCGCAGTGAGCGAAGGGAAAGAGATATCATCCTCGATGGCCGGAAAAGTCAAGACGGTATCGCAGATGATAGCCATAGGCTTTCTGACGATGGACTGGCCCGGGGGCACGCTCCTTCTTTGGATCGCGGTCGCCATAACCCTCTACAGCGGGTATGAATATATACGTGAATACGTAAAAGGACTCTAATGGGTATGCTCATATCGCTTCTGATACTATCTTTCCTGATCTTCTTCCATGAGCTCGGCCACTTTCTTGCCGCCAGATTTTTCGGAGTCCGCGTAGAGCGTTTTTCGATAGGTTTCGGAAAGGTACTCTTTTCTAGAGTCGTAGGTGATACGGAGTATGCATTCAGCGCTATACCGCTCGGCGGCTACGTAAAGATGAAGGGACAGGACGACACCGATCCGACAAAAGTGAGTTACGATCCCGACAGCTACAACGTGAAACCTCCGTGGCAGCGCATAATGATACTGCTTGCAGGCCCTTTTTTCAACTTCCTGCTGGCTTTTATACTCTACTACGCAATCGCATTGATGGGCGCAAACGCCCTGAAGCCGACGATAGGTTCGGTCCAACCCGGTTCCCCCGCTGCAGAGGCAGGGTTGAAAAAGGGTGATACCGTCGTCGCCATAAATGACGAGCCTGTACGGGTCTGGGACGATCTGAGTGAAAAGATAGGTTCCTCTCAGGGGCCGATAGATATGGTGATAGACCGAAACGGTACTCTGATACCTCTCAGTGTAACACCGAGGGTACTGGAGGCGAAAAATATCTTTGGAGAGGTTGTAAAACGGAGAATGGTGGGAATAGGCCCCTCCGGAGATGTGACGGTGGTCAACTACGGTGTGACGGATGGAGTGGCGTTCGCCTGGCACAAGACCGTAGAAGCCTCCAAGCTCATAGTCATGAGTGTGCAGAAGCTGATAGAGGGGGTCGTACCGGCTAAAGAGATGGGCGGAGTCATAGCCATCGTGCAGGTGACCGCTGAGGCGAGTCAGCACGGCCTGGTCGCACTCTTTGCGCTTACCGCTCTCATATCGGTAAACCTGGGTGTCCTGAACCTCCTGCCCATTCCGGCTCTGGACGGCGGGCATATCATCTTTACTCTCTACGAGATGATATTCAGACGCCCCCTGAACGAGGAGATAATGTACAGGCTTACACTCGGCGGATGGGCCCTTCTTCTTTCACTTATGGCCTTTACAATATACAACGACATAGCAAGGATCGCAAATGGATAGAGCAACTATGCAGGAGAGATTCGACCGCCTTGTATGGAGGGTCGAAGAGGCTAGAATCAAAAGAAGCGAGCATCACATCGTCAAGATCGTGGCCGTGAGCAAGTATACCGACGAGGAGAGCATACGCCTTCTCTACGACCTGGGACAGCGCGCATTCGCCGAGAGCAGGGTCCAGTCCCTGCAGGAGAGGGTCGACAGGCTCGATGACCTTCCCTTGGAGTGGCACTACATCGGCAGGCTCCAGAAGAACAAGATCAACCATCTGATACGCGCCAACCCTTTCATGATGCAGTCACTAGACTCTACGGAGCTGGCCGAGGCTATGCAGAAGCGTCTTGCGGAGCACGGTGTGACGATGGAGTGCCTGCTGCAGATAAACAGTGCAAAAGAGGAGACCAAAGCGGGAGTCGCGCCGGAAGCGGCCGAAGAGATATATCTCGAGATAAAAGAGTCATGCCCGAATATCGATCTGCGCGGCGTCATGACGATAGGTGCGCATGTAGATGACGAATCGGTCATAAAAGAGAGCTTCGAGACAACCTACAGGGTTTTCGATAAATTGAAAAATGAGGGAGCGACTATCTGCTCAATGGGTATGAGCAGAGATTTCGAGCTGGCCATCGAGTGCGGTTCCAACATGATAAGGGTGGGATCGATTCTGTTCGAGTAGTAGCAGTTAAAACTTGGATAAGCCGTCAAAGCGCCGATCTTACGCAAAGCCCTAGCAAAATCCGGGCTTTGGCCGGGAGTGGCCGTTCCTGCACCAATTAAATCCGCAAAAGCCGGGAAAGCGCAGTTTCCGAGATAATATTATGCTCTTTGCGTAACGTCACTTGTTCAGTAACAATGCCCCACTCCGACTATATGGTAGGCTACCCTCATCGCGTTTGCATATATGGTCCAGGTGTACGGGACGCTGCCTCCTGTCGGCATGAAAGAGGCATCCGCCACGAAGAGATTGGGTATATCGTGGCTTTGACAGTAGCGGTTGAGAACCGATCTTTCAGGGTCATCTCCGAAACGGCATCCGCCTGCTATCAGGTTTTGCGGAGGGAGAGAAGAGATATCGGTAACTATGTTTCGTGCACCCATTTTCCTTAAAAGCGCCTCCGCTTTCGCCGAAATCATAGAGGCGACTTCGAGATCGTGCGGATGGGCATTCAGACGCAGTCTTCCCACAGGCATACCGAACCTGTCTTTACGGGTCGGGTCGACCGTTATGCGGCATTCGTCAGTCGGGAGCCAGTCGTTGAAGACTTCGAAGCGAAAGCGCTTGCTCTCTTCGAATCTGTAGCGCAGAACCTTTTCGAGATCTCTTCCCCAAAGAAGTCTCCCCTCTTTCGAATATTTGCTCATCGCCGCCCGCCGTATGAAGTTCTGGTGGCCGAACATGAACTCTACGAGACCCCCCTTCATACTCTTTTCTCCATCCTCCAGCCGGTACCAGTCGAGTATGGAGCGGTTGACGAAGAGTCCCGGCCTCATCAACTCTTCGAACATCTCTTTCGTGAGGGATTTGCGGTCGAGATCTCCCTCACCCGATCCGCCTGCCGAAAAGATGAGGTTTTTTCCGAGTTCACCGCTGGAGTTTGCCAAGCCGTCTGGGTAGTGCCTGTTTGCGGAGTTGAAGAGGAGCCTGACCGTTTCATGGGCCTGTGCGGCTACGATGAAGATGCGGGCCCTTATCTTTTTGCTTCTGCCGGTTTCGGTATCTACGGCATCTGCGTATTCGACTCTATCTTTCGACGAAGTTACCAGCTTTTTAACGAAGGTTCCGCTTATCAGCGTCAGGTTTCCGGTTTTAAGTGCAGGCATTATGAACGCCTCTCTCGAGCTCCCTTTCGCACCGCTCGAACATCCGTAGCTTCCGCAGAAGTTGGAGTAGTAGCAGGCCTCACGCCCCTCAATCGGACGGGAGAGAATCGCGCGCGGTGTAACCAGGGGATTGACTCCGGCGGCTCTGCAGCGTTCGTCGAAAAGCTTCGTAATGCGGTTCTCCAGAGTCGCAGGCTGAAAGAGACTCTCCCTTCTCCTGGGCGGCTCGAAAGGATGCTCTCTGAAGGTTCCGGATATACCCACGAGCTCCTCTATTTTGTCGTAGTACGGCTCCAGTTCCTCGTAGGAGATGGGCCAGTCTACGATGTTTGCACCCTCTATCGGGCCGTAACGGCTCAGCAGCCTGAAGTCGTCGGGGTGCATTCTGTGAAACATGCCGCTCATGAGATTGGACGATCCGCCGACTATGTTTCCGTTCCAGAAGCTCCAGCCCGTTTCATATGTCGGCTTTCCCTTCCACTCTCCCCCCTCTTTGCGCTCGATGACATGATACTCTTCAAAGAGGTTCGGCGTGACTATGTCGCGCCTGCAGTAGGCTATCTCATCCTTGCTGAAATCCTCTCTCTTCATCCACGGCCCCTTCTCTATCAGGGCCACTCTCATCCCGGCCTTCGCCAGTATATATGCCACCGTACCCCCGGCGGCACCGCTCCCTATTATCGCCGCATCATACACCGCAGTACCTCTTTTCGGGCCTTGGCCGGCCGGGAGTCAAAGAGAAGCTTCTCCAGCCGCACTCCTCTCTGTTCCCGCCGTATATCGGATCGGAGAGCAGAGCTTCGAGCGTAATGTTCATCACATGGCTCAGCCAGAACGATCCGAACGGCTCCTCCTCGAACTTTCTGAGGAGCCTCTCCTTTTTGTCGGAAGAGAGAGAGGAGAAGGTGCCGCCGGCCAATCTTTGGACTCTTTTGGCGCCGTCGAAAAGGATGTCGCGTATATCGGGGTCGAAACTGCTGTGTAAAACGGCCTCTTTTGTATATTGCGCCGCTCCGAAACTATCTGCATCGGGCATGGAGAGCCCTTTCGGAAAGAGATGCCGCTGTACCGAAAAGATCAGCTCGAGAGCATCTTCACGCTCCTTCCCGTCCATAGATTCGGCGGCGGAGTAGACAAACCTGACCGACCCCCAAGCGGCAAGTGCTCCGGCGGCGGTGATGAATTTTCTTCTGTTCATACCGGTACTATAGCCTCTTATCGTGCAGTGAGTGTGTAGAGTCCCTGTCTCCGTATATCGCGTAAATGTATGCGAACGCTCCAAGGGCGTAGCCGCTCCAGAATATAATGGCCGGAAAAGGGCCGGGCATTCCACCCTTCAAAACCGGAACGGCCGGAATGATGAAGGATGCTATGACGGTGCAGGCACCGGCAAGTGCCGCAAGAAGAGAGAGCGGGCCGAAGCGGATATATCGTCCCTTTTCATTCTTCGCCAAAACTGCGACAGATGCCGCTATCAGCCCGAGGGATACGGTCACCGGCGCCCATACGGGCCCCGCCCACGGAACCGGAATCAGGAAGAGAATATCCCATGTAGCGGGCGATGCGGGCCAGTCCAGAAGAATCTTCAAGAAGATGTAGTAGAAGATATCCCAGACGCCGAAGAGAATGAAAAAGGCGGCGATTCTGGACTGCAGGCGGCTGTAGGAGAGAACGGCTGTGCTCCACAGAAGCAGAAGTGTGGCCGCTTCACGCAGGGTCTCTGTCTTCAAAATATTCTCATCTATCGGTACAAGAGGGAAGGAGAAGCCGTTGGGGTAGTATATCTCTCTCAGGTAGACTACAACGGCGCTTTCTATATAACCGAACGAAACTCCCCAGAGTAGAAGCCAGAAAAGCCCTCTTTTCAGATCCATAGCCTAGAATCGGTAGATATCTATATTTTCCCGAATCTCGTCGATCAGTCCGGCAAGAGTCTCCTGAAGATACTCTTTTATCTCATCTTCACCTGCAAAAGGGGGCACCCATTTGCTCTGAATCAGCGAGACACGCTTCGTAATCTTCTTGTTCCCCTGCTCTATGGTCAGGGTGGCACTTGCCTCGGCAGTCAGATTCTCCCCAGTCAGCCGGCTTCTGTCCAAAGTGGCCTCGAGACTGTTAATCTCTACTTTAATGTTGGCGACTCTCTTGTTGTCGTTGACCCCCGTTACGACTCTGCACCCCTCGACCTCAAGGGCTTTTTTCAAAGCATCGGCGAACCACTCATCGAGTGCCTGATCCGAATATACTGTAGTGACGGTCTTGCCGCCCTTTACAATGCGCCCTACGACCCTCTTGTCTCTCCTGGCGTCCACAACGCCGTCCAGGATGATCATACCGCTCTTTTGAAGTACTGCCGGGTTGGGCACGAAGGGATCTATGCGTATCACAGCCTCCGGTTTCTGGGCACATCCGGCAAAGAAGAGCAGCGAAACGGAAAAAATCGCGGCCATAAAATGGAATCTTCTCATAAACGCCCCTTTTGTACGAGAATTTTTCCGTTTAGTATAACCTATCTACGCTATCATTTCGCAAACTTTTTTGCCCAAATCGGGAAGTACCGGCTGCAATGATCATGAAGGGTTCTTCTTTCTCTATTCAAGATCAGGGTTTTAGCTAAAATAATGCCATGAAAAAGAGAGTACAATCGCTTGGAAAGTGCCCAGAGTGCGGTGAAAATATAGTAAGCCGCGGTGATTTTTACGGGTGTGAAGGGTATCTGGATGGATGTACTTTTACCATGTCTGTACATGCGCTTGCATCTATCGGCCACTACTCTATTTCGCCCAAACAGATGAGAAGTCTCCTCAAGGGCCCATCCAAAATGGGTTTCAAAACTTCAAGCGGCGTCGAGCGGATATTTACCGTAGAGCTGAAAAAGGTCGACGGAAAGTGGCGGGCATGGGTCGATTTCGAGGCTGGCAGCGAACCGGAAGTTCTCGGAAGCTGCCCCCTGTGTGGAAGCGATGTAGTAGAGAGTCCGCTCAGCTTCGGATGCTCAAAATGGGATAATGGATGCCGGTTCGCCATCTTCAAAAATTCCCTTAAGCGTTTCGGCGGTAAAATGCTCGGCAAACATGTCGCCGCAGAGCTTCTTCGCAGCGGAGAGACAGAGGTGAAAATCAGGGCATTCGACGGATCGGAAAGGTCGGTCCGGCTTGTTCTGGACCCAGATTTCGGATGCAGTATCGATTTCGACCGGGAGCTTTGACCGACTGCTCCCGGGGCTCAAGAAGTCTAGTAAAAAATTCAAAGGAGAGATGATGAAACTGGATGCGACACAACAGGCGAGATATGCAGAAGCCGAAAAAAGGGCCGCCTCAAACCCGGATGAGGAGTCGATCAAACCTTTCGTCGCTCTCGATGCGATACTAAAAGAGATAGAGAAAAACGGTTTCATGCAGATGATAGACCTCGATCCCTATTTCGGGAACACTTCACTGCCCTACAAAGAGCAGACCGAACTGCTGCTGCAGAAGTATCCCGAAGAGTTCGCCTTCTTCAAGGAGTTCATGGACGATCTGCAGGAGGAGATAGAGCTCCATTTCGAACTGACGGAGATGTACGAAGATGAGGAGTTCGATCAGTTTGTCGAAGATATGAGAATCATCAAAAAAAGATACACAGAGATGTTCAACGAAGAGGGCTTCAAAGAGAAGATGTACGACTTCACGAAGCTGGTTCTCGACAACTTGCCGTCCTGACGCTGCGTTCAGCGCGTGAAATCCCGCTCTGCGTGCGGATTTTGCGTAAGGTCATCCCGAAATCTATGATTTCGTAGCTTTAGGGGGGCGTAGGGGACGGTCACTCACCGCCAAAGCTTGGGCTTTGCTCAAGCTTTGCGTAACATCAGTCGGTAAGTTTTAGGTCACCCTTTAGATATCTTTTCAGCTCCTCTCCCTCTATAAGCTCCTCTTTCAGGAGCCTGAGGGCTACCGTCTCTATCATCTTCCACTCCTTTTCCACCACTTTCGTCGCCAGCCTGGTCCCTTCTTCCATCCAGTAGATGATCCTTGACTCTATCTTCTCCCTGAAGAGATTGCTGTTTATATTTTGCAGAAGGGTCTCTATGTGTATATTCGGAAGCTCCTCATCCATACCGAACTGCGCCACCGCACTGTAGGCGTATAAAGAGGCCTCCTGCAGGTCGCTGTAGGCACCGGTTTCGAGCCCTTTTTCAGGGCCGAACTTTTTTACGGTGGCGACTCTGCCGGCTAGAAGAACAGCTATATTGGCCTCTATCTCCTCTTTTGAAAGGTTGGTCTCTATAGCATCCTGCATGTAGGATACAAGTCCGAGAGCCTCGCTTCTGGGGATGACCGTAACCTGCTCTATCTCCACATCCGGAAGCAGTCTCAAAGATGCAACGGCATGGGCGGCTTCATGGTAGGCACTCTTTTTCAGATCCTCTTCGAAGTTTTTGAAACGTCTCTTCTCCAGCTTGTGCCCATATTTGATCGTGTTTATTCTGTCTATTATTATCTCTTCGGTAAGTTCCGAAAGACCGGCCCTGAGGGCGTCAAGAGAGGCCTCTTTCGCTATTCTGCCCAGTTCGTAGCCGTTCATACCGGACATATATCTTGTGATACGCTCGACGCTTATACCCTTTTCATGGGGTTTTTCAAGGATCTTTTTCGCGAAGAATCGCCTGGCCTCCCTGTCTAGTTCGGGTACCTCGACACTCTGGTCCAGCCGCCCCGGACGCATCAGCTCCGTCGGAACTTCGTCGATATCTCTTGCGGTCGCTATGGTGAATATATACTCACCCGGCTCACTCGGAATGCGGTCTATCATCTGTGTCAGAAGGCCGGTAGGGATGGATGTATAGTTCCCCTCTATCACCCCTTTCGTGTCGACTCCTTCCAAAACCACAAGAACGGGAGCGGCCAGTCTTGCACGAGTGAACACCTCCCTGATGAGCATCTCATCGAAAAGGTCGCTCTCTCCGAGGTAGAGGTAGGCAAGTCCGGCCTCTTTCGCGAATGCTTTGACGAGCATACTTTTACCTACACCCTCCGGACCGTAGAGCAGCAGCCCTTTGGGAAGAGAGATTCCGAAGTGTTCGAGCCCCGTCTCATCCTGTAGAAGCCTTATTATCGACTTGAGCTCTTTTTTTACCCTGAGCTGGCCGGCTACATCATCGAAACCGATGTGAGAAACCCGGATTGCAAGTCGGTCGGAGTATGCAGGCCTCTCTTCAGGCTTCTGAAGCTCTCTTTCTACAATACCTGTCAGTGTCAGGGTGATACCGGAGCCGCGTCTGCTCTCTTTCCACTCAAGCTCGAAACTCCGTTCGAACTTGACGAAGTGTTTGATCTCCTCCGACAGATCGAAAAACGGTTCGAGCTGTTTCAGTCCGTTTTTGGAGACTCTGATCCTGCACAGCTTGGCGTCACCCGGACATTTGGAGACCATATCTGTAATGAGTGCCGGCAGTTTGTGCGCTATACGTTTGGCATTGAGATATGGTGAGAAGCCGAGTAGAAATGCGAGCGCACACTCACGCGGATGTTCGATTTTAGTCACTGTCGTGCGTCCGGCGTTGAGTATCGTTACGCTCTTTTGCATCACTCTTTCGCAAATTTCGTGCAGAACTTTGAACTCCAGGGGGTAGAATAGAGCCAGGTCCCCTTCGCTGAAAACGGTGAGAATATCCGCATCGAAAACGGTCGTGAGGTTTCCCTCTTCATCTGTCACCGCCTCTTTGGCAATCTGCTCGTAGAACTTCCCCTGAACGAGCAGAGGATTGTCGTAATACTCATCTATAAATCTCTTTTCGTACCAAGACGGATCGTTCACGGAGAAGGTAAAGAGAAACAGAGACTCTTTGTAGCGGCGAAGGTCGTCCGGGGCACCGTCGGATACTATCGAAGCGAGAAGGCGCTGGATGGAGTGGTCGGCCTTGTCTATATCTTCGAAGATCACAACTCCGTCCGGATGCGCGGCTATCCACCGCTCCAGTACCCCTTTCTCTCCTACGAGCCGCTCTATGTCGTCGCTGTAGGCGTAGTCGCCCATATGCAGAATGAGCATCTCACGCTGAAGGTAGCGCCCTATAACCTTCGCGGCGAAGTTCTTGCCGCATGCGGGCGGCCCCGCCATGGTCAGCATACCGGCCACCCCGTCGAAAAGGCTTAGGCTCCCAAACCGCTCAAGCGCCGAACTTATCAGCTCTATCGCCCTATCCTGCCCTAAAATCTCTCTCTTTGCGTAGGCCGAAAATTTCTCCATGCTATTCACCCTCTCTTACCGGCCTGTTGGCAATCATCTCCAGCAGTACCGTTGCGTAGGAGCCTTTCGGCAAAGTGAAGTGAAGTTCGTAATGCGCCTCCTCCTCCCTGTAGCGCCCCTCTATATCTTCCGGCCACACCCATGCGTATCTCCGGCTACCCGGTGCCGGAACCTCTTCGACAAACCCCTTCTCAATCTCCCATGCAAGACCCGTCGAGTGTTTCGACTTCTCTCCGCACAGAAGGCCGGTAGGGCTTATCTGTCGGTTTTTGAAACGTTTTGCCTCTTCAGCGACATCATCGACCGGAAAGTGTTTGCCGTGTGGGTAATGGCTCGCTATATCTCCCGGCAGAAGTCTGAAAAAGTGGGGCTCTCTTTTGACCAGCTTCACAAGGGTGCTGTTCCAGACGAACACCTTTTCGAGCTCCTTTTCGTTCAGCCCATCGAACAGACGCGAAATCTCGACTCGCTTACTGAGCCAGAGGTTGAAGAGGTGCGACTGATAGGCACTCATCAGGAAATCGCGCCTCTTTCTGTCTCTCATCTTCCGCTTCCCCTCCACTATCTCACGGGCGGTTTCGAAATTGTCACCTTCGCGGCCGAAGCGCTGGTAGCCGAAGTAGTTGGGCATACCGTCGGCATCTATCCACTTCAGAAGAGAGTCTATCTTCTTCGCATCCGTCGGGTTCACCTTCTTCAGCCGTATGAAGAAGCGGTTACCCTTGAGATGGCCCATGCGCAGTTTGTTGGAGTGAAGAGTCTGCTCCAGAATCCTGATCTGCGGGTGCGAAAACTCTTTCAGCCTCTCTTCATATTTTTTATGAATCGATATATGCTGGATCGTCATAGCGTCCTTGTCTTTGAGGCCGGCGTAGCCGATGTCTCGAACCCTGATTCCAAGATGGGTGCTTAAAATTTCGAGCATCTGCCACGTCGTCAAAGCTTTTTTGCGTATCTTCAAAACTAGATGCTCGCCTTCTCCGCTGAAGTCGTAAAGCGGTATTTCCGTAACTACGAAATCGGCAGGTGTCTGCCTGAAGTGAAAATGCACAGGCGCATGAGATAGAGGATATAGACGGTCCGGCTTCATATGGCTCCTTGATTTTTCTCTTTATGGAAATTATACTCTGATTCGCCATATGAGGGTATAATAAGCATCTGACTTTGCATTTTGCGTAAAGTCCGTAACCCAATCGATATTGCAAGGCACAAGATGATTGACCCCCGTTTTCTTCACCTCCTTTTTTCGACCGCCAGCATCGACAGGTGGAACGACCAGATCCGTCCCGTAGAGTTCGTAGAGCTCGACAAGCAGTCACACAAGATGATTACGGCCTGGCTGCTCGGGCGCATCGAAGAGGAGGAGAACGGCACCGAAATCGACTGGCGGAAGCTCATAGACCACGGTGTCTGCGAGTTTATGTACAGAGCCGTGCTTACAGACCTTAAACCGCCCGTTTTTCACCACCTGGCGAAGCATAAAAAACGTGAGCTGGACGCATATGTCGAAAAGGAGCTCTTCGGAATTATCGGAGAGAACCTGAAAGAGAAGTTCAAAAAATATACAGCCTCGGATGAAAACGGGATAGAGCGGCGTATTCTGCGCGCCGCGCACTTTCTAGCGAGCCGCTGGGAGTTTGGAATAATATACGATTTCCACCCGAATGCCGTCGGAGTTGAGGAGATAAAACGGAAAATAGACTCGGAAGTCGAAGACTACCTGGACCTCACCGGTGTCAGGCGGCTGGAGATGGGAATAAAGAGCAGAAACTTCCTCGAAACGTGTGCTATGCTGCGGTTCCAGAAGAGGTGGGCGAAGACTCCACGGATTCCGCAGACTTCGGTTTTGGGACATATGTTCTTCGTAGCGGTCACAACCTATCTGCTGAGCCTCGATTACGGTGCCTGCGGCAGAAAACTCTACAACAACTTCTTCACCGCCCTGTTTCACGACATAGCCGAGTCTCTCACAAGAGACATAATATCGCCGGTCAAATACGGGGTGGAAGGGCTGGACGAACTGCTGGCGGAGTATGAAAAAGATGCGCTGGAGCGGAAACTGCTGCCGATGCTGCCGCCCTATCTGAGAGATGAGATGCGCTACTTCGTAAACGACGAATTTGCAGATAAAATAGTGGTGGACGGAAGGCTGGAAATTATCGATAGAACCGATCTCATGCAGACGAAATACAATCTGGACGGCTACAACGGTATAGACGGATCGCTGATAAAGGTTGCTGACCATATAGGAGCCTTCATCGAAGCGGCCGCCTCGATACATAACGGTGTAAAACCGCAGTCGCTTGTGAAAGCGAAAGAGAGCCTTTCTCAAAAATACAGAGGGTTCGGGATATACGGTATGGACATAGAAGAGATACTCAAAGGGATCGAAGCTTCACAGATTTGATCCCCGATATGGGGTAGAGTCACCTGAACTCTTCCGAAGGCTTAAAAGTGGTTGGCTTTGCATATATTTACATAAGGCTTTCTTACGGCTTTTGCAAATACGGTGAGAGGTGTTCTGTGCTTTTTGGCGATATTTCTTATTCTGCTCTCTTCGGCCGGATCGAAAGCGAATAGGATCTCGAACTCCTCTCCGCTGCACCCCACTCTCTTCGGAATCGGCCGAAAAAAGTCGAAACCAAGCCTGTTTGCCCTGTGCATCTTTTCGAGATCGTGAAAGAGCCCGTCGGAGATATCCATCGCGCATCTTATGCTTGAGGCGGCCTCGTAGAAGAAGCCGCTTCTCAAAACGGGCTCTATGAAGCGAGAATTTCCGCTTACGCCGCCCCCTCTTAAAAGCCGAAGAAGATCGCGTCTGCTGCTTCCCAACTCGCCGGTATACGCAAGAAGGTCCCCCTCTTTCATGCCCGATCTTAGTACCGGCTTTCCACATTCGGCCAGCACGGTTACGGATATGTCGAGCTTCACGTTCGCTATCGTATCGCCGCCGATAATCGTTATGCCGTACTCCTCCGCGGTATCCTGAAAGCCTTGCGCAAGCTCCCTGAGCTCCGCTCTCGTGTAGCTTTTCGGAACGGCCACGGTCAGAAGCGCAAACTTCGGTCTTGCATTCATAACTATAGCGTCGGAGATGTTTACGAGCATCGCCTTTCTTGCGATACGGTAGAGGCTCATCCACTCTCTTTTGAAGTGGACATTTTCGAAAAAGGCGTCCTGGCTTACCGATAGTACGCTATTTTTCATCTCCAGTATCGCCGCATCGTCTCCGATGAACGGGCTTTTTGAAAAGCAGCTTATAAAATAGTCCTCTTTGTTCATACCGGAAATTATATCAGAGTTGTGAAGAGTTCGAAATCCCAAATCTGAAAACATTGGTAACACATTGCAGAGCTGACGCGCTCTTCACAGAGATGATTAAAGTTATTTATAGACTTCGATATGTATAATTGACCCATATTCCTAAACTGCCACAATACAAAGGATGCGTCTCAATGAGTATACAGATACACAAATACGATGTTGTGATTGTCGGTGCCGGGCTTGCCGGGCTGGCAGCCGCAAGGGAGCTTCAAAGAGCGGGCAAAAGCGTTGCCGTCCTGACTAAACTGCATCCGCTCAGAAGCCACTCGGGAGCGGCACAGGGCGGTGTCAACGCCGCACTGAGTGAAGATGACGATATCGAACTCCATATGTTCGATACGGTCAAAGGGAGCGACTACCTGGCTGACCAGGATGCCGTAGAGCTGATGTGTTCCAAAGCGCCTGAAACGATCAGATGGATCGCCAACAGCGGTGCCGCTTTCAGCAGAAAAGATGACGGTACAATTGCGCAGCGCCCGTTCGGCGGACAGTCGAAACCGAGAGCCTGTTATGCAAGAGACCGGACCGGTCTTACGCTGCTTCAGACAATATATGAGCAGGCCGACCGCGAAAATGTAACCTTTTTCGACGAGTGGTACGTTGCCGACATCATATATGAAGATGGCGTAGTAAAGGGTGTAGTTGCCTACAATATCCGCAATCTCGAACCTGCGATATTCAATGCGAAAGCGACGATGTTCGCGACAGGCGGATATGCAAGGGCTTTCAAAATCAGCTCAAACGCGCATGCGAACACCGGCGACGGCCTATCCATCGTAGCGCGCCACGGACTTCCTCTTGAAGATATGGAGTTCGTACAGTTCCACCCGACCGGTCTGGCGGGAAGCGGTATTCTCATCTCCGAAGCCGCCAGGGGAGAAGGCGGACGGCTCTACAACAGCCTCGGCGAGAGATTTATGGAGAAGTACGCCCCCGAAAAGATGGAGCTGGCACCCCGCGACGTCGTAAGCCGCGCCATCACCCAGGAGATTCTGGAAGGGCGCGGTGTAGGCCCGCACAAAGATGCGGTGGCGATAGATCTGACTCACCTCGGAGAAGAGATCATCATGGAGCGCCTTCCCGAGCTCAGGGATCTTGCAATAACGTTCCTCGGGCAGGATATGCTGAAAGAGCCTATCCATATCGCAGCAACCGCGCACTACTCCATGGGCGGTATTCCGTGCGACATAGACGGGCACGTCAAAAAGAGCCCGAAAGAGATCGTACGCGGCTTCTACGCCGCCGGTGAGTGCGCATGTGTAAGCGTGCACGGCGCCAACAGGCTCGGCGCGAACTCTCTGCTCGAAGCCCTCTTCTTCGGACGCCACGTCGGGACACACATCGTGGAAGATCTCGAAAAAGGTATTCTCGAGTGTCATGCCGCAAAAGAGGAAGATGCCGAGAGGATGCTTGCCGAGATCAAGTTCTGCATGAACAACAACGGCACCGAGTCCGTTCCGAAGCTTCGGGCAGAACTGCAGGAGAGTATGATGGCCAACGCCGGAGTTTTCAGAACGGAAGAGACGCTTCTGAAACAGCGCGCAGTTATCGCCGAACTCAGGGAGCGCTACAGAAACATCCGCATAGACGACAAGAGCAAAATATTCAATACCGATCTTCAAGAGGCGATCGAATTGGGCCACATGCTCGACTACTCTTCGTTCATCGTGGAGGGTGCGATCGCGAGAAAAGAGAGCCGCGGCGCTCACTACCGCGACGACTATCCCAAACGGGATGACGAAAATTTCCTGAAGCATACGTTTGCGACGATGAATGAAGACGGATCGATAAACATAGAGTACGGCGATGTGGTACTCGGCAAATTCGAGCCGCAAGAGCGAAAATATTAAGGATGGGCGATGAGCAGTGAACGAATAACGAAAAAATTGACTTTTAAAACCTTCCGTTTCAACGCGGAAACCGATTTTCTGCCCTACTTTAAAACATATGAGATGGAAGTGGGCAAAGATGAACTGGTTCTGGATATTCTGAACCGTATCAAGTGGGAGTTCGACGGAAGCTTCAGCTACCGAAGAAGCTGTCGTCACGGTATATGCGGCAGCTGTTCGATCAAGGTGAACGGAAAGCCGGTTCTCTCGTGCAAACAGAATGTCTGGGAGCTTGTCGATATATTCGATACCGACACCCTTCTGCTGGAGCCTCAGAGCAGAAAGCGCGTCGTGAAAGATATGATAATAGACAAAAAAGATTTCTGGGAAAAGCATGCGAAACTGAAGCCCTATCTCGTAGCCGAGATAGATGAGCATCCGAAAGAGGAGATCAAAGTCTCTCCGCATGAAGCGGAGCAGCTTCTAGAAGCCGACTACTGCATCCAGTGCGGCAACTGCTACTACGCATGTCCGGTTGTCGAGGTCAATGAAGAGTACTTCGGTCCCGCGCAGTTTGCAAAAGCGTACCGTTTCAACGCCGATGTACGCGACAATGCGAAAACCGAGCGCCTGGAAAAAGTGCGTGAAATGGGCCCCGGTGTATGGGACTGCGTCAAGTGCTTCGAGTGTGCCGAAGCCTGCCCGAAAGATGTCGATCCTATAGGCAAAATCACGAAGCTCCACAATCAGCTCTTCGAAGAGGGAATGGCACAGGACAATGTTGCGACAAGACACGCCGTAGGCTTCAAACACTCCATCGTCAAGCACGGGCTCCTGGACGAAGGGGAGCTGGTACGCTACTCAGAAGGAACTCTGGGTGTAATGAAACACCTGCCCGAAGCAATAGCGATGTTCAAAAAAGGGAAGATCGTTATGCCTTGGAATATGCCGAAATCTGAAAAACTCGACGAGATCAAAACACTGGTCAAGAGCTCGTCGAAAGTTAAATTTTAAAGGGGACGAATATGGCTGAACTGAAATATGCACTATACACCGGATGTACTGCGAGAGAATCGACCCCTGAACTGCTTATGTCGACTCTGGCCGTCGCCAAAAAGCTCGGTATAGAGCTTGTCCTTCTGGATGAAGCGAGCTGCTGCGGCGCCAGCCACCTGCAGGATTTCGACGATTTTCTTTCACTTGTACTCAATGCGCGGAATATCTGCTATGCCGAGAAGCAGGAGCTGAATATGGTGACTATCTGTAACACCTGCCAGCTCAATACGGTGATGACCAAAGAGCGTCTCGACAGTGACGAAAACCTCAAGTCACAGGTAAACGAAAAGCTGGCCGAAGTCGGACTGGAGTACAAGGGTACCAGCTCCGTGCGGCATTTCCTCTACGCGATCATAGACGACTACGGTCTGGACAAGCTTGCGGAGCAGGTTGTCAAACCTCTTGACGATTTCAACATTGCGGCCTTCTACGGCTGCCACAACATCCGACCGAGCCATCTGCACAGGAAGCACAACAGGGTCGAAAGAGGTGTCGGTGAAGGCGGAGGAGAGGAAGGCTTTGAAGAGGTGCCTCTGATGAGCAAGTACAACGACGGTGAAAACCCCTACAACCCGACCTCACTGGACAGAATCATAGAGGCACTCAGAGGCAAGAGCGTCGACTACGACAGCAAAAACAAATGCTGCGGCTTCCATGCCGACCTGCAGGCGCCCCATACGGCGCACAAACTTACCGGCACTGCGCTTCTCGATGCCATAGACAACAACGCAGACATGATGGTAACCCCTTGCCCTCTGTGCCATCTCAATATGGATGTAAAGCAGGACTCGGTCGCAAAAGAGATGGGCCGTGACATAAAGCTCCCCATACTACACCTTCCGCAGCTGATAGGCCTTGCGCTTGGAATAGAGCCGCAGGAGCTTGGACTTCAGCACAACGTTTCAGAACCGACATTTGTATAAAGCGTGCGCCTTCGGGCGCAAGCTTCAAAAATCTTTAAACTACAGAGAAAATAAGAGAGATTTTATCTTCTTTAATTCCCTTATGATACAATGATGGATATAAAACATTAAAAGAAGGAGCTGAAATGCCAAAAATCAACCGTTATGTAGACATAGATACAGTAGAGAGAGAAGCGAAGAAAGACTACATAGACAGACACTCTCCGTTCATCTACTGCGACAACACCGCAAAAAAGGGAGAGAAGTTTCCGGTAAGAGTCGTTATGGGAAAAGAGTATACACACCCCGACGATCCTGACCACTTCATCGAGAGCATCCGCCTTTTCAACGGAGAGACGCTGCTCGGAGAGGTCACCTTCAATGCCGGTATGCTCGGCGGTGAAGGACACAAAGGACACGCCGAAGTCACTTTCAACATAGTTCCCACAGGAAACAAACTCAGCCTTGTAGCCCAGGCCTACTGCACGAAGCACGGCCTCTGGGAGAACGAGCCTGTAACCGTAGAAGTTACCGAGTAACCTACACTACACAGAAACGGGGCGCTTTTTGCGCCCTAACCTCTTTTTAACCCCTTTTAATCTACACTATCACCCATGAACAGACTCTATAACGCTTTGCAGCTCAAGCGGCTCCATCAGCTAAAACAGCTAGGCTACAGATATGTGCCGCTCATAGAAAAAAGAAGTGCAAACTCAAGCGCTCTGCCCGATGACCTGGAGGCGCTTAAGCGGATGGTGGAGGAGTGCAGGTTATGCGCCCTTAGCAAAACCCGTACAAAAACGGTATTCGGAGAGGGAAACCCCAATGCCGCTTTGATGTTTGTAGGAGAGGGGCCGGGTGCGCAGGAAGATACGACTGGCAGGCCGTTTGTAGGCAGAGCCGGTGAACTCTTGACGAAGATGATAGAAAACGCCATAGAGATTCCGAGAAGCAGCGTCTACATAGCCAATATCGTCAAGTGCAGGCCCCCGAACAACAGGGTTCCCACACCGGAAGAGGCCTACACCTGCCTGCCATATCTTATGAAACAGATAGAGCTTGTCTCTCCGAAAGTTGTAGTGGCCCTAGGAGCTACCGCATACCACTATCTCACAGGCGACAAAAGCGGCATAACGAAAGTGAGAGGAGAGGTGATAGAGACCGGAAGCTACCAGCTGGTGCCCACATACCACCCGAGCTACCTGCTTAGAAACCCCTCCGCCAAAAAAGAGGTTTATCAGGATCTTCTAAAAATCAAGAGGCTTTTATGCGAAAACTGTTAACTATTTTCACACTTGTAAGCACCCTTACGGCACAGATTCAGCTTACCTCCCCCATTCCGCTGCCATCGACCGTCATCATAGACCTCGATCCGCACGAGTACAGCGATGAAGAGCTGATGGATCTGGTGCAAAAAGGGCAGATATTCACTTTCCTGGCAAAGGCCAAAAATCCTCAGATCCCGGAGCTGGCCGCTTTGAAGCAGAACTATATGACGCTTTTCAACATTACGCACAAAATCTACTCCTCGGCCGCATTCAAAGTCGCTTTCATAGTTCCGTACAAGATCATAGGCAAATACGCCTACTCCACTTCAAACTCCGCCCTTGCCTACCTTCTGAACAGAAAAATACCCTTCGAAATGGAGCTTTACCCAATACAGAATGAAGATAATGCTACACTTCATGACGCTCTTCAAAACGTCTCGGGCGGTGCATACGACCTGGTAGTGGCACCCGTGACGATGAAGGGAGCCGAATATATATGCGGGCAGCGGCTCGACACTGAACTCTTCATACCGACACTGCACAAAAACAGGATAGAGTGCATGAACAACATGGTAAGCTTCGGCGGTATCGACTACAATGCCCAGATAGAGACTCTCTCCTATCTCGTGGAGCACAACGCCACTACCATCACGGTCTCCGACAGCTCCCCCATCTCGAAAATGCTTTCTGACTCCGTAGCCGATATTATAGATGTGAAAGAGCAGCTCTCTCTCAACCGCAGCGGCTACTATAAAGATATGATAGAGAAGCATGAAGATCTGAACCAGTCCACCATTTTCCTCAACACACCCGTGGTAAAGAGCAGCCTTTTTCTCTCTCAGCTGACACTGGCAGACTTCAAACCGGAACAGGTGCTGAGCACACAGATAAACTACTCGCCGCTGCTGCTGACACTCACACAGTACCACGACAGGGAAAACATGGTCGTAGCCAGCTCCATAGGCGACCTCGACCCGGTGGTGAGCGAAAACATAGCCCTGATAAACCAGGATGTCCGCTTCAACTGGCTAAACTACGCCACGGTATCTGGACTCGACTACTACTTCAGTGCCAAAACTGGCGAACAGAGGCTCTCGAAAGAGATATTTTCGGACGGCTCCATAGACTACAGCGTAAAACTATACGAAGCGGGACTCTACCGCTTCGTCCCCAAAGAGATACCGCAGCCGCCGGAAGATATGAACGACACCTATATATATGACGAATACGGAGATGGCGAAGAGCCGCCGCAGGATATCTACCACTCCGATATGATGGAGTGAAGGCCGGAAGGAATCCTCGCCGGCCTGCCCTCCTTCAAAAACGCAAGCTTCACCACCATCTTGAAAAGTGTCTCACCATCTTTCAAAAGACTCTGCAAAAGAGTGATGGAAGCTCCCCTTTTCTCCAAAAGCTCCGTTTCAACATCCAAAACATCACCAAGCTTGGCGGGCATAATATAGTCTGCCTCCACACGCTTGACGACAAAGTAACCCTCCTCGCTTTGGGGGGTAAGCCCCCTCCTGAAAAAAGCCTCACTCCTCGCCCTCTCGCAGAACTTCAGATAGTTCGCGTAATAGACTATACCCGCTGCATCCGTGTCTTCATAATAGACCCGTATTTTCAAATTCAAACCCCTATATTGGTAATCCCCCCATTTCCACAGCATCCAAAAGTAGAATCAGGCCACATGGCCCACCTTCTGCCTAGGCGGGATACCGCCGATTGCCGTATGAGGGCGTTCGTTATTATACACCCAGAGCCATTTTGTTGCATACTCTCTGACTTCATCGAGTGAGCTGAAGAGATGCTGATTGAGCCAGTCATATCTTACGGTACGGTTGTAACGTTCGATGTAGGCGTTTTGCTGCGGTTTGCCGGGCTGGATGTATTGGAGGGTGATCTTTTGCTTTTGGGCCCACTCCTGTAACGTCCGGCTGATATACTCCGGACCGTTATCGCAACGGATATTTTTCGGTTTCCCTCTTTGCTCGATGATCCGCTCCAGAGTGCGAATGACTCGAAGGGCCGGTAGAGAGAAATCGACTTCGATCTCCAGTCCTTCCCGGTTGAAGTCGTCGATAATGTTGAGCAGACGGAACCTTCAGCCGTTTTCGAGTTCATCGTACATGAAATCCATCGACCAGATCTCATTGGGCTTGAGAGCTGTTCCCAGGGTGTCGGGTTTGTCTCTTTTGATGCGCCGTTTGGGTTTGATACGAAGATTTAGCTCCAACTTCCGGTAGATCCGATTATACCCGTTTGTGGTTCCACTTGAACCCTTTCACATTCCGCAGATAGAAAAAACAGAGGCATCTTTGGAAAAGCCATAGAAACCAGACGGATTGTCTCTTGAATTCTATGAGCCTCTTGTGCTTGCACTTTAAAAGTAGCTTTCAGCACAGGAGCATCGATAGGTAAGTTCTCTTCCAAAAAGAGGGTGATGCGAATACTATTCTCTTCATCGAGCTCTTTGATGATATTTTTCGAAGGCAGGGGGCTTCATATATATAACTATCCTCAAGATTTCTTTTGCTGCTTATCTCTTCTATCAAAGAGGCTTAATCCCTTTCAAAAGCTGAGTCGTAAAGTTTTTTCGCCGCTTTCTTCTCTGTTTCGGTTTAACTCATCAGCGGAATTCTCCTTCTCTTTGTGTGCAAAAGAGAGGACCTAAGCCTTTTTCACAAACTCCTGCTTGAGCTTGATAGCCCCTACTCCGGGTACTTTACAGTCGATGTTGTGTCCGTCGCCGCTTTCTACGAGGCGGATATTTTTGATCTTGGTGCCTACTTTTATGCCTCCGCTGCTCCCTTTGACTTTCAGATCTTTTATGACCGTTACGGTGTCGCCGTCTTGAAGGATGTTTCCGTTTGCATCTTTGACTACAAGCCCGGCCTCCTCTTCCGCTGCGGCATTTTTGCTCCACTCATACGCACACTCGGGGCATACGTATAGTTCACCGTCTTCATATGTATATTCGCTGCCGCACTTCGGGCAGCTCGGTAGATTTTCCATTCTATTCCTTCGATAAAATTTTTCGTATTTTAGCCAATTTACCTTATCTCTATCTCTTCGGCAATATCCAGACCGAAACCGCCGAGTCCCACGAACTCTCTGCCTTTGCTGGAGACGAGGAGTTTTATGTTGCGTATTCCGAGTTCCGCAAGTATCTGTGCACCTATTCCGTACTCTTTCATCGTGTCACCGGCTGAGTCCCTGCTGTCGAGGAATATGATGACTCCGCCGTTTTTTTTCAGGTACTCTATGGAGCCGATGAGCTGGCTGTAGCGGTGCTGGTTTAGCAGGAGGTCCACATCCGGCCCTATGTTGTGGAATTTTACGTTTTCGGTTTCGTGCAGTCTGTAGAAGATTACGGCGAAGTGCTCTTTCCCCTGGTGGTCTACGAAGCGTTTTTTTACCGCTTTTGTACCGAAGAAGTCGATCTCTTCCTCCTCCATGGCCCGAACGAGTCTTTCGTTTCTGAGTCTGTACTCGACTATATCCGATATATATACGATGTTGAGGCCGTGCTTTTTGGCGAAAAGCTCCAGGTCGTCGCGTCGCGCCATCTGTCCGTCTTCACGCATGATTTCGCAGATGACCGCGCTGGGTGCAACTCCGGAGAGCCTGCACAGATCCACCGAGCCTTCCGTGTGGCCTGTACGCACCAGCACCCCGCCCTCTTTCGCTATCAGCGGGAAAATGTGCCCCGGGCGCACGAAGTCGTCCGGTGAGCTTACCGGGTCTGCAAGAAGTTTGATTGTCATATCTCTTTCAAATGCAGAAATTCCGGTCGTGGCCTCTTTCGCATCTACAGATACGGTAAAAGCGGTCTCATGCTGGGAGTCGTTGTTCTGAACCATAGGTTCTAACTGCAGCCGCTCCGCTATCGCTTTCGATATGGCTACACATATCAGCCCCTTCGCTTCGGTGGCCATGAAGTTGACCTTCTCCGGTGTGGAAAATGTGGCCGCATAGACTAAATCTCCTTCATTTTCCCTATCTTCGTCGTCTATCATTACGACCATTTTCCCATGTTTTATATCCTCGATAGCCTGCTGTACCCTCTTTATAGGCATATATAACTCCGTTCAATTTTTATGTTTGGAAAATTATATCGAAAAACCCTTGACATTGACCGACAAATGCATTATAATTCTGACCGCAAACAGGCAACAGCCTCTCCATATTTTGGGGTGTCGCCAAGTGGTAAGGCAGCAGGTTTTGGTCCTGCCATTCGGGGGTTCGAATCCCTCCACCCCATCCACCTTTCATGTCGCGGGATAGAGCAGTTTGGTAGCTCGTCGGGCTCATAACCCGAAGGTCGGGGGTTCAAATCCCTCTCCCGCAACCAATCTCACAGCTTTTTCACGATCTCAACACTCATCCATACTCGATAGATTTATCTTCCTAATTAATTAGGCAAAATCACCCTAATCCATAAATAGACTACTTGCAGTCAGGCGGTTTCGGGAAAATTTGAGGTTCACCCGCCAGGTGCATCGATGATTTTACCCAAACTTCATGGCTACAATGATCGTAACGGGCTCTTTTGTTACTAGCTGATGCTACACAAAGCTTGAGCAAAGCCAGGCTTTGGCGGGGAGCGGCCTTCTTCAGCATCCCATAAAGCTTCGAAATCGTAGTTATCGAGATTGTGGAATTAACAAACATATAACAAAACTTCAATATAATACCTACTCTTTGCATTTAAATAAACGGCAGGTGAGCGTTGTTCGACGAGAAAATGAAAAAACCGTACCTTTTTGTCTCCCTACTTGTGGCGGTTTTTGCTGCGGAAACCCTGGTTTTCTACTACACACGTATCGAAACTCCGTCGCTTACACCAGCCGTAGAAGAGAAAAGGGTTTATATAAAGCTCTCTTCACTCAAGCCGGCTCCTCCTCCGGAGCCTGTATGCAGATGCGCGGAGCAGCCCCGGCCGGAACCGCCGGTCAGACCCAAGCCCGTTATAAAACCTAAACCTAAACCTAAACCTGTCGTAAAGCCGAAACAGAAGCCTAAGCCGAAACCCAAACCTGTCGTAAAGCCAAAACCAAAACCTGTTACAAAACCTGAGCAGAAGCCTCAAAAAGAGAAAGTTGCGAAACAACCGAAACCCGCTCCACAGAAAGTCGCAGCAGCAAAAACACCCAAACCGGTTGTAAAAGCTCCGGCATCGAAACCGAATGTTTCTGCTCAAAAAGTAGAGAAAGAGAAGATCGAAAAGATCAAAGCGGCCTATCTTATGGCTGTAAGAGAGAAGATAGAGAGAAACAAATACTACCCCAGAAGTGCTAAAAAACTTCGCCAAACCGGGACAGTAGAGCTTAAGTTCACCATATTGAAAGACGGAACAATCGGTAGAATCGCCGTAGTCTCAGGCTGTAGGTACGGCAGGCTAAACAAAGCCGCCGTAAAAACTTTGGAGAGGATTGGATGTTTCGCACCGCTTCCGAATGTATTTGAATCGGACCAGTTGACACTGAAGGTACCTATAAACTACAAATTGATGAACAGATAAAGGATATAAATGGGACTGATGGAGTATATAAAAGCCGGCGGCATCATAATGGATATACTTATCGCTATGAATACCGTCGGAATCGCTCTTATAATTACCAAATTGGTACAATATATGCTATTTGTCAAAAAGAAGAAGGAGTATGCCGACGAAATCGCAGGCGAATTCTCTTCTATAGCTTCGGGAGACAGGCGGACGGTGCTACTCATAGTAAAAGAGCTTCTGCAAAGCAGACTCAGGAAGATGGAAAAGGGTATGCCTACCATAAAGATAATAGCAACAACCGCTACACTGTTCGGTCTTTTGGGAACAGTGGTTGGCGTCTTGATGGCATTCGAGGCTATCGGGAAGGTCGGCATGGGTGATCCGAGTGTATTCGCCAAGGGAATCTCGATGGCTCTCGTTACCACTGTTGGAGGTCTTGTCGTAGCTATCATTCATACCGTCGGCTACAACTATCTCATAGCATATCTTGACGATATTGAGTCTCAACTCGAAGAGGAGCTGCTTCTACGTTTTTACGGATCGGACAGATGAAACGACGTAAATCACTCCTGCTCGATATGACACCGTTGGTGGATGTCGTCTTTTTGCTGCTGATATTTTTTCTTGTCACCTCCGTTTTCAAAAAAGAGGAGCTGGCTCTGCTTCTGAATCTGCCGAGTGCCAAAGAGGGTGAAAAAGTAGTTGAGAAGAAGGATATATCCATCGAACTCTCTGAAGAGAGTGTGGCTTTAAACGGGCAGACGCTGACACTTGAGAGACTGGATATACTGCTGGCCGATGTCAAAGACAAAGAACGTCCCGTGGTTTTAAGAATCGACCGCCATGTAAGATATGGACGTATAACCGAGCTTTTCAATATTTTAAAGAGGCATGAGCTCAACAACCTGGTTCTTGTAGAAGAAGCCGAAAAGTAAACTTTTGCAGATATTACGTAGAGCTTGGGCAACTCCAGGCTTTACGTAGAGACCGGCAGTCCATGTCCCCTCATGCTCGAAAGCAAAAAATGCACGGTTTTTTTGGTAAACAAGGGTTTTCCGGCAAACATTCTCCGCCTGGAACAACAATCACAATTTCTCCGCCACAAGTACCGAATTGACGAAGATTGGCAATGTAATACTTTGATTTCATTTTCTGTTAACATTTTAATCTTTAAAGCCGATATATAGCCAGGATTGATTAGTCTGATATTCAAGATTAAGTAAGATAAATTATTTATATTATAGTCCTAAATAATTTAAATGATTTATCGCGAAATCTTCGTTTCATCAGTTTTCTTGCTTGTATAATCTTATTTTCAGATTAGATTTAAACAAGTAGGACTATAATCAATCTGATTGACAAATTAAATACTGATGTTACGCACTATGTACCATATTCCGAAGCCGGATACTGTATGATTTCGCCGATGCCGTTGGTCGAAAAAAAATGTCGCCATTTCGGACTCAAACAGTAATGGTGTATACTGCGTAACATCAGGTAAAAAGGAGTAGAAATGGCTAGAGTCGTTGTATTGGGTGCCGGTGTCTCTGGACATACAGCAGCCACTTTTTTGCGTGACTGGCTGGGACCGCAGCACGAGGTTGTTGTCGTTACGCCAAACAGCAAATGGAACTGGATTCCATCGAATATATGGGTCGGTGTAGGGCAGATGACCAAAGATGACGTTGTGTTCGAACTGGCCCCGGTTTATGAGAAGATAGGAATAGACTACCGTCAGGCGAAAGCGGTCTCGATCCACCCCGAAGGCGGCGAAGCGGAGGATGTTCCGTATGTTACCATAGAGTATACCGGTCAGGGTAAAGAGGGTGAGAAAGAGCTCATCTCATACGACTACCTGATAAACGCCACAGGACCGAAACTAAACTTCGGGGCTACCGAAGGTCTGGGTCCTGACAACGGGTATACCGTTTCCGTATGTACTGCCGACCACGCAACCCATGCAAACGAAGAGCTTCAAAAGCTCATCGCCAAGATGAAGAGCGGAGAGCGCCAGAAGATAGTTATAGGAACGGGCCACGGTATGTGTACCTGTCAGGGTGCCGCTTTCGAGTATATTTTCAATGTCGATCACGAATTGAGAAAAGCCGGGGTACGTGACCTGGCCGAAATTACATGGATCTCCAACGAATCCTTCCTCGGTGACTTCGGAATCGGCGGACTACACATGAAACGGGGCGGTTACGCCGCAAGCTCACGCCTTTTTGCAGAGTCTTTGTATACGGAAAGGGGGATCCCCTGGATTATAGGCGCCCATGTAAACAAGGTCGAACAGGGCAAAATCCACTACGAGCAGCTTGACGGCAGTACAGGCGAACTTGAGTTCGACTTTTCGATGCTGATTCCCCCATTCTCCGGTGTCGGTCTCAAAGCCTACGCGAAAGACGGCAGCGACATAACCGATAAAATCTTCGCACCGAACGGTTTTCTCAAGGTAGATGCGGATTACAGCGGAAAACCTTATGAGGAGTGGAAGGCGAGTGACTGGCCGAGAACATATCAGAACCCCGACTACAGAAATATATTCGCAGTCGGGATCGCATTTGCTCCGCCGCACGGAATTTCCAAGCCGATGAAAAGCCCCAACGGCACCCCGATAAACCCGACACCTCCGAGAACAGGTATGCCTTCCGGTATTATCGGAAAAACTGTGGCGATGTCAATCCGTGATATGATCGAAAAAGGTGCGGACAAACCTACCCATCACGCATCCATGGCCGAAATGGGAGCCGCATGTGTCGCATCCGCAGGGAAGGGTCTGACCGACGGTATGGCTGCATCTTTGACCGTATATCCCGTAGTGCCGGATTTCGAAAAATATCCGGGAATCGGTCGCGATCTGGATTATACATTCGGTGAAATAGGTCTCGCGGGACACTGGATAAAACATATACTGCATCATATGTTCATCTACAAAGCCAAGCTCAAGCCGGGCTGGACATTGATACCTGAATAACTGACGTTTTGCAAAAAGCGTAACGTCATTTCGAAATCTGTGATTTCGAAGCTTCAGGAGGGTGTGGGGACGGTGAGTTCCCGCCAAAGCTTGGGCTTCTCTCAAGCTTTGCGTAACATCAGTTAACAAAAGAAAGGAGAGAATATGGAACATATCGAAAAGAATGTCAAGCCATACGAGCCGAGTTTTACCACAATGGTACCGACAGGTTTCGTCCGTTTTATGAGAACATGCCTTATCTGGCAGTTCATCCGCTTCATAGTAATTAATATCAAAATGTTGGCTGTCGTCAAAAAGAGCCACCACTAGTCATCCCGTGCATCTGCACGGGCTCTCTATAACCAAATCCGGAAATAGCACTGATAGAAATCGTTGTTAAGCTTGTAGCCAGGCGGTTTGGAAAAAATTTTAGGCGCACCCGCCAGGTGTTCGACGGTTTTTCCCAAAGTGCATAGCTGCAATGACCATATTGAGCTTTGCTATCACTATTTCGGTATTTGGGTCTGTATAATCATCCGGCTGAAGCAGAGGCCGTAATCATTTCCAAAAGAGGTTCAACATGTCTGTCAAGAAAGAGCTTGTCGTATATCCAGATGAACGGATAACCATACCATCCACGGATGTTAGAAAATTCGATGAAACCCTTTTTGAAGTGATTGATATGATGAGAGAGATCATCGAGGAGAATGATGCCGAAGGTCTTGCGGCGATACAGACCGGATACCCCTACAATATTGTGCTGGCTAAAGATGACGACGGTGCCGTTTTGGAGCTTATAAACCCCAGAATTCTCAGCTCCGACGGCAGGGTTGTAGAGAAGGAGAAGACACTCTACTACCCGGACATAGAGATTGAGATTCCGCGTTACGAGAGGATAAAGCTGATATATGAAGACCGTACCGGCAAACAGCACCACCTAGAGGCATCCGGAAGACTCTCTCGTATCATACAGAGAAAAATAGACTACACATTCGGAGGGACATTTCTTTCGAAAGTTTCCAAGCAGCAAAGAGAGGCAGTCGAAAAAGCACTTGCAAAGAAGGGGCTGGTTCCGGAAGTTGAGCTCTGCCCTACAACATCGAAGCGTGTCTATTTTCTGAGTGTCGCGGACAAACTGCTCTTTTTCATGTTTCTTACACTCTTCGCAAAGATTTTCGGTGTTTCCGAAGAGACGCTCTCTTCACTCTACATGTTCGACAAAGCCGGTGCGGTCATAGTGGTGCTTCTTATGATCGGTTACTTCGTTTTCGGACGCTGGGAGGCGAAGAGATACAGCAGCTGCACAAGCTGCCAGATAGGCAATATGCTGGGCTCCATGGCCAAACGTATTGCTGCAACGCTCCTGATAGGCGGTGCTGCCTATTTCATTCTGGGCTCCTGATCTCTTTACCCCAAAACTATCCCAGATTTTCCCGAACCGCCTGCTCCTAAGTATCGCAGCGGTTTCAAGCCATTCTATTTAGAGGTTTTGGTTTATCACAGATTAATCAAACTACAATACAATAGGCTTATGATAAAAAAACTTGTAATAACCCTTTTTACGGCCGGACTGTTTGCCGGAAACGGAGTGGAAATGTCTGAAACTACTGAAAGAGCTGTTCTCGGCGGAGGATGCTTCTGGTGTCTGGAAGCCGTTTACGAAGAGGTAAAAGGTGTGGAGGAGGTTGTCAGCGGTTATGCCGGCGGCACGGTGGAAAACCCAACATACGAGGCTGTCTGCAGCGGATCTACCGGTCATGCGGAGGTGGTGGAGATTATGTTCCGGCCCGATGTTGTCTCTTTCGAAGAGCTTCTCGATATATTCTGGAGTATTCATGACCCCACTACACTGAACAGGCAGGGGGCAGACGTCGGTACACAATACAGGTCTGTCATCTTCTATAGGAACGAAAAGCAGAAGGAGATAGCAAAAAAGTCGAAGGCTGAGGCCCAAAAGCGTTTCTCCTCACCGATAGTGACGGAGATTTCACCGCTTGAAAAGTTTTGGCCGGCAGAAGAGTACCACCAGGACTATTTCCGGAAAAATCCATATCACGGGTACTGCCGGGCTGTAGTAGCTCCGAAGGTAGAGAAGTTCAAAAAAGAGTATAGTGGGTGGCTGAAGTGAATCCGGATCCGAAGAGATTGATATGCCACTGCAACGATCTTACGGCCGAAGATATAGCGAAGATCATAAAAGAGGAGGGTTTTACTACTCTTGACGAGCTCTTGGAGCAGAATATCTGTCCGATGGGCGATAAATGTGAAGCTTGTCGTGACGAGGGTTATGAGAACGACGGCTACAATCTGCCTATGGTGCTCTCATTGGTTAAGACGGGAAGGATTTGAGGATGGAAGAGAAAAAGATAGATCTTGAGGTCAAAGTGACTATCGAGGAGATGAAAAAAATTGGTGAGTTCTGCAGAGAGCGCGGTTTGAATTTTTCAGAGTGGATGCGTTCCCTGGCCCTTGCGGAGATCGAGAAGGTGGAGAAGAAAAAGAGTAAAGGGTAGGACCCCTCTTTATTGATCTTTATAGTCTAAACTCCTCTTCAGCCGCTTTGGCCGCTACGCTTCCTTTGAATGTGAGTTCATTCTCCTCTATGTAGCCCTCTTTTTTGAGCGCTTTTATAAGACGTTTGCCCTCTTTCAGCGTAAAGACCCGGCTGTTTTCAAGTATATTCAGAATATCTTTGAGGGTCTCACCCTCCTCTTTTTTCAACATTGCAAGAAGCAGAACTTTCTCTTCGGTAGTCATTAAAAAAGCCTTCCTATTTTTTGAAATCCGTAGAAGTATAGCACACTTCCCGATATGATGACTCCGGCAAAATAGCTCCACAAATCGGTAAAACCGGTACCTCTGAAAAATATGCTTTCACTCCCCTCGATATAGTAGCGCAGAGGTGAAATCAGGGAGAGATCCTGCAACAGCGGGTGCATCGCATGTATCGGCGTCCATGCGCCGCTCAGAAAAATCAGGGGCATCATGATGAGAATCGAGAGTTGGGCCACCTGCAGCATACTCTTCGAGACGGCCGCCACAAATAGACCTATTCCGGAACTTGTGAAGGCATAAAAGAAAGATAGGAGAAAAAAGGCGGCCAGGGAGCCGTTTATCGGAACGTCGAATACTCCGAAGAGAACGATACCGGTTGCTATGACCACACCGCCCATAATAACGACAACCTGTGAGAAGCTTTTGGCCAGTATGATAAGCCGTGGATCTATCGGCATAAGCAGCATAATATCCCATGTTCCGTTCTCTTTCTCTCTGACAAATACCGCCGCGGTAAGGATCACTCCGAGAAGGGTGATAACGGAGAGCATCTCCGCCATAGCCATAAACTGTGATGTGGTCGCGTTCGGGTTGAAGAGCTTGTGAATTTTCACCTCTACCGGAATCTCGATATCCGAATAATCCAGAACAATGTTCTGAAGATACTGGAGTGCCTGAAAGCTCTGTGTGGCCGATACGGAATCGAGAAGCATATCTATCTCGGCATGTCCGTATCTTTTCATATTTTTTTCGAAGTCGGACCCGAATATCAGCCCAACCATCATTTCGCGGTTGTAGATGCTTTTGCTCAAAGCTTCACGAGATAAAAAAGGAACCGGCTTTTGAAACTCGGGCATATGCAGGCGGCTTAGAATCTTACGGCTCATCCCGCCGCCTGTTTCGTCTACGTAACCGACAGCTATGTTTTTTGCCTGCATCTCTATTCCGGCGCCGGTGATGTATATATCTAGTGTAAAGGAGTAAAGCACGATGGCGACCAGCCCCCATGAACGGAAAAAACCTATCAGCTCTTTTGTAACAAGCGCCAAAAATGTACCCATCAGGATATCTCCTTTTTCATTAGCCGCGAGCCTAGAAGAATCAGGAAGATCGCGTAAAAAACGAGGATGGCAAGATAGAGCCGGTTTTTTTCGGAATCGAGCCCCTGCCCTATCAGAAATGTGTCATATATTATGTGGTTGAAATACATTACGGGGTAGATATGTGCCTCTATTCTCGATTCGCCGCTCATCGAGGAGATCGGCATCAGCATACCGGAGTATAGAAATCCGGGAATGATGGTAATTATGATGGTCAGAACGATAGCGACGATCTGTGTGCGTGCAATGATAGAGACGAGAATACCGACTCCGAGGCTTATAAGAATATATATCTCAGCCGCCGCCCAGTAGAGCATGAAGCTTCCGCGGAAAGGTACTTCAAAGAGCCATGTCGCCCATAGAAAAAGTATGAATATATTAACGGAGTGAAGCAGCAGCGGAGGGACCAGTTTTGCGACGATGAACTCGCTCTTTTTTATCGGCGAAGAGAAGAAGTTGAAAATGGTCCCCTCCTCTTTCTCTTTGACGATCAGCAGCGCCGAGAGTATGGCGGGAGCCACCAGCAGAATAAGACCGATAAGGCCCGGTACTATAGCATCTTCGTCACGCATGGCCTGGTTGAAGAGATTGCGGCTGTTTATAGTAATGAGGTTTTTCGGCTTCTGCTTCAAGAGAGCATCTGCCGCATTGAAAATGACCCCTTTTACATAATTTTCCATAGTAGTGGCACGTACAGGAAAAGCCCCGTCGATAAAGACCCCTATCTCCGTTTTTTCCCCGTGAAGAAGCCGTTTTTCAAATCCGCCCGGTATGATGATGAGAATGTCGGTTCTGGCCTGTTTTATACGTTTGAGAGCCTCCTTTTCACTCATTCCGGTAACGATATCGGTATCGAAATATTTGGAGTGTCTGAATTTTACGGCAAGATCGCGCGATATTTTGCTTCCGTCGTTGTCGATTATGAGTGTCCTGGCGTTCGTCACCTCCATACGTATTCCGTAACCGAAAAGAATTATGATCATAGTCGGAAGAATATAGACAATAAGAATAAGGCGCGACCGCAGAAGCTCTTTGAACTCTTTGAGTATATAGGCCTTTATCACCGCTGCATTCATACCCGATCCTCGTAATAGTGGAGAAATATATCTTCGAAACTTTCTGCATCGGGATGTTTTTTATAGAGATTTTCCACTCTGTCGTCTGCCACTTTCCTACCCTCTTTCAGCAGAACAACCCGGTCGCAGTACTCCGCTTCGCTCATATAGTGTGTTGTGATCAGTATAGCTATACCCCACTTCTGCTTCAGAAGCCTGAGCATATGCCAAAACCGGCTCCTGGCTATGGCATCAACACCCGATGTAGGTTCATCCAGAAAGAGTACGACCGGTTCATGAAGCAGCGCGGCAGCGACGGAGAAGCGCTGGTTTATTCCCAGAGGAAGCTCCGTAGGCAGAGAATCCATATATGATTCGAACCCGAGCTCTGCCGCATAACGCTCTATCCGCTCGGATGCTTTCCCGGGATCGAGACGATGAATACTTGCAAAGTAGAGAAGATTCTCCCTGACGGTCATATCTTTGTACAGGGAGAAGTGCTGGCTTACGTAACCGATCCTGCCCTTGAGATCGCGCCTCTCCTTGGCGCTTCTGATCGGTCTGCCCAGAAGTGTCAACTCACCCTCGTCTATCGGGTAGAGTCCGAGAAGCATCTTTATAAACGTGGTTTTGCCTGCCCCGTTCGCTCCGAGTAGGCCCAGAATCTCCCCGCTTTTGAGCTCCATATCTATATGGTCGTCCGCTGTGAAGTCGCCGAATCTTTTTGTAAGGCCTATTGCCTCCATGACAACAGGTGGTATCGGCTCCGTACTCTCCCTGGGGCTCACTTCGATCTCCGGTATTTCGACCCCCCTTTTCAGAGCGTTAATAAAAAACAGCGCCTCAAGCGTCGGCCTCTTTCGCGGTGCATCCAACGGATCGAGAGAGTATGTGTAGTAGCCTGCGGATACACACCTTTCGCTTCTGCACGGAACGGGAGAGTATGTATACTCTTCGACCGTTTCTATCAGTTCGTCGGCCGTACCCGACGCTATGATGCTGCCGGAGTCGAAAAGATAGACACGGTCCATCTTCGCCGCCTCCTGCATATATGCGGTACTCATGAGCGTTATCGTCCCTTCACTCTCTCTTATCTCCTCCAGTATATCCCACAGTTCACGGCGGCTGAGAGGATCGACACCGGTGGTCGGTTCGTCCAATATGAGAAGCTTCGGCCGATGGACAAGTGTAGATATGAGCGAGAGCTTCTGCATCATGCCGCCGCTCAGCTTTCCCGCCGCTCTTTCCGTAAAGCGTTCGAGCCCGGCCATCTTCAGGAGTCTCTCCCTGTACTCTTCGAAAGCTTCGTTCTCTTCGACTCCCCTGATCTTGGCGAAGAAGCTCAGGTGTTCCGAAACCGTGAGGTTTTTGTAGAGTACCAGCCCTATGCCCTGCGGCATAAGACCGATAGAAGACTTGAGCTCCTCAGCCTCTCTCGGAGAGTGGAAACTTCTCCCCTGAAAAGTGATTACACCCTCGAAACGGACCACCCCGGCAACCGCATGCATGAGCGAGCTCTTTCCTGCGCCGTCCGCTCCGATCAGGCCGATGATCTCACCCTTTTTCGCAAAGAGTGATGCACTCTTTATGGCCGTTATATCTCCATGCCTTACTGTGACATCTTTTACCTCCAGTTCAGCCTGAACCGGCTCTTCGGCCGCTACCTCTTTTTTATCTCTACTCATTGCGGTATCTTCCGAACAGAAGATAGAGAAGGGCCATTGACGCAGTGCCGGCAAGTCCGAAAAGAAGCGCCGAATCGATTCCGAAATGTTCCCAGATCATGCCGGAAACGTATGCACCGGCCGCACCGAAGAGGGCGACGGCCGCATAGAAGATGCCGTATACCGAGCCCCTGTTGTCGGCCTTTTGTGCGATGAGTGCACGGTTGGCATTCAGAGAAGCGACCGTAAAGAGCCCCAGGAGTGCGTACGACAACCAGGTGAAAACGGGCTTTTGCAGATAGAGCAGCCCCTGTGCCGCAGCACCGCAGAGATAGGCGAAAGCGAGAATCTTTCCGGCCCCTATTCTGTCCACCCATACACCTAGCAGATAGCTTGTGAGAGTCTGAACCGAGGTAGAGACGACAAACAGAAGGGGGATCATGACGACGGCTATACCGACACTTTTCGCCTGCATCGTGAAAAAGGCTTCGCTGAATATGAAAAAGAGGAAAAAGAAGTAGAAAAAGAGTGAGCGGACCGTAGACCAGTCCCGCTCCGTAAGAGTGAAGCGCTTTTTGGAGTCTGACCTCTTTTGGGATATATCCTTTACGAGAAAAGCGACAATAAAGAGTCCGACAAGGCCGGGAACCAGTGTCGCAAAGAAGATATTGCGAATCACATTTTCGCTCTCACCCAGAAAATAGAGAAGCCCCAGCAATATAAGTGTACCGCTAAGCTCCCCTGCGATATCTAGAGTTTTATGAAAACCGAATGTCCTGCCGGAACTTCTCTTTTTACTGTAGTGTGCGATCATCAGATCTTTGGGGGCCGATCTGAGCCCTTTGCCGAGCCTCTCCAGCGCCTTCAGGCCGGCGACGCTTTTGTAGCCGTGTGTAAAGCCTATGAGAGGCTTGCTCAAGGCGGATAGCGCATACCCGCCTACAACGAGCGGCTTCACAACCCCGTAGCGGTCACTTATGTAGCCCGATAAGAGGCGAAGCGCATAGGAGACGAAGGTTGCAACCGCCACTATGATACCCAGCTTGTCCATCCCTTCATGAAGTATGGTTACGACAAAAATCGGCAGTATCGGATTTATCATGGCGGAGGCCATGTCGGTGAAGAAACTCACCCACCCGAGCAGAACCACATTTCTGTCGATCTTTTTCATAGCTGCGGAAGGTCGTTCAGGGATTTGGGCAGAGTTCCGTTCCCAAGCGCCACCACCCCGGTCGCCGGAATACCGAGTTTCAAAAGAGGGTCGGCTTTCAGCGGCTTTATATGAAGTGCAAAAACGCGCTGTATACGGTCACTTCTTACATTCACCTCTTTCGGGGTAAATTCGGCTCTCTGGGCTATGCGGACAACTTTGGCCTCTATCGGCCTATCTGGATAGGAGTCGAGAAATATCACGGCTCGGTCTCCTATTTTTATCTTTCCGTTTTCGATGGTATCCACGAATATTTTGAGATAGAGCGAGTCCGGATCTATCAGTGTCAAAACGGCCATTCCGCTTCCGACAACCTCTCCTTCGTTTGCGATCTTTTCCACGACATAGCCGTCGACCGGAGAGGCGAGAGTCATCTCTTTCATCATCGCCTCCACCTCTTTTTTGGCGGCGGCAGCGGCTTTTACGCCCTCTTTCAGCGCAGCAATGCCTTTTTGCAGCGCCGCGATCCTCTTCTGCACGGCTTCAGCCTCTCTCATATCTGCTTTCGCAACACTGATGGCCGCTTCTACCTCTATCTCTTTGTGTATGAGCCCTTGCAGTCTCTGACTGTCGGTCTTCAACTTCAAAGCCGATTTTTCCAGAAGCTCCTTTTGGATCAGCCTCTTGGCATAGAGGTTTTCGGCTCTTGCGTAGTCGCGGTCGTCCTGCTCCACAACCTCCCGCATAGAGGAAATCTCCGCTTTCAACTGGGCCTTTCGGGACTCTGCGGCTCTGAGGCCGGCCGATGACTTTTCCAAGAGGAGCGGCAGTCTCTTTTTCGAGATCTCCAACTCTACCCTTTTGGAAGCCAGCTCATCCCTTTTGGCCGACTCTTCGGCAGCTATCCGGGAGAGCCTGGCTCTCAGTTCGTCACTATCGAGCTGTGCCAGTTTTTCGCCTCTTTTTACCCTATCTCCCTCACCTACGAAAATTTTCACCACTCTGCCCGGATATTTGACATTCAGAGTCGTCAGGTCACCGTCTATATGTCCGACCCCCTGGATGAGATTAGGCGGCAACTTTTTCGGATGGAGCTTCTCGTATATCATGAAGGCCGCCAGCACAACGAGAGCCGCACCGAAGAGTCCGAGCCAATATTTTTTGAAAAGCTGCATCACAGATCTCTTTCCAGGTGCTCCACAAACCACTCTTTCGCTATAACGGAGACCTTCTCCAATGCCCCGGGCTCTTCGAAAAGGTGTGTTGCCCCGGGTATCAGAACGAGTCGTTTCTCACATCTCAGGCGCTCGTATGCTGCTTCGTTCAGCTCTATCACACCGGAATCGTTGCCTCCGACAATGAGCAGAGTCGGAGCTTTGACACGCTCTATGACATCGAGAGCCATATCGGGCCTTCCGCCCCTGGAGACGATTGCGTAGACTTCATGTTCGGTAATTACAGATGCCTTCAGTGCAGCCGCGGAACCGGTACTTGCCCCGAAATACCCGAGCTTGAAACCTGACGTATCGTCTCTTGACGCTATCCAGTCGGTAGCCATTACGAGCCTGGATGCCAGCAGATCGATATCGAAGATATCTCTTCTGTCGTGCTCCTCGCTTTCCGTCAGAAGATCGAACAGTAAAGTAGCTATTCCCGCCTCATGAAGAACGGAAGCGACATAGTTGTTTCTGGAGCTGAAACGGCTGCTTCCGCTGCCGTGTGCAAAGAGCACTATCGATTCTGCCCCTTCAGGAACGGCCAGAAAACCTCCGACACTTACTTGAGCATTTTCTATTCTCACCTCTTGCTGAATCGAACGGAACTCTTCAACTCTCATGCTCTCTCCTTTGCAACGGTCCGCTATCAAGCTCTTCAATCACCTCCGAAGCGGCCATCCTGCCCGCCTCTATCACTTCAGCCGCCTTGTGGAAATCGAATGTGCTGCATACATTCATCGAGATATTTACCATAACATCGGGAGGATACCCTGCTATCCTGTATCTTGTCAGGGCATCCTGCATTGTATCGAATGTTTTGTCGAGCACATCGAACATAGTGAACTTCTTCTCCTCTTTGGCTTTGGCGAATAACTCTTTTACCGCAGTCTCGATGCTGTTCTTTCTCTCATCTTCCACTTTTTCGGTTTCAATTTTGGGTTTCGGTGTCTCCGCATAGAGATTTACCCCTACGATCATATCCGTCAGATCGGACTGTGTGGGGGCGACGGGAAGCGGGTTCAAAGCCCCACCGTCGACCAAAACCATATTACCCATCTTGACCGGAGTGAAAACGGACGGTATCGCTATTGAGGCGCGTATCGATTCAAGCAGGTTTCCTTTCTGGAACCAGACCTCCTTTTTTCTGACTATGTCGGTCGCGACCGCGGTAAATTTTATGGGAAGATCTTCAATATCCACCTCCCCGATCATCTTCGAGAGCCTGTCGAATACCTTCTCCCCTTCTATAATGCCGCCACTGGAGAAGGATATATCCAGAAGGTAGGCTACATCGAGTGCATCCAGCCCAAGGACCCACTCTCTATACTCGTCCAGTTTTCCGCACGCATACAGCCCCCCTATCAAAGCGCCCATAGAGGCTCCGCTTATTGAGGCTATCTCGTATCCCCTCTTCTCAAGAATCTCGATGACCCCGATATGGGCATACCCCCGTGCACCGCCGCTGCCCAAAACCAGGGATATCCTCCTCTTAGCCATCTCCTCTCCTCATACCCGAAAGAAATATATCGACAACCTCGGAAGCATCCTCGTCCAGCTCTCCTCCGCTGTTGAGCCAATACTCTATGAAGCCGGTCGTGTAGGCATTGAAGAGATAGGCAGTTTTCAGGTGATCCTTATTTTTGAGTGGCTCACTTGCATCCAGCCGTGCGAAGATCTCTGATAGATAGAGGTAAATCGGAGCGGCAGGCTCGCTTTTGCGGGTATTCATCTTCAAAAAAAAGAGCGGATCTCCTACTACCGGATGTTCGATCGCCTCCTTTTTGGAAGCGAAAGCCGAAAACTTGAGCTCTACGAACTTCTCAAGCGCTTCCCGCGGATCGTCGATACCGGTAGATGCGGATATCAACTCTTCGTGGAATCTCTTTATCTGGTACTCTATATATTCGAAAAAGAGTTCATCCTTTGATGGAAAGAGATTGTACAGGGCGCCGACAGACAGCCCTGTGTGTTCCGCAATATCCTGCATTTTCACATTGTCAAAACCAACCTCTTCGAAATATTCGGAGACCTTCTGCAGTACGAGACTTTTCTTCGTTTCGATCACCTTCTCTCTTATCAACTCTTTCACGCAGCAACCTTGAATAATGGAGTATCTCATTTTGTACCGTCCAGGCCGGAAACGAAGCTTCATGCAGCGCGGCATTGACTGTAACGGCTTCCGTAGACGACACTTAATTCTATTTTATAAATGATCTTCTTAAATCAGAATAAATTAATTATTTTGTGAATATAATTCACTGATATCGGATAGGGTTCGTAATTTAGGAACTGACCTTACGCAAAATCCGCACGCCGTGCGGGATTTGCCCTGCTGGACGCTGCAAAATATCTAAAAACCGCTAACGCCTTCGGCGCCCTTACGGGCAAGCGCGGTTTTTTGAACGATATTTTTCCGCTCAAATCCCGGGGCTGACAAATTTTGCGTAAGGTCAGTTAGGAAAATATGCCTACATGGGTGCAAAAGGAGCGAAATGGGCAGAAGAGTCGGAACGCTTATAATTCTAGTACTTGTTGTTCTGTTTGCCTACGGCGGATACAGGTATTTCTCTTTCCGCTCCGCAAATGCCGTCAGCGAAGCGGCTTTCATAAAGAGTGACAGGCTTGCCAACCTCACATTCAAAGTTGACGGCAAGGTGACTGAAATGTTGAAAAAAGAGAATGAGCCGGTGAAAGAGGGTGAGCTGCTCGCGGTGATCGACCCTACGGACCTGAAGGTCGCCAAGGAGGAGCTTCTTCATATCATAGAGAGCCTTGTAAAGTCGACGGATGCCATGGAGTTGAAAAAGAGACGGCTCAAGGAGTCACTGGCCCTTGAAACATCTATAGCCGGAAGTGACAACGAATCGGTAACGATGAAGCTCAAATCTCTCGGCTTCAGGATAAAGGCCGCAGAGACGAAGCTGGAAAAGCTGGACAAAGATACGCTCAGATACGAAAAGATGCTCCGAAAGAGGCTCATAGCCTCATCCGATTTCGAGTCGGTCCGTACCGAAAGAGACTCCCTTTCTGATGAGATAGAGGGGATGAGAAGAGAGTACGACGCTCTCAAGGCGGCGGAAAAGGCATCGAGAGAGAGATACAGGCTTGCCATGGTACAGCAGCGGACGATAGAGGAGCTGCAAAAAGGCATAGAAGCCAAGAGAGAGGAGCTGAAGTCGCGCAGGGAGGCACTATCCGACATAGAGAACAAGATAGGCTACACCAGGCTATATGCTCCGTTTGACGGTGTTATAGCGAAGAGATATTTCGAAGCGCCGCTTGTAGTTGAAAAAGGGACACCCGTCTATGCTCTGATAGACCCTTCGGCTCTATACTGCGAAGTGCTTCTCTCCGAGAAGAAGATGAGGGGGGTAAAGCCGGGCAACCCGGTTACTATTACAGTAGACGCGTTGGAGGGGAGAGAGATAAGCGGTAAAGTAGAGTCTATTGCACCGGTATCCGCCTCAACCTTCTCTCTGGTACCGAGAGATATAGCCAGCGGAGAGTTCACCAAGCTCGACCAGCGTTTCAAGATACGCATCTCGATAGAGGAGACCGAAGGCCTCAGGTCGGGCATGAGCGCTTCCGTAGCGATCGAAAGGAGATAGGTTGGCACTTCCGGCTGAAGATGTCGAGCTTGAAAACAGAAAGAAACCGTGGGATATAACACCCAAAGAGCGGGCGATTTTCAGCATCATCGTCATGACCGGGGCTTTCATGGCGATTCTGGACACCACCGTCGTCGATGTCATAGTACCGAAACTCACCGGGCCGCTGGCAACCGATATGTACGGTGTCCAGTGGATAATTACAAGCTATATGATCTCCGCCGCAATAGCGCTTTTGATAACCGAATACCTGATAAAAAGATACGGTGCGAAGAGTGTCTTTTTATCCGGAGTTCTACTCTTCTCTGTAGCCTCTCTCTTTTGCGGTCTTGCGGACACTCTCGAGCATATGATCGTATTCAGGGTTTTACAGGGTGTCGGAGAAGCCTTTATCATGGTGACGAGTCACATAATGATCTTCAGCTATTTCCCGCCTCACAGACAGGGGCTGGCGATGGGACTTTTCGGGCTCGGTGTAAGTTTCGCTCCGGCACTTGGACCGACTATCGGCGGTTATCTTACGGAGTACTACAGTTGGAGAATGGTCTTCTACATAAATGTGCCGGTAGGTGTACTCCTGATAGTCTCCGGCCTTGTATTTCTCCCCAAAGAGAGTATATTCCAAAGACTCAAATTCAATTTCGTGAGCTTCCTGCTTATCTCTTTCGCCACCGTTTCTCTTCTTATTATGTTGAGCAAGGGGCAGCAGCTGGGCTGGTTCAACGACTCCTTCATAGGCCTTCTTCTCGTATGCTCGGTAATAGGATTCCTGCTGTACGGATTGAGTGAGATGTGGTCCAGGCACCGCCTCATAGACTTCTCTCTCTTCAAAAACCCGGTATTCGCCAACGGAATGATGATCTACTTCTTCATTCTCGGTTTCTCTATGTACCAGTATTTCTATCTTCTTCCGGTTTATTACGAGCATATCAAGATGCTCCCCACTCTGGATGCGGGAATAGCCGTTTTCGCCTTTGCCGTCTTCATAGGTATATTCTCACCGCTGGCGGGGATACTTTCCGATAAAATCGGCGCGAAGAGGACCGTTCTGATAGCTTCGTTTTTCTACGTGGCTACATCGCTGGCGTTTCTGCCTACATTAAACTACTACACTCCTCTTGGCCGGGCGATGCTGCTGACAATACCTTTCGGAATTGGAATGGGACTCTTTTTCGCACCCGTTACCGTTATGGTTCTGCAAAACGCGCCGCAGCAGAAGGGAGAGCTCGCTATAGTCCTTATGGACTATTTCCGCTTTGTAGGAGGGAGTTTCGGCACGGCACTGGCTACGAACAATATGGAGTATTTCAAAAATATGCACTTCCTCCGTATGGAGGAGCTGCAAAACAGCGAATATCTCTCTTACTACCTGAACCGGCTGGCCGACACCCTATCCATATCGGTAGAAAAGGCGAAGGCAATATTCGCAAACTATGAGGCTTTCATGGGATACAACTACGGTTTTTACAACACTTTCATGCATGCGGGATACTGGGGAGTCCTGGGTTCCCTTTTCGTACTGCTGCTTTTCGTGAGATTGAGGCCGAATAAGGAGGCAAAATGAGATGGTTGCTTTTATTGGCGCTAAAAGGTGCCCTGCTTGCACAGACATACAGTTCGATAATAGAAGAGGTCGACAACTCGCCTCTCCTTCAGAGTGCAAAGGAGTTGAAGATGGCGGCATCTTCGGCTGCGGAAGCCGCAAGAGGAAAGAGTATGCCGAGCCTCGATGTCTCGTTCGGTGCAGCGTGGCTGAAAGAGAGACCGACCGTTACATTCAGAATACCCGGCTATCCGCCCATGGATGCCCCGATGGGAACCAAACGAAACTTCAACGGTTCCGTCAGGCTTGCCTACCCTCTCTTTACCGGCTTCGCAATCAGCGCCGAAATAGAGAAGATGGGATATGAGAGTGAAACGGCCCGGCTGAAACTGCTCGATCTAAAAAGAAACCTCTACCTTCAGGCTACGGAGCTTGCCGCCGCATGTTTTGCGGCGGATAAGACCCTGGAGGCTCAAATTGAGGCAAAAAAAGCCATGGAGGATGCCTACAGGAAAGCGAAAGGACTCTACGACAACGGACTTCTACCGCCTGCGGACCTTTACAACATAGAGGCTAAACAATACGAAGTGGAGGCGGAAATAGAGGAGACCAAAACAAAAAGAGCACAGATTCTAAACCGCCTGGGCTATCTTATCAACGCAAAGGTCGAGTCGGTCGACCTTCCGCTTTATCTCTTTTCGCTCAATATGGAGAAAGAGGCGCTGATTGAAGAGGCGCTTGAGTCACGGGAAGATATTAAAGTTCTCAAAACCGTTTTGAAGAGCGGCGACACCGTAATCAAGCTGGCCGAAAGCCGACTCTATCCCAGTGTAACTCTGGCAGCCGAACTGAAAAGAAGAGGTGACACCCCGAAGCTGAACGGTGACGGTTTTACAAATCCCGATCAGAGCTATATCGGTGCATCCCTATCCTGGAATCTTTTCAACGGATTCTCCGATAAAAAAATGATAGAGTCGGCCCGCTACAGGCGTCTCGCTTCTGCGGCGATGCTTAACGACTACAAAATGAGGGTGAAAACCGAACTTGAAAATGCCTTTCTTGACCTTTCGGCCCTCTATTCGAGGCTAAAAAGCGCAAAGATGGAGCTCAAAGCCAGAGGTGCATACTGCGAACTCACAAAGGGGCGTTTCGAGAATCAGCTGGCAGATGCGGATGAACTGAGTCGCTCAATAGCCGAACTTTTCGCTTCCAAAGCAAAAGTAGCCGTTCTGCAAAGCCGTATATTCAAACAGAAAGCCTCGATATTGCTGATGGCCGGAATAGACCCTTTCAAAAGAGTTGTCGAGTAGATAAGTACGAAAACAGACAAGGCACAAATCATAGACTGATGTTACACTTCTTGCGCAACATCCTTACAGTCAAACACCATTTATATCTCCCTTTGGGGATAAACCCAGCTGAAAATCAACCGATACTACTCTATATTATTTGATAAATTTTTTTGATCTTTAAAAGATTGCCTCTCCGGCCGAATGCCTTATAGATCGGTCTGCGGAGCGATACTGGGGGGAACAAGCCAGATTACAACCTGATCTATTATATTGTTCATTTGCTCAAAATGGTATAATCGTTATGATAGAAGGACGAAGATGGAGTATTTTTTAAAAGATTGTGAATATAAAATTGTTATTAATCCGGAAAACGGAAAAATAATAGAGTGCAACAAAGCCTATTCCGAGCTTGTAGGGTACAGCAAAGATGAGATTTTTGAGCAGGCTCTACTTGAGCGCATGACAGTCGAAAATACAATTATGTTTCTCGAGGTACTGGATGATGTAATTGCCGGTACCAAGGCTATGATTACCGCCGATCATAACTGTAAAAACGGTGAGAAAGTGAGGTTGGACAACTATTTGATCTCCAGGCGCCACTCATACATAGAGATTTGGATGAAAAAAAACAGGCCGCCTCAATTACCTATACACAGAAGAAGACTTCTTGATATGATCATAGATTACGCTCCCGATATGTTCTGGGCGAAAGATCTGCAGGGGCGCTACCTTTTTACCAACAAAGCACTTTGCGAAAAACTTCTCGACATTGAAGATCAGAGGGATGCAATAGGAAAAACAGATATATTCTTCGCTCTCAGGCAGATGGCTGCACATCCGGAAAACCCGAGCTGGTATACCATGGGTGAAATGAGACAGAACTCCGATGAACTGGTCATAAAACATCTTACGCCTATGCATTTTGAAGAGCACGGAAAGGTGAAGGGGAAGGAGATATATCTCGATGTTCACAAGGCTCCTCTTTACAACTGCGACGGCGTGCTCATAGGTACGGTAGGAATCGGAAGAGATATCACCCTGCAAAAAGAGTTTGAAACGAAAGTGGAAGAGGAGCAGCTTAAAAAGATGGAGCTTTTCGAATCACTTTTGAACTCCACGATAGAGGGGCTTTTGATCTTCGATGAGAACAGGAAGTGCATCCACTACAACAGCCCGATAAAGGAGATATTCGGATATTCCGACGATGAGCTTTGGCAAAAAGATGCACTCTCGTTCGCAATGGACTCCTCCAAAGAGCTGATTCTGGAGAGATACCCAAAAAGCGACAAAGAGCCTTATGAAGTTCTGATGAAAAGAAGAGACGGGTCCGCTTTTTGGGCGCTCGTGCGCGGTAAATTCATGACTCTAGAGGGCAAAAAGGTGAAAGTGTGGGCGATAGTCGATATCTCTCCGCTGAAAGAGAAAGAGAGAGCCATTACTTTCCAGGCGGAGCACGACCCGCTTACGAACCTTATCAACAGACGCCACTTTTTCAGGATTTTCGAATCTGTACTTGAGAGTGCAGACCGGAAACGTCAATATAAGGGACTCCTTTTTATAGATCTTGACAGGTTCAAACCTATAAACGATACGATGGGGCACAATATCGGGGACCAGCTGCTTCAGCTTGTAGCCCAGAGGCTGCAGTCTAGTCTCCGTAAGAGTGACCTGATTTCCCGTTTCGGCGGCGACGAGTTTCTCGCGCTGATTTCTACCGAAACAACAGATATTGAAGATGCCAAAAAGCGTATCTCGATGATAGCGGAGAAGATACTGAGAGCCATCAAGGCGCCTTACCGGATTGAAGACAAGAGTGTAGAGATAGGGGCAAGCATAGGAATCACAGTCTTCAACTCTTCGGAGAGAGACCTGAACAGACTCATTCTAGATGCCGACTCCGCGATGTATGAAGCGAAGAAAAAGGGCGGAAACAGTTACTCCTTCAGCGGGTAAAACCCTCCAGGATCAGAACTTTCCTGATCTCATCCTCTCTTCTTCCCTGAATCTCAATCCAGCCGGACTTGAACGTGCCGCCGCAACCGAGAGTTTTTTTTAGAACCTTCAGCACTCTTTTCGCTTCACTCTTCGGTATATGAAACTCCCCTACGACCGTTACAGGTTTGCCACGGCGCATCACGACCTTGTATAACAGGTTGTGCCGCGACGGAGGAAGAATAGTCTCGTCTTCGCCGCATATGCACTCGCTGCCGTTTTCACCGCACTTTTTGCAGACGGCATCCACCTCCCATCCGTCCCCCAGGGAGTGGAAAGAGATCTCGAGCTTCTCTCTCTCGCCCACTACACTCTCTCGCCTATATATTCAGCATACTCTTCATAGTTGCCCATGAAGTCGACAATCTCACCGTCCGGCCTGATCTCTATGATGCGGTTGGCGAAAGCATCTATCAGCTCCCGGTCGTGGGTTACGCAGATAACGTTGCCGTCGAAATTGTAGAGAGCCTCTCCGAGTGCGATGATGGCTTCAAGGTCCAGGTGGTTCGTAGGCTCGTCTAGAACAAGAAAGTTCCCCTGTTCCAGCATCATTTTGCTGAGCATCATACGGTGTTTCTCTCCGCCGCTTATCTTTTCTATGCTCTTCTCCTGCTCCTCACCGCTGAAGAGCATCCTTCCGAGGCAGTTTCTTATCTCAGAGATATCGGCATCCCTGTCATGACTTCTCAGCCACTCGTAAAGAGTTTCGCTCCCCTCTATCCTGTCGGTTGTATCCTGCGGAAAATAGCTGGGCTCCACGGTGGCGCCCCACTTTATCTCTCCGCTGTCCGGCTTGATTCCGTCATCCATTATCATCCTGCAGAGAGTGGTCTTTCCTACGCCGTTGGGTCCTATTAGAGCAACCTTGTCTCCGGGATTGAACTTTAGGGTCAGATCTTTGAAAACCTCCAGGTCATCGAAACTTTTGCTTACATTCAGAAGCTCCAAAGCCTCTTTTCCTATCTCTCTTCTCTTCTTGAAAACGATGCTCGGATCTCTTCTTGAAGAGGTCTGAAGAGCACTCAAATCGAGTTTTTCGAGCTGTTTTTGGCGGCTTGTGGCCTGCTTAGCCTTGGATGCGTTGGCACTGAAGCGCCTTATGAAACTCTCCAGCTGCTCCTTCTCTTTGAGTTTCTTGGCTCTCTCCATCTCCCGCTGTTTCTGCAGAAGATTACTGGCTATATACCAGTCGTCGTAGTTCCCCGAAAACTCTCTTATGGTCTTGAAATCGAGATCGAGTATATGTGTCACGACACTGTTTAGAAAGTGGCGGTCGTGGGAGATTACTATCATCGTTCCTTCATGCCTTTTCAACTGCTCTTCGAGCCATGCAATGGCGTGTATATCGAGGTTGTTGGTAGGCTCGTCCAGAAAGAGGATATCCGGTTTCGGGAAAAGAACCTGGGCAAGAAGCACTTTGAATTTGTCCGCGCTCGGAAGCGTACTCATGAGTTCGTTATGCTGCGACTCGGGAAAGCCGAGCTCTTCGAGAATCTTCTTAATTCTGACGTCATACTCGTACATAGGATCCTCTTCCACGCAGACCATTTCGAGCTCTCCGAGCCTTTCGTTCACCTTGTCGTCGTCGAAGTTCCCCTCCGCATAGAGCCTCTCCTTCTCTTTGATGGCGTCAAACAGCCTTCTGTTTCCGTACAAGACCGCATCAGCTATCGTGAACTCTTCGAAAGCGTACTGGTTCTGACCCAGAACCCCTACTTTCAGGCCACTGCCTATTACAATCTCTCCGGAGGTCGCATCCTCCTCGCCGGCGACTATTTTCAAAAAAGTACTCTTTCCGGCTCCGTTTGCACCGATCAGGCCGTATCTCTTACCGGCATCTAGTTTTATGTTGACATTTTCAAACAGCACTCTGCCGCCGAAACGTTTGGTTAAATCTATCGTCTGAAGCATTCCGTCTCTACCCTTTTATCAGTTCAATTACTTTTTCCGGCGGCCTTCCCAGTACGGCTCTGCCATCTTTTATGACGATGGGACGCTCGATGAGCTTCGGATTCTCAGCCATCGCCTCAATGAGCTTTTCGTCATCATCCACATCTTTCAGGCCAAGCTCTCTGTAGGCCGCTTCCTTGGTTCTCATGATATCACGCGGCCCGACACCCATCAGCTTTAAAACCTCTTTTATCTGCTCAACGGAAGGCTTCTCGTCGAGATATCGGAAAACAGTCGGCTCCACACCTTCGGCCTCAAGCAATTTAAGAGCTTCACGAGACTTGGAGCATCTCGGATTGTGCCATATTACAATCTCTTCGGTTGCCATTGTTTAATCCTTTATGATAAAGTTTGCGTTATGAATGAAGTAAAAGCGATCATCGAACTAATCCCTCCGCTGGATAAAAAGTGTAAAATAGCCGCAACCCTTTTAAGAAGCGCTTTTACACTGGTCCCCCTTCTGCTGGGAGCAGTCGTCTGGGCCCAATATGGGTGGCTCTATGGGGTTCTGCTCTGGATGGCCGGCGTTTTTGCCGGTCTTATTATCCTCAGCAAGCTCAAAATAGCCTATGTCCCACATAATCAGCATGAACTGCCGCACTCGGCGACAGCCATACTCAAATGGTATGTTGCAAAAGAGTTATGCGGCTACGAAACTCCACGACACACGGAAGAGCAGCCAGGAATCAGTGAAGCTCCACGTTGAGCTTCACCTCTCTCCTGCTTCTCATAGCTATAAGTTGCCCGGTCATCGAGTTCTGCCTGAAGTGTATACCGTTTTTGCCGGCAAGCTCCACACCTTTGAAGATATTCTCATCTTCTACCTTCACATCCCATAGGGGGTTTACCTCTTTTATCTTTTCAAGCTCGGCCCTGCTGACAGCCACTTTGGTGCCCTCCAGTATAGCGATTCCTGCATCCACTATACATCCGTCACCCAGGGGGATACCTGTGACGCTGTTGGCTCCGAGGAGTACGTTCTCCCCTATTGTGACGGGGTTGCCGTTCGTACCGCTCAAGACACCGAGAATGGACGCACCTCCCCCGACATCGGAACCGGACCCGACAATCGCGGAGCTGGAGATGCGTCCTTCGACCATGACCGCACCTGTGGTACCTGCGTTGAAGTTGATGTAGCTCGCACCCGGCATAACCGTTGTGCCCGGATGCAGCTGCGCACCCATTCGCACTTTCGCACTGTCTAGTATCCTTGTGTTGTCGGCCGGAATGATGTGCTGGAGGTAGCGCGGGAACTTGTCTACACTCTCTATCTCAGGATAGGCGCCGTTGAGTTTGAGTTCTATCTCGTTCTCGCGGAGCCAGTCGAGCTCGAAAGGCTCGTTTCCGAACCATGCTACGTTGTGAAGTATTCCGAAAGCTCCGTTGAGATTGACACCGCGAAGCTCCGCTTTTCCGAGAGAGAGAGCGTAGAGTTTTATATAGACCGCCTCCACGCTCTGCGGCGCATCGTCTTCGAACAGGAAGATTATTCTGAAGTTGTCGTCCAGCTCTTCACACTCGACGATACGGGCGAGCTCTTTTATCACCTGGACATTTTTGTGGGCTTCGCCTTCCGCCTCTGCGAGGTAGGGGTGAAAAGCGGCCAGTGCATTGACGACGAACTCGTCAGTCACGTCGAACAGCTGCTCTGACTTCCCGAAATCGATACTTGCGCCGCTCTCCTGAAGTGCGGCTATAAAGACTGCCGCCGAACCGAAGTTCTCGTTCCAGTTCACCAGGGGAAAGACCGCCTGCAAAATTTTGTCGCGGTTCTTCTGTCCGCGATCTACGCGGCATATGCCGAATGCAACCGCTCTTCTGTACCCCTCCTGTGCCTCGGTTTCTTCGACCAGCCTCTTAAATCCCTCTTTGGACTCGATTTTTTCGATTGACATCACCACTCCTGAATATAATGTTGCGCGATTATACTCGAAATAAGTTGACACTCCGTTTAGAGAAATTGACCAGAATCAATGATAAGAGTTTTATTATCGTCTATCATTAATTTAACTGCTTAAAATTACATATTTAATAAATTATGTTTTTTTGTGCAGATTTCAAACAGAGGATAACTCCATGAGAAGACCTGAACCGAGAGACTTCGAGCGCTTTTTGAAGGAGGAAGACTATATCGTCTCGAAAACCGACCTCAAAGGTCGTATCACCTACTGCAACAAGACTTTCATCGAGATCTCCGGCTACAGTGAAGAGGAGCTTTTGGGTGCACCCCACTCCATACTTAGGCATCCCGATATGCCAAAGATCGTCTTCAAACTCCTCTGGGAGAGAATTCAAAACAGACAGGAGATTTTCGCTTTCGTTAAAAATCTATGTAAAGACGGGGGATTCTACTGGGTTTTTGCAAACGTAACGGCTACGGTGGACCCCGACGGCAATATTCGCGACTACCACTCTGTGCGGCGCAAACCCTCCAGGGAAGGTGTAAAGGTGATGGAGTCTATCTACAAGAGGCTACTGGAGGAGGAGAGGCGCGGCGGCATGGAGGCTTCGGCATCCATGCTGGAGACTATCCTTGAGTCTGAGGGGACAGATTACGACAAGTTCGTAAACTCTCTTCAAAAGCCGAAAACGGCTTAAAGGTCCGCCGATATTTGACTGACGGGTTGATGCGCAACGTTTGGGCAGAGTAGAAGTTTTGGCGGAGGCTCATCGACCCCTGCCCCCTGAAGCTTTGAAATTGCAGATGCGGCTCACTTCGTTAGGCGTATGACGATTGCGTCCGTACGTCTGTTGAGAGCCCGGCCGGCCGCTGTATCGTTCGAGGCTGCAGGTCTGCTCTCTCCATAGGCTCTGATATCGATCCTCTCCGGAGAGACTCCCAGATCGGTCAATGCAGATTTTACTTTGAGAGCCCTTCTTTTCGAGAGTAGAAAGTTGTATCGAACACTCCCGATACTGTCGGTGTGCCCCTCTATCCTAACTCTTATATCGGGATGGTGCCGGAGATATTCGGCCAGTTGTCCTATGCGGACCCTGTCTCTTTCATCGAGCTTAACGGAGTCGAATTCGAAATTGACGAGCATCGGCACGCTTTTGGCACACCCGTCACTATCGACAACCCATCTTTTTGGAGTATCTCTGCAGATATCCCTGCAGTCCGGCACTCCGTCGTTGTCGCTATCTTCTCTGCAAACCGCCTCTTCGGAAGTCGGCCGCTTCCGTTCGACTCTTTCCGATCTCTCAGCTGCCGCGGCCGGTTTCGCCGTTTCGACTGCCGCTTTCATCTTGGCGACACTCTCTTTTTCCGCCTTTGACTCCGCCGCAATATTACCTGTTTCCTTGTCCGAGAAGATATTTCGGTACACACCATCCCCGTACCCGTCGCTCTCTACTCCGGCGGCAGTTTGCTCAATATCCAGTTCATCGCTGCCGTATCCCGTTTCCCCGGACTCTTTTGCTATAATTCTGCCGCTTTCGTTCCCACCGGATCGATTTTCAGTATTTAAAGACTTAAATGCCGCTTTCGGTGAAGTAGACGATAATGCCGCTTCGGCACTTTCCGGTATCTGTGCTGCCGCCGTTACGGCCGGTGATACAGCGGCACCAACGCCTCCACTATCTTCGGCAGGAGCTCTGTATGTAACTTTTTCGCTTCTATTTTGCCGGTAGTTCTCGTAACTCTTCTTGCTCTTTTCTGCATACTTCCCTTCCGGTCTCTTTTCATCCAACGGGGGAAGTTCCGGCCATAGATCCTTTCTGGGCGGAACGTAATATGAGTAAACCTCCTCTTGCACACTTCTCTCCAACTCTCCGAAAGAGAACTCCAGTCCGAACCTCCACGAAAAGGTGTGTCCTGCATCGGAAAAGCGGACGACATCTTTGAACTCCATACGTAGAGAGACCGGTTCAACGATCAGCAGGTGGGCTCCGAGACCTATTCCGGCGATACCGCCGCTTTTGAGATCTCCCATGCTGTTGTCATACTTTTCCGCACCTAATCCAATCAGCATATAGGGAATGAAACCTTCGTCATCTTTTACATTGTATAGGAAATTTGCCATCAACTGATGACCGTTCGTCGCAGGTTTGGAAGGGAGAGTCTCCTGTACAAAGTTGTAAAGATAGTCGTAGCTGAGCTCAAGAGCATAGTGTTCATCGAAGTTGTAGCCTAACCTGACTCCGTAGCTCAATCCGTCATCTAGCAACCCTTTGCCTATAGACTCCAGCCTGTTCACCATCGGCCCGACTGTAAATCTCTTTTGCGCAGCTACGGAAAGCACCGGAATCAACAAACAGAAAAAAATGAGCCATGCTCTTCTCACTTCACCCCCTTCAGCCCATCGAAGATTCAGAACAGATATAACGCAAAACCTGGATAAAATCCATGCTTCTGTCGGGGATGAACTTCCCCCCGTTCCCTGTCGGATCTTACATTTTAACTGACCTTACGCAAAATTTGTCAGCCCCGGGATTAGATCGGGAAAATATCGTTAAAAAACCGTGCTTGCCCGTAATGGCGCCGGAGGCGTCAGCGGTTTTTGGATATTTTCGGCGTCCCGCAGGGCAAATCCCGCCCGGCGTGCGGATTTTGCGTATGGTCAGACTTTAAGATGACGCTTCCACTTTCGTTTAACGTCAATGACATAAGAACTTTTTCATCTGAAGATTTATACTGTAAGTTTGCTTAAACAAATAGTAAAAATCCCTTGTTTTGGCTATTTCAAACAGTTTTACTATAATTAAATATAAATTCTAACAGCTATTGCGCATCTCTTGGAGCGCACTGCTTTTCAAGTCCGAAGCAAGATGAGCCAGGACAGTTCTTCTGACAGTAGTGTCGACTCTTCTGCAGGCTCCTGTGAAAGCACTCTCTTCACCTATGACCAGGCAGTGCTTTTTTGCCCTGGTCACAGCCGTATAGAGCAGCTTTGTATTGTGCATGATATAGTGGCTGTAGCTGATAGGAATTATAACCGTCCCATACTCCATTCCCTGGGTTTTGTGTATGGTCAATGCGTATGCAAGGCCAAGGTAGTCTGATAACGAGTCGAATCCGTACCTTACGACAACCTGTTCGTTGGGGTAGTAGACATAACACTCCTCCTCTTCCATATCCATCTTGAATATCAGCCCCAGCATTCCGTTGAAGATTCTCTGGTCAGTCGGATCGAGCCCTTTTTTGAAAGCCTCCGGCGTGTAGGAGGGCATATTCTCGTTTTTCGTATGCACCACTTTGTCGTAGAGCCGGTAACTGTAGATTCCCCTTTTGACACTCAGCTTCGCCTTGGGGTTAAAAAGCTCCTGAAGCTCCCTGTTGAGCTCTTCGCTTCCGAGCACTCCGCCTCTCATCGGTGTAATGATTTGAATGTGGGTGAGGTACCCTCTTATATCTTTCTCCTCCAGCAGCTCTCTCGCCTCGAGAATGTACGGAACGGCCTCATTTTTCAGGGATTCTCGTATCTTCCTGTTGTGCTCCTCTCTCAACCTGCTCTTCTCACCCTGCGAAAGAGTCGCTCTCTTCGCGAAGTAGCCCGGGATACTAAGATCCACAAACCTGAAATCCGCATACTCACCCTTGAACTCCGGGACCATGGCCTTTCTTATGGAGTCCGCTATCAGCGGTATCGCCTGATCTTCGCTCTGCCTGTATATCGTCGTCAGCTTCACTACCGGTATCAGTTCATATTTAATAATATCGGAAAGGGTATTCCCCGCCCCTATGGGAGGAAGCTGGCCGTCGTCGCCTATAATCAGCAAAACGGCATCCTCCTTCAGTTTGGAGATGAGCTGATTGAATATGACCGAATTGACCATGGATGCTTCATCCAGCAGTACCACATCGTAAGGTAGATGCTCTCTCTCCTTGTGCGAGACAAGAAGGCTCTGGATGGTGGCCGACCTGTACCCGGTGGTCTCGTGTATCCGCTGTGAGGCTATACCGCTTAGTGCGGTCGTGATTACCGCGTCGTATCCGTATCTTCTCTCAAGCAGCTTCAGCATCACTCTTGCCGTCGTGCTCTTTCCGGTCCCTGCATAACCTACAAGCGCCATGGCGGTGACGCCGCTGTTGAGAAGAACGACAGCCTCCCGCTGCTGCTGTGAAAGAACTATGCCGGCTCTCTTTTGCTCTTCATCTATGAATCTCTGCACATCCTCGACAATAGGACTCTTTTTCGAATCGGCCCTTCCGCGGAAAAATTCGAAGAGTGCACTTTCGGTACGGTAGTAGAAGGAGTGGGCTATATCTCCACCGATTTCATAAAGGAGCTCACGCTCCGTCAACTCCCGCAGAACCTCTTCGACCGCACTCTTTTGCTCCTGTGTGAAGCCGAGCTCGGCGCAGAGGCTCTCTATGAACGAGTCACGCTCCACGGCGCTGCTCCCCTCCCTTTCGCTGATCTCCCGCAGAAGATAGTCTATGGCCGCCTCTATCCTGAACCGTGACTGCGGATCTACCCCCATGGAGAGCGCCATATCGTCCGCCCGCTTGAAGCCGACACCCTTTACCCGTGTGATGATGTATGGATTCTCCCGGATCGCTCCGACAAGATTATCACTGTTGATGAAAGTTCTGTATATCTCCGCAACTATAGACTGCCCGATTTTATACGGCGCGAGGAACATTGCGAGCTCACGCATATCTTTGTACCTCTGCCAGCTTTCGGTGATCTGGGAGAGCTTCTTCTCTTTTATGCCCTTGAACTCCAGCAGCCTCTGCGGCTCTTCGTCCAAAATACGCAGCAACTCCTCTTCGCCGTAATGGGAGATGAGTCTCTTTACAAGTTTGCTGCCGACCCCTTTGACCACTTTCGTAAGATAGAAGTAGAGTTCGCTCCCCTTTATCTCCAGGCTTTCGAAAACGAACTGGGGGCCGAACCTCGGGTGCTCCTGCCACTCCCCTTCAAGCTCCACCTCCTGCCCCTCCAGCGCATCGCTTTGAGCGATAAGCGTACTGCCCGATATCTTTGTACCCCCCTCCAGCAGGGCGATTATGAAACCCTCCTTTTCGAAGAGTATGCGCTCTATCTTCCCGGTAAGCCTCATACCAGCTCTCTTCTCAACTCTCTCCAGCGCGGCTCGTAACGCTCCACGAGACTCCAGAACGGCTTTTTGTGATGCTTGTGACGAATGTGTGCCAGTTCGTGGATGATCACGTAGTCTATAAGACGCATATCGTATAGAAGCAGACGTGTGTTGAGCGTTATGACGTTTCGGGCACTGCAACACCCCCAGCGGCTTTTGTAGCGTCTGAACTTAAGCTCTTTCGGATGAAGGTCCATCTTTTCGGACCAGTACTCCATACGCTCTGCGAGCACCACCTTCGCGGTGCGTAGATAGAATCTGTCCAGAGCGCTCTGAAATCTTCGGGTGTCGCTGGAGCTGAAAATGAACGACTCGCCGTCGAAGTCCATGCGGCTCATGCCCCTCTTTTCATACTTGACCGGATACCTCTCACCGAGGTACCATACGGTGCACCCATGCGTAAATTCGGCCGGATTTACCCGCCTGAAGGTGCTGCCGTGCGCCAGCCTGCCGACGATCCACTCCTCCTTTTCACGCATAAGCCTCTCGGCTTCCTCTCTGGAGAAGTTCCATGGAGCCGATATACGGAGAGTTCCATCGCCCATCAGGCGCAGATAGACGTTTTTCTGGCCGCTCTTTCTGACAAGTGTAGAGTTGAGGCGGGTACCGTTTCGACATACAAAGTCAAAACCCTGCTCAGCCGACAGCTTTTTTCGCCTCATCTATCAGGGTGTTCAACGTTTTTCTAATACGCTCGAGCGCTTCAGGGGAGTCTGCCTCGAATCTGGTCACAAGGATGGGAGTGGTATTGCTGGCCCTTACCAGGCCCCAGCCATCCCGGAAGATTACCCTTACGCCGTCTATCGTCACTATATCTCTGATCCCGAGCTCATCTTTTCTACTCTGAAGTATCTTTTTGAGCTCGTCGACGATTCTGAATTTGAGAGTGTCCGTCGTCTCAACCTTGATCTCGTCGGTGCTGTAGAGCTTCGGCAGCTTTTCGAACTCCGCATCGAAATCGAAGCCGTTTTTGAGCATCTCGAGTATGCGCAGCATCGCGTATATGGCGTCATCGTAGCCGAAGTAGCGGTCGTTGAAGAAGATGTGGCCGCTCACCTCCGCCGCAAGGTCGGCACCGGTCTCCTTAAGCTTCACCTTCAGGTTGGAGTGGCCGGTTTTGTACATTATCGCCTTCCCAATCTTCTCTATCCCGTCATACATGATCTGCGAACACTTCACCTCCCCTATGACGGTAGGGTTTTTCATCGTTTTTGCGAAGAAGAGAGCCAGTATGTCACCCTTGAAGTTGTATTTTCTGCTCAGAAAGGCTATTCTGTCTCCGTCACCGTCGAAAGCGAAACCGTACTGCGCTCCGTTTTTAAGCAGCTTTTTGAGATCTTCAAGGTTCTCCTCCTCGCTGGGGTCAGGATGATGGTTGGGAAAGGTGCCGTCCGGCTCGAAATAGAGTTTGTATGCGGGTATCTCCAGCTTCTCAAGAAGCGGCTCGATAGCGACGCCTGCCGCCCCGTTACCGCAGTCGATGGCCATTTTCGGGTCGAACCCTTTCAGATGTGAAAACTCATCCGCAAGATAGTCCAGATAGCTTCCCAGGGCGTCGATCTCTATAGAGTCCGTCTCGGTAGGAATCGCCATGGTGCCGTTCTTCTCCACTTCCCGGCCGAGAGAGTATATCTGCTCTCCGAAGAAGGGCTCTTTGCCGATCGTTATCTTGAAACCGTTGTACTCCGGGGGGTTGTGGGAGCCGGTTATCTGTATCCCGCCGGCGGGGGTCACATCTTTGCCGCCTACGTTAAATGTATTGAAGTTGCAGAAGTAGTTGACCGGTGTCGGAACGAGCCCCCCGTGCAGGACAATCACTTCGGCTGCGTTTAGCCCGCTGACCAGCCAATCGCTCAGACGCGGAGAGTGGGTACGCGCATCGTATGTAACGACAGCGTAATCGCCTATCTCTTTTATCTTTTTACCCAGAAAATAGCCGATGAGTTTGACGGTTTTCTCCGTCAGATCCTCACCAAAAACGCCTCTTATATCGTACTCTCTGAAAATATGCTGCATAGACTCTCTTTTTTAGGTGCTATTCTATCAAAAATCGACTCTATTTACGACAGTGCATAACTCAAAATGGTAAAATAGACTTCTTGCAAAACTATACGCAGATATGAGAGGTATAAAAAGGGTAAGATCGTGAAAAACAGATTTTTCAGCGTAGCCAAAGCTACGGTGAAAACATTTTTTTGTACGAGATTGCCCCTTTTTATGCCTCCCGAAGGGCAAAAAGATAAATCGATTGACTCTGCGTTAGATAACCCCAAACGTAGCTTTGGCTACGCTTGGGAACATCTGCCTTGATTGAATCGTTTCTCTTTTTGCTCATACTGTGTATAGTTTTGCAAGAAGTCTAATAAGAGAGTAACAAGAGGATTTTCATGAGCTTTGATGAACGTGCCGGAGTATGGGACTCTTCAGGAAGAAGGCAGGAGTTGGCGGATGCCGTCGCGAAGGCGATATCGGAGCGAATAGAGCTGAAAGGCTCTTTCAACCTGCTCGATGTCGGAGCAGGTACCGGGCTCCTGACCCGCCGCCTTCTGCCATATGTCTCTACCGTAACCGGTGTCGACAGTTCGAAAGGTATGCTCGAAAAGTTTGCAGAGCTTGGAGAGCGGGCAACCGGTGTGCAAAGCGATATTCTCTCTTTCGTTTCCGACCGGAAATTCGACGGCATCGTATCGTCTATGACCCTTCACCACATAGAAGATACGGAAGCCCTCTTTCGCAAACTGCACTCTCTGCTTAAACCCGGAGGGTTCATAGCCCTTGCCGACCTTGCACCGGAGGACGGATCGTTTCATGAACAAGGCAACGAGGGTGTATTCCATTTCGGATTCGACGAGGAGAGCCTGAAATCTCCTGCAGATGCGGCCGGCTTCCTTGATCCCTGCTACAGAATAGTTCACAATATCGAAAAGGAGAACGGCAGAACTTATGGAGTGTTTCTATTCACAGCCGAAGCGTAGTAGATCCGCTAACGGCAATTCAAAACTCGAGAGGGACGAAAAGAGGGGCTAATCCCGGTTTTGAATTTAATCCCAAATCTCGAAATATAGTATAGAAGAACTCGTCACGACCGTTGGAGCCGTACACCCTGTGGAAAGCCGTCGACGCACCTGACGGGGGCACCTTGAATTTTCCCGAAACCGCCTGACCACAAACATCGCAACGATTTCAAACTATCCTATTTCAAGATTTTGGTTAATCTATCTGCTTGCTCTTTCTATGGTATCTCTGTACGATGTCGGGATCTGGGTGAAGATTGATCTCCGCCTTCTCTTTTCCCTCGTACGGTATGTGTGAGAGAACATAGCGGATCGACTCGAGCCGTGCCGACTTTTTATCGTTGCTTTTGACTATGATCCAGGGAGAAAAAGTTGTATGGGTACGGCTGAACATCTCCTCTTTGTAGTATGTGATCCTGTCCCACATCTGCTGTGCTTCCTTGTCTACCGGGCTCAGCTTCCACTGTTTCAGAGGATTCAGCTCCCGCTCCTTGAATCTCTTCTGCTGCTCCTCTTTCGAAATGGAGAACCAGAACTTTATCATGATTATACCGTCGTCTATAAGCGCATGCTCTATCTCCGGTACCTCCTGCATGAACTTTTCGTACTGTTCATCACTGCAAAAACCGAATACCGGCTCAACTATGGCACGGTTATACCAGCTGCGGTCGAAGAAGACGATCTCACCCGGATTCGGAAGGTGCGCGAAGTATCTTTGGAAATAGAACTGTCCCGCCTCCACATCGCTCGGTTTCGGAAGCGCCACGACCCGGTATCGGCGCGGGTTTAGGCGTTCTGTAAACCTCTTGATAGCTCCGCCCTTCCCTGCCGCATCACGCCCTTCGAAGATAACCAACACCCTCTTTTTGTTTTCGAAGACCCAGTTCTGAAGTTTTATCAGTTCTACCTGCAGTTTTACCAGATCCTCCTCGTACATTACCGTACGAAGCGCTTTTTGAACCTTTTTCCCCTTCGCGAGAAGTCTTAGGCCGGATTTTTTGGAAAGAGAGTCGATCTTTTTCTGAATCGCTTCGACGCGCCTTCTTACCTCCTTGTCTTTGACATGTTTTTTTATATATTCGAGATCCTCGTTCATGCAAATCCTCTTTTTGAACTGTAGTCAATGTAAGATATGTGAATAACTGACCTTACGCAAAATTTGTCAGCCCCGGGATTTGAGCTGAAAAATATCGTTCAAAAAACCGCGCTTGCCCGTCAGGGCGCCGAAGGCGTCAGCGGTTTTTAGATATTTTGCGGCGTCCCGCAGGGCAAATCCCGCTCGGCGTGCGGATTTTGCGTAAGGTCAGTGAATAACTACTATCTTATACTATTATATCCCCGTTCATTTAATATCGGCTAAACGGTAACTATATCAAAAACATCGGCCGGAACTTCCGCTCTCTTTTCAACCCCGTCAACTGCCGGGAGACTCTTTGCAAAGCCCCATTCTGCAAAAACCGGAACCACTCCCGCGCTTCTGGCCGCCATCACATCCTTAAGGCTGTCTCCTACCATCCAGCAGAGCTCTTTGCCTCTTTTCGAGATTATCATTTCCAGCATCTCCGGGTGCGGTTTGGCGTTTGTAACCCTGTCGGCCCCCACTACATCTGTAAATAGAGCGTCGATACCGTTATTTTCGAGGATTATGAGTGATGTAGCGGTCGGGGCGTTCGTTGCAACGAACATTTCGACCCCTTCGTTTGCCAGGGAGTGAAGAAGCTCCCTGATACCGTCGAAGCACACGGCGTTCTTTATGCACTGCGCGGCGTAGTGCTCCTCAAAGAGCTCCCTCGCCCTATCTTCGTATCGCTCAACGCCGTAAAACTCGTATGCCAGGTTCAATCCCGGGCGGTTCATAAGCTCCACTATCTTCTCTTCCGGAAGCGGGGGGAGTCCATATATCTCTCTGCGGATATGGTTTATGGATATGCTTAAATCCCTGCCGGTATCTACCAGTGTTCCGTCCAGGTCGAAAATCACCGTTCTCATCTGTCTCCTTTGGTATAATCATAACAAAAAGAGGGGGTATGGTGAAAAGAGCTGCCACTCTCTGGCTTCTGACACTCTGTCTGGCTCTTGCCGAACCTCTACCTGTGGAGTTTTCCGGAAACAGATCGTTCGACGAGAGGTCTCTTTATGAAGCGATGGGAATCGAAAAGCCCTACTTTTTCGAATTCTGGAAAAAGAGGCCGAAGGTCGATCCAAAAAAGCTGGATGTCTTGATCCCCCTCCTGGAAAACTTCTACAAATCGCACGGCTTCTACCATGCAAACATAACCTACAGAGTCGGAAACGGTAAGATAGAGATAGATATAAAAGAGAACCGGCCGGTTACCGTAGAAGATATATCCTACATCTCTCCTCTCGATATAGAAGAACTTCTACCTTTCAAAAAAGGGGACAGGTTCGATGCAGAAAAATTTGTAGAGAGTAAGGAGAAGATAAAGGAGTTCTATGCCTACCACCGCTACTGCAACGTAAATCTCGACTCCAAAGCATACATAGATATAGAGAACGACAAGGCCTACATCGTATACGACATAGAGCCGAACGAGCCGTGTCTTTTCGGCGAAATCACCATAAAAACTCCCCCAAAACTCGATGAGAAGATAGTCCGTTCGCTCCTCTATTTCAAAGAGGACGACCCCTATTCCGCAGAGCTCATAAAAAAGAGCTACAAGGAGATCTACGCGAATGAAGGGGTTGAGCGCGTCATCATCGACGATGCCAAACACGAAGGCAACAGGGTTCCGGTAAAAGTCACGGTTTCACTCTATCCGAAGCCGGTCCACTTCAGCGCAGGCGCCGGCTACAGCAGTGACGAGGGGCTGAACCTGCAGATGGGTATAAAGCACCGGAACTTTCCGAAAAACCTCAAGACTGTGGGCCTTCAGACAAGATATTCGCAAATTCGACGCTATGTGAAGGCGACTTATGAAATGCCGCTGCCCAACCACAACCGCTTCGCCGGGGAGATCGGCTTTTCAAACGAAATTTTCGACGGCTACAAAGAGAGTTCGCTCAGGGCGAAACTGCTTCTAAAACAGTTGAGATGGCCGCAGCTGCTGCAGGAGAGTGTTTCAATAGACAAAACGACCACTTCCGAGAGTCTAGATACGGTAAACTTTCCAAACGGCAGACTCCTGATAGTCTCCGTAAACGGCGGCTGGGAGATAGACAGACGCGATTCGGTTCTGAACCCGACGAAGGGGTACAAAATCGGAATCGAAGCCTCCGGCTCGGTCAAATCGGCCATATCTGATGCCACCTATTACAAGCTCCTTCTTACAGGAGTACATCATACTCCTTTGACGAAGGCGACTCTCTCTCTCCGCCTGCGGCAGGGTGTTATAAAGGCGAAGCAGGGGCATATTCCACCCTCATACCGCTTCTACGCCGGCGGCATGAACTCCAACAGAGCGTTCGGATACCGGCAGCTTGGTCCCAAAAACAGTCTCGGCGATCCGGTCGGTGCCTTCAGCCTGACGGAGGCCACGGCGGAGTATAGATTCGATATCGGTAAAAATTTCCGCGGTGTGCTCTTCAGCGACGTCACATACCTGGGACAAAATTCTCTGCCGGACTACAAGAGGGGCTACATAAGCGTAGGTCCGGGTATCCGCTACATGACACCCATAGGCCCGATAGCCTTCGACCTCGGCTTCAACGCTCAAAACTTCGGCAGCTACACCCTGCACTTCCATATCGGGGAGCTTTTCTGATGGGTGAACTCTACAGCCGTTTCGCAGCCCTTCTGCAGCTCTCTCTCATCATCTGCGGAACACTCCTGTTTGTAGCGGCGCATCCAAAGACGGCGGAGCTGGTACTGCAAAAAGCACTTGTGACCTGCTCCCCGAAATTCAAGCCATATCCAGAGTTAGAATATAATTTCTAACAAAGGAAGCCAAACATGAAGAAACGATTTAGTGAAGAGCAGATCGTCAAAATTTTGCAGGAGGCGGAGCGGGCCGCGACAGACCAGGAGGTCATCCGAAAGCACAATATATCCGATACGACGTTCTACCGGTGGAAAAAGCTCTATGGAGGCATGGGGGTTTCCGAGGTCAAGCGGCTCAAAGAGCTCGAAAGGGAGAACGCCAGGCTGAAAAAGCTGCTGGCGGAGCAGATACTCGTCAACGATGCGCTGAAGGATGTTGTCGAAAAAAAGTGGTAAGGCCCGACCAGAAGCGTGCAGCGGTGCGGATGATGCAAGCGCACAACGTCTCGCAACGGCGGGCCTGCCAGGAGATCGGCGTGAGCCGGTCGAGTATGGTCTACAAACCGAGACAGCCCTTCAAGGACGAGGTGCTGGCCGAATCGGTCAAAGCGCTCAGCGAGAAATATCCCCGTTTCGGCTATCGCCGCATCGGTGTGATGCTGGGTTGGGAAATGAACGAGACGATCAACGCTAAGCGGATCTATCGCCTATGGACAATGCTGAACCTGCAGCTGCCGAAGAAGCGTCCCAGGCGCAGACGTCCGGGAACCGACCCGATCAAACTGCAATCCGGGCATATCAATCATGTCTGGAGCTACGATTTCGTCAGCGACCGTGCCGCCAATGGGCAGAAGCTCAAGATTCTGGTGGTCGTAGACGAATACACAAGAGAATGCCTGGCACTGGAGGTAGCGGCTTCCATCAGGACGCACCATCTCATCGATACGCTCTCTCGCCTGATGACACTGTACGGCAGGCCCAAATTCATCCGCAGTGACAATGGGCCGGAGTTCACGGCTAAGGCGGTTATTCAATGGCTGACAGACAATGATATCGGTCCGGCTTTCATCAAGCCAGGCTCTCCCTGGCAGAACGCCTATGTGGAAAGCTTCAATGGAAAATTCAGGGACGAGTGTCTGAACAGGGAGTGGTTTTACAATCGGAAAGAGGCCGCTGTCATCATCGAAAAATGGCGAAATCATTACAATCACGAACGACCGCACAGCTCACTGGACAAACAGCCACCGGCCAAGGTTTCAGGCAGAAAATATGTCGCCTGATATACAATCAAAATCTAACTCTGGGATTGGACCTAAATTTGGGGGCAGGTCACTTGGCCCTGCGGATATCAGATTCAAAAAAATAGAGGGCTCACTGATATTCGGGCTCACTCTCTACGATGTGACCTACCGGAAAGCTGTCTCTGTCCGCAGAGTCGGCATATCCTACTCTCCTTGGAAACTGCTCAGCCCGAAGCCGACGATCGAAAAGATCACCCTTGCCGGTGCCAGGGTCTACCCCGACAGGTTCAAAAAAGAGAAAAAAGAAGAGAGAGGCGGTTCAATCGCGGTTTTTCCCCCGATCTATATAACGAATCTCTCCATTGAAGATGCAAAACTGATGCTCTCACCCGTTATCGGAGTCGAAGCGGATGCAAAGAGTATCAAAATCGCCCGAGACGGATTGGATATAGGCAAAATTACCGCTTCCGCCGATTCGAAATACGGTTCGGTGAAACTGCACGGCTCTTTCGAAGATATGGAGCTGAATGCAGTCGGAACGGTTACACCGTCGAAGTTTTACAGAGACGAAACAGCCCGGCAGGTAGAGGGGGTTCCGCGATCGCTTCCCCTGAAACTCCATACCGATTTCAAAACGGTAAAGGTTTCGACTTCGATCTCCCATGAACTTAAAATCAGAGATACGAATATATCGATATCGGGTATCGAAGCGGACGCCGAATATCTATTGAAAGATAGATATTTCAAAACAAGGGCATCCTATGCTCTCCACTCGCCGCAAATCGATGCAGCAGTACAACAGAGCGCACTTGTAACACTCTTTGGAGCATACGCGACCAAAGCGGACGTCAAAATCGTCAAAAGCGAACATGCCCTCCCCTTCAAAGAGTTCAGGATAGACGCCGCCGGTGACGAGACGATACTTTTGGCAGATCTGTACGCCGATCCGTTCAGAGTCAACCTCTACAGCAGCGACTATCGTAACTTTGCGCTTCACGCGGTCGCCAAACCGCACCGACCGGACTATATAGAGCATCTGCCGGCAATATTTACGGCACAGTGCATCGGCATGGAAGCCGACGCGACAGCGCACCTTACTCCTGAGCCGGGTATCGAAGGGGTTCTCTCTCTGGATGGAAACTATACTTTCGCGAAAAGCTATATAGAGCTGAACAAAGAGAGCCTTCTGGTCCGCTCGACCGTCATGCCCAAAGAGAAAGAAGGGGGTATATGGGCAGAGCTTCCCAATCCCATGAGAACCGAAATCGATGCATTTGTCTATGTTTCCGAAGAGAAAAAGATTGTAAGCGTCATATCAGAGAAGGCCGATCTGACACTATTCGAGCAGAAGGGGTCGATCAACGGATGGGCCGACATAGGTTCTCTGACACTTGATGCACAAGGCTCCGTAAAACCGGACTCGACCGTCGATATAGCTTTCGACGCACATATAGATTCTCTGCGCTCTTTGTTGTACGATTTGAACATAACAGAACGCTCCATGATCGATGCGGAGATAAAAAGCCGCTTCAACCTGAAGCTTGCCGACACCTTCTCGCTCAGTTACCGCTCCGAAATTCCATGGTATATCGTCGAGCCCGATTCCCAGCATGTTTATTACGGTCTAAACTCGACTCTTGAGGGGACTTTGAAAAATAACCGTATAACTATAGATCGCTACTCCATTGCCTTCAAGGGGCGTCGATTCACCCAAAAGCGCGCTTCTATCCTGAGCCTCGATGAAAACATGACTCTTCAGGTCGAGAAACTGAGCCTGTTAGATACACTTACGGCAAAAGGATTCTACAGCTTCAAAACCAAGAAGGGAAGGTTTTCCCTCAAAGGAAGAAACAGCCACTACAGCGGCCCGGAAGGTAAAGTAACAGCCGATGCGGATATCACGGCGGAGATATCGCCGGAAGAGTTGGGCGCAGAAGGGGAGATCTTCATAAAAGAGGCTCTGATCACCTACCGTCCCCAAAAAGAGTATGTCGTTGAAGATGAAGATATTGTAATTATACAGGATATAGAAGAGCCAAGCCGCACGCAAAGAAAGTTGAATATCCATATCTACTCCGACGCCCCTTTGAGATACAAAATACCCGAGGTGGAAGCAGAATTCATTCCCGATATAACTATCTGGAAAGAGGCCGGAAAGCCTTTCAGTATTCTTGGAATCGTCAAGATTACCGAAGGCTCCGTAAATGCGGCGGACAAACGGTTCACGATAGAGCCTTCGAATATCTATTTCTCAGGTGCGAACCCTATAAACCCCTATCTGGATCTCCACTTCCTGTATGAACTGGATTTTTACAAATTCAACATATATGTGGGTCACACACTGGCCAAACCGCTCTTTCTCTTCTCATCCGAACCGCCGATGAGCCAGAACGACATAATGAGCTACATCCTCTTCGGAGCACCTGCCGACGAGGCTTTCAAAGCCTCCGGCGAACCGAGCGGCTCCATAGCCGCAATGCTTCTCGGTCTGGGGCTGAAAAATGCGATCGGTTCGGCAACCGGCATACGTTTCGATACCCTTAGCATACTTTCGAGTGAAAACGGGGGATTCGGAATCGAAGTGGGAAAGAGAATAGGAAAACGCCTCAGAATAATCTACCGAAACGATACGGTATCGAGCTTCATAATACAGTATAGAGCGTCCAGAAGTATCCGGATAGACGTTGATGTAAGAGATACCGGACAGGGAATAAGCATTCTTTATGTAAAAGATTTCAGTGGAACCGGTCTTTAACCTGCCGGAAATCATCCGCCGAAACTTTATAAAAAGCCATTTTTACCGATATATGACTAATGATATACACTACACGCCAGATAAAAAGAGATTGTCATGCAGGGACAGGTTCATGCTGAACGATCCGGTCGAATATAATCACGCCGTAGAGATAGCACCCAAAGTATGGTGGGTGGGACATGTTATGCAAAACGATCCGTTCCAGTGCCACGTATATTTGATAGAAAACGGAGATGAGTCTATCCTGATCGATCCGGGTTCCAGGCTGACATGGAGCGGGACCAGGCGGAAGATTCGGGAAGTGGTTCCGCTGGAGAAGATCAAATATATCGTATGTCAGCACCAGGACCCGGATATTGCAGGTGCCGTCGAACAGATTATAGAAGAGGTGGGCAGTGAAGGGAGGTATATAGTTACACACTGGCGAACCGCTACACTCCTGAAACACTACGACTGGAAAATAGAGTTTTACGAAGTTGATGAAAACAGATGGCGTTTGAAGGCTGGAAATAGACGTATCGAATTCGTGTTTACTCCCTATATGCACTTCGCCGGAAATATATGTACCTACGACCCTGAGACCAGAATTCTCTTCTCCAGTGACATTTTCGGCGCCTTCACTGAGAGATTCAAGCTCTACGCAGACGATGCCAAACTCTACTTCGAGCAGATGAAACTTTTCCACACGCACTATATGCCCAGCAAAGAGATTGTAAACAGCGGTCTTGATGCGATAGAGCGGAAAGATATAGGGATGATAGCACCGCAGCACGGATCTATAATTCCGGAAAACCTGGTTTCATATCTCATTTCACGCCTGAGAAAGCTGGATGTTGGCATATATCTACAGTTCATAGGATGCAAGAATGTCAGGCGCCTTACCAAGGCGAACGAAATTATTTCCAAAATGTTTGAACAGATCACCTTTACCAGTACGACTGTTTACGAAAAAATCGGTACGATAATAATGTTGATAAACGAACTCTTCTCTCTCGAAAAGATCGTATGTTTCAGTTCGATAGAGGGCAAAGTGGTTCTGTTCGACTCAGCTATTAACCACCCAATCGACACAGAACTAGATGAAAAAGAGCTCTTCTTATCCATAGAGCAGATACTCTCCGATGATGAAAGAGTCTACCGGACCGACAAGATAATGGATACACATCTGCACAAAAACTATCTTCTCTTTCCCTTCGTTACCTACAACGAACAGCACTCGGCAAACGGGGTGTGCTACTTTCTCTTTTCCGACGACGAGATTATAGACGAGCAGGATATAGAGATACTCAAAAGTTTCAGAAAGATCTTCTCGATCATGTTGACAAAAGAGATAGGATACTACAAGATGCAAAAGGAGCGTAAAGAGCTGCTCAACAGGACCATAACAGACAGCCTGACCAGACTCTACAACCGATACTACCTGGAGGATATCGCCCCGAAAGAGATGAGCAAGGCCAAGCGTCACGGGTACCCTTTGAGCCTGGTAATGCTCGATCTTGACGACTTCAAGGCGATAAACGATACCTACGGACACGATATAGGGGATGCGGTACTGAAAGATTTCGCACGGTTTCTCTACAGGAATCTAAGAGAGAACGACTTCCTGTTCCGTTACGGCGGTGAGGAGTTTATTATCTTGATGCCGTTCACTACGGACGTTGACAGCTACAATGTGATCGAGCGTATAAGAAAACTTCTGAAAAAGAGAAGCGGTATAGACTCAAGTGTGGACAAAAACATAAAATACACCTTCAGTGCCGGAATCGTACAATTCAACAATGAGAACACAGTTAGGGAGCTTATAAAAAAGTCGGACTTGCTCCTTTATAAAGCCAAACGGGAAGGAAAAAACAGAAGCGCTATGTAGTTTTTCTGAGATAGCGCAGCAGATAGCGGTCGGGACTTACCGAAATATCAACACGCCGTCTCCCCAGAATCTTTTCGGAGAGCATCTTGCCCATCAGCGGAGCGAAGACGAAGCCTCGGCCGCCGAAACAGCCTGCAATGTAACACCCATCCTTCGCGACTATCTCTTCTGACTCCGGCTTTATACTCCTGTGCGGAGTCTTCAGCCTCCTGGCCGTCTCATTCAGGTCGGCAACGGCCCCGACCAGCGGGAAGTGGTCACTTACGGCGGACCTCCTTCCGGCGTATATACGTGATAGAGTCTGATCTTTGAGACTCGGTACCAGCTCTATCGCCTGGACGATGAGGCCGTTTATCCGCTCTATCTCGCTTTCGGTTCCGCCTCTTACATGGGTGGCTCCTACACGTACCGTTCCGTCTATGTTGGCCGAGACGGAGATCTGCCTGTGCAGACTCATCGGAATTTCGGCTTCACTTTTCAGGTCTACCCTCTCCCCCCAAACACCGCCGATTTCTATATAGGGAATCTCTACGGGCAGCTTCTCGGAACCGGTGGCCAGTACGATATTTTCGGAGAGAAACCGGCCGACTCGCCACCCGCCTCTCTCTTTGGAAGGGGCTGCCGCAAGAGAGAGTGCGGTATCGATACCCTCCGTGAGCCTTTTCGCGACACCCGCGGGGTCAACAAAGGCCGCATTTCCAAAGCAGAGCGCCCCGAACTTCAAGGCATCTTCGTCTATGAAGGAAAGCTCCTTCGCTTCGCAGAGATCGAACGGTATATCGAGATGCTTTTTATAGCTTTCGAACCTCTCTGCATCCGGCTCATCTTTCGGAATTCTGGCGACCCCTTTTTGGAAGAAGGCTTCAGGAGCCTTTTGCGCATAGAAGCCGAGGGCGAACCGGTAGGCTTCGTTGGTGAGAAGCTGAAGCGCGCCCCCTTTGCCCAGCCTTGGGGAGAGAAAGGCCCCTGCCGCACCGCTGGCACCGGCAAGCAGCCCCTTTTTGTCTACCAGAAGGACCTTCTGCCCCGCCTCTTTGAGCCAGTAGGCGGCACATATTCCGGCTATCCCGGCGCCTATGACAATCGTATCGTATCTCATAGTACGGCAGTCTGTTTCAGAGGGTGATCTCTTTGATATCCGCTACGCTTCTGAAGGCCCTGTAGACGGAAGCCACGAGATTCTGCCTGTTTCTTCTCAAGGCCTCGTCATCTACATTCACCATCACATTGTCGAAAAATCTGTCAAGCTGCGGCTTGAGTGAAAAGAGGGCATCGAGCTCCTCTTCGTAGTCGCTGTATTCGCGGTCCAAAACGGCATTGAAGGCTTCGTAGAGTTCCATCTCTTCATCCTTTTCAAAAAGTGAAGGATCGACCTCGAGCTCTCCTTCAAGATCTATATCTCTGCTTATATTTGCCACACGCTTGAATGTTGTAAATATCTCCTTGAAGCCGTCGCTCTCAGAGATACTCTTGAGAGCATCTACCTTCTTCACTATCTCGTTGATGTCACTCTCTCCACTTGCAAGCACCGCCGTTATGACAGAGGGGTTCGCATCAAGCGCTTTATAGAGGCGCTCTTCGAAAAATCTGATGAGCTCTTCGGTTTCAAACTCGGCATACTCTTTTTTGAAGTACTCTATCGTCTCCCTGAGATCGAAAGGTATATCGAAGTGTGTAACTATTCTGATTATCCCGGCGGCAGCTCTTCGCAGGGCGAACGGATCTCTGGAGCCGGTTGGAATCTTGCCGATGGAAAAGAGGGCCATCAGGTTGTCCAGTTTGTAGGCTATCGCAAGCAGGGCCGCAAAGAGATTCGCCGGCAAATCCCCCTCTTCTGAGTTTGGAAGGTACTGATCTCTTATGGCGAGAGCCACAAGTTCATCCTCCCCCTGCGCTTTCGCATAGTAGTAACCCATAACTCCCTGAAGTTCGGTGAACTCGTAGACCATCTCGCTCAGCAGATCCGCCTTCGAAAGTATGGCCGCCCTCTCCGCAAGCGCTTTGAGTTCACCCCTCTCTCTGGAAAACTCTCTCTCCAGCCTATCCGAATAGACCTCCGCCAAAGCAGACGCGATGATACTCTCTCTGAGACTTTTGTCGTACATCGTTCCAAGGCCGTCCATAAATACGATACTCTTCAGGCCCTCCGGGTCGAGACCCTTTTTCAGATCGTTTTCGTAGAAGAACATCGCATCGGAGAGCCTGGGCTTCAGCACCCTCTCGTTACCGGCTATAACCTGCGAAAAGTCGTCCGTTTTGGCGTTTGATACGACCACGAAACGGTTGTGCAGCAGACCATCTTTAAATACCGGGAAGTAGCGCTGGTGCTCTTTCATGCTGGTCATGATCACCTCGGGCGGCAGCTTCAGGAAACTCTCGTCGAAAGAGCCCGGCAGGGGTGTGGGATACTCGGTAATGGCCACAATCTCATCCAAGAGCTCCCCGTCGCGTCCGATCTTCAGTCCCTCTTCACTCTCTATGCGCCCAAAGCCTTCGAGAATCTTTTCGGCTCTTCTATCGGCGAAAAGCTCCACCCCGCCGTTTTCAAGCCTCTCGAAATACTCCTTCGCGGATTCGACCCTGACGGGATCGAACGAAACCTGCCTGTGGAGCCTGGTGCTGTTCGAGCTCTCGACTCCAAAAAGCGTTACCGGCACCGTCTCGTTGCCGAAAAGTGTCAGAATCCACCTTACCGGCCTTATGAACTCCTCTTTGCCTTCTCCCCATCTCATCATCTTTCCGAATCGCATCGAAGAGATCCACTCCGCAAGCATATCCCCGAGCAGGGTCTCGGTTCGCTCCCCCTCTATGATACGCCTGAAAAATAGAACCTCTTTGCCTCCCTTTTCGCTTCGCCCTATCTCATCGAGCGGAACTCCGCACTTCTTCGCAAAACTCTCGGCCGCCCTGGTCGGCCCGGAGTCGTCGAACGCTATCTGCACGGGAGGGCCGTAGAGCTCCTCTTCGCTATCTGGCTGTTTTACGGGGAACTCCGGGTGCCATAGCACCAGTCGCCTGGGCGTATAGGAGAATTCGAACTCCACAAGCAGGCGCCGTTTTTCAAGTATTTCGGCCCACGAACTCTCTATCCGGTCAAGAATTTTAAGCAGGGGAACCGCCGGAAGCTCCTCCACACCTATCTCTATAAGCAGGGGTTTTGTCATGATCTCTCCAAACTGGAAAATTGACCCGATTTTATCGAAAGTTTGATTAAGGAAACCTCTTGCCGCGGATTAGGGAGATTAACCGCTCTCTAACACTCCTTTCGGTATAATCGCGATTATTTTGCCAGCGAGGTTCGATAAATGAGCGAAAAAAAAGGGTACAACCCACACGAATTCGAAGAGAAATTTTACGGTATATGGGAAGATCGGGGCTACTTCGAAGTAGACGGCAACAGGGAGATTCAAAAAGAGGGCAGAAACTTCTGCATCATGATGCCGCCTCCCAACGTAACCGGAAGCCTGCACATAGGCCACGCTCTTACGTTCACACTTCAGGATATCATGGTGCGCTACAAGCGTATGGACGGCTACAGGACTCTCTGGCAGCCCGGAACGGACCACGCGGGCATCGCGACGCAGAACGTAGTTGAAAAGCAGCTGCTTGCCGAAGGAAAGAGCAAAGAGGATCTCGGAAGGGAGCTCTTTTTGAAGCGTGTCTGGGAGTGGAAAGAGCAGAGCGGCGGTATGATAGTACACCAGATGCGGAAACTCGGTGTCTCACCCGCATGGAGCCGCGAACGCTTCACGATGGATGAAGGCCTCAAAAACGCCGTTAAGAAAGCCTTCGTACAACTCTACGATGAAGGGCTGATAGTACGCGGAAACTATATGGTCAACTGGTGTACCCACGACGGTGCGCTGAGCGATATAGAGGTCGAGTACGAAGAGCACGACGGAAAGCTCTACCATATCCGATACCCGCTTGCAGATGAAGAGGGTTACGTCGTGGTAGCTACGACCAGGCCCGAAACATACTTCGGGGATACCGCCGTAATGGTCCACCCGGACGACGAACGCTACAAGCACCTTGTAGGCAAAAGGGTACGGCTTCCGCTGATAGAGAGGGAGATCCCCGTCATCGCCGACGAGCACGTCGATATGGAGTTCGGTACCGGAGTCGTCAAAGTTACACCTGCGCACGATCCAAACGACTACGAAGTGGGCAAACGGCACAACCTCGACTTCATCACCGTTTTCGACGAGAAAGGTATACTGAACAAGTTCGCGGGAGAGTTCGAAGGGCATGAGAGGCTCGACGCGAGAGAGAAGATCGTAGAGCGTCTGCAGCAGGAGGGCTACCTCGAAAAGATAGAAGAGCACCGCCACCAGGTTGGCCACTGCTACAGGTGCCACAATGTCGTGGAGCCCTACATCTCAAAACAGTGGTTCGTAAAAAAAGAGATCGCAAAAAGAGCCATAGAGAGGGTCAACGCCGGTGAAGCGAAATTTTTCCCTCCGCACTGGATCAACAGCTACAACGCGTGGATGAGCGAACTCAGGGACTGGTGTATAAGCAGGCAGCTATGGTGGGGACACCGCATACCGGTATTCTACTGCGAAGATTGCGGACATGAATGGGCGACGGAAGATGAGAGCCCGAAAAAGTGTCCGAAGTGCGGAAGCGACAGGATCTATCAGGACCCGGACGTTCTGGATACATGGTTCAGCTCCGCTCTATGGCCCTTCAGCACCCTCGGCTGGGGCAACGCCGATGCGCTGAAAGGTCTGAAGTGGAGCGAAGAGGACCTGAAAAACTTCTACCCGAACGATCTGCTGATAACCGGCTTTGATATCCTCTTCTTCTGGGTCGCCAGGATGATAATGATGGGTGAGCACTTCATGGGAGAGCTCCCCTTCAGAGATATCTACCTCCACGCGCTGGTACGCGACGAGCACGGCAACAAGATGTCCAAGTCGCGCGGCAACGTCATAGACCCGCTGGACACCATAGAGCAGTACAGTGCCGACGCTCTGCGCTTCACACTCGCCGTTCTCGCCGTCCAGGGGCGCGACATAAAACTGAGCAACGACAAGCTCGAGCTGAGCCGCAACTTCACCAACAAACTCTACAACGCGGCGAACTACCTTCTTATGAATGCAGAGAGATTCGAAAACCTCGAAAACTGCAAAATAGAGACACCGCTAGGACGCTACATGCTCTCACGTTTCGCCCTTGCCGTAGAAGAGACGAGAGGCTACATAGACCAGTACAGGTTCAACGATGCCGCAACGACGCTCTACCGCTTTTTGTGGGGCGAGTTCTGCGACTGGGGCATAGAGCTCTCGAAGGCTAGCAAAGAGAGTGTCGCCGAGCTCGGTGCCGTATTCAAAGAGGCGATGAAGCTGCTGCACCCGTTCATGCCGTTCGTAACCGAATATCTCTGGCACAGGCTTTCAGCCACATCCGTAGAGAGCGACGGCTCAGTCATGGTGATGCCCTACCCCGAAAATATCGCCCGTGACGAAAAGATAGAGAGAGAGTTTGCAGCCATAACGGAAGCAATCGTATCGATCCGCCGCGCAAAAGCTACGGTGGATATGCCGGGCAGAAAGATCGAGAAAGCCTACATCAAGCCTGACGAGCCTATGGATGCCGGGCTGGCGGCCCCCTTTATAAAGCTTCTTGCCAAAACCGAAAGCGTAGAGTTCGTAAACGAGAAGGTTCCAGACGCCATTACCGATGTAAGCGAACATATGGAGATATACCTTCCCCTGAAAGGGATAGATCTCGAACCGCTCCTGAAGCGGCTGGAAAATCAGCAGAACAAACTCACCAAAGAGGTTGTAAAACTTTCCGGTATGCTCAAAAACGAGAAGTTCGTCGCAAACGCCCCCGCCCATGTCGTAGAGGAGAACAAAAGAGCGCTCGAAGAGGCTCAAAAGAGGCTAAAAAAGGTCGAAGCGGAGCTTCTTCAGCTCACATCTGTCTAATCTTCGGAGCGCTTGAGCGCTCCTGACTTCTCAAGCTCCTCTTTGTGTACTCTGTCGACCATCTCGAGCGCTTCCATAGTATTTTTGATTATCTGTTTCTTGCTTGTGAGCGGTTTCATCGCAAGATTCTTCGTCCGTTTGTCTGTTTTTGGATTCGAAAGAATCTTCATAACCTCGTTTTCCAACTCTTTTATATAACCGTTAAGACAATCTTCTATCTTCACTCTTTCAGCTCCTCCCTCATCTTCATCCATCTGGTTTTGAGATCTTTTCCGTCTCCGTACCTTAAAAAATGCCAATAGCGCCTATGTACCCCTCTGACTCTCCGGGCATGCCGTATGGGACACCAGAACTGCTCTGTTCTGGAGGCGATCTCCCGCACATAGGCGACGAGTCCGTTGAAGTAGGCGCAGTAGAGGCAGTTGAGCTTCTGCAGCATATTGAGGTAGCGCAGCCGGTGCCTGTCGAAAACTATGAACTCTTTACGGTCGACCTTGGGAATTCCGTATACCGGAAAGCAAACACCTTGATAGACGGTGACGAAAATATCCATAATAACCGCCGGGACTATCATCGCGTAGATGAAGGGGGCGGTCGCTATATATCCCGGCTTTGCGGTTTTGATATAGTCCCAAAGAGGTACCCGCTCCTCCAGAAAATCGCACTTGAGCGACTCCGCTTCCTTTTCGAGCTCCCTGTTTAGAAGAGACTCGGTCTCTTCGAGCTTTTCGAGAAGCTCGCCGATTTTATCTCTATCCATTTTACTGCCTGAAATTTAGTCCTAAAATGATACAATAAAAAAAAGAGCAAAGGTGGTTTTCGTGGGAAAAAAAGATGAGAGAATAATAGAGGAACTCAAAGATTTCAGTGATGTTGAAGTCTGCAGCAACTCCGACCCGCTTCCGGTCCTGCTGAAAAAGAAAAAGGCCATCAGAAAATATCTTGAAGCGGAAGAGCTCAAACCGTACCAGGCGGAGCTGATAAAACTACAGAAGCACTTGGAGAACAACAAACTCAAGATGCTGATTCTCTTCGAAGGGCGTGATGCCGCGGGCAAGGGTGGAACGATCCGCAGGGTCACACGCTATATGAACGAGAAGCACTACAGGGTGGTCGCTCTCGGAAAACCTACCGAAGAGCAGCGTACCCAATGGTATTTTCAGAGGTATGTGGAGCAGTTTCCACGCGGAGGAGAGATAGTTCTCTTCGACAGAAGCTGGTACAACAGGGCGATGGTGGAGCCGGTATTCGGCTTCTGTACACCTGAAGAGTACCAGACCTTCATGGAGGATACCCCGAGCTTCGAGAAGGGGCTGGTAAGAAACGGAATCACCCTTATAAAGCTCTATTTCAGTGTTACGAAAGAGGAGCAGAAAAGACGCTTCGAGCGCCGTAAAACCGACCCTCTCAGGCAGTGGAAGCTGAGCGAAGTCGACCTCCAGGCACAGGAGAGATGGGACGACTTTACGAACATGAAGTACGAGATGCTCAAACACACCCACACCACAATAGCCCCCTGGACGATAATACGTTCAGACAACAAGCACCTTGCACGCCTAAACGTCATGAGAGTGATTCTCAACTCGATACACTACGAAGGAAGAGACGAACTTCTCGACTACGTACCCGACAGCAACATCGTAGTATCGGGAGCCAGAGAGCTTGAGCTTATGGAGGCGCAGCGGCTAAGAAGCGGCAAGTTTATAGGATAAAATTAAAACCTGAAAATTATCTCTATCCCCTTCGTAGAGTGGTAACATAGGGGAAAAAACGGGAAAATGATGAAACAGTACAATCTTCTGAACCATATTGTAAAGGTTGACAAAAAGAGCTTCCTCGATGCCTTGAACTCAGGCCGCAGGATCGCGATCACACCAGAAGGCGAGATAGTCGAGGAAAATGAAAACGGAACCCTCCCTCCGCAACTCTACATCTATGCCGGAAAACCCGGGTCTCTCACCGGCAACGGAGTGGGCAGGCCTACACCTCTTTCAAAGATACTCGGAGAGAACTACGAGGTAAGAGACGAAGGAGAGAGGGTTGCGATATCGGCCGACAAAGCGTGGGAGCGGATCGTGGAGGCAAATCTGCCGCGGTTTCACTACCTCGACGTGGCCGGAGAGGGGATAGGCGAGTTCTCCGACAAGGAGCTCGACAATCTAATCTGGTACAGCTGTGAATTCGGCATAAACTACAGGGAGGTGGCCGAACATCTCGAGAAGAGTGTCGACGGCACCGTTTTGTGCATAGAGCATTTGGAGCCCTACAGATTCAACGGCTGTGTTTATATAGACGATATCGAAAAGGCTAGAAGGGTCGCCTTCGACTTCATAGTATCGGAGCTGAAAAGGCGGATCGACGAAGGGGCGATAGATACGGAAGACCTGGAAGATGAAGAGGAGGAGGCGCTCAGATTCTTCGGCCTGCTCTGATCCAAGCGGCTTAAGCGTATATTTCGAAGCTCTTCATACTCTCGAAGAGGCGGTCGAAGAGCTTTTTCGAGCTCTCGATGAGCGCCCTGCTCTTTTCGAATGACGAAAGAACTTCATCCATCATATCTACCGTTCTCGATTTCAGAAGGTTCACTGCATCTTCGTTTCCGCTCTCGGGCATGAGACTTTTCATAAGCTGCGCCGTATTGGCCGTCTCTTTCACTCCCGCAGCTTCACCACTCTCTTTGACATTTTGCAAAAACTCCTGAAAAAGAGGTTTTACGACCTTCATCGCCTCCTCTATCTCGGCACGGTCACGTGCGTCTATGCCGTTGCCGCTGTATGAGAAGGAGTAGCCGTACTCATGCTTCAGACTCATCGAAAAGCTTTTGGAAGAGCCATCCTGTGACATCTGCATCGAAACGGACCTGTTGTCGTAAAGCGAGAGCGATATTCTGTCGCCGGAGCTTGTGGTCAGATCGAATGAAAAGGTGTTGGCCGTTGCGGTGAGTGAACCCAGCTGTGTCATATGCCGCCTTTGGTTGGGTTATAAAATAAATATCGGCATTATAAAATCCGGTTTTAAGGTATGAAAAATGGATCACTCTTTTGCATAAGCTCTTTTTTGCCCAAATGACATCGTGAGCAGGAGGCTATCGCCCGGTGTTCCGGGAGAGTAGAGCTCATAAGCCGCTTTTTGTCATGACACTCGAAGCAGTCCTGTCCGCATGTCGAGGCCCCTGTAGAGCTCTCTTTGTGACACTCTATACACCGTTTTATCACCTTGTGGTGAGGCTCATCTATACTCTTTTTCAGGACCGGATGGCACTTGATGCAGTCACCGCTGCAGGCGAATGAGAGGCCGGCAAGAGCGGAAAGTGAGATCAAAATCTTTACCATGACACTAACCTCCGTAACGCAAAACAAAAAGATCGCTTTCACGACAACTTTAAATCTGGGATTGAGAGTTATTATAGTGGAAAGTTGATTAAAATTCTGAGAATAATTCTCATCCGGGAGGCGGAATGTATAGTAGGGTGGCAGCAATCGTCGACTCAAAGAGGTTCAAAAGCTTCATTACGGCGATGATTATCTTCAACGGTATCACGCTAGGGTTAATGACTTCAAAAAGCGTTATGGAGCAGTTCGGGCCGTTGCTCATCTTTCTGGATGTTGTGGTGATAGGTATCTTCACGATCGAGATCGCCATGAGGATCTATGTGCACAGAAAAGAGTTCTTCAAAGATCCGTGGAGTCTCTTCGACTTCTTCGTAGTGGCCATTTCACTCGTTCCAGCGAGTGAAGAGTTCTCCATTTTACGGGTTCTCAGAGTGTTGAGGCTCTTCAGGCTCCTCACAATAGTACCGCAGATGCGAAAGATCATAGGTGCACTGGTCAGCGTCATACCCGGCATCGGCTCCGTGGCGATGGTACTCCTGCTTATCTTCTACGTATTCTCCATAATGGCCACGTCGATGTACGGCGAAGCCTTTCCGCAGTGGTTCGGAACCCTCGGCGCCTCGATGTACACACTCTTCCAGGTCATGACACTGGAGAGCTGGTCTATGGGAATAGCCAGACCGGTCATGGAGCAGTTCCCGGGAGCGTGGCTCTTTTTCGTCATCTTCGTGCTAATCTCCACCTTCGTCATGGTGAATCTTCTCATAGGCATAATAGTCGACGCGATATTCGCCATAAAAGATGAAGAGAAACCGGAAAAGAGAGCGGTGGATGAAAAAGAGGAGCTCAAAAGAGAGCTCGAAGAGCTCAAGGCCGCCCTCTCAAGAGTGCAGAAGAGACTGGAATAGCATATGAAATGTATACCTTGTAATTTACTTTACTGAACTGACATTACGCAAAGTTTGACCAAAGCCCAAGCTTTGGCGGGGACTGACCATCCCCTGCAGACACCTAATACTACGAAAACAAGCGAAGCACAGTTTATTTAGTAAAACATAGATTTCGAGATAAAGTTACGATTTTTGCTCAATGTCAGTTGCTTGTTGTTTTTATTGTTTTATGAAACCCAATGATATCATTGACAAAAATACAGCCGCTATCATGTAGAGTGGAAATTTGGTGACTAATGCTTTAAAACCAAAATATTTTTTTTCCAAACCTAAGTATTTTAATTCTTCGATTCCTTCTAACTCTGCTTTCCTAAGAAGCTTTATTCTTTCCGGAAAATTTTTCTTTCCATATATTAGAAAAATCACCATAAATGCCAAAGATACAATTGCCCAAAATTGTGGATCTTTGGTGCCTAAGCATGAAATTGCCAAACTAAAACCGACAATACCGAAACCTATATTAAGATACTCCTGCCATTTTAAATAATCAGATTCAATTTCTGAAAGGACTTTATCATCGATAATTTCCTGCTTTCTTTTCATAAGCACTCCTTCTATTAATCTAATGCATCAAGTAAACTAACTAGTTTAGATGAATAGAAATACATCTAATAATATATTGACTTCTTTGGCTAAAATTGTCACATTTTCGGTATTAAAACAAAATTAAAACAGCAGTTAACCTGATTGGTTAAAATTGTATTATTTCAAGCATAACGAATATGAATATATGTTTTTTCTCTTGTTCCCGTCATGAAAACCCTCTACAGCTCAGATCTCCTTCGAATCTGCTATTACGGTCACCGGGCCGTCATTTACTATCTCCACCTCCATCATCGCCGCGAAAACTCCTCTTTTTACCCTGCACTCTTTCTCCATCTGCTCACAGAAGTATTCGTAGAGTCTTTTCGCCTCCTTCGGCTCCATTGCGGCGTCGAAACTCGGCCTTCGCCCCTTTTTTATCTTGGCGGCGAGCGTGAACTGGCTTATCACCAGCACTTCCGCGTCTATATCTTTCAAAGAGAGGTTCATCTTGGCGTTTTCGTCGGCGAATATTCTGAGGTTCACGATCTTGGAGACCAGCTTCTTAGCATCCTCTTCGGTATCTTCCTTCATGACACCGAGCAGGATGTTGAGCCCTTTTCCTATCTGCGCCACCTTTCGGCCCTCTACGGTGACACTCGATCTCGTCACCCTCTGCAGAACAGCTTTCACTCTTTTTCGCGCTCCTCTTTTTCACCCTTTTTCACTTCGGTTCCGTTCTCCCCGTAGCGCTCCTCGTACTTCTGGGCGTGGTACCCCTTTATAATCCAGATCATGAAGAGAACGAAGCCAGCCGTCATAACTATATCCATAAATGTGTTCACATCAATCCTTTGAATGTATCGAAATTCTGCCTTACAGCCTCGTATGCGACTATGCCGACGCTAATCGAAATGTTGAGGCTGCGGCCCTCAGGTGTCATCGGAATCGTAATGCACTTTTCCGGCATCTTTTTCAGCAGCTCTTCGGGCAGACCTGTTGTCTCGCTGCCGAAAAGGAGGAAATCGCCCGGTTCAAAGTCCGCTTCGAAGTAGGGCTTTCTTGTTTTGGTGGTAGCGAGCCAGAGCCTTTTGTCTCCATGCTCTTCCATAAACGCCTGCAGCGACGGCCAGACGGTAGGGTTCAGCTTGTGCCAGTAGTCGAGCCCCGCACGCTTCAGCCGTTTGTCCTCTATGACGAACCCGAGCGGCTCGACGAGGTGCAAAGCGGCTCCCATATTGACGCAGAGCCGCCCTATCGTTCCGGTATTTGGCGCAATTTTGGGTTCGACCAGAACTATATTTACCATTACACAATGACTCCCTGAAAAATTGGTACAATTGTAACCAAAAAAGAGAGAGGATTGCCATGAAACGGATCGCACTTTTTCTGATAGCTCTCCTTTTCATAGCCGGCTGCGCAAAAGCCCCGATAACCGGCAGGACACAGATCATCATGCTGACCCCGGACCAGGAGATGGCCCTGGGGCTTCAGACGGAGCAGGAGATCTTCAAAACAGAAAAGATTTCGCACGATCCGAAATATACGGTTCCTGTAGAAAGAGTCGGCAGACGCATCGCCGAAGCGACCGGCATCGATCTCGACTGGAAGTTCTACGTCATCGACAACGACAAGGTTCCCAACGCTTTCTGCCTCGCCAACGGACACGTCTTCGTCTACACCGGCCTCTTCAAATATATCGACAACGACGCACAGCTGGCAACCGTCATGGCACACGAAATAGCACACGCCGTCGCCCACCATGTAGCCGAAAGGCTCAGCGTGGCGCAGCTTACCGGAATAGCCGCCGCCATAGCCAATGAGGCGGTGAGCAGAAGCGGCGGCGAATACGCACAGCTCTACCAGGCGGCCATAGGCATAGGCTCACAGGTGGGTGTCATGCTCCCCTACTCGAGAATGCAGGAGAGCGAGGCGGACCATATAGGGCTAATAATCATGGCGATGGCATGTTACGACCCGAGAGAGGCGCTAAAATTTTGGGAGAAGTTCGCCAAGGCGGGTAAAGAGCCGATAGTCTACCTCTCTACCCACCCCACTTCGAGAAGCAGGATAGAACAGCTGAAAAAACTAATGCCCGAAGCTTTGAAAGAGTACAGAAACTGCCGCCTGAACAGAGACTCAAAGATCCGTTAGAGAAGGCTCAGAGCCTGTAGAAGGCTCTCTCGACGATCTCGCTGAATGTAGGATGCGCCAGAATCGTCTCTCTGCAAAGCTTCGCATCCATCTCCCCAGCCAGAGCCATCGAAACTATGGCGATAAGCTCCTGTGCCTGCGGAGCCAGGATCTCTCCGCCGGTAACGAAGTCATCCGAATCCTTGTACAAAATCACCACACCCCTGTCGGCACTGCATATCTCCGCATAGGGCCAGCCTCTCATCGGCATCACGCTCGAGCTGTCACCCTCCCCGTAGGAGCCGACAGATGCGTAACTCATAGGCAGGGTGTGGATAAACTTGACCACCCTTCCGAGATCGAGGGCATCTACACCTTTGCCGAGCAGCTTCCCGGTTACATTCAGCACCTCCGCCCTGGCCGCATGTGCCAGCTGCAGCTTCCCGTTGCAGTCGCCTATGGCGTAGTGCCCGGGCAGTGTGGTTTCGAAATATCTGTCGGTCTCGATACCCCTTTTGCCGATCTCTATCTCAGGAGTCGCAACTACGTCGGTAACGGCCCTCCTGCCGGTAGCGACGAGCAGAAGGGGCGCATAGTGCTCCGATCCGTCCTCAAACGTTATGTGAACGCCTCTTCTCGAAGTCACCGACGCCTTTTCGATCGATCTGTTCGGCATAAGCTTGACACCTATATCCTCCATCTGGGCCTTGAGCGCCTCGCCTATTACCGGGTGGGCCTTTCTCAGAAGTCTGTCATGCCGCCATATAAGTTCGGTCTCTACACCGGCCGCGGCCATGAAAGAGGCCATCTCCAGCCCTATCGCCCCGTCGCCGTATACGGCAATCTTTTTCGGCAGGGTCTCCAGGTTCAGTATTTCGTCGCTTGTCACTACGCTCTTTCCGTCATACACGATGCCTTCCGGAATGAACGGCCTCGAACCTGTACCTATCACAACGCTCTTCGCACTCAGAGTGTCGCCCCCTACTTCGACCCTGTTCGGTTCCACGAGCTTCGCTTCGCCCTCAACAAGGTCAACACCTCCACACTGCTTTCGTATCGCCTCCGTCGCTTTCGTCACAATCGTCTCTTTTTCGCTCAAAAGGGCTTTCATGTCGAGTACGGACGCACTCTTGAACAGAGGCCGCCTGCTCTGAAGAACCGTATCTGCCGCATGCAGGAACAGCTTGGACGGTATGCAGCCGTTATGCAGGCAAGTACCTCCGAGATGGACCATCTCTTTTTCGATCAGAACGGTTTTAAGCCCCGCCTTCGCGGCAACTACAGCACCGGCATAGTTCAGCCCGCCTCCTATGAAGCAGATATCGTAAGTTTTATCCATCTTTTACAACCCTTTCTCCGATGTTACGCAAAGCTTGAGTCAAGCCCAACCTTTGGCGGGGACCGGCCGTCCCCTGCACCCCCCTGAAGCTACGAAATCGTAGATTTCGAGATGACGTTACGCTTTTTGCGTAACGTTGGCTTATCAAACTCGAAAAGCAGGCTCTCGAAGTTCACTATCTTTCCCTCTTTTACAGACACACCTTCAGATCTCAGAAGATCGGCTTTCCTATCCCTTCCACCCTCTGCGGAGTAATTTCCCAGCCTCCCGTCGGCAGGAACGACCCTGTGGCATGGGACTTCCGGGGCGTAAGGGTTTTTCCCTACCGCACTTCCGACAGCCCTGTAGGCACGGGTACCCAGATATCTGCCTATCGCCCCGTATGTCGTCACCCTCCCTTTCGGTATCAGTTTAAGAGCCTCCCACACACTCTTTTGAAAATCAGTCGCCACCCTCTTTTGCCCTCTCGAAAAATCTTCTATCCACAGCAAGAGTTTTCAAGCTCTCCATGAAAAGAGCGGCCTGAAGTCCGTTCACCACCCTGTGATCCACAGTCAGAGTGACCGAGATTCTCCCATCGACTTCGGCGCCTATCGCCGCGATGGCGCTGTCATCCCTGTTTATCATCGCATCAAAACGCTCTATGCCGGTCATCCCAAGGTTGCTCAGCCCGAATGTGGAGCCTGCAAGATCTTCGGGTCTCACTCTCTTTGAAGCTATCTTCCGTTTCATCTCTGCAAGAGCCGCCGAGATCTCCTCCACACTCTTTCGGTTCAGATCTTTGAATACCGCCGCATAGAGATCCTCTCCGTCGGCAATCGCAAGGCTGATAGAGGCGTTCGGCCATACGAAGAGCTTTTCATCTTTGAGTGTGGTTCTGAAACCTTCATGCTTCATCATCGCTTCGGCAAAGAGCTTAAGAAACCATACCGTGTATGTCAGCTCTCTGTTTTCGTATATCTTCAACAGAGCTGCGTCTATCCGGTCGAAAATGTGGTAAACAGGCTTTTTAGCAGCCTCCTCAACTGTCGAAATTATCGCTTTTTTCATAGTAGAGACGGGCTTTGGAAGCGGGATTTCATGCTCTTTTACATACTTTTCGACATCCTCTTCGCCGATCTTTCCCGCCTTGTCGAAAATTGCGGGATCCAGAGCGTAGAGCCTTACCAGTTTCAAGGCTTTGGGAGTGAATCTGCGCCTTAGATACCACTCCTTTATATCCTCCTCATGCGCCGGCAGAGGCAGGCTCCCCTCTTTTTGCAAAGCCTCTATGTCAATAGCGTATCCGGCGGCAAGGGCCCTAGCTTTCGGTGATGCTTCGCCTGCCGACACTGCGGCTCTTTTTTCCGTTGTCGGCCCCGTTTTCGACTCTTTGGAAGCGGATGCTCCGCCAAACAGCTCCTCTACTACCGACTCGGGAGCCTCCTCTTTTTTCCGGGGCTTCTCTTTTTTCGGCGGAGCGCTTTTCGGGGCCTCATGAACAGCTTCCGGCTCCTCTTTTTTCTCTTTTTCCGGCGCCTCCTTCCCCCCTTCGGTCTGCAAAACGGCTATTACGCTGCCGACCGGAACACTCTCTCCTTCGGATACCTTCAGCTCCTTTACGGTGCCGTCCTTGAAGCTCTGAACATCCATAACCGCTTTGTCACTCTCGACTTCGGCTATGACATCTCCCGCTTTGACACTATCGCCGGGATGCACTTTCCAGTTTACAAGCCTCCCCTCCTCCATCGAAGCGGAGAGCTGGGGCATTACGATCTCATAATCCATTTCTCCTCCCCCACTCTGTAATCTTTTCAGCTATCTTGTCGGGAGTAGGAATGGAGAGAAGCTCGAGGGTTCTGTTGTACGGTATAGGCACATCTTCTCCCGCTATCCGCAAAGGCGGTGCATCGAGCATGTAAAAGAGCTCTTCGCAGACATTGCTGACTATCTGGGCCCCGTAGCCGCCGGTTTTGTGATCCTCTTCGACGACGACGAGCCTTCCTGTCTTCTTGAGCGACTTCGCGACGGTATCGTAATCGACAGGGTTCAAAGAGCAGAGGTCTATAACCTCACAGCTTCTTTTCAGACTCTCCTCAATCTTGCCGACAGATGCCATTACATCGTCTACCATCTTCAGGTAGCTTACGATCGTGATATCCTCACCCTCCTTGACTATGCGCGCCTTGAAGGGGTCGAGCTCCGCGTTGAAATCTACATCCCCTTTTTTGTTGTAGAGAAGTTCATGTTCGATGAAAATGACAGGGTCGTCCATCAAAACGGCCTTTTTCAGGGCGTGGTAGGCGTAATTGACATCGTTGGCGGCAAATACGGTCAGGCCGGGAACCGCCGAGAGCATCTGTTCGTAACTCTCGGAGTGCTGTGCCGCGAGCTGTCTGCTGACTCCCTGCGGAAAACGGACCACCATAGGCAGTGTAATCTTTCCGGCGCTCATATAGCGGTATTTGGACATATGGTTTATGATCTGATCGAAGGCGAGGAGCGAGAAGTTGGCGGTCATGATCTCCGCGACCGGCCTCAGACCGCCGATAGCCATTCCGACGGCGTTGCCCACTATAGAGAGCTCCGCGATCGGGGTATCTATGACCCTTCTCTCTCCATATTTGGCCACCAGCCCCTCCGTCACCCTGTAGGAGCCGCCGTAAAGACCCACATCTTCTCCAAGCACCACCACATCCGGATCTATCCGCATCACATCGTCTATGGCACGGTTCAGCGCTTCACGATACAACATTGCCGCACCTCTTGCAGTATAGATTTTCGAACAGTTCGGCCGCATCGGGCTCAGGACTCGAGGCGGCGAACTCCACCGCCTCTTCGACAGCCTTTTGCGCCCGCCGTTCAAGCGACTCTATAGTTTCGGCATCGGCCTCGAAGCTCTCCGTAAGAGCCTTTTTCATCCTCTCTATCGGGTCCTGGGCCTTGCATATCTGCATCTCCTGCGGAGAGCGGTAACTGCCCGAATCGCTCATGGAGTGCCCTTCGTATCTGCATGTGAACGCTTCGATAAATATAGGCCCCCGGCCGTTTTGAATCTCCCTTTGCGCCTCTTTCACCGCCTCATATACGGCTATCGCATCCATTCCGTCCACCTCCGTCACGGGCATATAGGGTGCGGCTTTTTTTGACTGTTCCAGAAACGGTGACACCCTCGTGATCTCCGTACCGATAGCGTAACGGTTGTTTTCGCAGAGAAAGATTATGGGCAGCTTCCAGGCCGAAGCTATATTCAGCGACTCGAAAAAGGCGCCTCCGTTGGTTGCGCCGTCTCCGAAGATCACCATGACACCCTCTTCCTCCTCTTTGTACTTACGGGCGTATGCACAGCCGACGGCATTCGGAATCTGCCCTCCGACAATAGCGTCGCCGCCGTAAAAGAAGCGAGAAGGGTCGAAAAGGTGCATCGATCCCCCTTTACCTCTGCTCACCCCGGTCACCTTGCCGAAAAGCTCCGCCATGACCGCCTTGGGGTCTATACCCCGTGCTATCGCCATGACATGTTCACGATAGGTCGAAAAGACGTCACCCTTTTCGAACGCCTTCATGGCGGCGACACTTAATCCCTCCTGGCCGATGTCCAGGTGAAGGAAGCCGGAGATGTCACCCTTCATGTAGTGCTCTTTCGCGGCCAGTTCGAAACGCCGCCCAAGAGTCATATAGTAGTATATCTCTTCAGCGAGCAGTTTGTTCATGAAGCAAACTCGTCTATGGCTTTTTCAACCGGAATCATATACATAAGCGCGGGACCGCCGTGCATCAGAACCGCCTGCATCGCCGCATCTACAATCTCCTCTCTCGAAGCGCCTGCGCCGAGTGCCTCTTTCACATGCAGCGCTATACACCATTCACACTGCGCCGCCACCGCAAGGCCTACATTTATAAGCGCTTTCTGCTTACCTCCCAGCGCATCCGGACTCTCCACGGAGAGCATGAACTTGTTGAATGCCTCCATCTGCTTCGGGGCCTGCTTCTGCAGCCTGCCGATAAGCTCTTTCACCTCTTCCAGTTTTTTCGTGTATGTTCCCATCTTTTTCTCCTTCTATAAGATGTCGTCGATCACTTACGGGAAGTCGCCGGCCGCCTGTTTGCACCAGAGAGCACTCTTTCTGCCTATCAGGCCACCGGAAACTATGATACCGGTTCCATTACTCCTGCTCCATCGCATCCGCCATGTTTTCACATTTACAGCCGATATACGTAGTATAATACAAATAGGTAAACGACCGGTTAACGCAGCAAATGCCTCTGTGACAAAAGGATAAATTTGACAAAGAAGTGGCGCTTCATCGATACAGAGCTCGGATCGGCACACTGGAATATGGCGGTGGACGAGGCGCTTTTGGACCGGTTCGGTGAAGATGACACACCCATACTAAGACTCTACCGCTGGGAGCCTTCGCTCAGTTTCGGACGCTTTTCCAAACCTCTTGGGAGTATAGATTTGGCCCTGGCCGGAAAGAGCGGAGTCTCCTGCGTGCGCCGTATCACAGGCGGCGGCATTCTCGTACACGGCGGAGACCTCTCCTACTCCATCATCCTGCCCTCCTCTTTCGCGAAAAAAAGAGGCATCAAGGGCAGCTACAGATTTCTCTGCCGCTTTCTGATCCGTCTCTACGAGAAGCTGGGGTTAAGTGCTGGATTCGTCGCCGAGAGTCAAAAAGAGGAGAAAAAACCGTCTCAGTTGCTGCGTACAGGGCTCTTTACGAGGGGTTCTAATATCTGTCTTGCGGGTAATGAAGAGTACGATATTCTGATAGACGGGAGAAAAATGGGGGGCAATGCGCAGCGCCATACAAAAAGGGCTATGCTCCAGCACGGCTCCATACCTCTATATATAGACCGTGACCTGCTGGAGCCCCTTTTCCTCGAAGATTCCGGCCTTGACGGCGCGGCGACGCTGCACGGCCTCGGTGTCAAAACCGATTTTAACGCACTCTCCCTTCTCCTGAAGGAGGCCTTTTGCGAAACCTTCGGCGTAACCGCAGTGCAAGAGGGTCTAAGAAGCGATGAGAGCGAAAGAGCGAACGAACTTCTCGATAGAAAATATAGAGACGAAAGGTGGACCGTAGATGGCAGAGAGTAAGTGGAGCAGGCCGGAGTGGCTCAGGAAAAAGATATCGCTCTCGGAACTCACCGAAATGAGGGAGAGACTGGCCGAAGGGCGGCTCCATACCATCTGCGAAGAGGCCCTCTGCCCCAATATCGGGGAGTGTTTTTCGAAAAACCAGGCAACGTTTCTGATTTTGGGAAATATCTGCACCAGGGCCTGCACCTTCTGCAACGTAACGAAAGGGGCGCCGCTGACGCCCGACCCCGAAGAACCCGCAAATATAGCCGCGACGGTCGAAACGATGGGGCTGAGGCATGTAGTCATCACAAGCCCCACACGCGACGATCTGCCCGACGGCGGGGCAGACCAGTTTTGCAAAACTGTACAGGCCGTAAAATCTCTGGACGACTCCATTCGCGTAGAGCTGCTCATACCCGACCTTCACGAAAAAGAGGATGCGCTGGCGAAAGTCGCCAAAAGCGGAGCGGAGATAGTGGGCCACAATCTCGAAACGGTACCGCGCCTCTACCACATACGAAAAGGTGCGAAGTATGACCGTTCGCTCAGAGTCCTGGAAAAACTCCACAAGATCAACCCGAACCTCGCAACCAAAAGCGGCATCATGCTCGGCCTCGGCGAAGAGGATGAAGAGGTTTTGAAACTTATGCAAGAGCTCCTCGATGTCGGCTGCCGGCTGCTCAGCATAGGGCAGTACCTCGCCCCTTCCGACTCGCATGTACCGGTCGTCGAGTTCGTAAGGCCCGAGCGCTTCGACTTTTTCCGCGAAGAGGGTATGAAGATGGGATTCAGATATATCAAAAGCTCCCCCTACACACGCAGCAGCTATATGGCGCATGAGTATCTGGATGCGCCGTAGAAAAGAGGAAGATATGAGACAAAACAGCGCCTACATCTACGACCCCGTATATCTCGAGCACGACACCGGAGAGTGGCACCCGGAGTCGCCGCGGCGGCTTTTGGCCGTCGAAAGGGCCGTGAGCGGTCTGAAGCCACGGCTGTTGCAGCTTTCGCCCATCCGCGTCTCTGAAAAGCTGCTGCTCCGGGTCCATACACCCGAACATATCGAAGCGGTACGGCTCGCCTGCGAAGCGGAAGAGCCCATCGATGCCGATACCGTCTGCGTACGCCGCTCTTGGGATGCGGCCCTGACCGCGGCAGGTGCGGGAATAGTAGCGCTGGATGCCGCAAAAGCGGGAAAGATCGACCGCGCATTCTGCGCCGTAAGGCCGCCGGGCCATCACGCCACACGTAACCGGTCGATGGGCTTCTGCCTCTTCAACAATATCGCCGTAGCCGCCAGATACGCCCAGTCTATCGGCTACGAAAAGGTAGCGATCGTCGATTTCGACGTCCACCACGGCAACGGCACACAGGATATCTTCTACGACGACGGATCGGTTCTCTACCTCTCGACCCACCAATACCCAGCCTACCCCGGCACGGGCCTCTCCACCGAACGGGGCATAGGCAGAGGCGAAGGAACCACATTCAACTTCCCCTTCCCTCCCGGCAGCGGAGATAAGGAGCTAATCCCGGTCTATACCGAAAAGCTTCCCGTCATCCTTGATGATTTCAAACCCGACATCATCCTCGTCTCCGCCGGCTACGACCTCCACAAAGCCGACCCGCTTGCCCAGCTCGAAGTAACCACCGAAGGTATACGCACCATAGTCCGGGCCATACTAAATACCGCAAAAACACTACCGGTTCTCTTTTTTCTCGAAGGGGGCTACAATGTCGAGGCGCTGGGAGAGAGTGTGTTTGTGACGATTGAAGAGATGTTGGGCGGGGAATAAGCAGGGGATATTCTCAACTCCTCTCTTTCTAAAAATTTATCGTTAGATGACCGAAATTCTTCTAAAAGCAGCCTGTCCCCGTATAGCGGCGTTAACGCCAGAAAAACACTTTTAGCAGACAGAGTGTTCTATTAATGGATATATCCCGGCTAAAAGGACATTGGATTTCTTGTAATTGTAAGCTTTTTCAGACAAAAGATTTCAAGAATTATCATAATTAAATATTTTTGAAAAATTAACGGACATTATTGTGTACTGTTAATACTGGATTTTAATGGTGATGACGCTATAATGTTCCTTGAATAAATAGATGGGCGTAAAGAAAGGAGGGTATGATGGCACGAAAAGCATTTTATAGTTTTCACTATAAGCCAGATAACTGGCGGGCTTCACAAGTCAGAAACATGGGGGTTGTGGAAGGCAATAGGCCCGTTAGTGACAACGATTGGGAAACAATCAAAAAAGGCGGTGATGCAGCCATAAAGAAATGGATAGACGGGCAGCTAAACGGAAAATCTGTAGCAATAGTTTTAATTGGTGAAAAAACCGCTGGGCGCAAGTGGATCAAATATGAAATCAAAAAAGCTTGGGAAGATGGCAAGGGTATATTAGGAGTCTATATACATAATTTAAAAGACAAAGATGGCAACCAATCGTCAAAGGGGAGAAACCCATTTGATGATTTCAATATTAATGGGGTATCGCTTGCAAAAATAGTAAAAGCATATGATCCACCATTTTCCACAAGTAAATATGTATATGATCATATAAAGGAGAATTTAGCGGATTGGATAGAAGAGGCCATAAAAATAAGGGGTAATTATGGGTAATTTAGGTCATGGTGCTACGTCACTTGACGAATCGTCGCCTTCTGTTCAAGCGCATCTCGGTATTTTGCAAGGTGTGATACAACGCATGGCTGCAAACAGCAGTCAATGCAAAGCTTGGTGTATTACTATTGTGTCGGCAATTCTTGTAATTGTCGCCGATAAAAGCAAGCCTGATTATGCTTGGATAGCATTGTTTCCAACAATATTGTTTTTGGCCCTGGATTCCTATTATTTAGCCTTAGAGAAAGGCTTTAGGGAGTCATATAATATATTTGTTTCTAAAATTCATGGAAATAATTTATCTCCAAATGATCTGTATTCGGTAAGGCCTTCGGGTGATGTGAATAAACACCAGATTGACTCTTTGAAATCCTTTTCTATATGGGGGTTTTATGGTGGAGTTACCTTGCTATTAGTGCTAGCCAGGTATGTAGTTCTAAAATGAATATATCGCCCAACAAGGCGCTGCACCTGACCGCTATTCCGCTGCGCTCCATAGCGGCCGGTGAGCTTAGTCGTTATCTCGGACGCTGTGCGTCCGAGATAACGGGGCCGCGGGCTGAACATTCGCTTGTTATCTGACGCTTCGCACCAGATAACAAGCGGATGTACCGAGCAACCCTCAAAAAATTAAAATTTTTAGATGACCGTCGGTGACCCACGGCCCCGTTAGCTTTACATAAAAATCTAGTAAAAAAGGAATAAGAAAATGGCAATTATAGAAACTAGTAGTTTAATATATTGGAATTATTTTTTAGCACTTGAAGCTGATATAGAAAAATTAGCTAGGTATGTCGAATTTACAAATGAAAATTTCAATACTTATTCAATAGAATTAGCTCATCTTTTATTAGCAATTTCATCTGAAGTTGATGTTGTAGCACGTCAACTTTGTAATAACTTAGAAAGTTCATCAACTGCTGAAAATATTGGAGATTATAAAAATATAATTAAACGACATATATTGAATATAGCAACTGAAACAATCACTATACCACGCTATGGTTTAACATTAAAACCTTGGCAGAATTGGGCTAGTGATGAATCTCCTGATTGGTGGAAAGATCATAATAAAGTTAAACACTCAAGAAATGAACACTTTCAAAAAGCAAATTTATCAAATGTGCTTAATGCTATGTCAGGACTCTTTTTACTAGTTCTTCACTATTATCAAAATACAATAGATGAAAGGAGAATTGAACCACCACCAACAATATTTACACCGGAAAACTCTTTAGCAAGTGTATGCCCAACGGCTGGTGGTAGAATGGCACTATTTTTTACAGAGCCGAACAGCTAACAAAACAGAGTAGCCAATAAATTACCTAGCGGCAACTTATTGGCTATTTTTAACCGTTAGAAGACTAAGGAAATATATTGATATACTCAACAGAACCAACAGATTGGAGCGATCTTCAAGATAAGGTTTCCTCGATACTAGATGTTTGCGAGAAGCCCCGGAGAAGCCCCGGGGTCTGGTGATAATAATAACTATGGCACATCCTTTTTTCTGTCAGGTCTTCATGAAGCTTGGCGCTTGGCGCAGGTCGGCTTATGTTATTGTTATCACCTCGTATAATACCTCTGTAGCCAAATACTACAATTATCCAAGAGCTTGAAAGCGTGCAACAGATCAGAGTATCACCGAAGCGTTTGTCGAGATGACAGATAGCTTGAGGGTCAGTGAGATGGTTGCACCCAAGCCCCGCCTTATTTTCTCAGTTTGAAATTCAACATATTAGTCCTTTGAAACATGCTTTCTTAATGGATTTTAGGTATTTTTTCAATCACTCTAACAATGCCATCTATTACGGTTTTATAGACATGTTCATCAATCACTTTTTCATCATCGCCATCTTCATGGTGACCGAAAAGTCTTTCACTAAGCTGACGTTTTAATTCCTGTCTTTGGTCTTCTTTGAGAGAACTAATAAATGGATCAAATGCTTTAATCTCTAAAGCAAACCAACGTGCCCGCTTTTCATTGTTTCTATGTTTGGTTGATTGCTGCGAAGCATATGCCGCACCATATAACATCACACCTGTTAGTGAAAATGCAGTAACAATTTTTATCCAAAATCCTTCTGCTCCAAAATGGCAAAAATCAAAACTGCCAGCATTGCAAAAATAGACAAAAGCCAACCATAATACAGTTGTAACAATAAACCCTATTGCAATCCATCTCCATGTATTGGCCTGCTTCATCTCTTTATCGGCGCTCTTTATGTAGCCTGCCCCAACACTGTCTCCAGCTGTCAACTCATAGAGTTCAAGAATTGCTTTATGTTTTGCATCTGCATCTTTGATTATTGCTGATATTTCTTCTTCAAAAGCGGATTGATGACTCTTTAGGGTTTCTTCGGATTTATCAATAACTTCTTGTGTTTGACTTGCAGCTTGCTTATCAACTTTTTCTCGCCAAGCTGCATAGTCAGTATTACGACGTTCCTGGGCTTCAGAAAATTGACTTTGCCATTGTGATATCAAGGTATCCGTTTCGTTTTTTCGAGCTTCTATTTGTCGTTCGAGTTTTTGAAGTTTTTGTTCGCAGTCAGCAACTTCTCCTGATAGTGATTTAAGTTCATTCTGCAATGTGTCCTTTTGGGAAACAATTGTTTTCGAGAACTCATCAACAAGTTCTTCAGCTTTCCGAAATGGCTTGCTAAAACGCATCTTTTTAGAAATAGCAAAAAGCAAAGAAAGGGGTGTAAGCAGATTTGTTAAATGGTCATTTGCTCTAATCAAGTGGGCTGGATTTCTGTTCGATACATAATCAGTAACTTGATTCCAAATATTTGCTTGCCTTAAGCCATCATTAAGATTATCAAGCTGATTCATTGGTACCAATTCACTATCAAGACCTTTTAAAACCTCTTGATACATGGCTATAATTTTTAAGAATCGCCTACGCTCAATAGCTTCTTGCTCTCCAATATCTTCAAACTCTTTTGAGACACTTTCTTCAAGCTGTCTTAACGTCTCATGTATCGGATGCTCCTCAAACTTTTGCTGCCAGCGATTCATAAAATTGCCCCTCCTCCTTGTAATTACTGAATTAAAGATAGCGTCAGGATATTTCTGTAAATTGTTTACAAGCCATTTGCTATTTTACCAGATTGTCCTAAGAAACATATTTTTTTCTGGTAAGCCATTTTGAAGGCCTACGGGGTCTGAAAGGCCTACGGGGTCTGGTGATAATAATAACACCACCCCTTCCTTCTCTTTATTGCACCACTCATTACCGGCTAATCTGCGCAACCCTATTCCGGGCATATGGTGTTTATTGATAGCTTTAATTTGGCCGGTAATAGTACATCTGTTCCACAACTTTTCAAATTACACCCCTGTGAGTGAATCTCCACTTTTATGATATTTTTTTTCATAGAGGCATAGGGGCCTGGTGATAACAATAACCCCACCCCCTCCTTCTCTTTATTGTCCACTCATTAACGGCAAATCTACGCAATCCTATACCGGGCATATGGTGTTTATTGATAACATAACTTTGGCTGGTAATAGTACATCTGGAGCCTACGGGGTCTGGTGATAACAATAACACCACCCCTTCCTTCTCTTTAATTGTACTATTCATTACCGGCTAATCTGCGCAACCCTATCCCGGGTATATGGTGTTTATTGATAGCTTTAATTTGGCCGGTAATAGTACATCTGTTCCACAACTTTTCAGTAATGCAACCGACATTGCGCCACCACGATCAGATCATAGATGATGGTATAAACAGCTCTGGATAGCATCATTTTGGCGATTTTGCTTATTTATGTAAATCAGGAAAAGAGGATAAGGCCTCAACCAATCAAATTTTCTGCCTTGAAGCAAATATGGCCGCCATTAAATCTTTTTTGCCATCCCTCTTTTCGTCCTGTTCGTCGCTACGGCGGTTAACGGGTCTTCGGGCCAGTAGTGTTTGGGGTAGCGGCCTCGCATCTCTTTTCTTATGTCGTTGTAGGCGTTTCGCCAGAAGGTTTTCAGGTTTTTGGTGACGGCCAGGGGGCGACCGGCGGGTGAGAGCAGATGCAGCGTGAGTGCCACCTTTGCGTCCATGATTTCCGGGCTCTTTTGCCAGCCGAACAGCTCCTGCAGCCTTACCGGAAGAACGGGGTTTTCGGGGTCGCTGTAGTCGATGGAGATTTTGGATCCGCTTGGGACCTCTATACGCTCAGGGGCGAGCAGGTCAAGTGACTGCAGTCTCTGCCACTCGAGCAGGCCGGTGAGGATGGCGTACATATCTAGTTTTTGCAGCTCTTTTAGACTCTTCATTCCCCTGATATAGGGCAGCAGCCAACTATGCAGAGTTTCAAGAAGCGCTTCGTCGCTTAGATCGGGAAAATCTTCACTCCTATGGCGACGGGCAAACTCTACACGTTTGCGGAGAGTGAGGCTTTTTTTGTCCCACGGAAGAGAACCGAGCCCCTTTTGCGCCATCGCTTTTAAAAATTACACCCCTGTGAGTGAATCTCCACTTTTATGATATACTTTTTCATAGAAAAAAATGATAGAAATTTGGCTATACTTAACGCTTATTTGGATGGTTACACCCAGGTTGATATTGCCAAGTATTTAAATGTATCCGAGTCCTTGATTTCAAAGGTAATAATATAGTGGAGATTCACTCACAGGGGTATAATCCACGGTAAGAACCAGGTTGCCCTGGAGGGAGAAATCCACATCAATGGCATCGAATATTTCTGGAGTTTTACCAATCGAAGGTTCAAGAAATTCAATGGAGTCAAGAGGAACTTCAAGATTCACCTCAAGGAGTGTGGATTACGTTGGAGAAAATCCAATAAGACGATGTATAATATCCTACGCTCTAGACTCAAAGAGTATCTCACATAAAGGGGTGCTAGTCTATAGCCAATCTAAATAGATTAACATTGGAAACCTGAATGCTAAAAATAAGATGCTTCAAACCTCGCCAATACCTCGCCCCGTTATATTCCAAGCAGTCTATTGCTCGTTCCGATCTTGAAAAATTTGAAAACACTCTTCAAGATTATCTGGAGAAAACAAAACGGCAGTTGGCGGCTCGGCAAAGTGAGCCGAATATCGTCTCCAATGCACTCAAGCCGTTTTTCGAATCCCTGGGTTATGTGGCACAGAGCCACTCGCAAAAAGGTCAGAGCGGTATAGATTTGGCTTTGATCCAGGAGGGTGAGCCTGCGGTCATTATCGAAGCGAAGGCTCCCGGCTCTCCTGGGATGATTGCTCTCGGAGATATCAACCGAAAAGCCTTTCATGAGGCTGTGCTCTATTTTATGCGGGAGCGGGTACGGGGCAATCGGTCGATTTACCACATCATCATCACCGACTTCTACCGATGGTTCGTCTTCGATGCCAAAGAGTTTGAGCGGCTTTTTTGGCAAAACAAAAGAGTCAGGAAGATTTTCGAAAGCGTCAAAAATCCTTCCGTTTTAGGAAACAGGACGGAGGATTTCTATCAGCTACTCTCCGAAGAGATCGCATCCATGCAGGAAAATCTTATAGAGGATCGGGAGATCGAGGCAGCCTGCTTCGATCTGAAAGAGCCGAGAAACGAAAAGCAAAACGCCGCTCTGTACAAACTCTTCTCCAAAGAGACGATCTTAAAGAGTTTCAATCCAAACGACGCCAATAACCTCAATAAAGAGTTCTACAACGAGTTACTCTACATCATGGGGCTCGAAGAGCGCAAAGAGGGAGGCAAAAAGATCATCTCCCGGAGCCGGAATCCCCACATGGCCTCTCTGTATGAAAATACGACTCGCAATCTCGAATACGCCGGATACCCCACCGATTTTGAAACCGTACTGCGGCTCAACATCATCTGGACCAACCGGATTTTGTTCTTGAAGCTTCTGGAGGCACAGCTTCTGCGGTGGAACGGCGGCGAAGAGCGCTACAGATTTCTCAATATCCGCACCATTGAAGATTTCGACCGCCTGAAGATCTTCTTTTTCGATATTCTCGCCCGTCCCCAGGAGGAGAGGGGCCACAAGGAGTACCCGCAGATTCCCTATCTCAACTCTTCGCTCTTTGAAATCTCACCTGTGGAGAAGCGCTATATTGATATATCCACCCTCGAAGACCACTGCGAACTGCCCTATTACCCAAAGACGGTCCTCAAAGACGCAAGTGGAAGACGAAGAGATGGTACTGTCGATATGCTTCAGTACCTCTTCGAGTTTCTCGATGCCTACGACTTCGCAAGCGAAGGGGGCGAAGAGATTGTCGCGCAGAACAAGACGCTTATCAATGCCGCGGTACTGGGGCTGATCTTCGAAAAGCTCAACGGCTATCGTGAGGGGAGCTACTACACGCCGAGCTTTGTGACGATGTATATGTCCAGGGAGACGATCGAAAAGGCCGTCATAGAGAAATTCAACCACCTGAAGGGATGGTCATGCAAGAATCTGGATGAGCTTGACGAGAAAATCGAGGACAAAAAAGAGGCCAACGAGATTATCAACAGTTTGACGATCTGCGATCCGGCGGTGGGAAGCGGGCATTTCCTCGTCTCCGCACTCAACACGATTCTCGAGATCAAAAGCAGGCTGCGCATTCTTTTCGATGCCGAGGGACGGCGGATCAAAGACTATACACTGGAAGTGAAAAACGACGAACTGCTCACCAGAGATGACGAGGGGGAGCTCTTTGGGTATCGAAGCCATTCGAGGGAAAAGGGGCGGATCCAAAAAGCCATTTTCGAAGAGAAAAAAAAGATCATCGAAAATTCGCTCTTTGGTGTCGATATCAATCCCAACGCCGCGCAGATCGCGCGGCTGCGTCTCTGGATCGAGCTGCTCAAGCACAGTTATTACGACCACAACGGTCGCTTGGTGACGATGCCCAATATCGACATCAACATCAAAGTGGGCAACTCACTAGTGAGCCGGTACGGGCTGCACGACGAGATCACGATCCCCAATATCCGCCACAAGATCGAGGAGTACAAAGCGTTGGTGCGCGAATATAAAGAGGGGGCCTTCGAGACCACCAAGGCGCAGATGCAGCAGGTCATCGAGGAGATCAAGGCGATGTTCGGTCTGACGCTTCAGGAGCAGTGGAAGCAGACGAAACGCTACAACAAGCTTCTTTACGAATATGTCAAGGAGTTCGGGTTGGAAGGGCTGAGCCTCGAGATGCAGTTGGACGCTTTGAAGGCCGGCTACGGGAAGCATGGACGCCTCTTCGGCGATGAAATCGGCGCACAAGGGATCAAAGAGCGTGAAAAGATGCTCAAACAGCTCAAAGATGCCCACGCCCAGATCGAAGAGATCCGAGCGGGATACATCTATGAAAACGCCTTCGAGTGGCGCTTCGAGTTTCCCGAGGTCTTGGATGAAGAGGGGAATTTTGTGGGGTTTGATCTAATTATCGGCAATCCACCCTATTTCAATATCGATGTGTTCGGTGGCGGTTCCGCGATGTTGAAATACTTGCCTGAACACTATCCAGAAATCTACATGGATAAAAGCGATATTCTCTTCTATTTTATCGAACGAGGCGCGAGACTGAGTACTTCGCAGGTAGCCTACATCATCTCCAACGCCATGCTCTATTCGGCAAAAGCGAAAAAACTGAGAAATTTTATCTTGCAAGAGGTGCCGGTCCGGAAAGTGGTCAATTTCGAACGTTTCAAGGTCTTTGATGAAGCCGATATCACCTCGATGATACTCTTTTTGGAAAAAGGGTACAAAGGACCGGCCAAAGCGCTCGTTTTCAGCGGAAGTGACTATACGCAATCCGAAATACTAAATAGCCTCGAAGAGGAGTCGAACTATTTTGATGTACATTTAAAAGAAGATGCCCCCTTCGCACTCATCGATACCAAGATCGCGAATCTAAATGAAAAGATCGATGGGGCACATCCCAAACTTGGTGATCTTGTTCATGTTGGAAAGGGTATGGAAACTGCCGCCAACAGAGTCTATACATTTACCCAAATCCCTCCGGATATGGATCTGGGTCTCTTCAAGAAAAAGATGAGCGGCGATATCATCCGAAAATATATCCACGATCCGGTGAAGGAGTATCTACTCTATCTGGAAAATTTCGAGCACTTCGAGGAGTTGCCCGAAAATATCCAGGTTTATCTTTTGACACATAAAGAAAAATTGGCCAATAGGGCAGAAATAAAGAGGAATACCAATAGACAATGGTGGAAATATACCTTTCCTATGCACAAAGAGTATTACCAGTATCCAAAAATATGGACCTCCTACCGTGCGAAAGAGAATACCTTCTGCCTTGATGAAAGTAATGAATACATCGGCTTGACTAATACCACCGTAATCTTTGGCACGAATGAATCGGTGTATTTAAAATATCTTCTGGCACTTCTGAACTCGGCATTGCTCAATTTCCGATACCGATCGATCGGCAAGCAGACCGGAGGGGAAATCTACGAATATTTCGAACATCAGATATCGAAACTTCCCATTCCGAAGATCGGTAAAGATATGCAAATCCCGTTCATTGACCTTGTCGATCAGATTATCGAAAAGAAAAAAGCCGGGGAAGCCACGGATGAGCCGGAAGGTCGGATCGACCGTATGGTTTATGAGTTGTATGGGCTTAATAATGAGGAGATCGAGATTGTTGAAGGGCCTACTGGGTCTGGTGATAACAATATAACAGATGGGAGAATCTCTCCAGTTATTTCAAATACCCCGAAGATATCAGGCGCATCATCTACACAACCAATATTATCGAATCGGTACATCGCCAGTTTAGAAAGCTGACCAAAACCAAGTGCGTTCCCTAACGAGAACTCTCTGCTGAAGATTCTCTATATGGGAATTCAGATTGCCCAAAAGAGGTGGACGATGCCAATGAAGAACTGGTCGTTGACCATTTCCCAACTGGCTATCTTCTTCGAGGGCATGTTGGACAAGGCTCTGGAGCTGTGATATTATTCACTTATCTATCGGGTGACACAAAACTCTGAACGGTCTCTCTGACCCCTTTTTTGAGCTTCTTGATGTAGACCTCCTAGTATTTGGGTGTGCGGAAGAAGCGCTTGATGGTGATGTTGTCGAAGTTCTGCCTTTGCCGTTCATCGATATGGTTATACCGTGATTTTTGAGTATGCTCTCTTTGCTTTTTTTGTAATAATTTTCTCATACTTATACTTCAACAAGAGTTCAAATAAATTTTAATGCCATAATACTGGCGATAATACGTGTATAATTGGGATATACAAATATGTAGTGAGGTACCGATGAGCCGACAGACCAAAAAATATCGTACTCAGTGGGCGTCCCAGTTTTATGTGGCTGCGGAATTGACGCGGCGGGGCTATCTGGTCTCACTTATGTTCGGTAACGCCCATGTGTCTGATCTGCTGGTGCAAGGTGAAGATGACAAGATGTTCACCGTTGACGTGAAGGGTCAGTCCACAAAAAACTTCTGGCTAATCCAGCCAAGACCGATTACGGAGAACCATTACTATATCTTTGTCTATCTGCCGCGCAACGGTGGCGATCCAAGCTATTTTATCGCCTCATGCAAAGAGGTGATGAAGTTGCGAAATGCCTACAAACAGCGAATGATTGAACAGGGCAAGAAGTACAACGACAAGCTCGGTGGGTTCAATTGGAGCGATATTTTGCCATATGAAAACCAATGGGAGATTTTTAAGAGATCATAACGACGGCTATGTCATTCGGAAAGGAGCCGGATGCAACGTTCATCATTGGCTGTAGGCGAATTGCAGACAGGTGAAACCGGCCACTCCCGAAGAAAGTCATCCTCGATCTGCCTCAGAAGAGGACGCAGTACGGATGTATCTCGCAGCGATTCATCGAGCCAGAGCTTTGCGTCTTCGAGTCTGAGTATCACCGGCATCCGGTCATGGATGTCTACTCTGCCGCACACGATGTGCCCCTTTGTTCGGTTTTGATGTTATTCTAGCCATTATTCGGGCTATCCGGAAGAGAGGACCGTAGTAGACGCTGAAGCGGGTGTTGCCAAAAAAATCCCTTGTGCGGTACAATGGCATGTAACAAAATCAGGGAGAAATAAATGAAAAAAACCGTGATGATTCTGACGGCACTGGCCGTCTCAGCGTTCGCCGGAGCTAACGAGGATGGGCAAAAGGCCTACAATCAGGGCGACTATACAACGGCTGCGAAGCTCTACGAAAAAGCGTGCAGGCTTGGAAGCGGAGCGGGATGTAGTAACCTCGGGATGTCGTATGCACAAGGTCAGGGTGTCAGGCAAAACTATACAACGGCCGCGAAGCTCTACGAAAAAGCGTGCGGGCTTGGAATCGGAGTGGGGTGTAGCAACCTCGGGTTCTCGTATGCAAAAGGCCAGGGTGTCAGGCAAAACTATGCGACGGCCGCTAAGCTCTTTGAAAAAGCGTGCAGGCTTGGAAGCGGAATGGGATGTTACAACCTCGGGGCTTTGTTTGACAATGGCCAGGGCGTCAGGCAAAACTATGCGGCGGCCTCGAAGCTCTACGAAAAAGCGTGCGGGCTTGGAATCGGAGCGGGATGTTACCACCTCGGGGCTTTGTTTGACAATGGCCAGGGCGTCAGGCAAGACTATGTGACGGCCTCGAAGCTCTACGAAAAAGCGTGCGGGCTTGGAAGCGGAATGGGATGTAGCAACCTCGGGATCTCGTATGCAAAAGGCCAGGGTGTCAAGCAAAACTATGCGACGGCCGCTAAGCTCTTTGAAAAAGCGTGCGGGCTTGGAATCGGAGAGGGATGTTACCACCTCGGGGCTTTGTTTGACAATGGCCAGGGCGTCAGGCAAAACTATGCGACGGCTGCGAAGCTCTACGAAAAAGCGTGCGGGCTTGGAAACGGAGTGGGATGTAGCAACCTCGGGATCTCGTATGCAAAAGGCCAGGGTATCAGGCAAAACTATACAACGGCCGCTAAGCTCTTTGAAAAAGCGTGCGGGCTTGGAATCGGAGTGGGATGTTACAACCTCGGGATCTCGTATGCACAAGGCCAGGGCGTCAGGCAAGACTATGCGACGGCAAAAGAATACTTCGGCAAGGCGTGTGACCTCGGGGAACAGGAAGGTTGCCGCAACTACGCGACCCTAAACCAAAAAGGCTATTAAGCTCCAGACAAGGGGCCTACGGAGTCTGGTGATAACAATAACACCACCCCTTCCTTCTCTTTATTGCACCACTCATTACCGGCTAATCTGCGCAACCCTATACGGGGCATATGGTGTTTATCGACAGCATTAATTTGGCTGGTAACGGTAGATCTGTTTCACAACACTTCAGTAATGGAACCGACATTGTGCCACCACGATCAGATCGTCGATGATGGTATAGACAAGTCTGTGCTCGGAAGTGATACGTCTTGAAAAGTAGCCTTGAAAATTTCCTTTGAGCCGTTCAGGTTTTCCTAATCCGTTTTTATCATACGGGTTGCGTTTGATGTCTGCAAGAAGCTGATTTATCCTTTTGAGAACTTTTTTGTCATTCATCACCCAGTACTGGTAGTCCTCCCAGCCGGCATCGGCAAAGCCTACGATCATATTTCAATGTTTTTCTTACTGAACTTCAACGATTCTATCTGATCTACCGCTTCATTGAGTCTGTCACGATTGGCTTTTGATGAGAGCAGGTACATCGTCTCTTTCATCGCACTATACTCCTCTTCGGAGATAAGAACCGCGGTTTTATTGTCTTTGGTGGTGATCATCACTTCGTCATAGTCGTCGCACACTTTATTGATCAGCGATCTCAAATTATTTCGTGCTTTGGAATAGAACACAGTCTGCATTCAAAATCCTTTTTGACAAGATATTGTCATTTTAGCGATTTTTCTTATTTATGTCAATCAAATCCCTGCCCCTTCCCTTTGTTTATCGCACCACTAGGCGCCGGCTGAAGCATATATAAAATATGCGCAATCTGTGCTGTGTCAATCTATTTTCGTACATGGAGTCAAATCACGCCGGCACCGCCGACTGTTTGGAGCTTTTGGATGGAGCTTTTGGAGCGTAATAATGCCTTCTTCCAAAGACGGGGGAATGGGAGTTTTGCGATCATATGCGTATGTTTTGGCAAATGTGACATTTTCAGATACAATATATCTATGGAAAATATCGAAAATATCAATATTTCAAGCTATATTAAGAACAAGTTAAGGCGACTTCATAAAGATAAACTCTATGACTATTCCATTTTTGAGCCGGTCCCTTCAGATAAAAAAGTGGCATTCAGAAAAGCGATTTCACGCCTTGCCAAAGATGGAGTAATCGTTAAAGTCGGCAGCGGCAAGTTTTACAAAAGAGGATACCGCCGATCAGCGCCCATAGAACCGGTACACATCAAGCCACGCCGAAAAGAGTGGCTCAAATCTGGCAAGGTGCCGGCGGATATTCTCAAATACCGACTCTCAAGAAACCTCTTTTGGTCCAACCCCAAAGGGAAAGTGCCGGTAGAAAATGTCATAGTTGCTGTAATTGAGAATGGTGCACTGGATGATTTGGACTTCATCCGTTTCTCTTTTGGAGACGATAAGGTCAAAGAGGTCTTTTTGAAACACTTCGATATCCACTCAAAGCCGATGATAAGGAATATACTGGATGTCTGACAAAAAACAGCTGCAAGCTTCGATGCCTGCCGCCACTTTTGAGCTTTTGAGTGAAGGTTTTATGCCGATGCCTGAAATGAGCCGATGGACACTGGTGGGCGGCACGGCACTCGCTATTCATTATCAACACCGGCTATCGGAAGATTTGGATTTCTTTATCAAAAACAGCACGCTTGAGCAGGACCGCAGACGCATCGACAGGATGATGCGGCAGTTACAGGATGAGGGATTTGAAGTCAGTAAACTCCATGAGAACGATATCCAAATAGATTTTGAGATTGACAGGGTCAAAGTTACTTTCTTTGCCTCAAGTCTCGATATTTTGCGAAAAGACGATATCGCATTTGGGAATGTAGCAGTTGCCGGTATTGAAACCATTAAGGCAATGAAAATGGATGCCATTTTAAACCATCGCACACTCTCAAGAGATTTTTTTGATATTGCCACTATTATGGAACGGGAGAAACTGACTATCTTTGACCTGCTTGAGAGTTACCGTCAACACTATACAAAATATCTCTCCGCCGGTCTAGTTGCAGAGCGCTTGAGCAAAAAAGAGCTTGATGCAAACGATCCGGGGCTTACTCCAATGCAGCCAAGAACCAAGATAGATATCGTCGGGTTCAGAAAAAAACTTGCCGAACAGATAGAAATAGAAGTCCGGAAAGATACAAAGTGTCTCGATACATTGATTTCCGACCCATCTATCATAAAAAACCATTTGGATAGAAAGTTTGGACTCAGCCGAATGAACCTGCCCCAGAAACTGGCTGTTCTGGGGGAAGACGGGTTGGTGCTTGAAGCACTAAATATCGGTGATTTCGATATCGCTTACAAAGATATTTCCGGTAAAACGCTTCTGGATTACTACCTTGAAGACGATGCAATGTTTGCTAAAATCCTTTCCTTTGCCAAAGAGATTCCCGATGAGTGGCTACAGAGTCGCATATTCAAAAGATACGATAAAGACAAACTCATTGCACTGGAAAATAGCGTGATAAGCTGTGCCAAAAAGGCAGAGAACTCCAAAGAGAAGATCGAGAGGCTTGCAGCCAGACACAATATTGAGCCAAATGAGCTGCGGGAGAGGATAGAGGCGAAAGAGAAGATTTTATGACCTCTATCCCTGAAGGCTGAAAGTTTGTAGCTTGCCAAGTTTGTTTTTCGCGGTTTTGTAAAACAGAAAAACAGTAGTCGTGCCTTGAGGCAAACGTGACCTCAATTAAATCTTTTTCGACATACCTTTTTTCGTCCTGTTCGTCGCTACGGCGGTTAACGGGTCTTCGGGCCAGTAGTGTTTGGGGTAGCGGCCGCGCATCTCTTTTCTTATGTCGTTGTAGGCGTTTTGCCAGAAGGTTTTCAGGTTTTTGGTGACGGCCAGGGGGCGATTGGCGGGTGAGAGCAGATGCAGCGTGAGCGCCACCTTTGCGTCCATGATTTCCGGGCTCTTTTGCCAGCCGAACAGCTCCTGCAGCTTTACCGGAAGAACGGGGTTTTCGGGGTCGCTGTAGTCGATGGAGATTTTGGACCCGCTCGGGACCTCTATACGCTCAGGGGCGAGCCGGTCAAGCGACTGCAGTCTCTGCCACCCGAGCAGACCGGTGAGGATGGCGTACATATCTAGTTTTTGCAGCTCTTTTAGACTCTTTGTTCCCCGGATATAGGGCAGCAGCCAACTATGCAGAGTTTCAAGAAGCGCTTCGTCGCTTAGATCGGGAAAATCTTCACTCCTATGGCGGCGGGCAAACTCTACACGCTTGCGGAGCGTGAGGCTTTTTTTGTCCCACGGAAGAGAACCGAGCCCCTTTTGCGCCACCGCTTTTAGCAGTGTCTCGGCTACGAGGTCCGGGTCGGGGTTTTGTAGCGGTTCGCTCTTTATCGTGACGGCGCCGAACCGGGTTATGCGGCGGGCATCTATGCGCTCTTTTTCATCGTGCCAGCGCAGATCGTCAAAGGTTTCGAAGCGGTCCGAAAAGAGGGTATGCAGATCCTCTTCACTCAGGCGGGCGGCTGAAAATATGGTCGCTTCGGTACCGGTGCCTCCCGCTTCGGCTACGGCTAGCCACGGGGTGCGTATCAAGGAGTCACTCCCTTTCAGGCGAAGCCCTTTGCCCGATACACTCAGGTATCTATCTCCCTCACCTCTCCATTTGGCTATACGCTCCGGGTAGGCCATTGCCACGAGAATACCGGCTTTCAGGGGATTTATATCTTCATATTTTTGTATATTAAGCTCTCTCAAAAGCTTCTCTACCGATTTTTTGAACTGTCCGAAGCTTCTCTCTTCAAGAGTACGGTGAAATGTTTCGAGCGATAAAGAGAGATCACTCTCCCCTCCCAGAGGGGGGCGCTCCTGCAGTAAAACCGCCAGAAGTGCGGCTTCATAGCCCAGCCCCATCGTTTTGGCTTTTAAAAGCATATGAGCTATGCGGGGGTGGTGCCCCAGGTTCAACACCTCTTTGCCGTGCGGCGTGAGTGTGCCTCTCTCATCGGTCATACCGAGCTGACGAAGAAGATCTTCCGCATGGCCGACGGTGTGGGCCGGGGGCGGATCGATCCACTTGAGCTCTTCGGGACGCGCACCCCAAGCGGCGAGGCTCATCATCAAAGGTGCGAGGTCGCTTCGCAAAATCTCCGGCTGGGCATATTCGACGAGTCTTCTGTTTTCGTGCCAGAGACGCACGCAGATGCCCGGTGCCTCACGTCCGGCCCGTCCGGCCCTCTGTATGGCGGAGTTTTGGCTGATTGGTAGGGTTTTGTAGCGGTTCATCCCCGCAGCGGCATCGAAAAAGACGGAGCGCTCTAGTCCCGAATCTATCACGATCCGCACCCCTTCGATAGTGAGGCTGGTTTCGGCGATGTTGGTGCCCAGGACCACTTTGCGCTTTCCTGCGGGTGCCGGTTCGACGGCCAGGCGCTGAGCCTTCGGCTCCATCGTCCCGTAAAGCGGTGCTATGATGATATTTTGGTCGCTTATCTTTCGGCGAAGAAGACTTTCGGTACGGCGGATCTCTTTGGCGCCGGGAAGGAAAACGAGAACGTCACCCTCCTCTTTCTCGAGCATTTCCACCGTTTTCAGAGCTGCCGTGTCGGCAATTCGCTCCGGTGCGGGAAGAGGAGTTTTGATATCGAGGTAGCGGTATTCTACCGGGTGGGTGCGCCCCTCGCCGGTGATGACAGGCACTTTTTCGTCTCCCTTACGCAAAAGTTCGGCGACGGCTTCGGTTTGGAGCGTGGCCGACATCACCAGAATCTTCAGATCGTCGCGCAGCAGCTCCTGTGTCTGCAATGACAGGGCCAGAGAGAGATCGGCATGAATAGAGCGTTCGTGGAATTCGTCGAAAATCAACAGCCCGATATCTTCGAGAGATGGGTCATGAAGAAGCATCTGCGTCAGCACCCCTTCCGTGACCACTTCGATGCGTGTGGCGGGAGACACCCTCGTCTCCCCGCGCATCCGGTACCCTACCCTTTTTCCGACCTTTTCGCCTAAGCTCTGTGCCAGCCGCACAGCCGCACCCCGCGCCGCAAGACGCCTCGGCTCGAGCATAACGATCTTCCGGTCTGCCAACCAGGGTTCCTTGAGCAGTTTCAGCGGTACGACGGTGGTCTTGCCCGCACCGGGCGCCGCCTGCAGCACTACGCGGTCGTTCAGCGACAATTCGTCGAGAAGCCGGGGAATGACGGTATGGATGGGAAGTGCGTCTGAGCGATTCATTTTGGTATAGTATCGTTTAGACACTCCGGAGTCAATCGCATAAAGCAGTTCAAAAGGAATATTTATGACGAAACCAAAGATCGTTGTCGGAAAGGTTATCGGCCATGAAGCGGAGTGAGCGGTCCATCAAAAAAGCTTTGATACAGGCCATGACGGGGCTGGCTTCGATGTTTCCTATGATTCTTGCCGTCATCGGTCTGGTGGGGCTCTTTCAGGTATTCATCTCCAAAGAGATGCTGGCGTCACTCTTTACGGGCGATCCGGTCAAAGATACGATTATCGGGACGGTTGGGGGCGGCATCGCCGTAGGGCAGCCGATCATCAGCTATATTCTGGGTGGCGAACTGCTGGAACAGGGTATTTCGATGTATGCCGTGACGGCATTCATACTGGCATGGGTCACCCTCGGGGTCGTTCAGCTTCCGGTGGAAGCGGGCGTGCTCGGCGTCCGTTTTACCGTATATCGCAACATCCTGGCTTTTCTTTCGACACTTGTCGTTTCTATCGCGACGGTATGGACACTGGATCTGCTGGGATGAAACTCAAATTCAGAGGTCTTCCCTTTCTGGGTATCGTAGTTCTCATCTATGTCACCCTCTTTCTGTTTCATTCGCAAAAGACGTTTCTTGCACTTGAAAAGAGCTTCGGTGTAATGATTGAAATCCTGCCGATTTTTCTGATCGTCATTCTCTTTACAGCGCTGATAAACTACTATTTCAAATCCGAAGATGTTGCGGCCCATCTGGGCAAAGAGAGCGGTTTCAAAGGATGGGTGATCGCATTGACAGCCGGCATCATAAGTCACGGGCCGATGTACGCATGGTACCCGATGCTCGAAGATCTGAAAAAGCACGGGCTCAAAAACGGTCTCATAGCGACATTTTTCTATGCTCGCTCCATCAAAGTTCCTCTACTGCCGATTATGATCGACTATTTCGGGCTTGCTTTCACACTTTTTTTGAGCCTCTATATTCTGATCGCATCTGTTATACAGGGGTTTCTGATCGATTGGCTGTGCGCCAAAAGTAATCATTGTGATTAATTCAAAATATAATTCGGTTGATTATAATGAAGTCGTTGATATATAAGAACAAAGAGAGGCTACAAAACGGTTGATCTGCATAGGATGACCGTTGTGGAGACAAAAAGATGAGCAGATACAGACAGGAAGACTCGAAAGTAAAAGTGACCGGCTTCGAGGCTCGCCACTATGACCGCTTGATGGATCTCATTACACTTGGGCGGTATCCGAAATTCATACGAAGAGCGATAGCCGACATAGGACTGCAACCGGGTGAGAAAGTGCTCGATTTCGGTGCGGGAACAGGACGCAACGCTCTGCTGATGCGTGAGCAGATCGGCGATGAAGGGAAGATCACGGCCCTGGAAATCGGACCTGAGATGAAAGAGCAGTTTAAGCGCAATACAGCAGCCTACCCGAACATAGAACTCGTAGATCGGCATATCGACGAACCGATGCCCTACGAAAACGAATATGATGTGGTTTTCATCTCTTTCGTACTGCACGGCTTCATCCAGGAGCTTCGGGACAGAATTATCGAAAATGGCTACAAAGCCCTGAAGCCGGGCGGCCGTTTCGCAATTCTCGATTACAATAACTTCGATATCGACAAAGCACCCTGGTATGTAAGACTCGCCATTCGGAAAATCGAATGTCCGCTGGCGGAGGATTTTATAAACCGCGATACGAAACAGATGCTGAAACCTTTCGGATTCACATCGTTTGAAGAGCGCTTCTATTTCAAAAACTACCTAAGACTTCTCGTTGCACACAAGCCTTCAATATATTCGGAACTGATATTTCGCAAAGGGTGATAAAGAGAGAAGTTTCGAAAAGCGCCCAGCTTCCTGAACTATTTCCAAGACTATATTGAGGTTTTCTTACCTGTTTTCTCCACTAAAATCGAGGAGCCGGATACATTGCGTCAGATCGGTTCTCCAAGAAGAGTTTTACCACACGCCTATATCGGCGACGGCCTCAGAAACAGTACTGCGGCGTTGTTCGGCAGACTGATGTTGAACCGGTAAAACAGCACTTTCCACTGCCATCCGGATTCTTTTCGGGCCGCCTATATCAACCCGAAATAGGAAACCGAAAGCGCCTGAAGGTTGACCGCTATGGACTCTCTTCGGTCATGTGCTGGAATATCCTCGCTCCCGACAGGCTTGCCGTTCAAAGAGCCCCATCCGCTGTAGTCGCTCTTTTGGGAGCAGAAGATCTCTTTCCAGACTCCCGGTGCCGGTACGCCGATGCGCACGTTTTCGTAAACAGTGTCGGCGAAGTTGCAGACGACAAGCAGCGTCTCTTCGTCGTTGTCGCTCTTTCTTATGAAAATGAGCAGGTTTCTGGATGCGTCGTTTGCTTCTATCCACTCGAAGCCGGCATGTTTTTCATCGTAAAGGTGCAGAGCGGGCATCGTTTTGTAGAGGGCGTTGAGGTCGCTTACCATCTTCTGCAGGCCCGAGTGGCGGGGCTTTTCCAGCAGGTACCACTCCAGGCTCTCTTTGTAGTTCCACTCGCTCCACTGGCCGAACTCGCCTCCCATGAAAAGGAGCTTCTTGCCCGGATGCGCGGTCATGTAGGCGAACATCGCACGCAGGTTCGCGAATTTTACGTTCTCATCGCCGGGCATCTTGTTTATGAGCGAACCCTTCATGTGCACCACTTCGTCGTGGCTTAGCGGGAGCATGAAGTTTTCATCGAAGGCGTACCACATGCTGAAGGTTATCTGGTTGTGGTGGTGCTGCCTGAAGAGCGGGTCGACCTTGAAATATTTGAGTGTGTCGTGCATCCATCCCATGTTCCATTTGAAACCGAAACCGAGTCCTCCCGAGTATACCGGGCGCGTAACCATAGGGTAGGCGGTAGACTCTTCGGCGATCATCATTATATCTTCGAACGCGCCGTATACAGTCTCGTTGAGCTGTTTCAAAAAGGCTATGGCGTCGAGGTTTTCGTTGCCGCCGTACCTGTTGGGAAGCCACTCTCCCTCTTTTCGGGCGTAGTTGAGGTAGAGCATGGAGGCGACCGCGTCGACTCTGATACCGTCTATATGGTACTTATCCAGCCAGTACATGGCGCTGGAGATCAGGAAAGCGCGAACCTCGTTGCGTCCGTAGTTGAATATGGCGCTGCTCCACTCGGGATGGTACCCAAGACGTGGATCCATATGTTCGTAGAGGCATGTGCCGTCGAAGTTTATGAGGCCGTGGCCGTCGGTTACGAAGTGCGACGGAACCCAGTCCATTATCACCCCTATGCCGTGTCTGTGCATCGTATCTACGAAGCTCATGAAATCCTGCGGCGTGCCGTAGCGTGCCGTGGGGGCGAAGTAGCCCGTCACCTGGTAGCCCCAGGAGCCCTCGAAAGGGTACTCCGTTATGGGCATGATCTCGACGTGCGTATAGTTCATTTCGTTCAGATATGCCGCCAGCTCCCGGGCCGCTTCGAGGTATGTCATAGACCTGTTCCCCTTTTCCACCTTTCTTCGCCATGAGCCCAGATGCACCTCGTAGACACATATGGGCTTGTCGTGGCCGTTTCTATCTCTTCGAAACTCCATCCATGAGTCATCCTGCCATACGTAGTCGTCCGCGTTCCAGATGCGCGATGCGGAGTTGGGGGGCTTTTCGGCATACTTCGCATAAGGGTCCGCCTTTTCGAACGTTCTGCCTTCGACGGAAGAGACGATATGGTACTTGTATGTCTGCCCCTTCTCTGCCCCCTCTATGAATCCCTCCCATATGCCGGAGCCGTCTCCTCTGAGTCTTAGATGGTGGGCCGAAGGGTCGTAGGAGTTGAAATCTCCAACCACACTTACGGCGGAAGCGTTTGGAGCCCAGACGGCGAAGTATACCCCCAAAACCCCGTTGCGCTCCATGATATGTGAGCCCATCTTCTCGTAGAGCTTCACATGAGTCCCCTCTTTGAAGAGATATATGTCCAGATCGCTGAAACGTGTTACGTCGTAATATATAGCACCCATCATCCTACCTGTGTCTCGCCGCACGTTTTGCATAGAGGGCGTAGATGTATATATCTTCATACGCACCGGCCGAGTGCCTCCAGTCAAAACGGGCTTCCATAGCTGTTTTTTGCATCCTGCCGAAGGCATCCTTTTCATATCTGTATGTATCACATGCCCATTTCACCGTAGCATAGAGCGCATCTGGTGTAGCGTCATGGAATTTGAAGCCGTTCCCGTCGCCTGTCGCCGGGTCGTAGTTGTGGACGGTATCATCCAAACCGCCGGTAGCGCGTACTATGGGCAGTGTACCGTAACGGAGAGAGTATATCTGGTTCAGTCCGCAGGGTTCGAAGAGCGAAGGCATAAGGAAAAGGTCGCTGCCCGCCTCTATCTTGTGTGCAAGCTCTTCCGAATAGCCCACATGGCATCCGAAATTGTCCGGATAGCGCCTGGCGACATCACTGAAGAATCCTTCGGCCCACTTCTCTCCGGTTCCAAGCATGACGATCTGCGCATCCAGGTGCACCAGCCCCTCTATCGCGGCCGCCATGAGACCTATACCCTTCTGCTCGGCGAAACGGCCGACGAAGCCTATGAGAGGAACGTCGTCCCATTGCGGCAGTCCGAAGCGGCCCTGAAGCTCCTTTTTGCAAAGAGCTTTGCCCGCCATATCTCCAATATCGTAATTTGCGGCGATATAGCGGTCTGTAGCAGGGTTCCACTCCGAGTAGTCGACACCGTTGAGTATTCCGAACAGCTTGTGCGAGTGGGCCCTTATGTGGCCGTCCAGACCGAAACCGAACTCCGGTGTCTGTATCTCTGCGGCATATCTTCTGCTGACGGTGGTTACGGCATCGGCGGCGGCTATTCCGCCTTTTAGAAAGTTCATTCCGTCCATCGCTTCCAGTTCATGAGGATTGAAGTGCTCCCAGCCCACCTCGGCGACATCGACGGCACCTTTGGAAAAGAGTCCCTGATGCTGGAGGTTGTGTATCGTAAGCACCGATACGCCATCTTTGAAAAGTTCGTCGAATGAATAACGGGTTTTGAGCAGAAGAGGCTGAAGAGCGGTATGCCAGTCGTTGGAGTGGATAATATCGGGTCGGAAGTCGAGCCTGCGCGCCAGTTCGAAGGCGGCTTTGCTCAAAAATATGAAACGGCTGTCGTTGTCGTCATAGCTGAAGCCGTTCTCGTCGGCATAGAGGCCGGAGCGGCCGTAGAACGCCTCGTAATCTATGAAGTAGACCGGCAGATCGCTTCCGGGCAGAGTGCTTCGGTATACACCGGTCCACAATGTGCCCATCGGCCCCATAGGAACGCCGAGAGGTCCCGGAATATGCTCCAGAGCGGAGCGGTCTATAGTGTAGTAGCGAGGCATCACGACGACCACATCGTGTCCGAGCTCACCCAGTGCTTTCGGAAGTGCGCCGGCGACATCCGCAAGTCCTCCGGTTTTTGCGAACGGAACAGCCTCGGATGCCGTAAAAAGAATTTTAAGTCTCTCCCTCATATCTCTCCTTTTCAATCCCGTGAAACTGTCGTCATTGTATCCAAGAGAAGCTTTGCCCCTTGCATGGAGGCGTTTTCTATTCGACTCTGGACTACAGCAAGACCTTCGCAGCTTGCGGGAAGTGCATAACGGTCTATCCTCTCTTCTATCTTCGGTACGATATCGGGATTGTGTGCCAACACTCCGCCTCCCAGAACCACTCTTTTGGGATTGAACAGTGTCACGACGGTCGCCGTAGCCGTCAGCATCGCTTCAAGATAGTCTGCCGCGATTTTTCTGCACTCCGCTCTGTCGGAGTCTGCCAGCATTCGAAGATCCGGCTCGCCGCCGCAGCCTGAAAACTCCATCCACTTCTTCATACCGCTGCCGGAAGCGAACAGCTCTATGCAGTTATCTTTTCCGCATCCGCAACGCAACGGCGTCTTTTTGTAGGGAATGTGGCCGATCTCACCCGCCATGCCGCGCCATCCGTGCACTATCTCACCGCGCGAGACGATGCCGCACCCCAGTCCCGTACCGGAGTAGATGGCCGCCAGCTCCTTTTCGTTCCAGTAGACCGATTCCGCCAGTGCCGCGCAGTTCAGGTCATTCTCTATTTTCAGGGGTATACCGAAACGGTTCTCTATGAAGTTCTCTATCTCCGGTTCGTCTATCTCTATGTTCGGTGCCGAAAGTATGACACCTTCGTCTACCTGTCCGGCGAAAGAGATCGCCACCGCATCTATATGCGGGTGTTTTTCAAGGAGTGAAGAGATAAATGAGCCCAGCTTCGTACTCTTTGCCGGAACCCTGCCGCACACCTCCTCTTCGCCGGCTATTTCATACCTGAACCAGGTGCCGCCCGCATCTACCGCAAGTCTGCTCACAATAGACTCCTGTAGAGTTCAAGGTAGCGCTTGGCACATCTTCCGACGGAGAAGTCGCAACTCATGTCGAACTCCCTTGTTCTTTGCATCTTGTGGAGTGCGGCGTAGAGTGAAAGAGCCCTCTTCACCGCATCCAAAAAATCGGCAGCCTCCATCTTTTCAAACCTGAAGCCCAGTCCGCACAGAGGCTCATTGCTCTCTATAGGGTGGACAGTGTCGCGAAGGCCGCCGACAGCGTGAACTACCGGTATTGCGCCGTATCTCATCGCTATCATCTGGTTGAGGCCGCACGGCTCGAAGCGTGACGGCATAAGAAGAAAGTCGGCCGCCGCGTACATTCGGCGTGAGAGCGCCTCGTCATATCCGAATTTGACGGCAATGTTCGGGTATCTGTCGCAGATGCTTCGAAGCTGCTCGCGGTACTTCCGCTCACCCTCCCCCAGAATGGCCAGCAGAAGCGGGAGTCGGGCCAACTTCTTTGCCGCCTCTACAATGAGCTCTATACCTTTTTGCTCCGTGAAACGTCCTATGAAGATGAAGAGCGGTAGTTCATATTTATCTATATCAAAGCCGGCCTCCCGCAAGAAACTCTCTTTGCATAGACTCTTCCCTTCGAGGTTTTCAGAGTCGAAACGTTCAGGTATGGAGGGATCGGAGAGAGGGTCGAAGATGGAGTAGTCTATGCCGTTGAGTATACCTTTGAGCTTGCCGTTGTGTTTTCTCATAAAACCGTCCAGTCCGCACCCGTACTCAGCCTCCTGTATCTCTACGGCATAGCTGGGGCTCACGGTCGTCACCGCATCGGCGTGGGCGATGCCCCCTTTCATCCAGTTGACCTCTCCGTAGAACTCCAGCTCTTCCATATTGAAATGCCTCTTCGCGATCCCGGTTCTTTCGAGCGATTCTGCGGGAAAGATACCCTGGTATGCGAGGTTGTGGATAGTGTAGACGATTTTTGCCCTGACACCCTCATCGTGTGCGATAAGAGCCGCAAGGGCGGTGTGCCAGTCGTTGAGGTGCATTATCTCGAAAGAGTGTATCTTCACCAGCTCCACGATCGCCCGGCAGAAGATGCTGAAGCGAACGTCGTTATCTTCGTACCCCTCTCCCGGAGGGCCGTAGAGGTGGTCACGGTCGCACAGCAGCCGGTTGTAGACGAAGAGAACCTCTTTGCCTTCACATGCACCGGCGAATATCTCTACGTCATACGTTTCTCTGCCGAAGTTCAGGACGAAGTGCTCTCCGGTGGGGCGTATACAGAAGCGCTCCTTATCTATGAAGCGGTAAAGCGGCATTACCACGGTGACGTCAGCCTTCTCGCCGAGTGCGGCCGGAAGTGCATGGGCGATATCGGCAAGCCCTCCGCTCTTGGCGAAAGGGAAGATCTCGGCGGAAGCGAAAACTATTTTCATATCTGCTCCTCGATACTCTCTCTTAGAAGCGCTGCCGCCTCTTCGGGCAGTACGGGGTTTATCTGCATACCGCTGCCCAGTTCGAAGCCTCCGAGCCTGAAAAGACGGGGCAAAATTCTTATCCTGATACGCCATATTTTGGCTATATCGTCGAAAAACTCTTCGGTAGAGAGACTCTTTTGCAGCGGCGGCGTATTGAAAGTGATGTTGAAATCGAACTCTCCGAGCTCCCTGTAGAGCGCACCTATAACCCTTTTCATAACTCCGGCCAGTTCGTGCAGGTCGGCGTCGTTCAACCCTCCTAGGTCGCCGACACCGCTCTTTTTGGATACGATGGCGGTCTCGAATGCGAACGATGAGGCGTATGGGCACATCACGGTAAAACCGGGACTCTCCGCCACAATACGCTCTTTGGCCGCAACTTCGGATGAGACAAGGGCATCGAAGAGGTTCTCGCCATGCTCCTTATAGTAGTTTCCGGCATGTTTCATCCGCTTCAAAAGAGCGACCGGCGCCGTAGGCAGAGCTATGAGCTGGGTGTGCGGATGAGGCTGTGTCGAAGCGGCATTGCGGCCGTGGTTTTTAAAGAGACTTATATACAAAAGCCGTATATCGTTTCTAAGATCGTTCAGGCGGGCACGCAGCGTATAGAGCCAGTTGAAATACTCATCGTCGCTCCACTCATCCATTCTCGTAAGATGGCGTGGTGTGTCTATTATAATCTCATGCGCTCCGAACCCCTCCCACCTCCTGTAGATTCCCTCCTCGTGCATAACCCAGGGGGCCTCGATCTTTACGGCTTTGTACAGATTCGGGACTACCCGTGTCTTCCAGCCCGGCCCGTCCGGTTCATTCTCTCTTACGGCAAATATCTCGTGGGGAGTCATAGACTCGTGCCCCTCGCAAAAGGGACACTCCCTGGCTCTTTTTCGTCTCTCCTTACGGCTCTCGGCGAAGCTGTCTGGCCTATGGAGTCGCTCCGGTGCGATAACGGAGTACTCGTCCAGAATCGGATCGTAACGAATATCAGACATCGCTCACCTTCAACGAACCGCAAACCGAAAGCTTTTTCGAAAAAGGCATCACAACCATCATACTGACTCCCTGTGTCATCAGTTCGAAACCCTCCTCGCTCTGTGAGACACTCTGCAGCAAAACCGCCATCAAAGAGAAGTAGTGATCGGCCTCGAACCGCAGAACCCTTCCGGTGTAGCCATCTTCGATGGAAAAAGAGCGCAGCTCGTGCCATGTTCCGCTCTCAAACGGTCTATCGAGCAGGCGAATATTTCCGATCTCGGCGAAATGGAGATTCAACTCGATTCCATATTCATAAATATGAGAGCTTTCGCTCTCCAGATCGATGGTAAAACCGAAGCCGTCATCTTCGAAGTCGTAACGCTTTACCAGCCGGGTATCGGACTTGCCGTCACTGTCGTAGATGCCCCCCTGCCTCGTGAATGTAGCGCTCCTTGCGCCGGTGCGCAGTTCGAAAGGCTGATCGGCGAAATCGGAAAACTCCCTGAAGCTGCACCTTCTGAAACTCTCAGCGTCCAGGGTGTGGTCGCTAATGTGGTCGATGAAGGAGTTCTTTATATACCAGTCGTATACCAGGGCTTCGCGTATCGCTCCATCGGCACGGTGTGCCGCGTTGTGGATCGTGCTTATCCCCTCCTCTTCCGGTTTGGCCCCGTTTGTCGATGCGCCGCTCCCGAATATCTTCTCGTGGTACGCCTCTTTCCTGCGCGTAAGCACATTCTGGAAATTGAACAGCTTACTCCTGTCGCACAGCTCCACCAGCTGGCCACCGTAACGGCTGTCAAATCTTGCGATGATCCCCTTTCCGACCCACTTTACCTCTTCGAACCCGTTCAGGTCCCTGTCTGAGGACTCTAAGGAGATCTCGTCGCCGTAACGCATATTTTCGCACTCCATAAGGTAGCGGTAGGCGTTGTCACGCAGGTTGGGGAGGTAGATACCGCCAAAGACGCCGTGCCAGAATACGTCATTCGTCTGGAGCGCATAGAGCGACTCTCTATACTCCGGGGTATCCGGTCCACTCCCGGAGCACTCGAGCATCCTCTTGTGCAGACGGTTGGACTCCTCATATTTGACGAAGAAGTTCTTCCAGATGCCCCCTTTCAGAAACTTGATACCCTCCCGCTCGAAGCGCTCCTCACCCATTTCGGCTCTGAGCCTCTCCAGTGCAAGAGCGTCATCCGCTTTGAGGCTCCACTCTCCCATCTCGTAGTAGGAGACGCTCGGAAGGTAGGCAACCCCTTTCGCCCTCTTTTCGGAAAGATAGTTGCCGTATAGAGTCGTATCTATCTCACCATCTTCGAGTACCGTTTCGACAAACTCTTTTAGCCACCCCCTCTTGTGCACCCACTCATTCGTACCGGGCCACATTCCGAACTTCTCCGCATCGTCGAAGATTATGGCCGCGCCATCTTCTCCGGCCGCTCTCTTGAGGGCCTCAACGGCTGTCTCGACCGGCTTGAAGGGTATCGCGTATCTGAGGGGCCGGGAGATCGGAAAGAGTGCGATTTTACTGCCGCCCTCTTCGCTCAGGTAGAAACCGTTGAGCTCACTTTTGTCGAAACCGGCCGCTATGAAATGGTAGTCGTCCACAAGCAGATACTCCATGCCGGCTTCGACAATATCGCAAACCTGCCCCGACTCCCACACCCTCTCCGTCAGCCAAAGTCCCCGCGGACGCTGCGAAAATCTATCTTCAATAGCCTGCGACAGCCCTCTTATCTGCCCTACCCGGTCCTTTGAAGGTATGGCGCTCAGAACAGGCTCGTAAAAGCCGGCACTCAGATACTCGACGCTGCCTCCTTGCGCAAGGGCCTTCATATCCGCAAAAAGCTCCGGATACTCTTTTTCGATCTTCAGCAGAAGCCATCCGCTGCAGTGTACGCTGAAGCGAAACTCCGGGTATCGCCGCATCGTTGCGAAAAATGGCGCATAGCAGCTCTCTACGGCTCTTTTTACCGCTTCGTCGAAGTTGTCCACGGGCTGGTGCATATGGACTCCGAATAGGAGCGTATATCTTCTCTTTTCCACTCTCATCTCCTCATACGAACCAGTTTTCACTGTAATCGTCGTTCAGATCGATTCTCAGCTCGTAAACGCCGGGCAGTGTCTGCACCGCTTCGGCTCCTATCTCTATCTCCATACGCAGCTGAACCGTCTCGGCCCCGCCGAAACGCCGCTTGTCGATCGATATCTCCATAATGGTATCCAGGGCGGCTTTTACATAGCCTCTCTTTGAGAGATGCCGTGTATCCAGAACTATCGGCTCATCTTCCGTATCGGTGTAGATTTTTATCACCGCTCCTTCTGCAAGCCTCTCAATATCGCCGTCCAGGCGCAGGTAGAGATGCCTCTCGTCCTGCCCCCAGTATATCTTTTCTATCGGACCCCTCGAGCCCTCCATCGTACCGAAAACGGCTCTCTCGTCCATCATACCGCTCCCGAGCCACTCGAAAAAGGAGCTGACTCTGCCGTCTATTACGGGATGGATAGGGAATTTCGGTTCGCTGATGAGTGAACGGAGGTTTTGATCGGGAACGATCGGCCTGAAGAGATCGGACGGTACCGCAACTCCCATAAGCCTGTAAATCTCTATAAGGTGTCCCCTGAAGAGACGGTCGAAGTCGTCGGCATACTCGGTGTGGTGATCCTCTCCGTACCACCAATACCAGTCGGAGCATTCGCAGGCGAGAAAGTTGTACTCTATCTTCTCTCTCTCCTCTTTTCTCAATTCCGCTTCGTGACGGAAGTAGTCCGCCTTCGTCTGGAAAAAGAGCTCCCACGCCGCATTTTTCTGAGGGTGGCCTACCCATGTATCGAAATTCCCGTATATCCAGGAGCCGGGATGGACTCTTTTCAAAACCGCGCCCCGCTCCTTTGCCGCCTCCTCCATCGTTACGCAACCGCACCACTCAGCCTCTTCGAGTCTGCCGTAGAGCTCTTCGAAGAAGTCCAAAGCGTTGTTTTCATAGAACTCCCACGCATTTTCCCCGTCGAGAATTACCGAAACCAGCGGCTCTTTATAACTCCCCGAGATAGCTTTCAACCTTCTCATGAAGTCCCTCGCCGCATCTTCGGCCCTCTTGAATCTGTATGTAAAACCTATCAGATCGCTCAGGGGATGGTCCCTGAAGAGGATATTCACCCCCGCAAAAGAGTACGGCCGGTAGAGCTCTCTCCTCTCCCGCTTCCCCAGAGATTTGAAGAGTATCTCCTCATCCGTGGCGATCCACCCAATTCCGTACTTCGCATAGAGCTCTATACTCTTTTCATCGACCGCCCCCTCGGCGGGCCACATACCTTTGGGTGCAGAGCCGAAAACCTCACCATAGAGCTCTACAGCCAGCGATACCTGCTCTTTTGCATCTTCGGGCATCGGCATGTAATTGGCGGGGATTTCTGTTTTCGGGTTCGATACCTCGGCACACTTCATATCTATCAAAAGAGGCAGTATCGGGTGGTTCATAGGTGTCGTAGAGAGTGATATCCGCCCCTCCTTCCGCAGCCGGGCGTAAAAGGGCAGTATCTCCGGTATGAAGTCGAGAAGTGAGTTCAAAAGCTCCGTTTTATCGTCCGAATCGTAACCTCGCTCTTTCTGCAGCAGGGCCGTGACGACCTCATCGTTGCCTCTTAGATAGTTGCCGCACCATGAGAGCAGAAACAGTACCTGCAGCTCTATGAGTTCACTATCTTGAAAAGAGGTCCGTTCAAAGAGCTCCGCATACCGTTTCAGAGGCTTTACCATGGTATCGTACCAGCTGCTTTTGCATATTTTCACCATCCATTCACGCTCTTCGCTTCCCAGTTCGTGCGGCTCTTTTGCCAAGAGGCTCAAGAATCGGTCACACTCCAAACCCTCTCTCTCATACAGAAGGAGCTGCTCTATCAGGGGCGGGGTAAGATTGAACGTCGCCCTGATCTCTTTGCGGCGCGACAGGAGCCAGGGCATTTCATAATAGTCTTTTATAGCATGCAAAAATACCCACGGCATTCTCATCACTCCGTCGCTTCCCCTGTAATCGGGCTGGTGCATATGCCACAAAAACGCGAGTTTCAGCATGGTCAGTTGGTCTTCATCCACTCGTCTATCATACTGCGGTAGTAGTCGTGCAGCTTCTTTCCGCGTTTGGTATCGAGAGCCTGAATATAGAAGTTCAGATGTTCACTGTACTGGTCCGGTATCATCAAAATCCAGTCTGTCTCGTTCTCCCATATCTTTACGCCGTCCGTGGTGGAGGATTTTTTTCCCTTCGCATACTCCAGGAACTTGCGCATCATCTTTCCCTTCATCGACTGGGGACAGGGGATGCGGCATATGTGGAAGTAGAAGTGCGTCATCTCCTTGGCCACCTCCGAAAGGCTCACCTCGTGTCTCGTCAGTAGCTCCATGATCTTGATACTCGCATACATCGCGTCCCTGTAGAGTGAAAATTCGGTGAATGCGTAGTTTCCGTCTATCGTCGCTATCAGATCGAAACGTTTGAGCGTGGAGGCTTTGAAGTTGGAGTATTTGCCCCGTTTTATCTGGAGGTTCGAGTAGGATACATCCATAAGATCAGGGGCCCATGTGGGCAAAAAGACCTTCATTTTCGTCTGCCTGTGCTCCGCCTCCATATTCATCAGCTCCAAAACCGCGTTCAGCGCCTCCACTTTGTTTAGAACGTCGCCCTTGTCCGTTATGAGAGTCAATCTCTGGCCGTGGGGATATATGAGAACTCCCATATCTAGTCCCAGTCCCGTTACGACTCTGGAGATATCCTCTTTCAACTTGATCTTCACATTGTGGATATTGGAGAGTTTTCTGGTGTCGGTATAGGCGTTTAGCATTATGTTGTCTATCTGCAGATCGGTCATTATCTGCGGAAAGACATCTTTGGTGATGCCGAACATGAGGTCGACAGCCACACGGAAGCCTTTCGTCCTGATGATCTTGTGGTCTATCGCCTTCTCCAGCGCATCCTTGTAGGAGATGCAGCTGTCGTGCCGATAGAGGTGGCTGTCGTGGATGGTACCTATCTCGTTGTAGTCTACACGCCTGAAATCCTCTTTGAAAAAGGTCTTCTCTATACTCTTGGCGGAGTTGGAGTCTATCCTGAGCCCCTCTTCGGTATATATTGTTATCTGTACACCGGCTGGGTCTACAAGACTCTTCCTGAAGTGAACTCCGCCCAGAAGAGAGGGGTCTCTGCTAAGGTTGTACCGCAGTACCGCAGGCGGAATCGCTCTCAGGTCCACCACGTCTATACCGGCTGCAAGGAGGCCGCCGACGAACGCCCGCTTTATCATGCGCGGATTTTTGTCGTAGTCCCGGCCTACGGCGACACGGCTACCCGCAGGAAGCTGCGATCCGAACGCCTCGCCTATCTTGCACGCCATTTCGCAGCTTATCTCGATATTGCTCTTGCCTACAATGCTTCCGTTTTCAAATATGGCGTTGCGGTAACGGCTGCCCCAGACTATGTTGTTGTTGACTATCGCAGCGGGCTCTATCTTCTTGTCGGGCCATACGGTCACATCCTGCTCGAAGTGTGCCAGCTTCCCTACCTCACACCCTTCTGCCAGTATGAGACCGGCCTTCGCTACCACACCGTCGGCTATCTTGTTGTCGTTGCATATAACCGAGTTGTCCAATACAACCTTCTTGCCGATCCTTATATCGTGCCACAGTACAGAGTTTCTTATTTTGCACTCGTTTCCAATGGTCACGTTGTCGCCTATCGCCACATTGTGAAGGCGGGTATGTTTTCCTATTGTGACACCATCTCCTATGACTACGGTGTCTATTATCTCCACATCGTCACCTATCTCGCTCTCGCCCGTAAGATAGAGGGTGCCGTCCGGATAGTCGACTCTTCTTCCCGGAATCTTGAACTCCAGCCTGTGGTTGAAGATGTCGTCATGTACTTCGCGATAACTCTCCGGATTTCCTACATCGCGCCAGTAGCCGACGGCATCGTACCCGAGAATATCTACACCCTCCTCCATCAGAAGCGGAAAAAGATCTTTGGCGAAGTCGAAATTCTCGCCTACGGGTATGTAGTTGAGTATCTCCGGTTCTATCAGATAGATACCGGTGTTTATAGTATCGCTGAAGACCTCTCCCCAGCTCGGTTTTTCGAGAAACTTTTCGATCTTGCCGTTCTCATCGGTAATTACGACACCGAACTGAAGGGGGTTCTCCACTGAAGTGAGCGTTATCGTCAGTTTCGAGCGCCTCTTTTTGTGAAAGTCGACGATCTTCTTGAAATCGAAATCGGTAACAAGGTCACCGCTCACTATCATGAATGTAGTATCCAGATACTCTCTTGCAAACCCGACGGCTCCCGCAGTTCCGTAGTCGTCGTCGGGAAGAACGTACTCTATCTTCCATCCCATCTCGCTGCCGTCGCCGAAATGGTTTTTTATTACGTCGGGTTTGAAATAGAGCAGTATTATGAACTCTTTTATTCCTATCTCGGCCAGCCGTCTCATCGTATGTTCCATCATGGGCAGATTCACGACCGGCAGCATCGGCTTAGGTATCGAGTGGGTGAGCGGCTGTATGCGGGTGCCGAATCCGCCGGCCATCACCACCGCTTTTATCTTCTTCGACATTAGACCCTCCTTCTATTTATCTCCTCATTCGTCTCCACTCTGTCTAGATATTTAAAACCGAATTCCTGCTTCCGAACGGTGTGTTTGATGTGGGGAGAGTCTCGTCATGGATCCACCCGCCTTCTGCGGGGAGATAGCCGAACTCGAATGTGCCGCCTGCGGGGAGAATTTTCACAATATAGAAATCGCCGTTCTTTTTGCGCTTCATCCGTTCCGCTTTCCAGTCGTTCCAGCTGCCTTTTATCTCTACCGATTCGAAACCGTTGCCGTCAACGGTAAACGTGACCCAGGCCCTCTCTCCTTTTCTGGTAATCTTGACCATCTTCCCCTCCTTTTTTTATTTGATTAAATCGTTTTCCGGGCAAAGCCCGGAAAACGGCGGGGACTGAACGTCCCCTGCACCCCCCTAAAGCTTCGAAATCACAGATTTCGAGACGGCTTCCGCACTTCGTGCAGAGCCGGAAAGCAGCTTATAACCTCTTTATACTGAACAGATCCCCGGGCAAAGCCCGGAAAACGGCGGGGACTGACCGTCCCCTGCACCCCCCTGAAGCTTCGAAAACAAGCGTAGCGCAGTTTCTTTAGTAACTGACCTTACGCAAAATTTGTCCCCCCCGGGATTTGAGCGGAAAAATATCGTTCAAAAAACCGCGCCTGCCCGTCAGGACGCCGAAGGCGTCAGCGGTTTTTAGATATTTTGCAGCGTCCCGCAGGGCAAATCCCGCTCGGCGTGCGAATTTTGTGTAAGGTCAGTTAGTAAATCACAGATTTCGAGACGGCTTCCGCACTTCGTGCAGAGCCGGAAAGCAACTCGTAACCCTTTATACAGAACTGATCCCCCGGGTAGGCCCGGACATCCCTCACTGAAGTTTCGGAACCGCTGTCTCGCTCCGAATGTAAGCCAACCTGTTTTATTATAACCAAATACGGCACCGCTCAGTCGAGCCTGTTTAGCATACCCAGCAGTTCCGGGTCTATTCTGTAGCGGTTTTCGACTATCTCCCTGATATCCCTCATACCGTATTCGCCGTTCTCGATCACCATCACTTTGTTGGAGTTTTTCGATTGGAGCAGATGGTCAACCGCACGGACAGTGAACTCGAAGGCGAGCATTCGATCGTTTACCGTGGGGCTTCCGCCGCGCTGTATATGGCCCAGTACGGTGATTCGCGTCTCCATTCCGATATCCTTTTCGAGCCACTCCGCTATTTCATTCGTCATCTTCGTCCCTTCCGCAACTATAGAGAGTATATAGCTCCTGCCCTGCTCTATCTCCCTTTTCAGATGCTCTTCGGCTACGCTTTTGTTGAAGTCGGCTTCAGGTATCAGGCATATCTCCGCCCCGCTCGTAATGGCCGAAACCGCCGCCAGATAACCGCACTCCCTGCCCATAACCTCTACAACGAAAGCCCGGCTGAAGGTCGATGCGGTATCTCTGATCTTGTCCAGGGCGTCGCGTATGACATTCAAGGCCGTATCGACACCTATACAGGTATCGGTACCGTAGATGTCGTTGTCTATGGTAGTTGGAATTCCTACGAAGTTGAGTTCGAACTCTTCACTGAGCCTATCCAGAGCACGAAACGAACCGTCGCCTCCCAGAACGACCAGCCCCTTAATGCCGTGTTTTTGGAGGTTTTCATATGCGGTTTTCCTATATCCGTATTCGTAAAAACGCTTTGAGCGCGATGAACGGATTATAGCGCCTCCCCTGTGAACGATACCGGCTACATCTTTGTGTGTCGCAGGGACTATTTCACCGTCTATGAGCCCTTCGAGACCGTTATATACGAAATATGGAGTCTCCCCCTTTTCGTATACGTAATCTACGAACTTTTTGATAGCCGGGTTCATACCGGGAGCGTCTCCTCCGGAACAGATTATGGCCAGTGACATTCGCTCTCCTTTTTTATTTGATTGAATCATTTTCCGGGCAAAGCCCGGAAAACGGCGGGGACTGACCGTCCCCTGCACCCCCCTGAAGCTTCGAAATCACAGATTTCGAGACGGCTTCCGCACTTCGTGCAGAGCCGGAAAGCAAATCGTAACCTCTTTATGACAGAACAGAACCCCGGGGCAAAGCCCGGAAAACGGCGGGGACTGACCGTCCCCTGCACCCCCCTGAAGCTTCGAAACAGACGGAGCACACATTTCAAGAGGGCCGCCGCATATCCTGAAGATATGCTGCCGGATTCTACACACTCCGAAGCTAAGAGCTCAAAAACGGGAGCTTCGGTAACCTCTTTGTATCATCAGGGATGTATAATGTTAACACACATTGGTAAACAAGGAGTTCCGGTTGCATCCGAAAGTCAAAATAGTAGCCACACTGGGCCCCTCTACAAACAGTAGGGAGTCTATCGGGAGACTGATAGAGGCGGGGGTGAACATTTTCAGGCTGAACTTCTCCTACGGTACACACGACGAACATATGGAGACGATCTTCAACATCCGCTCGATAGCGGATGAAAAAGGGAGGCTCGTAGCTGTTCTTCAGGATATCTGCGGGCCGAAAATACGTATAAAAGGGCTGAACAGACGGATGAAGGTCGAGCGCGGCGACAGGCTCGTCATGGCAAAAACCGCCTCGGAGCAGGCATTCTCCATAACACACCCGGAGCTGATAGAGTCGATGCACGTGGGTGAGGAGCTCTTTTTCGCGGACGGTACGGTCCATGTACGCATAACCGGTAAAGAGGATGGAAGGGTAGATCTGGAAGTTCTCACCCCGGGAACGCTTGCCGAAGGGAAAGGGGTCAATATACCGGACAGCCGCATAGACCTGAGTGCCCTGACCGACAAAGATAGAGAAGATCTTCGTTTCGGTGCGAAAGCCGGAGTAGATTTTGTAGCGGTTTCGTTCGTGAGCTCCCGGGAGGATATAAAAGAGGCGCGCAAAATAGTCGGGGAGGCCGGCGGGGATACGTGGATAATAGCGAAGATAGAGCGCAAAAGCGCCCTGGAGCGGATCGATTCGATTATCGAGGCGAGCGATGCCGTCATGGTCGCAAGGGGCGACCTGGGAGCGGAAGCAGGACTCTTCAGGGTCCCGCTGCTACAAAAAGAGATAATCAAAAAGTGCAATGCAAAAGCCAAACCGGTCATAACAGCAACACAGATGTTGACCTCCATGGTGAACTCGCCCTACCCGACAAGAGCTGAAGTATCCGACATCGCAAACGCGGTACTGGACGGTACGGATGCGGTAATGCTCTCCGACGAGACCGCGGTCGGCAAGTACCCGGAGAAAGCTGTCGAAGTGCTAAAGGAGACGATTCTGCAGACCCAGCAATACTGCAGGGTTCCGAGCGACATCGAACCCGGCTCCAGAGAGGCTTTCCCGCACGCAGCCGTAGAGATGTCGAAGCTGGTACCCTGCGATTTTGTAGCGGCTCTTACACTCTCTGGGTATACGGTACGCCATCTGAGCAGGTTCAGGCCCCAAAAGCCGATTTACGCCATTACCCCCGACCGCTCGCTGCTTAAAAAGTGCACCATCGTATGGGGGGTGAACTCCTGTGTATGTATCGAAGAGTTTGAAAGCGAAAAGGAGCTTACATCCAAATTTCTGAAAGCGGCGAAAATCGAGCCCTCCGCTTTTCTGCTGGTGACCGGATATCTCGGGGAGAAGATATTTCAGGGAAAAAGTGTCCGTTACATCAACAGGTGCGACCTGGACTCCCGCTGGAAGTCGTAGAGCTTTTCGTAATACTCCTCAACCATGCGCGAAGAGCTGAAGTAGGCTATGATGTCGTTCATTCCGTTTTTTGCGATGTTTAGCCACTCTTTTTCATTCTCGTAGTACATCGGGATAATCGTCTCTTCGAGCTTCTCCATCATGCTCAGGTAGTCGAGTCGGTCGATCTCTTCGACCGGCAGCGAAGGATCGGCGTGGGGAATGGTGAAGGAGTTTATCCCGTCCTTTTGGAACTCTGCGTGCCAGCCGTCGTCGACGGAGAAGTGGATCGAAGCGTTTACCCCTGCGCTCATCCCGCTGGTACCGCTCGCTTCACGCCCCCATCTGGGGGTATTCAGCCAAAGGTCGCTTCCCTGCTTCAGCAGCTTCGAAAGACGAAGTTCGTAGCCTATCAGTACAGCCACATTTTTAAACTCGCGGCTCATCATTACCAGGTCATTGAACATCTGCACGGCCCTGTAGTCCAGAGGATAGGGCTTTCCTGCCCAGATTATCTGCACAGGTCTCTCGCTGTTGCCTATGAGCCTCCTGAAACGCTCCATATCGTAGGTAAGCAGACCGGGCCGTTTATACTCGGCGAATCTGCGGGCCCAGACTATCGTCAGGATATCCGGGTCGAAAAGTTTACCGGTCTGATGCGCCACCTCTTCGAAAAGAATATGCTTCAGATGTTTCTTCCTTCCGACAAGCTGATAATCCTCATGCTCCTGCATCCAGCTGAGAAGCTGTTTGTCGGCCCAGTAGCGCATATTCTGCGCATTTGTTATGCTGATGATTTCACACCTGCCCTCTACATCTTTCCACATCTCGTTGGCCACTTTTTCGTGGATTTTAGAGACGGCGTTCGCCCTTTTGGAGGTTTTGAGAGCACCCACCGTCAGCGAAAAGCTCTTGTCGTGATAGTTCAGCTTTCTCCCTATCTCATCGAAAGAGAAACCGTTGAAAAAACCCATACGTTCCAGCAGATGGGCGTCATGCTCTTCGTTCCCCGCCATCTCCGGCGTATGTGTCGTAAATACCACATGTTTTTTCAGCTCCTCCAGATCGGGATACCTCTTCATCAGTTCGAAAACAAGCGGAAGTGAATGCCCCTCGTTCATATGGTAGATATCCACATCTATCCCCAGAGCGTCCAGAACTTTGACACCGCCGACTCCCAGTACTATCTCCTGGGCTATTCTCGTCTCTTCGTTGGCGTCGTAGAGTTTGTGGCTGATCGTGCGGGCCAGGTGGTCATTCTCGAAACAGTCGGTGGTAAGCAGCAGTACCGGGGCGGTGTCGAAAGTGGAAGCCGGGAGCAGGTAGGCCTTGACGACAACCGGTTTTCCGTTTATGTTCACCTCCACCCTTATCCCGGTATCTTCGATAAAGTAGTAGAATTTCCGGCGGTATTCGATCTTGAGAGTGTTGTCCTCGTGCCGCCCCTGGTCGTAATAGCCGTAACTCCACAGCATTCCAACACCGATCGTATGCTGCCTTCTGTCGTTGGCGCTTCTCATATGTGATCCTGCGAGAAATCCTAGTCCGCCGGAGTATGTCTTCAGAGCCTGGTCTATGGCGAACTCCATTGAAAAGTATGCCACTTTGGTACTGTACTTCTCGTCTATCGCATATGGAAAGAGATTCATTGGTTTCGAGCCTTTTGGAATTTTTTTACGAGTATCTGCTTGCCCTTTTCAACACCGGGCTGGTCGTATGTATCTATCTGCATCATCGCACCGGTCAGCGAAGTGAGAAGCTCGTAGTAGATAATCAGCCGTCCGAGATTGGCTTCGTCCGCCCTGTCGAGAGTTATAGAGTCGACCGGAACTCCCTCGCCTGCGAGACTCTCTCTTGTCGCGTCACACTCCGCGTTTATCAGTTCGTTGAATGTACGTCCGTTGACATAGTCACACTTTTGCAGATGTTCAAGTCTAATATCGGGTATTTTCAACTTTTTTTCAAAATTTTCAATCTTTATGAAGGTGACGCTCTTGTCGGCGGGCCCCTGCATGACAAGTTGAAGGAAAGAGTGCTGGTCGACCGATCCTATATGTCCCGCTGGTGTCGGCCCCACCCTGTTTCCACAGCGGTCTATCTTGCCGAGAGACTCGCCCCAGAGCTGTACATACCACTTTGTGAAGTCCTCCATGAATGAGGCGTAAGCGAAGATCACATTTGTGCGGTACTCCCTCCAGTTGCGGGCTATGAAGGCCGCTTTTATAAGCAGGTGCTCCTCCGTCCCGTCGAAGAAACTCTCAATCATCTGCGATGCACCTTCGAGAAGGGAGCATGTGTCGTATCCGGCAAATGTGAGCGGTACGATGCCTACACTGCTCAGTACCGAGAAGCGTCCGCCTACGTTATGGGGAATGGTGTAGGCTTTCAGGCCGTAGTGGTCGACGAAACGGCAGAGAGCCGACCCCTCGTCCGTAATCGCGATTATACGCTCTTTGTCACCGCTCTCCAGATCGATATCGAACTTCTCGATGACCGCCTTGAAAATTGAGATCGTCTCTATGGTCGTACCGGATTTCGAAATGACTATGAAAATGGTTTTATCCCGCTCAATGGCTGCAAACTTCTCATCCAGCTCGACCGGATCTGGGTTTTCAAGAAAAATGAGACGTTTCGCATCGGGGTATCTGTGCTTCAGAACAGAATCGACAGCCTTGGCACCGAGGGAAGATCCGCCGATTCCTATGACCGCAATAGTGTCGCACTCCTGTATCAGACGGCTAGAAGAGGCGTAAGCCTCTGCTTCCGTGACGATGAGCTTCGAGTTTTGCGGCAGGTTGTAGTAACCCGCAACACCTTTTTCCCTCTCATAGACAAGATTCCCGAAGGCTTCCGCCATCAGCTCGTTCGCCTCATCGTCGGCTCTCCAGCCCAGTTCAAGGTCATAGGTTATCATCTTCGGTCCTTTTTTGGTCTTGTTGATACGCGAACAGGAGCAAAGCCCCTGAAGAGTACGCTGGCCGCTGTGGCACTAAAGCTTGCCATTTTATTGACACGTCTTCAGAAGCAAAGCTCCTGAAGACTACGCTGGGCGCTGTGCCACTAAAGCTTGCCCCTTGCGGGGCAGACGCTCACTTTGTTCGCGGGTAGCGAAACGCTGTTTTAGGTTACTCCCTTTCTCGAAATCTCCGATTTCGTAGCTTCAGGGGGTTGTAGGGACTTCAGTCCCTGCTCTTTTGCGGGCTTGGCCTGCAAAAGAAGTAACATAATGGTCCGCCCCTTGCGGGGCAGACGCTCACTTTGTTCGCGGGTAGCGAAACGCTGTTTTAGGTTACTCCCTTTCTCGAAATCTTTGATTTCTCAGCTTAGCTTCAGCCTTTTCTCTTTTGCGGGCTTGGCCGAAAAGTTTTCACACCTCTTATAGCGCGGATACGATATTTTGCGCGGCCTCAAGCAGTTGTTCGAGGTGCTCTTCGGAGAGAAAACTCTCACCGTATATCTTATATATATCCTCGGTTCCGGACGGTCTTATCGCTATCCAGCCGTTGGCGGTCACTATCTTCAGGCCGCCTATGGGGGCTCTGTTTCCCGGTGCTTCGGTAAATATTTTCTCTATTTTGTCTCCACCCAGCGTCGTTTCCGTTATCTCACTTTCGTCCAGATTTTTGAGTCTCTCCTTCAGCTGCGGTGTCGCGGGCGCGTCTATACGTCTGTAGTAGGCTTTGCCAAACTCCTCTTCGAATCCTGCATATATTTCGGCGGGATCTTTTCCGGTGACCGCTTTCATCTCAGCCGCCAGAAGGTTCATTATGATACCGTCTTTGTCTGTTGTCCATACACCCGCATCAAATCTCAGAAACGACGCACCGGCACTCTCCTCTCCTCCTATCCCCAGTTTTTCGTCAAACAGGCCGTCGGCGAACCATTTGAAACCGACAGGCACTTCATACACTGCACGCCCGAGGCTTGCGGCGATCTTGTCTATCATGGAGCTGCTTACAACTGTTTTGCCTATTTTCAGGCTGTCGGGCCACTTACGGTGTGTAAATAGATACCAGGTTGCCGTGCATAGATAGTGGTTTGGGTTCATAAGGCCGCCTACCGGTGTCACTATGCCGTGCCTGTCGGAGTCGGTATCGTTCCCGAACGCCAGATCGTAACTATCTCTCAGTTTCACCAAAGAGGCCATAGCCCACTTCGAGGAGCAGTCCATCCTTATCTTCCCGTCATGATCGAGTGTCATGAACGAAAAGGTCGGGTCGACATAGGGGTTTATGATGTCGATATCGAGCCCGTAGATCTCATTTATCTTCCTGTATACACCTATTGCTGAGCCTCCGAGCGGATCAGCCGCTAGCTTCAGTCCGGAGTGTTTTATCACTTCCAGGCTTACTATGTCCGAAAGCGCTTCCACATATGGGGTGATGAAGTCATACTCAGATACGTACTCCGAGTGAACAGCCTCTTCATAATCTAGACTCTTCACCCCTTTCAGACCATTCTCCATAAGCTGGTTGGCACGCTTCTCGATTTCGGACGTTATATCGCTCTCGGCGGGACCGCCGTTGGGCGGATTGTACTTGAAACCGCCGTCTTCCGGGGGGTTGTGCGAAGGGGTTATGACGATACCGTCGGCAAGGGCTATCTGTTTGGAGTTGTGCTCCAAAACGGCGAACGAGACAAGCGGCGTGGGTGTATACTCTCCATCTTTTGCCACTCTGACGACAACACCGTTGGCTGCAAATACTTTTAAGGCACTCATCTGGGCAGGCCTGGAGAGGGCATGCGTATCTATACCCATGAAAAGAGGTCCCCTGATCCCATTCTCTCTTCTATAGTCGCATACTGCCTGTGAAATAGCAGTCACGTGCATCTCGTTGAAACTCTTTTTAAGAGAGCTACCGCGATGACCCGATGTGCCAAAAGAGACCCTCTGTGTACTCTTCGACGGGTCAGGTTCAAGCTCGTAGTATGCAGATACGAGAGCGGGAATATCCGCGAGTTCACTCCTTGGAACCTGTTTGCCTGCCAGTGGACTGTTCATTTTCTTTCCTTCAATTCAAGCTTTTACTCTTATGCTCCATTATCCAGTGAAAGAACATCAGCTGTGCAAAAAAGGGTGCAAAAATATTGATCGCAGGCAGGAAGTTGAGAAGAGATGCGAAAACAGCGATGCTCCAGATAGTATAGCTGTGCCGATGCAGCTGCTGATAGTCATCTTCGTTACAGTAGAGAGAACAGGTACTCAGAAAGTACGACTCCCTGTATAGCCACGCCCAGAGAAAGAGCTGCACGAATACGTTGGCGACCGGAATGAACAATAAGGGAAAAAGCAGTACCGACAAGATCAGAAAGAGAGTCGTATCGCGAAGAATACCGAAATGGTGCTTTTTGCTGATTCCGCTTCCGGATGTGTCGATATGCGGATAATCCATCTCTTTTATAGCCTCCAGGAAAGGCCTTCTGAAGTATGAGATGATCAGGTAGAGCGATAGTATAAAAAGATTGTAAAAGAGGTAGAAAGCCATAAGCCAGGCTATACCGTCGGCCACAGTCTGAAACGGCAACATGGTAAGAAGCTTCTGTATTTCGGCATTTACCAGATGCCAGTTGAGAAGAAGAGCCAGCGCCCACACAGCGGAGAGGATCAAGAGTGTTGAAAATGTATAGAAGTAGTATGTGTTCTCTTTGAATTTTCTAAGTATGGGCGGTCCCACGAGGGCAGTAATTACTGCAAAACTGACCAGAACCGCTACAAACCATATAAAAAAGAGTATGAAAAGCGCACCGTTGGCCTTGACAATCGAAAAAGGGACCCAACTTATAATTTTTGATGTAATCGAGACCGCAGGATCCCAGTAGAGCCATCCTATAACGATCCATATAGCCATGAGAGGGAGTCCTACCCCCAACGTTATTTTCAGAACATCCCAGCGTAGAATATCTTTTATACTTCGTAAAAAATAGCTGTTTACTTTTTTCATATCAAATATCCTTTATGCGATAGTCGATCGGCTATTCTATCAAAGTTCTCATTTACCTTTTCTGTCGTTCAGCGTATTGAGAGGCAAGCTGTTGTAACATCTCCTTTGAGATCCCAACATGCGGACCACCGATGAAGTCGACATCTACCTATTGCAAGGCTGACATATTTTGCACAAGCTCAGTCATCCAAAAAACGCGAGGAGCGAGATAATGTATATCTTTTCTGACGACCGGCTCTACAGAAGAGAGGAGATCGACCTCCTTGAACACAAAAAGCAGATAATCTTCACCTCTATGGGGAACATTGAGATCATAAAGTGGCTGAAAAAGCACAACTTTCCCGAGAGTTTCATCGAAGATATCAACAACGAAGACCAGAGTGTAGCCTATGAGGAGAACGAATCTTTCAAGCTGGCCATTTTGAAATACTTTCAGAAAGATGAAGAGAACGATCTTCTCTATAACGACAAAAATATAGCGATCATCATGCACGAGCAGAAGTTCATCTTTCTTAGCAGAGAGGAGAAGATAGTCAAGTCCATAGTCAACAGACTCTACAGACGCTACAAGCCGACAGACTCCCTGGAGTACGTTCTATATCTGGTTATAGATATCATGGTCGACCATACGATGAGCGTGATAGACCACATAGACAACAGGCTTGAAGAGATAGAGGATCGTATTTTCAACGAGAGACTCGATGAGCAGGAGGTACAGAAGAATCTCTACTTCGCCAGAAGAACACTCAACCGAATAGCGAAACTCTCCGTACAGCAAAACGATACCATCAATAAAATCTTCAACCATTTCCCCGTTGTCATGAGAAAGAAACTGAAGTACGAGTTCATCGACCTGAAAGAGCACCTCTCCTTTCTCATCAACGAATCGAAAACATATCTTGACCGCACAGGCTACCTCCAGAACCTGCTCATGGGTTTCCTAAGCAACAGAATGAACCAGGCGATGCAGCGGCTGGCGGCTATCTCACTCATCTTCCTTCCTCTGACGTTCATCGTCGGCAACTACGGAATGAACTTCAGATTCATGCCGGAGCTCGATTGGAAATATGGATATGCCGCGGTATGGGGAGTCAACCTGCTTATAGCCTACCTGATCTTCAAATGGCTTAAGAAAAAGAGATGGATATAGCAGGCTATTTACCCCAAATCTCAGATTTGGGTTTATTACCGTTAACAATAACTCAATTTACTTTATGTTGTAATACGTTATAATCTCGCCCAAATATTACAGAAGGAGAACTGAATGAAAAAGATTGGAGCACTGCTGCTCAGCGTTGCGGCAGCCGGAACATTGACGGCATCGGAATATAGATACTCTATTACGCCGATGTTCGGCGGGGTGGAACCTCTGAACAAAGAGTTACTGGACAACGGCACCAGCCTCGGAGCGAGGCTGGGCTACAATATTGACGAGAGCCAGACAATAGAGCTAGGTTATGACTTCATGGACAGTATAGATTACAAAAATCTAGTTCCCGGAAGAGATACCGACTCTCACCAGATCACAGCAAACTACCTCTACCACTTTCTCGAGCCGGAGAGCCGGATTCGTCCATATCTTCTGGCTGGTCTTGGTGTAGAGGATTTCACGAACAATCTCGGTGGGCTCAGAGACGGTCTCATCGGTAACCTGGGCCTCGGACTCAAAATGAAAGTCTACAAGGACCTCGCCCTCAGACTTGAAGCGAGAGACTTCATCAGGTATGATGACGGCGGACATACCCTGGCCTACACGGCCGGCCTTATGCTCCCTTTCGGAGAGATTGAAAAAGAGGCACCCGCACCCGCCACGGTAAAAGCGGAAGTGCCGGTGAAAGCACCAGACAGCGACAATGACGGTGTTGCCGACGCGGAGGATAGATGCCCGAACACGCCGAGAGGCGTTGATGTGGATCTCGACGGATGTCCCCTCGATACAGACGGGGACGGCGTTCCGGACTACAAAGATGAGTGCAAGGGTACACCGGACGGAGTAAAAGTCGACGCCAAGGGATGCCCTATCGACAGCGATCACGACGGTGTAGCCGACTTCATGGACAAGTGCCCGAACAGCAAGACAACCATAGTCGATGAAAACGGCTGCGCTCTCGACAGCGATCAAGACGGCGTAGCGGACTACCTCGACAAGTGCCCGGCGACACCGAAAGATTTCAAAGTAGATGCACAGGGGTGTGCAGTAGGATTCACCATGCATGTCAATTTCGCCACAAACTCCGCCAAGATCGAATCCAAAGACACCCCTTACATAGACAAGCTCGTCAAATTCATGAAAGAGCATCCGCAAACTAAGGTACGTCTTGAGGGTTACACAGACAGCGACGGAAGTGCCGCTTACAACCTCAAACTCTCGGCCAAACGTGCCGAAGCCGTTAAAAAAGAGCTCATCTCCAGAGGAATCGAAGCCTCGAGAATAACAACAAAAGCGTATGGGGAGGAGAATCCGGTAGCATCTAACGACACACCGGAAGGAAAAGCGCAAAACCGCCGGGTAGAAGCCGTTCTGATTCCAACCCGGAACTAATTATATCTTTCCGTGCCTCTCCGGCACGGAAACAACAATTTCAACCTCCAAACTACTTCAACAGTTACCGTATAACCAAGGTTCAATTTTATTTCCATCATACCGATATAGAATAAACCCAAGTCTCGAAATAGGATAGTTTTAAATCGTTACGATGCTTGTCATCAGGCGGTTTCGGGAAAATTTGGGTCGCACCCGTCATGTGCGTAGACGTTTTCCCCAAAGTACACGGCTGCAATGATCGTGTCTGGTTCATCTATCTCTATTTCGAGATTTGGGTTAAAGTATTCATAAAGGAGTTCCATGTTTTCCGGTGCGAAGGTAAAAGGAATGGAGGAGGAGATCTCCCGGCTCAAAGAGGAGAATCTGTCTTTAAAACGGCAAATTGAGAAGATGGAGCAGGATCTTGCACTCTCCAGAAGCAACGAACAGAGCCAGTCGTCCAAAGATGATTCGGAGTTGAGGGCCGAACTGCTGAAGCTGCTTTTGGAGAGTTACGACGACGGTACCGATTTCCTACAGGAGTCGATAGAGAAGAACCTGCTGATGCTTGAAGAGAGCGGCCGCCTGAATGAGACGAATACGGAAGAGGCGGCGGAGATCGGAAGACGGAGTGCGGATGTTATAGCGGCGATGGAGAATATAGTCGAAAAGTCTACCTCTTTAAAGGACGATTCGGAGGCTTTGAACAACCATGTCGCATCAATTTCGGAAATCATAAACCTGATAAAAGATATAAGCGACCAGACCAACCTGCTGGCGCTCAACGCGGCTATAGAGGCGGCAAGAGCCGGAGAACACGGCCGCGGTTTCGCCGTTGTGGCCGATGAAGTGAGAAAACTGGCCGAGCGTACACAGAAAGCTACACAGGAGGTCGAGATAAACATCTCCACACTCAAACAGAGCTCATCCGCGATCGTCGAAGCCGGAGAGTCTTTTCAGAACGATGCCCAAAGAGGGATGGAGCAGCTCCAGGACTTCCAGGAAAGGACATCGAAGGTTATAGAGAACTCCCATAAGCTCGAGAAGCATATGTCGGCCGTCATCAACGGAATGAAGGTGAGCAACGGAAAGATAGACCACATACACTTGAAATTGCAGGGGTACAACGCCCTCCTCGAAGGCAGAAACACCACCATAACCGATGAAAACAGCTGCCGATTCGGAAAGTGGTTCTCTTCCGAGCTGGTAAAACTGCTCTCCAACAGTCGTGAAACACTCTCATCGATACAGAAGCATCATCACAATGTTCATCAAAGGCTACAGCTCGCACTGAAACAGTTCTTCGATAAACACGATTTCAGAGCTGCCGTAGAGGAGATGAAGTCGGTCGAAGAGTCGAGCAAGCTGGGCTTTGAAACTCTGCAGGAAGCGATAGATAGGCTCAGTGCCGCCCAGTAACCGGTTGACGCTACGCAAAAACATATCGCCACCTGGAAATCCGAGATTTACCAAAGAAACCGCACTTCGCTTGTTTTGTAATATCAGTGCATTCGGTGGACGGTCACTATCCGCCGAAACGTTGGCTTTGTCCAAGCTTTGCGTAACATTCGGTCAGCATAGAAGCCGAACCGCTACTTGCGGCTGCAGGACTCCTCTTTCGCCTTAATCACCTCCAGGCGGCGGAGAATATGCTCCAACTCTGCAATATTCTCTTCACACTCCTTTTTGAGTGCATCTCTCTTGTTTTTTATGAGATCGATCTGCTTTTGAAGATCGTCCAGGTCAATCCGGCACTCTCTTGCAGCCTCCTCCTCTTTGTCCAGCACCCATTCTGTGGCTCTTTTTAAAAACTCCATCATAGTTGTCTCCTTTTTACTACATTAACAAAGCTTGAGTGAAACCCAAGCTTCGGCGGAGACTCTCCGTCTCATGCAAATACCCTTGCAAAAGCTTCACTCCTCGCTGAATAGATTATTTCCCGTAATCTCTGCCACATGCAATCTTCAGACAGTTTGGAAGCGGTTTGGAGTCGATAAAAGCTCTCATGTTTTTCAATGAAATTTCCATAATCCTCTCCAATGCTTCCTTCGTATAGTATGCCATATGCGGTGTATAGATAATGTTGTGGCGTACTACATATCTTATATCACTTATAACATCCAGGCATAGTCTGTTTTCGACACTTCCGTAGAGCTCATCCTCTATGATCTGTGCCCTTGCGACATTCACTATCACGGCATCTTTTTTCAGGTTTCCGATATTCTGTCTGTTTATAAGCCCCTTTGTGGATGGAGTGAGAGGAAGTGCTATCATCAAGACGTCGCTTATCTTCATAACTTCGGTGAGATCTGTTTGAAAATCTATACCGAGCTCGTCGACTATGCTACGCCTCGAACGCGACCATACGGCAAGCTCCATGCCGAACCCTTTTCCGATGCGCGCCATCTGCGATCCTATCGTTCCCAGCCCCAGTATTCCAAGCCGTTTGCCGTAAAGCTCCACACCCTTGAGGTCTCTGTACTCAAAAATACCCTCTTTCGCTCTCCCGATAGCGGTATGCGTGTGCCTGGTGCAGTTCAGAAGCAGAGAGAAAGCGAACTCCGCAACTGCCGGCCCGCCGTAACCGGTAACGTTGGAGGCGACGACTCCGCGTCTGTAGAGTGCTTCGCAAACCAGATGTTCGTACCCGGTCGACCTGGTCTGGATGTAACGCAGCTTCGGCAGTTTCGACAATATATCGTCGTTGATGCGTGAATGTATAAAAACGCTTACAGCCTCGTAATCGGCCTCGGTATCCAGTACTTCGTTTATCGTTTCATCGAAGAAATACAGCTCCTCACCAGCAAGATGCTTCGAGAAAAACTCCTTCTCCTCCGGCTTGATTTCAAAAAAAGCGATTTTCATCAACTATCCTTCCCGCAGAAGATATGTTCCGCATCATGATTTTACCACCCAAACGGTTAACGTAGGCAACATTTGCGTCCGAAACCGAAAGCGATGGGAATTGAAGCAGCCCGGAGAAAGCCTGTACTTAGATGCGATTTGCCATTCAGTTCGCGTAAGCAGGGCTGAAAGAGGAAATTCACTCACTCTTCAACATGTGAATAGCTTTTATTACCTAGTCACCTTTCACTTTTTACCCTCAAACTGAAAATAGATTAGTTTTAAATCGTTACGATGATTAAAGTACATGGCTGCAATAATCGTGTCGGATTCTTCTATCTCTATTTCATATCTCCGACACTCTCCACACCGTACAACAAAGTACAAAAGTTCAGGGTTTTCAGAGGTCCTCTTAAGTACAATCCCATTCAACTGCACCTCATAGGAGAGAAGCCATGGAGCGTAACATCGAAGAACTCAGTATCGAAATCGAACGCCGCATAAAACTCTTTACTGAAGGGATGGATGAAAACGCCCAGGCATACGAAATTGCCGAACTTCTAGAACAGGTACGCGAAGAGGACAAAAATAGATTCATACAACTTCTGAAATCCTTTCCCGAAGATCTCAAGGCGGACGTACTTTCGGAACTCTCCAAAAATGCACAGGAAGATGCACTCGAAGCGATCGACGTAAAAGAGCTGGCCGATATCATCGAAGAGATGGATACCGACGATGCCGCCGACATAGTTCAGCAGATCGAAGAGATCGATGAAAGCAAGGCGGAAGAGGTCCTGGAAGAGATTGACAAAGAGGAGAGCAAGGTTATACGGGAACTCATCAGCTACGATGAGAACGAAGCCGGTGCCCACATGCAGACCGAACTCTTCAAAGCCTATATAGACGAGACTATAGGAGAGTCGGTAAAACGCCTAAAACAGATGAAGCTGGAAGGGAGACTCAACAACGCCTATCATGTATTTATAGTAGACAGGCATGAACGTTTCATGGGTATGATGCCGATGGAGGACCTGGTTCTGCTGGGGCCCGGCGAAATATACCGTAACGCTATAGAGAAAGAGGGGGTGCTAACCGTCTCCGTAACCCCAAACGACTCGATAGACAAGGTTATAGAGCTGGCAGGTAACTACAACATGAACGTTATTCCGGTAGTGGACGAGTTCGGTATACTCCTCGGACGAATCACCGCGGACGACATCTACGACCTCATGGAGAAGCAGGCGACCGATCAGATCTACGGTATGGCCGGTGTCCAGGAGGAGTCTGAGGAGAGTGAAAATATCATAGAGGCGGGAAAGTCCCGAGCGATCTGGCTCGGAATCAATCTCGTAACCGCGATAGCCGCATCGATAGTGATCGGCCTTTTCGACTCCACCATTCAGTCCATAGTCGCACTGGCGGTCCTGATGCCCATCGTCGCATCGATGGGGGGAAATGCCGGTACACAGTCTCTGACGGTAACCGTACGACGGCTTGCGCTGGGCGATATCGATCCCAAGGAGGCGAAAAGGGTAATCACCAAGGAGGTTCTGCTCTCTCTCGGTAACGGGATACTATATGCGGTAGTGATGGGCGTTATCGCATACTTCTGGTTCGATATGCCGCTTCTTGGCGTAGTCATAGCCCTCTCGATGCTGATAAACCTGCTTGCGGCAGGTTTTTTCGGCGCAACGGTTCCACTTGTTCTGAAAGGGCTCGGCATAGATCCTGCGGTAGGCTCCACAGTCCTGCTCACAACCGTAACGGATATAGTGGGCTTTTTCAGTTTTCTCGGCCTGGCCACACTAATACTGCTATAAGGAGCATCAATGAAAAAGGGCTTTTTGATCTTTCTGATCCCGCTGACCTATCTATTCGCACATGAGTGCAGCTACGGGCTAAAACTCTCTTTCGATATGAAAAGAGGTGTTCTTGAAGGAGCCGCGAAGATAGAGACAGATCACGACTCTGTCACTCTTCTGGACACCTCCGCCAACATCACCTCAATAAAAAACGCAAGGCTTGTCGTCCGTGAAAACAGGCCCCTGCTTGTCAAAGATTCAAAAAAGGATCCGATCGAGCTCACTTTTCTCTACGGATTCAGACCCGGTGCAAAAGATATCTTGCTTCTTGACGAGTGGTATCCGGCTATCGACCTGATGTGCAGGTACGAAACTACGGTAAAAGAGCCCGGGATGAAGGTAGTTACCGAAGCTACGGCTGTAGAAAAAGTTCCGGGAGGCACGCTCTACCGTTACGACCATCCTCTGGATTCCCTCCACATCATCGCTTCGTCACGCTATAAAACGGAGAGTTTCGATTCACCTGACGGGGTTAGGATATCTACATATCTCTACCCCGAGGATGCCGGCCTCTCCGAAAGATACCTGAAGAGGAGTTCCGACTACTTTTCAAGATACAAAAAGATGTTCGGCTTTACACCGTTCGACAAATTTACCGTAGCGGAAGCCCCTTTCCCCGCCGGCTACTCGATGCCTACATTCACTCTCATAGGAAAACAGATAATAGACAAGCCGTTCGTTTTCGACAGCTCACTTGGGCACGAAATAGTCCACCAGTGGTTCGGAAACTATGTCTACGCTCCATATCGCGGAAACTGGGTCGAAGGGCTGACCACCTTCTACTCCGATTATCTATACGCCAAAGATGAAGGCAAAGATGTACAATACCGCAAAGATCTGCTAATAAAATACGACTCCTATGTAAACTCGGCAAACGAGATTGCACTTATAGAGTTCACATCCAAGACAAAAGAGAGCAAAAACGCCATCGGCTACGGCAAGTCGGCTTTCTTTTTCTATATGCTCGAAAAGAGGATAGGCAAAGAGGCGTTTGAGCGCGCAATAGCGAAACTGCTGAAAGAGTTTCCCTACAAAACTGCAAGCTACAAGGACCTCAGAAAAATTTTCGAAGAGGCTTCCGGGCAAAAACTTCTTGATTTTTTCAAAACGTGGGTCTACAGAAAAGGTGCGTTCGATTTCAGTATATCCAATATAGAGTTGAGTTTCATAGACGACAGATACAGGCTGGAGTTCGATATTCACAGTAACGGAATGATGAAACGTCTGCCCATCAAAGTCTGTTCGGAAGATGAGTGCCTCTGGGAGACGATAGACCTGGGAAAGAGGCATCATGAGCTCGAACTCGATATCGAACCGAAGAGGATCGTTGTAGATGAAAATTACGAAATCTTCAGATATCTCTATCCCGACGAGGTTCCTCCGGTAATATCCAGAATTCTTGAAGGCGGCGTCATGGTTGTGGTAGACCGCAAAGATGAGAGCCGATTTTCCAAGATGTTGAAGGTCTTCAAAAATGTCGTCTACTCCGACGAGGTAAAATATGATGAGCTTAAGAAGAGAGACCTACTTGTGCTTGGAGAGAAAAACAGCTTCCTGAAACAGGTTGCAATACCGTTTAGAATGGAGGGGGATACGAAAATAGAGCTTTTCAAAAACCCCTTCAGCAAATCGCACGTAGTGGCGGTGTTCGAGAGTCGAAAGCTCTCCAGATCGATATTCTTCAGATTGAGACATCTGGGCAAATACTCGACTGTAGTCATGGAAAACGGGAAGATTGTAAAGAAGGTGACGAAGCCTTCACAAAGGGGAGTTCAGTACGATATTCCAAGCGGCTCTTACGCCCTCAAACCGGAACTTGATCCGCTGAAGTCGATATTCCCCGACCTGGCTGGGGAGAGAGTGCTATTCGTGGGAGAGCAGCATACCGACTTCTCAAACCACCTCAACCAGCTGAAGATAATAAAGGCGATGGTAGCGGCCGGCAAAAAAGTCGCGATCGGGATGGAGATGTTCCAGGAGCCATACCAGAAGTATCTGGACCTTTTTATTGAAGGTAAAATTTCCGAAAAAGAGATGCTGAGAAAAACGGAGTATTTCAAGCGATGGAAATACAACTACCATCTCTACCGACCCATAATTCTTTTCGCGAAGAAGAACGGGCTTCCTATAGTCGCGTTGAATATAGAGAAGGAGATCACCAAAAAGGTTGTAAGAGAGGGGATAGATGCTCTCAGCAAGAGTGAAAAGAGCAGAGTTCCAGCATCCATAGACTTTTCGAACAGCAGGTACAAAGAGGAGCTCCGCCGCATATATTCGAGTCACCAGGCCCAAACTTTCAAAAATTTCGACGAATTTTACTATGCACAGCTGCTTTGGGACGAGACGATGGCGAAAAACGTGGTAAGTTTTCTAAAAAAACATCCTGACCGCTCCATGGTGGTGCTGGCCGGCAACGGCCATGTAATGTTCGGCTTCGGAATACCGGACAGAATCGAAAGAAGAGGGATAAAGAGCTACAAAATCGTAGTCAACTCGATGAAACCGAAGCCAGGCATAGCCGACTATCTTCTCTATCCTGAGCCCATAGAGACCGCTCCCGAGAAAAAGATCGGCGTATACCTGGAAGGGGATCAGAGCCTGAAAGTGGTTAAGCTGGTCGAGAATTCGCCGGCGATGAAGGGCGGTATCAGGAAAGATGACATAATCACAGCCATCGACGGTGCGGAGGTCGGCACCATCCCCGATCTGAAACTGGAGCTCTTCTTTACGGGAAAAGAGTGTATCGTAACCGTCTTGAGAAACGGGAAACGCCTGGAGATCCCCATCACTTTCGAATCGGACGAGCCTCCTCATCACAGGGGCTAGGGCCGTCGGGGGAGCGGCCGCAAAGCTTTACAGCTCTATCGTAAAGAGCGCTCCCTCTTCCGAATTTTCAGCTTTCAACTTCCCGCCGCAGTGCTCTTCTATTATTATTTTACTCATGTAAAGTCCTATTCCGGTCCCATCTTTCTCTTTCGTGGAGAAGCCGGGATCGAAAATATGTCCCAGAATAGAAGGGTCGATACCGCCGCCGTTGTCACGTACCTCCAGATAGTGTCTGCGGCCGTCGTACCGTGCGACAATCTCTATACGCGGATTCTCCACACCTCTTTCAATAAGAACATCCTGGGCATTCTTCACAAGATTCAAAACTACCTGCTTTATCTCGTTCGGATAGCTGTTGAAACGTGCATTACCGTCCAGGTTGTAGACGACCTTTATAGAGCTGTTTTTCAAAGAGGTCTCTATGATTCCCTTAAGGCTCTCAACAATCTCCTTGAAGGAGGTTTCGGTACGATTTTTCCCGGACTTGAAAAAAGTTCTGAAATCTTCAACGGTCTCACTTAGATGGTGAACATACCCGACTATCTTCTCCAGCCCCCCGACAAGAGAGTTATCATCGCTCTTTCCCATCAATATTTTCAGCTTCAGATCCGAAGCGGTAAGACTTATCGCGTTCAAAGGCTGCCTCCACTGATGGGCTATCATGCTCACCATTTCACCCATTGAGGCGAGTCTTGACTGCTGGACCATCCGCATCGACTGTTCCCTGTTTCTCTCCAGCGCCTCTCTCATCTCTTCGGAGGCTATCTCCAAAGAGCGGTCGAGCATCCTTATACTCTTCTCATTCTCCTCGTAGGAGGCCTCCACAAGCTTTAGAAATGACTCCAGCTTCTTTGGATCTATCGATTCCAAAGAGTCTATCCCGCACTTTTTGAGCTGTCTTTTAAGGAGTCTGTTTACAGTCATTGGGCGCACTTTTCCCGGATCCAAGTAAGTGTCATCGTCTGGTTGAGAAGATCGCACCGTCCGGGAGTACCGGTAGATATCTCCCCGTAGGAGTAGAACCCTATCATCCTTACGGAGGGAGGAAATATATCTCTGACCACTTCCAGTTCATCCTCACTTCTCTGCCCAAGGACAAGCCGCCTTCCGACACAGCTGACGGCGATCAACAGGGCATCCTCTCCGTCGTAATCGTCCCTGTCTATATGCATTGCGGCCTGCTCCGCTCCACTGACCAGGTTATCGAAATTCGCTTTCATGAAAGATACACAGCTGCCCTCTTCGATATCCCCGGCAAAGGTAATCGAGTTCTCCTCTTCGTTCACTCCTACTATGGTCCTGACTTTTTTTATCTCTCCCTCTCCCTTTATCTGCAGCGGGAAAAGAAGCCCGGAAGCGGGCAGCTCATCCGCATACTCACCCAGATATCTTTTGTAGAGTTCCAGTGCCGGTTTATCATCCAACGTATAGAGAACATTCCCTTCGGAACGGGTCACTCTCCGATCTATTCCGAAACGGTCCCAGCCTCCCTGTGAACCGTATCCGACATATATAGAATCTCCGTAAAACCCTACAGCGGTCACATGGTTGCGCTTCAACTTACGGTCCACAATCACCCAAGTGGCCTGAAAACGGTCCCCGTCTCCCGCCAGTGCACCAGTGACCACTACGTCCGACGACTCTATACTCCTGTTTATACCCCTTGTCAGCTCCGAACCGTTGACAGCGAGCCCGTCGCTCAAAACGAAAACAGCCCTCAGGTCATCCCGTCCATCTAGTTTCCGTATAAGCGCCTCGCCCAGAACGAAGTCGTTGGAATATGACTCTACATCACATGCGGCAACACTCACTTCGGTACAGTCGAAACAGATTACGGCCGCCACCAGCGAACCGGAGTAGAGCTCATCTTCAAATATCTCTCCCGCAGTGGAGCACCCTACGATACTGGAGTCCGGGTAGGCGTCGAAAAGCATCTTCAGACTCTCATCATCTTCATCTATATCCGGATCGGCAAAAACTATTACAATGGTCTTTTCAGAGTCCAATCCTCTTTCAAAAGGGCGGTCCCATCCTCTACCAGAAAGATATCGGTACGTCTCAAGTTTCAAAAAAAATCCTTCGTCATAATATTTTGCCATTTGGAACAGGTAGGCAACAATTTGTTGATTATATTAAAAAAAATCATAAAGCAGGATTTTGCGATATTATCGCTTAAAATATGCTACACCTGTTTTTAATACTGTTTCCGAAAAGAGAGGCCACTCCGTAAGGCTAGTCGGCTGCTTCTGCGCCGCTTGGTATTAAAAGGTTCGTGCAGAGCCGCATAGTCACCGTTAAAGACCCTGTATAGCCGACAAAGAGTAAAATGCCGCCACCTATATTGAGACATCTCTTCTATATGATATCGGCAATAGTGAAATGCACTTAATTTTTTTACCGTTTGGCATCCGCTTTTTACGTAATGCCAGCCCGATTCTCTATCTACAGAACCCTCTTTCCAAGAAGGTGCAAAGTCTCGTCAAAACGGTAGACTATCGGCACTCCTGTCTGGATCTCCAGCTTGACGACCTCCGCCGGCGTAAGCTTTTCGATCGCCATGACCAGCGCACGTAGCGAGTTTCCGTGGGCACTTACCAAAACGGTTTTGCTTCGGGCCAATTCAGGGGCTATCGACTCGGCGAAGTAGTTTAACGTCCGTTTCCTCGTCTCTTTCAGCGATTCACTCCTCGGCAGCAGGGATGGGTCTATCTTTTTATACCTGGGGTCGTTTTGCGGCAATCTCGGATCTCCATCTTTGAGAGGCGGAGGAGGAGTGTCGTATCCGCGTCGAACAGCTATGAATCTCTCCTCTCCCACCTCTTTTTTTACGGCATCCTTGTTGTGCTGCTGCCAGGCACCGTAGTGGCGCTCGTTGAGTTTCCAGCTTCTTATGGAGTCTATATGCTCCCACTCCATCTCTTTCAAAACTATCTGCGCCGTATGGATCGCTCTTTTAAGCCATGATGTGAAACATATATCGGGGAAGAGATCCTCTTCAAGAAGCGATCTTGCAGCTCTTTTAGCCTCCTCTATACCCTTTTCACTCAGATCTATATCCGTCCAGCCTGTAAAGAGATTCTCTCTGTTGTAAAGGCTCTCGCCGTGGCGCAGAAGAATCAGTCTAGCCTCGTTCATAGCTCACTCCGTTCAATGTATCTTCAACTCGCCTTTTCCCATTTTTTCCAATATATCTTCGGCCCTCTTCAACTCGTCGCCCGCCGCATGGACGATGACGAGAGCTTTCCCCTCCTTGAGCAGTTTTTCGTAGCGGTGGGCCTCCAGCTCTTCCATGCTGAAGTCCGCAAGCCATGCCGCAAGCGCCGAAGCGCTTCCGAAAGTAGCCGCACCTCCCAGAAAACCGGCAAGAGAGGATACAACCGGCCCTGCCGCCACCAGAGGCCCGAAACCGGGAACGATGGAGAATATACCGCCTGCCAGCAGACCGAAGAGGCCTCCCCACAACGCCCCCTGTTTGCCCCAGAAGAGAATGCTCTCGTTCTCTTTCTCTATCTCAAAACTCTTCTCCGGACTATCTTCGCCTCTGGAGAGGGCGTGAATATGCTCTTTCGCCACTCCCCCTTCAAGAAGCCTCTTCACAGCCTCCATCGCATCTTCATCTCTGTCGAAAACATCCACTATCGTCTTTTTCATCATTACCCTCCTATCTCATCTTTCCGGCTATGTAGTCCGCCAGCTCCAGCAGGCGCTGTGAGTAGCCGTACTCGTTGTCATACCATGCCATGACCTTGACCATTCTGTCTCCTACTACGGAAGTCGAGAGAGCGTCGACGATGGAGGAGTGGCGATTACCTATGATGTCGGTAGAGACCAGCTCCTCCGTCGTAAACTCCAAAATCCCCTTCAGACTCCCTTCGGCAGCCTTTTTGAAAGCTTCGTTGACACTCTGCGCCGTTACACCCGTTCCAAGCAGCGCAACAACTTCGGTAATCGCTCCGTCGGGCACGGGAACACGCAGCGCCATAGCCTCCATCTTCCCTTCGAGGGAGGGGATAACCTCCACGGTAGCTACCGCCGCACCGGTCGTAGTGGGAATGATATTGACAGCCGCCGCCCTGCCTCTTCTCCTCTTTTTGGCCCTCTTGTCGACGGTTGTCTGAGAGGATGTGTAGGCATGGGTTGTGGTTATCATGGCACTCTCCACGCCGAAACTCTCTTCCAGTACCTTCATGACAGGGGCAAGGGAGTTGGTGGTGCAGGAGGCATTCGACACTACATGGTGCCTCTCGTCATCATACTCTTCATGGTTGACACCCACAACGAAAGTCTTGTCGATATTTTTGCCGGGAGCCGATATGATCACCTTTTTCGCACCGGCTTTTATGTGTTGTGCCGCTGCGCTCCCCTCGGTGAAGCGGCCGGTACACTCCAGAACTATGTCGATACCCATATCCTTCCACGGCAGTTCCAGGGGGTTGTGGGAGCTTACGATATCTATCTCGTGACCGTCAACCACCAGCTTTTCGTTTCCCGTTGTCTCTATCTCGAAGTCTGCCTTTCCGTGTACCGAGTCGTACTTGAGCAGGTAAGCGGCATCTTCTACACTCGAAGTGTTCGCCGCGACTATTTCACAGCTCTTCGGAAGGTTGTGTATGTAGTGTCTGAGCACCTGGTTCCCGATGCGTCCAAGTCCGTTTATCGCCACTCTCTTTTTCATGATTTCTCTCCCTTTTTTACTTCTGTTATCTCTTTGGATATCGGGATATAGAACTTCTCCAGATAATCCTTCATCATCCTTCTTGCGCTGAATCGGGGCGATACGGACTTCATCGCCTCCTTCATCATCCTGACCCATCCGCCCGGCAGATCCCTCTCATCGAGCGTATAGTAGAGCGGTACTATCTTCCGCTCTATCGTATCGTAGAGTGCGGCGGCGTCTGCGGCATCGTCGGAACTCTCACCACCTATAACCCAGCCGTTGCGTCCGTTGTACCCTTCAGGCCACCAGCCGTCGAGGTTCGAGCAGTGGATAGTGCCGTTTATGGAGGCTTTCATACCGCTCGTTCCGCACGCCTCCATAGGCATCAGAGGGTTGTTCAGCCAGACGTCGCACCCTCTGACGAGATATTTCGCCACACTCTCACCGTAATCTTCGACAAAAGCTATACGCCCCCTGAAACGCGGGTCCTGTGCCGTCTTGAAGATGTGCTGGAGAATCTTCTTGCCCGGGTTGTCGGAGGGGTGAGCCTTTCCGGAAAAGACAATCTGCACAGGTCTGGCGAAGTTGTTGATGATCTTCTCCAGCCGATCCAGATCGTGAAGAATCAGATCCGGACGCTTGTAGGCGGTCATTCGGCGGGCGAAGCCGATAGTCAGGACATCCGGATCGAGCATCACACCTTCAGCCATCGCAACCAGGGGATCTATCCCCTCGTCGGCCCACTTGCGCCGGACCCTCTCTCTTATGAAGTTCACCATCCGCACTTTGTATATGTAGTGAAGCTCCCAGATCCTCTTGTCCTCTATTTCATCCAGACGGCTCCAGATATCTTCGTTGTCCTGCATATGCAGCCAGTTCTCTCCCAGACTCCTGTCGAGCTCCTCGAACAGTTCGTCTCCTACCCAGGTGGGAATATGCACACCGTTGGTAACGTACTCTATGGGCCTCCTCCTCTCACCGTCGCTGTCGAAGAGACTCTTCCATATCCTGCATGTGACATCACGGTGTTTTCTGCTCACGGCGTTGCGGTGATTGCACATTTTCAGCCCCAGAACCGTCATGTTGAAGCCGGCCTTGGGGGCATCCGGGTTTATTCCGAATGCCATGAAGCGCTCTTTGTCCATTCCGAGACGTTTCCAATAGTCTTCGAAATAGTGGCTCATCATATCGAAGCCGTAAACATCCGTTCCCGCCTGAAGAGGAGTATGGGTCGTGAAAACAGAGCTCTTTCTCACCGCCTCGATCGCCTCATCGAGCGGCATATCTTCATTCTCTATGAATGCGCGGATACGCTCCAAAAGCGCAAAGGCCGGATGCCCCTCGTTTAGATGAAGAATGGAGTACTCAATCCCCAGCTCCTCCAGAACCCTGTACCCGCCTATACCCAGGACAATCTCCTGCCGCAGACGCTGGTTCATATCCGGTGTGTAGAGCCTTGATGATATCTCCCTGTCCCACGGATCGTTCTTTTCGATATCCGTATCGAGCAGGTAGAGGGTGACGCGGCCGACATTTATTTTCCATACCGAAGCGTATACCGGAGGATCTATGAAAGGAACCTTGATCGTGAAGTGTTCACCCTTCTCGTCAAGTACCCTCTCTATCGGTGCGGTATCCCTGTTTATGGGTTCATTGGTTCCGTTTTGCCAACCGTCGCTCCCGATTATCTGGCGGATATACCCCTGCGGGTACATAAATCCCATACCGACCATAGGGAGCCCCATATCACTCGACTCCTTCAGAATATCTCCGGCCAGAAAGCCGAGTCCGCCAGAATAGATGGGAACCGAATGGTGCAGCCCGTACTCCGCGCAGAAATAGGCGATCGGAAGCGGCTCATCTTCGCTGTAGACGGTTTTGTCGTGCATATACTCCCTGAAGAGTGCGTAGACGTAACGGTACTCGCGCATGAAGCCAACATTTTTGCATACCTCCTGAAGTTCGGCGTCGGAGAGTTTTTTAAGCATCTCTATCGGGTTGTGGCCGCTCTCTTTCCAGAGATAGGGGTTGAGCTGCCTGAAAATGTTTTTGCCTCTGGGATTCCATGTCCACCATAGATTGAGGGCTATCTCCCCCAGTCCCGCTATCTCGTCGGGAAGTTCCGGTATCGCAATATTTGCAGAAGGGTCTGACATCATGCTCCCCCTTTCACGGCCGTTTCCAGTAGTAGAGCGCATCGGAACCGAGCCCGTCCTCTATCTCTAGCAGCCTGTTGTACTTCGCGAGCCTTTCGCTCCGGCTGGCGGAGCCGCTTTTCAGATGGCCGCTGCCCATCGCCACGGCGAAATCGGCCAGGAATGTATCGGCTGTTTCACCGGACCTGTGCGAAAGAAATGCGCGCCATCCGTTTTCGAGGCAGAGCCTGACCGCATCGACCGTTTCCGTAACAGTTCCTATCTGGTTGAGCTTTATGAGCGAAGCGTTGGCTGTGCCCTCTTCTATTCCTCTGGTTATAAATTTGGTGTTTGTGACGAAAATATCGTCACCTACCACCTCTATCTTGTCGCCCAGCGCATCCGTAAACTTCGCGAAACCCTCCCAATCCTCCTCGGCAAGGGGATCTTCCCAGAGAATTATCGGGTACTTCTGTACCCATTTTTGCGCAAGCTCTATAAGATCGTCGCTGCTCATCCTGCCGGCACCGGACCACCTGAGGTCGTAATGCCCTTTTTTGCCGGTGCAAAACGATGTAGCGGCGCTGTCTATGGCTATGGAGATGTCGACCCCCGGTTCGTAGCCGCTCCTCTCCACCGCCTCTATTATGAGCTCTACCGCCTCTTCGTTGCTTTTGAGGTTCGGGGCGAAACCGCCTTCGTCTCCGACGGAGGTGGCATACCCTTTTGACTCCAGTATCTTTTTCAGAGTGTGGAACGTCTCGGCGACATAGCGTAGCCCTTCGCTAAAAGAGGGTGCACCGTGCGGCACCGCCATGAACTCCTGAAAATCGACGCTGTTGTCGGCATGCTCTCCGCCGTTGAGTATATTCATACACGGCACCGGTACTCTCCTTGCCTCACTGCCGCCTATATAGCGGTACAGCTCGCTTCCTTCGCTCTGTGCCGCCGCTTTCGCTACAGCCATGGATACTCCGAGTATGGCGTTCGCTCCCAGCCTGCTCTTGTTTTCTGTTCCGTCGAGCTCTATCATCAACCTGTCTATCATCGCCTGTTCGGAGGCATCGAGCCCGCGCAGTTGGGGTGCGATCACTTCGTTTACACTCCTGCACGCTTTTAGAACACCTTTACCCCCGTAGCGATCCGCATCTCCGTCCCGCAGCTCGACCGCCTCGTTTTCGCCTCTGCTTGCACCTGATGGGACAGAGGCACTCGCGCGTGTACCGTCTTCAAGAGAGACAAATACACGCACGGTCGGGTTCCCGCGTGAATCGAGTACTTCGATGGCACGCAGGTTTTCTATTGTGCAGCTTCCCATCTACTCTCCCTTCGCAATCTTCAGCGCTTCGTCGACGGAAGCGTTTTTTACAGTAACCGCATAGATCGCGTTTGCCATACGTACAGCCTCTTTGAACGGCCTCTGATGGATATTGCGGCCGGTTCCGTTCCCGCGGCTGCCGCCTATATGGATCTGTTCGTGCAGCTGTGCAAGGAACTCCGCTTCCTCTATTTTGTCGCCCCCTTCGCACAAAACCCCGGTACGGCCGGCAGCTCCGGTCGCCTCTTTGAGAAGAGTGGGGTCGAAAGTGCCGTTTATATAAGGCACTTTCAGTTTCACGAAATCGGCACCCAGGCAGACACCTACCCCGGCTGCTCCGGCAATCAGGTGCGGATCGTGCTGATCCTTTACATATTTTCCTTTCGGATATATCCAAAGCACCGCGAGCAGTCCGTTTTCATGCGCTTCGTGAACGATGCGTGCGGCTTCGCGAAGCATGGAGTGCTCATGCTCCCCTCCCAGATAGACGGTATAGCCGACACCGCGGATATCCAGGCCGCTGCTCTTTTTGAAGCGGACCACATCACCGACCTCCAGCCAGTTCTGCGAGTAAGGATCCTTGTCGCTGTAGGGGACAAGGTTGGTTTTGGAGTTAAGTTTCACCAGATAGGGAATCTCTCCGTAGTCTCCGGCATACCTGGATATCAAACCGAATTGTGTGGCAAAAACTCCGATCTCAGCTTCAGAGGCGATCTTGAACATATGCTCCGGATCGTTGTCTTCGGCCGGAATACCGCTTCCGTAAAAGTCGTTGTTAAGGTGTTCAACCTTCTGGTCTCCGGCAAAAAGCATCAGTCGGCCGCTGCCGCCTGTCGTCTTCTCGAAATTTTCGAGAAACTCGCCCTCTCTCTCCTTCGGCACATCGGCCGGCAGATATTTTTTCAACATCTCAGCTCCTTCCCAGCCTCTCTTCAAGCTCCACGATATCGCGTATCGTCTTAAGTACACTGTCGGGGTTCAGACTGATGGAGTCTATTCCGAGTTTTACGAGGAATTCGGCCACTTCCGGATAGTCCGACGGGGCCTGTCCGCAGATGCCGCTGTGTCTTTTGTTGCGTTTGGCGCCCTCCACCGACATCTCGATCATCTTCATCACACCTGGGTCTCTCTCGTCGTAGTCGAAAGCGACTATTTCGCTGTCACGGTCGACCCCAAGCGTCAGCTGGGTCAGGTCGTTACTCCCTATACTGAAACCGTCGAATATCTCGCTGAAGGCGTCTATCTGGATGACATTGTTGGGAATTTCACACATCACATAGATTTTCAGTCCGTTTTTCCCCCTCTCCAGACCGTACTTTTTCATGGTTTCAAGTACCTTTTTGCCCTCTCCCACACGCCTGCAGAAGGGGATCATCAATATGACATTTTCAAAGCCCATCTCCTCTCTGACCCTCTTCATCGCCGCGCATTCGAGAGCGAAACCCTCTTCGTAGGCCGGATGGCTGTAGCGTGCCGCGCCTCTGAAACCTATCATCGGGTTGTCCTCTTCCGGTTCGAAGAATTTTCCGCCCAGAAGCGTTGCGTACTCGTTGCTCTTGAAGTCGCTCATGCGGACGACACACGGTTTCGGATAGACCGATGCGGCGATCGTGGCGACACCTTCTGAGAGTGTCTTCACGAAGAACTCTTCCGGAGTCTCGAAAGCCCCGGAGAGTTTTTCGAGAGCCTCTCTCGTCTCTTCATCCACCCTCTCCATATGTTTCAGGGCCATCGGGTGCGCCTTGATATACTCGTTTATGATGAACTCCATCCTCGCAAGGCCTATTCCGTCTACTGGAAGTCCGGCTAGAGAGAATGCAATATCGGGATTGCCGAGATTCATCATAATTTCGGTTTTGGGTCTTCCCATCTTCGATAGATCGGTCTTGACTATCTCATACTCCAAAAGTCCCTCATAGACATTTCCAGTCTCACCCTCCGCACAGCTGACCGTAACCTCCATGCCGTCTTTCAGGACTTCGGTCGCATTGTCAGTGCCGACAACCGCGGGTATGCCGAGCTCCCGACTTACTATCGCGGCATGGCATGTCCGGCCTCCGCGGTTCGTTACGACGGCTGCCGCCGTTTTCATTACAGGTTCCCAGTCCGGAGTGGTGGTCTCGGAAACAAGCACTTCACCCGGCTTGAAGGTATTTAGTTCGCTTATATCTTTTATGACACGCACCTTCCCCTGCCCTATCTTTGTACCTACCGCACGGCCGCTGACCAGAACCTTTCCCTTCTCTTTCAGGTGGTACATTTCGAGTATCGTCCCCTTTTTCTGGGACTGAACCGTCTCGGGTCTCGCCTGCACCATATAGAGATGGCCGTCCAGACCGTCCTTGGCCCACTCCATATCCATCGGTTTGGTGTAACCGGCCTTTTGTGAATAGTGTCTCTCGACCTTTATCGCGTAATCGGCCAGTACCATCACATCTTCGTCGGTAATGCAGAAGCGGCTGCGCTCCTTTTCGTCCGTCTCTATGTTTTTCGTGTACTCTACTGCGATATTTCCGGTATTAAGCTCCGAGGCGAAAACCATTTTCAGCTGCTTTTTACCGAGGCGGCGCTTCAATACGGCTCTGTAACCCTTCTCGAAAGTAGGTTTGTGTACATAGAAACTGTCGGGATCAATAGTCCCCTGTACGATATTTTCTCCAAGGCCATAGCCCGCATTTATGAATACCACATCTTTAAACCCGGTTTCTGTATCTATGCTGAACATGACACCGCTTGAGCCTTTGTCGGAACGCACCATCTTCATGACGACTACAGAAAGATACACTTTTGACCAGTCGAAGCCGTGGTCATATTTATAATGTAAGGAACGGTCTGTAAAATTCGAAGCGAGGCAGCGTTTATATGCATCGAGCAGCGCATCCTCTCCGGCAATATTCAGGTATGTGTCGTTCTGTCCGGCGAACGACGCTTCAGGAGAGTCTTCGGCGGTAGCGGAGGAGCGCACGGCAAGAGAAACATCCTCTCCATACTCCTTTTTGAGCCCGGCGTAACTCTCCAGAATATCCCTTTTCAGATCTTCCGGAAGATCGCAGTTGTAGATTATCTGCCTGCATGCTTCACCCCGTTTCTGAAGCTCCGTAACATTGTCATAATCCAGATTGTCCAGTTGTTCGTGAAGCTTCTCCCAGGCCCCGTTTGCATCCAGCACATGGCGGTAGGCGGTAGCGGTAACAGCAAAGCCGTCAGGAACCCGCACGCCTTCACCGGTAAGATTGCGATACATCTCTCCGAGTGAGGCGTTTTTACCGCCGACTTCCGCTGCATCCTCTATGCCGATCTCTTTGAACCACTTTATATATCTCCCCATCATCGACTCCTTCTGTTTCATTTGATTGAAGCAAATAGTGGGCAAAGCCCACTATTTGGCGGGGACTGACCGTCCCCTGCACCCCCCTAAAGCTTCGAAATCCGAGATTTCGAGACGGCTTTTGCACTCTGTGCAACGCCGGACAGCAGCCTGGACTCTCCGCGGCAGGGCAAAGCCCACTATTTGGCGGGGACCGGCCATCCTCTACCTATGCAGCTTCAACGAGAAACAAAGCTCTCTTAAATTAAACGATATCAGCAATCCGGTCTCCATGATTAATTCTACACCAAAAACCGTTTACAGGTCGTTTACTTTTCAAAAAGGGAGGTAACTCAAATTAGGATACTGACCTTACGCAAAATTTGTCAGCCCCGGGATTTGAGCGGAAAAATATCGATCAAAAAACCGCGCTTGCCCGTCAGGGCGCCGAAGGCGTTAGCGGTTTTTAGATATTTTGCAGCGTCCCGCAGGGCAAATCCCGCTCGGCGTGCTGATTTTGCGTAAGGTCAGTTAGGATATATGAAGAGACGGATCGGCGAAATCGGTTTAGAGGTTGTATCTCTCTTTGAGGTGTTCCAGCTCTTTTACAAGCAGTTTTCCGCGCTTTGAGAGAATCAGCCCCTCTTCTCTCATTCTGTTCAGTTGTGTAGTGACTACCGATCGTACGGACCCTATCATCTCTGCCATGGTTTCGTGGGAAATTCGATTTATCAGATGTACGGGAGAGTGTTTATTCTCTTCACTGCCGGCATCTGTATGTTTGAGAATGAGTTTCGCCAACCTGGTGGCGGTGTCGTCGAATACCAGGCTCTCGGAAAACGATTCGAGCTGCCGCATCATACCGCCCAGATATGGCAGCATCATCGCATTTAGCTCCGTAAATTCGGTAAACCATCTTCTCGCTTCATCCATAGGTGCTCGCAGAATGAGGCTGTTTTGCAGCGTTACCGGAAAAGTTATATGTTTTTTTCCATCAAGAAGTGAGAAAACGTCGAAAACATCTCCCGCATGAAGAACGAAAGGAGCTATGCTCCTTCCGCTTCCAGGATCTGTCAGGAGCAGTTTCACTCCACCGCTTATGACGATATTGAAGAGTTCCACACCCTCATCGTTGTCTATCGAAACAGATTTTTATAGGTTTCGCAACTGCACCTGGGTAGAATATCGTCCAGTTCGTTCTCTCTCAAGCCTCCGAAGAGCCGGCTCGATTTCAAAACATCCAGACTCTGCTTGTAGCATGGTGAAATTTTCTGCATACTCTCTGCCCTCCGACACGGTTGATACCGTTTGAGATCAGGAGGTTCCGTAATACTTCGCCTCCTCTTCATATAAGGATATCATAATGTCGATATGAGCGAGAGACCTGCTGCCTGAGCATATTATCTCAAGCAGCTCTTCATACCTGTTCTGTTCATAGAAACGCTCTACGCTTTCGAGTATAAGAGCCAGAATATCTCTCTTCCTTCGCACTCTTCTTATGAAGAGAGTGTAGCTGTTTTGAATGAGATTTCGCAAATCCATCTGCCTCTTACTATCCCCATTCGCCGAATCTTTGTGCGCAAGAGCCTCTCTTCTGCCCCTTTTCATCTCATACCTGATCCTCGACTCCAGGCCGTCTATCATTATGAAAGAGGCTTTGGCCAACGCCTTCGCAATCCTCTCTTCACTCTCCCCTTTAAGACTCTCTTTCAGGCTGTAGAGAATGAAAAAGACCGGGTTCTGCCTCACCGAAGTGAAGAAGAGACTCTTTTCCAGATCCGATACATCCCCGGCAGATGCAGGGCTTAAACTCCCGACCCTGTTGACAATACTTTCCATTTTGTCCCTCTCTTTTCCAAACGGCAAGATATAGATCCGGGAGCCGCTTCTCAAGAGACAGTCTCAAGAGTACGACGAACTCCCTTTCTATCACGCTTGCCGCTTCGTACCGGAAGATATTTCTGCATCGCCCCGCTCCCCTCCGAGGCGATGCCCTCTCTTTTTCCGGAATCGACGGACGGATCCGTCACCTTCACATTCACTGTACCGTTGTCGAAAAACCCGTACTCCCTCTTCTGCATAGCCCCCTCCTTCGGCCCCGACACATCTAAAGAGCGGAGCAGGCAGGACTTTTTCGAACTTACATATCGAAAAGCCCGAAAGAACCCGTTCTGGCGGCCCCCACTTCCAATCGTATACATTTTAACACAATTGATTTTTTAATGAATGTAAGCCGGCTTACTTTTTTGAATTGACGCGGCTAGAAGCGAGCGTTAACTTCCATAATGTATAATAGTACTTATCCCGGTAGCGTTCGAAGGAGAGTCAATGGCCGAAGCCGCCGCGCTGTTTCTACACGATCACCGTCTCGACAGAGATGAAGCCGACCTGATCTGCGCCAGGATAGAGGAGTTGACCGGTCGAAGGGTCGAGAGAGCGATTTTCAAAAGACGAAAAAACCTCTTTGAATCCGGAAGTCATATCTATGTAATGGTAGAAGACGAAGATTTTCGGGAGTGGCTCAGACATATTCGTCATGCGGATATAACCGTCACTCTGCTCCCTTTCGACAAAAACAGGCTCTGCCGTGAAGCCTATGCTATACCTTCAACTCTGGACGATGCCGTGAAGCTCGCCGAAGATGAGAGCGTTCATACTCTCGATCACCAGGTGCTCTGTAACGGAAAAGTTATAATCGGCTGTGCATCGGCCGGAGAGAGCGGCTGGATCAACGGCAACGGTCCAAAGGCTCTGGCAAAATCGGTTTTCAAAAGTCTCTTTTCACTGAAACTCTTTCCGCTTCAGATCGTTACCGCCAAAGAGAAGGAGATATCTACCGCATCGCTTCTCATCGAAGCGGGAGGCGAGGGTGTGATGCAGATCAAAAGACCCTACTTTTTCAAAGAGTCCGACAACCAGTGCCGCCGCATCGCATCGGTAATCTACGCTCCCCAGAGCATTCTCGGAGCTTTGAAACTGAGATTTTTTCTCGCGAAGAGGAAAATCAACCCTACCGAGACTCTTCCTCCCGGCATAGGAACCGTCAAAAGCGAATCTGTCACCCTGAGAAGCGCAAACAGCAAACCTATGCACCTGATAGTGGACGGAATGAAGAGCGAAGTGAAAGAGATAACATTTGAAACAGTGGAGAGCAGCGCGAAAATAGTTACAGGATGGAAAGGGTGTTCCGGCGGGGAGGAGAAAGAGAGTCTACGTACACAGAATCTCCCTCAAGACGGCGACCTGATAAACTTTTTCACCCGCAGAACACTTCCTCTGGTCCCGATAGCCTCCGAAGAGGCTTTCGAAGAGCTATTCAGAAAACTAAGAAACTCAGCCAAGATGTCGGCAAGCTACCTTCTGCTGCTTCTGATCAGCGTACTGATGGCGGCTACAGGCCTCTTCCAGAACTCTTCACCAACAATTATAGGCGCAATGATCCTGGCGCCCCTCATGGCGCCCATCGTAGCTTTCGCCATGGGGGCAATCCGCTTCGACAATGCGCTCATGCAGAAGAGTACAAAGACTATACTCCTCTCCGTCGTAATATCGCTTGCCGCTTCGGCCCTATACGCATGGTGGCTCCCTTTTACACATATAACGGAGCAGATGTACATGAGAACACACCCGACTCTTCTGGATCTCGCCGTCGCTGTTTTCGCCGGAATCGCCGCAGCCTACGGATACTCCAACTCGAAGGTCGGGGAGAGCCTGGCGGGCGTTGCGATAGCGGTTGCTCTGGTGCCGCCTCTTTGCGTCTCCGGCATCGGCATAGGCTGGGGTTCCTGGCCGATATTTTCGAACGCATTTTTACTTTTTCTCGCAAACATCGTAGGAATCATCGTAGCATCCGGCGCAATGTTCTACATATTGGGGTTCGCTTCGAGCAGGTACGCTTCCGCCGCCTTCTTCATCAAACTCCTGATGGCCGGTATCATAGCGATACCGTTATGGCTCTCCACGCGCACGCTTGTAGCACAGGAGCACGTCTATGAGAGTCTGGCCGAAATGAGCCGCCTGAAAGTGGACGGAAAGAGCCTCGAGATCCACTTGAAGCGCGTAAGACACGAGAACGGGTTTATATATGCCGACCTCATCGTATATTCGAAGGGGGAGCTCGATGCGAAAAGCAAAAAAGCTGCGATTCAAAAGATTCTCGAAAAAACCGATCCGAATACAAGGGTCATTGTAGACTTTAAAACCGTATACTCGAAGCGGTAAGTAACAGATGTTGCGCAAAAAGCGCAACATCACTTTTTCAGGTAACTGCCGAGAGTTATCAGAACTATGCCGTCTATAAAGAGGCTGATACCTACAAAAAGCCCTACAAGATAGAGAGAGCTGAAGGGCCATCCTATCAGAAATATGACGGCCAGAATGAGTGAAAAGATTCCGTTGACCAGCCATAGCCACCACCCTTTTGCCGGTTTCATCGTAAACGCAAGCGCCATATTCCCAAAGGAGTCGAAGAGGAAATAAATGGCTAGGAGCATACCTACCGCCGCGATTCCGGGCATAGGTTTTAGAATGAGCAGTATGGCCGTAGCGACTAGAATGAAGGTTTTAAGCCATCCGAGCCAGTCGTTTCTGTCGCTCATCCATGTGAAGTATCCTGTCATCATACCTCCCAAAAGCAGCATCCACGCTACGAAAAATAGTGTAGCCAGAGACATCATTCCGGGAAATATGATTCCTCCCAGCCCGAGCAGCACCATTACGACACCCGCCACCCTGAAGTTTTTCGAGACTCTCTTTTTGGTCTCTTCGTCCATATCCATCCAGATTTTCCACATGTCCGATCCTTTGCGAGAAGTCTAATATTCTGTCGCCGACGCCGACACCTCTGTGTAACATCGGGGTTATTCGAGCACAAGGCCGGGAGGCCCCATAAACAGGTGCACCATTCCGCCGAAAAGCATTCCCAAAAACATCATGATGAAGTAGATGATAAAAAGCGCCGGAATAGATGCCAGCGCAAGCTTCACCATGAACCAGACCAGATTCCAAAACGGTATCTCAAGCCCCGATACGACAACTTTTTTAATCTCTTCCACTGCTCTCTCCTTTCATGAACAGAGGTGTTCTCCTCTCATTGTACCACTCTATTATGTGGTCCCACGCATCTGCGGCATTGTCGACAATCTTGAACGTATCCAAATCCTCCGGGGCGATGACCCCTTCCTCTTTGAGAAAATCGAAATCTATGAGCTTGCGCCAGTAGCTCTTTCCTACCATCACGACCGGTATGGGGGAGGTCTTTCTTGTCTGCACGAGCGTGAGTATTTCAAATAGCTCATCGAGTGTTCCGAACCCGCCCGGGTAGACCACAAGCGCCTTTGCCCTCAGGAAAAAGTGGAGCTTTCTAATGGCGAAATAGTGGAACTGAAAACAGAGTTCCGGGGTGATGTACGGGTTGGGATACTGCTCGTGCGGAAGCTGGATATTGAGCCCTATAGACTTCGCCCCAACATCGAACGAGCCGCGGTTGGCCGCCTCCATGATACCGGGACCTCCTCCCGTCATAAGTATGACACGGCAATCTTCGGGCCCTTTTCCGCTCTTTCCTATATAGCGCCCCAGCATCCTTGCATCGTCGTAATAGATGCTCTTCTCCAACATTCTCTCGGCACTGTAGAGTTCGTTGAGAAGCGCTTTGGAGTTTGGGTGCGCCTCCACCTTTTTCTGAATCTCCTTCAGCTTGGCCATAGCCGTTTTGTGCTCATGAATACGTGCACTGCCAAAGACCACTATCGTATGTTCTATGCCGAATTTCGACATGGCGAGTTCGGCTTTCAGGTAATCGACCTCGAGCCTTATTCCTCTCGCTTCGTAAGAGGCCATGAAGTCCGGGTCCTCTTCGGCCAGACGGTATGTGGGGCTCTCCATTATCTTTTTCACAAGTGCCAATGCCTTCGGGTCTTCGCTTTTCGGTTTCGGGTGCTCCCAGGGAAGCGGTGTTTTGTGATTGTTTTTTCTCTTTTTGTTCAGCATGGTTCCTCCGTTTTTTTATCTATTTTAATCAAAAAATGGGCAAAGCCCATTTTTTGGCGGGGACTCTCCGTCCCCTGCACCCCCCTGAAGCTTCGAAATCAGAGATTTCGAGACGGCTTTCGCACTTCATGCAAAGCCGGACAACCGTTTGCACTCTTCGGTAAACAAAGCCCATTTTTTGGCGGGGACTCTCCGTCCCCTGCACCCCCCTGAAGCTTCGAAATCAGAGATTTCGAGAGGATGTTACACAGGTAAATTTCAAACCCTTGTCAGAACGACTCCCCACACAATCGTCACGACACCCAATACCGCTATGGCCGCCGATGACCGAAATGTCTTTTTCAGCCCTCCGAACCAGACGGCGTAGAACGCCTTCAGAAGGTTGTTGCTTCCGGCAGCGATCATGACCAGAGAGGCCACCTGAGCCGCGGATACGCTGTATTTTCCGGTCAGCAAGGAGAGCACGAAGGGGTCTATGTCCGTAAACCCGACTACGAAAGAGAGTACCTCCAGCCCTCCTGAGCCGTACTCTTTCGAGACAAACTGCGTCAAAACCATCATAACCACGAACAGCAGTGCAAACAGAAGCGCAGCCCCGAGTTCCAGAGGGTTCTTGTCTACAAAAGAGGCTTCACCTTCACCGCCGCCGCCAGATCTCATAAAGAGTGCGGACAGACCCAGACCTACCGCAAAGAGTATCAAAAACGGAAGTGCCAACGATTTGGCGACCGGTATGTTGAAAATGGCGGCTACCACGATGAGACGAAGATACATCACCGATGTCGCGGCGATTATCGCGGATTCGACAACCGAATTGTACCCCATGCCCTTCAGCTTCCTGGCCAGTACGACCGTGGTGGCGGTAGACGAGTAGGTTCCGCCTATGAGTCCGGTCAGAAAAAAGCCTTTCGAGGGTAAAAAGTATTTCTGGGTTATGTAGCCTCCGTAACTGATGGCCGAAATGACCACTACCGCCATCCATATCTTGAAAGGAGAAAGCGGGATGTAACGGGTTATCGGCTCATCGGGAAGAAGAGGCAGTATGACGGCCGAAAGTAGCACCATCTTTCCGAGCGTCTCGAACTCGTATGTGTTGATGCCGAGTGTAAATTTCTGAATAGTGTGCCTGGCGTTGAGAATGAATATTATGAGAACAAACAGAAGCGCCGGCATCCAGAGCGGATATATCTGTGTCATCGGTCCGAATGCGTAGACGCAGAGCATGACTGTAAAGAGCAGTATACTTTGACTCTTTTTCCGCACTTTCGTCCAGTAGAAAATCGAATAGACAAGGCTCAAAGAGATCAAAACAGCGGTATATGGAACGAGGTGCACAGGATCGATTTTATAGAAAAGAAAGCCCAGAATTCCTACGAATGTCAGTGTCCTTGCCGAACCGAAAAAGTATTTCGCCGAATCTGCATGGAACTGTATTCGGTACGTTTTGACCTCCAGCCCCACAAGAAAGCTGAAGACTACGGTTATCGCGAAGTGTACGAGATCTGGCTCCAGTCTCATGGCGCAATCAACCCCTTTTCGTAGCACTGAGGATCGAACTCGCAAACCACATCGTTGTCGAAGAGCAGGTACTTCTCCTCCTTCCCCGGATAATCCACATGCGAAAGAAAGTGTTTCATGACATTTATTCTGGAGACCCTCTTGTCGTCGCTGTGCACCACATACCAGGGGGCGAAAACGAACGATGTCTTGGCAAACATCTCATCTCTGGCTTTTGAATACTCCTTCCAGAGTTTTTGGGCCTTCTGGTCTATCGGGCTGAGTTTCCACTGCTTCAGCGGATCTCTTTTCCTCTCCTCGAGCCGTCTCTTCTGCTCCTTTTTCGAAATATCCAGGTAGTATTTGAAGAAGATCATCTCCGAGTGCGTAAGCATCTGTTCGAAGCTGGAGACCTCTCTCATGAAGAGTTCATACTCCTTTTTTGTACAGAAGCCCATCACCTTTTCGACGCCCGCCCTGTTGTACCAGCTCCGGTTGAAAAAGACGATCTCCCCGCCGCTCGGCAGATGCGGCGTATACCGCTGAAAATACCACGACTTTCTCTCTCGGTCACTCGGTTTACCGAGCGCCACGGAGCGCACCTCCCTGGGGCTGAGATGTTCGGTGAACCGCTTTATGGTTCCATCTTTACCGGCGGCATCCCTCCCTTCGAATACCACGCAGACTTTGATCTCTTTTTTAATAACATGGCGCTGGAACTTCACCAGTTCGACCTGCAGCCGGTAGAGCTCCTTCTTGTACCTCTTTCTATCCATTACATCATACCCCGCATTATCATGTTGAAATAGACCCAGCGCATAAGGTGGAGGTCTATCTCCCACCATATCCACCTTGGTTCGGTCGGATCGAGCGGAAAAGTGGGATCGAACCCTTTTTCGTCATATTCGGCCAGCATCTCCCTGCCGTAGCGGGTGCGTATCGGAACCGCCGTATAGCCCAGATACTTCGCCGGAAGCGGCTTCTCTTCGAGAGCCGCGGCGATATTGTCCTGCATTACGATCGCCTGGTCGCGTGCGGCTGCACCGCTCTTTCCGAAAGGGGTGCCCAGAACGTCGCCGACTCCGAAAACGTTGGGGTAGCTCTTGTGACGGAGAGTACGGGCCTCTGCATCGAACCACCCTTTGAACTCACCTTCGTAGGCTGCGAGCGGGGAGTCTCTGAGTACACCGGAGGCCCTCATCGGAGGAGTGATATGCAGAAAGTCGTACGGTACCTCTCTGCCTGTTCCCCCGAATTCGAACGTCGCTATCTTTCGCTCCGCATCTACCGAAATGAGCCTGTGTGAAAAGAGCGTAGAGAAGTTTTTCTCACTCCCGACCATCTTTTTGAGTACCTTGTCGTATCCGACGTTTCCTATCAGCCTATCCGACGATTTCACAAGAGTGAACTCCGCTTTCGCATGAAGATCAGAACCCTTCATCGGGCCGTTGCCCTTCAGCATATCGTTGCATAAAAAGAGGATATCGAGCGAAACGCCCTCACCTTTCACCGGCGTATCCGGATCGGCGAGCAGAACCTTTACATGCCCGCTCTGTGCACTTTTGCGTATATCCGAAAACCAGCTTCGGGTGAGCTCGCCTCCGGTTGCGACTCCTTTTGACGTATCGTTCATATATACGCTTGTGATGCCGTTTTTGCCTATCATAGAACTCTCCAGGCCCTCTATAGCCCCGAAATCATACTCACAACCGGTAGCGACTATAAGAAAGTCGTAGAGAATCTTGCCGCTCTTGTCTGTCTTTAGAGAGTTACTCTCCGGATCGAAAAAGAGAACACTCTCGCGAAGCCATTTTACGCCGTCCGGGAGAAAACCGGATGTCGGCTGAACATTGTCGGAACTCCTGTAGAGACCGGCCGCCGTAAAGAGCTGCCCAGGCTGATACAGATGCTGCGCATTGGGCGAGACGAGGATGATCTGCGCATTCGGAGCGGCTCTGCGGATACGTGCCGCAACGGCCATACCGGCAGTACCGCCTCCGGCAATGACGATACGTGCTTTTCTCTTGCTCGAGGGCATCGAAAGTTTCGTCTCGGCGGCATTGAGCCCGCCAGACAAGAGCAGGCCGGCACCGATTCCGAATCTTTTCAGGAGCTCCCTGCGCCGGGCATCAAATAACCTCTTCATGGTATCTCCTTCGGTAGTAACGCAGAACAGCCATCTTGACTACATCGTTGAATACGAACCATGCAAGGGCATACGCCCACATGAACATTGCCCACTCCCATCCTATCGGCTCCATCAGCCCAAAACCGTATACGGCAATAACCGTACCAGCCACCGCACTGGAAAATGAAGCACCGAATAGTGCCCATGATGGCCACGGCCTCTTCCAGAACCAGTCGTCGATGCGGGTGTTGTAGATAGTACCATGCCCCGCTATGACCAGCTTCGCGAAAAATGCCGACTGTACGAAATCGAGCGGCAGATGCATAACCGTTATCAGAATCCAGAAGAGAAGGAAAGAGGATAGAACCCCGGCGATCCCGAGCCATGACGCCAATACGAAAATCTCCTTCATATCCCAGCGTACCGGTTTTTCTCTTACCTTGGTATTGTCGTAGGCAATAGTCATGATCGGAATGTCGTTCAAAAGGGCAAGCACTATGATCATTATTGCTGTGATCGGGTAGAAGTCATAGATCACAATAGCAAGCGTCATGAAGAGAAGAATGCGAATCGTCTCTGCTATTCTATAAATTGTATAGCTCTTCATTCGTTCGAAAATCTTGCGGGACTCCTTGATCGCATCGACGATGACCCGCAGACCTGGTGCCATCAAAACAATATCTGCCGCCGCCCTAGCGGCGTCGGTCGCCCCGCTGACCGCTATACCGCAGTCTGCTTTCTTGAGTGCCGGTGCATCGTTTACACCATCGCCCGTCATCCCGACGATATGATCCGCCTTCTGAAGCTCATCGACAATGAAATATTTATCTTCCGGAAAGACCTGTGCAAACCCGTTGGCCTCCTCGATAGCCGCGATGATCTCCGATTCGTGCTTCTTGACCGAACCTTTGGGAAGCGGCATGTTGTAGAGTTCGCGCTTCACCTTTTTCATGATGGCGTCGACCTCTTTTTGAATCTCATCTTCGGAAGCGTCGGGATGCATCTGCTCCGTTATAGCTTTCGTAAGGATATTAGAAAGATATATATACTCCTCTACCGATTCGCCTTTTAGTTCGCGGACATCCTTTATATTTTTGCCTATTCCCAATATGGAGGCGATATATCTTGCTACGGCAATATTGTCGCCTGTAACCATCTTCACCTCTACACCCTTCGCCTGCGCCTCCGAAATCGCCTGCTTCGAATCCTCTCTCGGAGGGTCGAACATAGGTATCAGGCCGACGAAATGGTAGATATCCTCTTCGCACCTCCTGTAAGCGACTCCCAGTGTCCTGAACCCTTTTTCGGCGAAGGCTTCGACCTGGGTATAAGCGGCTTTTTTGTCGAACTCCTTCTCTTCACACTGCTCTATGATCACTTGCGGGGCACCCTTGGTGAAGACCATGCACTCTTCGCCGCCGTAGAGCCCTTCCGTCCGTTTGTGCACCGGGTCGAAAGGGAGAAACTTCGTCATCTTGTAGCCTTCGAGTTTCCGGCGGAGGTCATGCTTGTCGATATAGTCGAAGATAGGCTTCTCTATGGGGTCGTCGTTCTCCTCTTTACTTGCAAGAGCCGCAAAAAGCATCAGCTCATCCGCGGTGTGACCGTCTGCCACATAGGGGTCGGCCAGGCTCATCCTGTTTTGCGTAAGGGTACCTGTCTTGTCGGAGCAGAGAATATCCATACCCGCCATCTCTTCTATCGATGCGAGACGGCTTACAATGGCCTGTTTGGCCGCAAGGACCTGCGCACCCAGAGCCATAGTCACCGTCAAAACGGCAGGCATTGCTACCGGTATGGCCGATATAGTCAAGACAAGTGCGAAGACCAGAAGATCTACCGTAGGCTGATGCGTTTTCAGACCGTGGTATATTATGATCGCTATCATTACGATCGTAACCGCGATCAGAAAGTTACCTACTTTGATGACCATCACCTGGAAGTGGCTGCGCTGTTCGCGCTGCGCCTTTGCAACGAGCCCCACTGTCTTCCCGAAGTAGGTATTCAACCCGGTTCCGGTAACCTCCGCGATCATCTCACCCTGCTTTATGACGGCATTGGCGTATAGACTTTCTCCCGGTTTCCGGTTAACGGGAAGCGACTCGCCCGTAAGTGCCGACTGATCCACAAGCAGAAAATCCCCGCCGCCCAGAAGCTTTGCGTCTGCCGGGACTATGTCGCCTATTTTCACTTTTATGATATCGCCCGGAACAAGCTCTCTGGCATCTATCTGCTGCCACTTTCCGTCCCGTAGCACCAGCGCTTTGCGGGCCAGTTTCTTCTTGAGTACCGCTATGGCGTTGAGAGCTTTCGACTCCTGGTAGAAGTCGACTATCGCATTGACCAGGAGCATGATCATGATGACGATGAAATCTTCCCAACGTTTAGCCATGGCAGAGAGTACGGCGGCAGTCTCTATCATCCACGGAATCGGCCCCCAGAATCTTCTAAGCAGCCTATGAAGCCAGGTCTCTTCTCTCTCTTTTATCTCATTGTAACCGTACTTTTCAAGACGTTTTTTCGCCTCTTCACCGCTTAGACCTTTTATATCCTCCACACCGGAATCTACGGCATCCGTACTCTTTTCAACCTCTTCCTGCGGCTCATCTTTTTCGGAGCCTCTTCCACCGCTTGCTTTCAATTTTTCTTCTTCGTCCACGATCTACCCCCTTACTTGGATATCTAAACGAATATTTTCTCTTCGGGCGCCACTATATGTGCTCTCTTCTTCACTCTTTCATCGATAGCCGTTTTAAAAACCTTCTGTTTCTCAAATTCACCGTGGATCAGGAAAATCTTCCCAAGCTTCTCGAAATGGTCCATCCAGTCGATCAGACCGTTCTGGTCGGCGTGTGCGGAGAAGCCGTTGATTGTATGAATAGCGGCCCTGACTACGACCTCTTCATGATATATGTGAATATGACGCTCACCCTCTATTATACGCCGCCCAAGGGTCCCTTCGGCCTGGTAGCCTACAAAAAGAAGAGCGTTCTTTTCGTTCCAGAGACGGTGTTTGAAGTGGTGCAGTATCCTGCCGCCTGTGCACATACCGCTTCCGGCGACGATAATGCAGCCGCTTTCAATATCATTTATCTGTTTCGACTCCTCCGGCTTGAGTGTATAGTGAACATATGGAAACTCGAAAACGGAACCGTCACGCTTCAAAAAGTCGTTACAGCATCGGCTGAGCTCTTCATGGTAGATATCGTAGAGTCTCGTGGCCCTGATCGCCATCGGCGAATCTATGAAAATTTTGCACTTCGGCAGCTCTTTTTTCTCATACATCTGTTTCAACAGGCACATAATCTCCTGAGTCCTCTCTATCGCGAAAGAGGGTATCAGAACGTTTCCGCCGTTAAGAAGGGTGTTGACGACTACCTCCTTGAACTCATCTTCACTATCTTTTATACCCTTGTGGTTACGGTCGCCGTATGTCGACTCTATATAGAGTACATCGGCCTCTTCGACGAAAACCGGATCGTGCATTACCATATCGTTGCGATTACCGAGGTCACCGCTGAAGAGAATACGTTTCACTTCCCCGTTTTCCGTAAAATCGAGCTGAATCGTGGCTGAATCGAGAATATGGCCGGCGTTTCTGAATGTTGCGGTTACACCTTCGGCAAGCTTCACACTCTTTTCGTACTCCGCATATTCGACTGGAAGATCGTAGACCGCTTTTACATCGTCAACATCGTAAAGCGGCTCTCTTACGCTCGCCTCCGCACCGCGCCGCTGCGCTTTTCTGAACTTCGTACGGTACTCCTCCTCCATCAGGTGGGCACTGTCCAGCAGTACGACCTCTGCAAGATCCATAGTGGAGCGCAGTGTTACGATACGCCCGCGAAAACCCTCTTTTACCAGCTTCGGTATCCTTCCTACATGGTCTAGGTGGGCATGTGTTATAAGCAGGATATCGACATCTTCAGGGTTGAACCCGAAGGGTTCGAAGTTTCTGTTCTCCACAACCCCCTGGAACATTCCGCAATCGACCATAATATTAGGGCCTTTCTCTATCTGAAGAAGGTGACACGACCCGGTTACCACCTCCGCCGCCCCGTAAGATTGAATGATTGCCATCTGTAATCCTTTTTTCGCTTCTAACGCTATTATAGGACAGTTTCGGTAAACGAATCGCAAACATACCTAAAACTCTCGTTTACCGTTCTTGTAATACAATACGACTATGAAGAACAAAAGAGCGGAAAAGAGGAAAGCATTCGGGGTCGTAAGCGCCGTAATGCTCGGCATAGGGTCGATGGTAGGTGCCGGTATATTCATAGTGATAGGCCAGGCCGGCTCCATAGCCGGCAACATTGTGTGGCTCTCGTTTCTCATCGGCGGGGCGGCGGCGCTTCTGAGCGGCTACTCCCTGGCGAAGCTCGCCCTTCGCTACCCGTCGCGGGGAGGCATTGTGGAGTACCTGGTCCAGGGATTCGGAGAGGGTGTCTTCTCCGGCTCCGCGAGCATACTCTTCTACTTTTCGCAGCTGGTCGCCATAGCGGCGGTTGCAAAATCGTTCGGAGCCTATGCCGCCACTTTCATCCATTCGGGCTCCGCTTTCTGGGTAGATATCTACGCTGTCGGCATAGTGCTGCTCTTTACGGTCATAAACCTGATCGGCGCCTCGTTTGTAGCCCGCTCGGAAAATATCATCGTAATGATTAAAGTGACAATACTGGTAATATTCGCCGTAACGGCACTTTTTACCGTCAAACCCGAACTGCTGGGTGTATCGAAGATGCCGCCGCTGAAAGATATGCTCTTTGCGACAGGCTTGACATTCTTCGCATACCAGGGGTTCAGCGTCATTACAAATACAGTTGAAGATATGGAGAACCCGTCGAAAAATATGCTCAAGTCGATGGTTATCGCCATTTTGCTGGTCGCTCTTCTCTATGTGATAACCAGCATAGCGGTTCTGGGGAATCTTCCGCTGAAAGAGGTGATAGAGGCAAAAGATTACGCTCTGGCGGAAGCGGCCAAACCGGTATTCGGAGAGTGGGGCTTCAGGATAATGGCCGCAACCGCCCTTCTCGCGACCGCTTCTGCGATCAATGCGACTCTCTTCGCCGTTACGGAGATCGGTTACACCATGGCGAAAGAGGGCAACCTGCCGAAAATCTACGAATACAACAGCTTCAGCTCCTACGAAGGGCTCATAATAAGCGCCCTGCTCATAATTCCGATGATTCTCTTCTTCTCCCTGGCGGAGGTAACTACGGTAGCCGCCCTGACCGTACTCATCATACAGGGAGTGGTCCATACAGGCCACCTCTTCAGGCTCAAACAGACAGGTGCGAGCAGACTGCTGGTCGCCTCCGCCGCAGCCTCGATGTTTGCAATAGCCATCCTTACCCTAATCTATACGAGCCGGCACGATCCGCAGATCCCCCTCTACCTGCTGGGGGCATTCGCCTTCGCCTTCTTCACGGAGGTTGTTCTCAGGCTCGTAACCCACCGAACGGTTAACAGGCAGATTGTAGATCTCTTTAACTTCAGAAAATAACCGCTGTTTTGAAGCTATGTATCCCGCTTTCCCTGCTTTTCGGAGGAAAGCTTCTCTATTCAATAAAACGGTAACCTACAATCAAGACGAAATATACAATTTTTCGCCATTCAGCTTAGCTGAAATATCTAATCACAATTTTTGATTTATATTGATGTTTAACAGTTTTAAGATTCTGCCGATCTTATTGCAAACATTATGATATAGACGATCAGATAGTATCGTTCGACGGAGGTAGATATGGGATTTTGGGAGAAAAAAGAGCCACAGAGCCGGACGGATAGCGAAACCGACTCGTTGAGAAAAAAGATAGAGGAGCTGGAGGAGGAGAACAGACGCCTCAAAGAGAGCCTGGCTTCGGCATCAGGCCGTGAGGCAGCCGCAGGCGGATTCGAGGATCTCTTCATATATGAAAACGAACAGCTGAAAAAAGGGCTGCTCGACATTCAGAAAAATATGGCAGAAAATGTGGATGTCTCCAAGGAGAATCTGGTAGAGACGAACAGGCTTATATCAGAGATGGAGCGCTTCACGAAAGAGATATTGGGCATAAGCTCTACACTCGACTCTCTGCACGAGATGTCCGGCGAGTCCAGCGATACGGCACAAGTGCTCTCCGGCAGGGCCGAAGATGTAGGCTCCATACTGAATCTAATAAAAGATATTTCCGACCAGACCAACCTTCTTGCGCTGAATGCGGCCATAGAGGCCGCAAGGGCGGGGGAGCACGGACGCGGATTCGCCGTTGTCGCCGATGAGGTCCGTAAACTGGCGGACAGAACCGACAAGGCGATAGGAGAGATAAACATAGCCCTGCAGTCCATGAAACAGGATGTAGGCGATATGACTATGAAAACGGAACGGATGCAGAGCCTGATAAACGATGCCAACAGTGCGGCGAAAGATTTCCACGAGAAGTTCGAAGCGGACCTGGACCTTGTCGAAAAGAGTTTCCGCAACCTGAAGTTCGTCTCCGACAGAACCTTCATGTCACTGGCGAAGCTGGACCATGTAATCTGGAAAGTGAACACATACCTCTCCGTCGGGCACCGCAAAGAGGCATTCGGTTTTGTGGACCACCACAACTGCAGACTTGGAAAATGGTACGAACAGGGAGACGGAAAAGAGTACTTCTCCGCCGCGAAAAGCTATCCTTCTCTCGTCGAGCCGCATAAAACCGTGCATAACGGCACAAAAAAGGTTTTTGCCCTCATAAAAGAGGAGCCGCTCGATTTTGAAAAGCTCAAAAGAGCGTTCGAAGAGATGGAGCGCGGCAGCGAAATGGTATTTGAAGTGCTCGACAAAGTACTTCACGAAAAAGATAAGATAGACTTAGCCGAGGGCTGAGAATAGAGCCGCCGTATCGATTCTGTAGAACTTCTTCAACTCCTTGTAGAGGTCGGGGAAATGTTTTTCAAGTGAGACCGGGCACTGAAAGAAGCGTTCGCTCAAAACGGCAAAAAACTCGGCTTCGTTTGTGGAGGCATACTCCCCGATGAAACGGTACTCACCCCACTCACGCCCTTTGGAGACGATATCGAGTAGCTCTTCGTAACGGCGGCGGAAAATGTTGTTCCAATGTTTTCTTTCATCCGAATCCAGAGGCGGGGTGCCGTCGGCGTAACCCTCTTCGAAATCGAGCAGATGGGCAAGTTCGTGAACTATCACATTGCCGCAGCCGTGACGGTAGGCTTCATGTCTCGCCTCTCTCCAGGTGACAAGCAGCGTCCCAGGCGCCGACTCACCCTCCAGAACCATCTCCCCGTCACTGAACACCCCTCCACTCTCATGAGCCCCGTGCACCACTACATCGTGCGGATAGATCAGTATGGTGTCAAGCTCTTCGAAAGGTTCCGGCTCGTCGTAACCCATAACCATCAACGAAGCGTAGAAAGAGATGACCGCCTTCATCTCCTCGCTAACTTCGCACTTTACGCAGATAAACTCCTTGACGGCGGCGAAGTAGAGCATCTTCGGCCGCAGCCTCTCTTTCGCCTCCTTCGAGAGAAGCCTGTAGTGGGGAATCTTTTCGAGAGTCTCCAGCCACTCCGCGGAGAGCTCCTGTTTGGAGAGTCTCTTGTAAAGGGACATACGGCGGTAGTAGAGTATGGCCCGCCATGTCAAAAAGATGGCGAGAAGCACAAAGAAGAGCTGCATCAGGAATAGATAGTAGTTCAAGACGAAAGAGCCTCTTGCAGATACTCCATAACCGAATCGGAGTCGCCGGTAAAAACCACTCTTCGGGCACGTTTTTCAATCTGGTAGTCGTACATCGGGTCGTAGTACTCTCTTAGAAGATACTCCACCCACTCCTTGTGCGGCTCTGCGCTTCCGCTTCTTATCTGTTCCGTGAAAGCGCTCTGAAGCATACTTTTGACTCTCGCGTGTCTCTCCCCTCCGAGTCTTCTTTTTATGCGGTCCATAGCCGAAGAGACCGCCTCTTTCCACTCCAGCAGAGGCTCCGTGCTTCCGATTTCGAGATACTCTCTCTGCGCATCCGCGACATACTCTCTCCATGTAATCTCTACCCTGCGATCCATAGGTGTCTGCAATATTACGAGCGGGGCCTCCCCGAAACTCGAAAAGAGCGCCTGCGGAAGGTAGAGTCTGCCGACATTTCGTCCCTCATCCTCAAAAACGAGTCTGAAGCCGTAGCTGTCGGTCTTCTCTATCAGATCGTAGGCGAGCCGGTTTTCGAAAGATATCTGCGTAGGCTGCGGCGATATTTTGCGCCCGAATGCGGAGCCTCTGTGGTTGGCCAGGGCTTCAAGATCGATGCTTGCCGCTATTTTTTCAAGCAGAAGCGTCTTGCCCGATCCGGTCCGGCCTCCGAGTATGATCGGCTCCAGTTTTCCGCCGATTCGCTCAGTCTCATCTATCAGGTATCTTCTGAAAGCCTTATATCCGCCGCGAAGCCTTGGAACCGGGCATCCGGCCAGAGCCATCCACTCCTGTGAAATCTGCGAACGCTGACCGCCCCTGAAACAGTAGAGAAGCGCTTTAGGATGACTCTTCACGAAGCTGCACCACGCTTCGATACGCCTCTTTTTAATCTCCCCGCTTACAAGCTCATGCCCCAGCTTCAGAGCTTCGGCGTTGCCCCTCTCTTTGTAGCGGATGCCTACCAGCCTTCGCTCTTCGTCACTCATCAGCGGCAGATTCACCGCTCCGGGAAATGCGCCCTTCTCATACTCTACCGGTGCACGTACATCGATAAGCGGCAGCCGCTTTTTCACGATGGAACGGAAGTCGTCGAAGAGTTCTCCCACTAAACCACCTCGATCAGACGGGAGCCTTCACTTACCGTCCGGCCTATCGGTTCCAGCTTCAGGCCCCAACGTCCGGCTACATCTTCGAACGCCTCCCTCTCCTCTTTTCTGACGATAACAAGCAGCCCGCCCGAAGTCTGGGCGTCACAGAGAATCTCCCGCTGACGCTGCGTCATGGGTCCTACCTTGTGGCCGTAGCTTTTGAAGTTCTTCTTCGCGCCGCCCGGTATGCAGCCCATCTGCCGATACTTCTCCACATTGGGAAGAAGCGGAACCCTGTCGAACTCCACTACCGCCTTTATGCCGCTTCCTTCGCATATCTCAACCAGATGTCCGAGCAGTCCGAAGCCTGTAACGTCGGTCATCGCGACGACACCTTCGAGTTCTGCAAATTCGGCCCCGACACTGTTGAGAGTCGTCATAGCCTCAATAGCCGGCTCTATATCGCCTTCGGCAATCTTCTTCTGCTTCTGCGCAGTCGAGAGTATCCCTATTCCCAGCGGTTTTGTAAGATATATGTCGCAGCCCGCTTCCGCAGTGTCGTTCCGCATTAGGTTTTGGTTATCGACCCGCCCCGTTACGGCCAGACCGAAGATGGGCTCCGGCGAATCTATGGAGTGGCCTCCCGCCAGAGGAATTTTTGCCTCTTCGCAGACCGCCCTGCCCCCCTCTATGACCTCTCTTCCGACCTCGGCGGGAAGTCTCTCTATGGGCCATCCGAATATCGAGATCGCCATCAGCGGTCTTCCTCCCATCGCATATATGTCGCTCAGGGCGTTGGTAGCCGCGATCTTTCCGAACGTATACGGATCGTCGACTATCGGCATAAAAAAATCTGTCGTCGAAAGCACCGAGGTTCCGTCGCCCAGATCGAAAGCGGCCGCATCGTCCCTGCTGGCGTTGCCGACAAGCAGGTTCGGGTAGACCGAAACTTCGGTATCGCTTTCGAGTATCTCTTCGAGCACCATGGGCGAGATTTTACACCCGCACCCCGCACCGTGACTGAATTCGGTAAGTTTTATTGTTCCCATTTTTCCATCCGTTTAATCCGATTTTCGTTATACTAAGGTAATTAAAACCGTATTATGTAATTATAACCGATATAACGCGGTATATTCCTGTTCCCAAAATGCGGAGGAGCTGTTTGATATCTGAAAGAGCTTTAGCGATGCCCTTCATACTCGTTTTTATACTCATTTTCATGCTCTTTGCACCATATCTCTGCGCAAACGACGGGAAGATAGAGAGTATGATCGGAGAGTATGCCCAAAAAGCAGATCTTTCCGAAAAGACGAAAAGAGAGAGCGACGGTTACCTGATGGTATTCACGAGGCAGGATCTGGATAGAATGCAGATCAGATCACTCCAGGAGATCATTGAGAAGATTCCCTTCATCCGCTACAACGAAGACAGGCTAGGTCTCTCTTCATCTTTCTATGCCCCGTACCAGCCCAACCCTCCCGCCGGGCTCAGGGTCTACATAAACAACAGAGTTCTCTATACGCCATACTTCGGAAATGCACTAAAGATGTTCGGTCAGCTCGATATGGGGTATATAGACCACGTGGAGGTCTACTACGGTATGCCTTCGCAGACTCTGGGCATAGACGGAGCCGTAGTGGTCATAAAGATGTATACGAAAGATCCGCTCAGAGAGAAGACTTCGCTTGCCGGGGCGGTAGGCGGAAGCGAAGGTTACGGTGAACTCTACGGCTATACGGCCGGCGGCAAAGAAGACTTTTCCCACCTTGTCTACGCCGATTACAGGAATATGAAGCGCAAAAAAGAGAGCTACAACGGGAGTATACTCTCCAAAGACAGGGAGAGTACAAATCTCTTTGCCGATTTTCGCATGGGTAACAACAGCTTCGAGGTGCAGGCCGTCAGGGGAAGGCTCGACACTTTCCTGGGCTTCTCTCCCCATCTGGACCCGTTGAATCCGCATCTATCGTTCAGTTACCTCTACGGAGGCTGGGACTATGAAAACCGTGATAACAGGCTAAAAGCCTTCCTCCATTTAACCAGGAATTCCACCCGTCACTACGACGCCTCCAAGAGCCTGCTCGGAGTCTACCCGTCGCCGGACGGTCCCGTCACCTTCACCACATCAAGATTCAACATGCTACAGTACCATGCCGAAGCACAGCTGCAAAAGGGGTTCGACGCTTTCGGCACGGAGAGTTCGGTGGGAATGCAGGCAAGAACGGGAAGATTCAGTTTCAAAGAGGTCTACCTGGACGAAAAGCCATACAACGCACCATCTGGGTATGACCGTGAAACAGCCCTCTCGCTCTTTGCACAGAGCAGCTACATGATAGACGAGAGCAAAATAGCAGTAGCCTCCGTAAAGGGTGACAGGTATCTCGAGAGATCCGGTGTAAAAGATTATACACTCTTCTCCGGCCGTCTCGGTTATATCTACAACTCCGAAAGATGGATATCCAAAAGTTTTCTCTTTTACGGAACCTTCTCTCCGAGCGTCGAAACCCTTTATAAAAACAGGTATCTTTACGGTCAGAACAGGGACCCAGATGCGGAGCGTTCCGCAATCATCTCCACCAAAGCGACATACCGCTACGGAAATCATGAAACTTCGCTTCTTGCTGCCAGATACATCAAGATGAACGGTCTCTATTTCGACGGTGAAGGTTTCTTGAATTTCCGTGATGACATTACGATAGACTGCTATATGTTGGAACATCTCATCCGGCTCTCCTCCCCCGGCAGCATCAAAGCGGAGTTTTGGACGAACAGGCACCGACCACACAACTCTATCCCCGCCCGCAACACCTACGGGGCGTCTCTGAACTACATCGACAGCGTGGGCAGGCTGGATATCTATACAGGCCTTAACTACATATACTCCCCGGAGGTCAAGCCGGGATTCGATCTCAATGCTGCACTGACATACCGCCGCTCCCGCAACCTCTCCCTCTTCCTGAAAGGGTCAAATATTCTTGGAAAGGCACTTAAAAGCGAATATTACGGAATAGATCCGTTTACCGGAGAGAAGAGCGAAATCGGGAATGTCGATGTTATAGACAAACGGCTATGGGTCGGAGTGGAGTATCAGTTTTGAAAAGGTTGTTGATTCTACTCATTACCGTTTCAGCCATACTCTTTGCGGATACACCGGAGAGGATAAAGGCGAAAATAATCGGAAAAGTAACCACCTCTCTTCTGGGGGTAGGTGTCGTTTTCATATATACCGACGATCCTTCATATAAAAAAATTTTCGTAAATGAAGAGAATATAGTAGAGACCGGGTTCTGCAACGATGCGGACCTGATACTCTCCTCCCGCCTGGAGAGATACAGGTCAAAATGCCCTCCCACCCCTCTAAGACTCTATTTCGCCACCGACTACAGCGACTACATGAAAAACAGGGATGTAGCCGTAGGTGCATTCTTCTGGCAGAAGGGGCGTCCCAACCTGATATTGAACGAAAAGGTGTTGAAGCGGTTGAGGATAGAGCTGCCGGCTGAATTCGACAGCTATATCGAATGAAGAGAGGAGTGTGCACAATGAAGATACCGGGATACGGTGATCTGGATATAGAAGATATCGTCTGCGACTTCAACGGAACAGTAGCCAAAGAGGGAATACTGCTTGCGGATGCGGCAGAGGTGATTGAAGAGCTGACAGGAAAATACAGGGTTCACATAATAACGGCGGATACTTTCGGCAGTGTGGCGGCGCAGGTCGACAGACTCGGCGTGGAGTTGAAGATTCTTGAAACCGGCGATCACACGACGGAGAAAAGAGAGTATATTGAGACTCTGGGGTCAACAAAGTGTGCAGCGATAGGAAACGGCAACAACGATCTGCAGATGCTTCAAGCCGCGGCCCTCGGCATCGCGGTGATCGCCGACGAAGGGTGCAGTGTGAAGACTCTTATGAGCGCGGATATCGTCTGCAGGAGCGGCTACGAAGCGCTGGCCCTGTTTGCCGCTCCCAAACGCCTCATAGCCACCCTCAGAAAGTAGCCGGAAACAGACCTTTCGGCCCGCAAGGATCAAGACAGTCCCAAATTGGACACTCACATACGTGGACCGGGCTCAACCCCGTTCCTCTCTTCGATCTCCTCGACCTCCCATGCCAGCTCTCTTTTATCGATTTTATGTTTCCTATTTTCAAAAAGGTTCTCCTCCAGTTTGTGAACCGCCGACTCGATGAGTTCGCTCTGTTTCATATATGGGAGCAGAAGCTCCAGAAGCTCCTTGTCGCTTTTCGCACCCATTATCTTTCTATATGCGGCTTTCGCACCTCCCTCTCTTCGCGCGGGGAAGGAGCCGAAACGGTTGTATGCGAAGACCGCACCGGAACCGGCAAGGAATGCCAGTGCGAGATAGAGCCAGAAAAGGGCTCCTTCATCTTCATTCGTTCCCGGCTTCTCCGGCTGTTCCGGACTCTTTTTCACACTCTGCGGCCCGCTTTCCGAGCGGTTCAGACCCTCTTCATCACTCTTGGTAACGGCCGGACTCCCTCCTTTAACCCGTATCTTTACGGGGTCCGTTCTCTTCTCTACCACTCTTCCGCTTTCGGCATCCATATAGCGAAGAGTGAATGCCGGAACGGTATAGTTTCGGTCCGCAACCACCGTTATCTTCTGAACCGAGATGCCGCCGTACCTGCCGTTTTCCATCCCGGCCTCTATCTTCGGCTCGTCGGCGTAGACGACCGCATCCGGTATATCGGGCTCATATTTGGGCACATCGTCGATATTCCCGTAACCTTCGATGCGAATCTGAATATGCAGAGGCTTTCCGGCATCGACCTCCCTTCTATCTACCGAAGCCGTGATATTGAAATCTCCGTAGAGCTCTACACCGGAGGGCAGCGGATCCACATGCAGGTCGACACTGTTTGAAGCGACCCTCTTCCACTCCAGACGTGCGAACATGGTGTTGAAAAAGTCGTCGTCGAAGAAGGGGTCGTTTGCGAAAGGTCTCTCTATCCTCACACGTCTCGCAAGCTTCGCAAAAAGCGGCCCAAGCCTGTACTCTCCCGGTTTCTGCGCGAAAATCAGATATCTGAAGGTTTTGAACCTGAAGCCGCCGCGTCTATACTCCTGCGCCTCACCGAGCTGCTTTATCCAGAAGTTGGCGAACTCCGGTTTCTTAATCCGCACCTCCACATAGTCTCTGTTTGCCGGGTACTTTAGAGTCACTTCGACTTCTACCGGTTCACCCACATGTACATCGCTTTTATCGACGGAGAGATCCAGCGACACCTCAGCGGAGGAGGATGCAGCCGGCGGAGCATCTGTAACCTCAATCTTTAGAGGCTCGGTTTTATAGATTTTGGAGTCTATCTTCACTTCGACCGGGGGAACGGTAACATCGCTCATCGGGGCGAAAGTGTAGCTCTTGCTGAATACCCGGCTGACCTTCCCGTTTATAATCGATATACTATTCTTCCGCGCCGTTGCGAGGACAGGGTAGCCCCCTATCGACTTCAACACCGGAAATTCGACATCTTCACCCTCCGCCGTTATCGTGAGTGTGACCGTATCACCCTTTACTATACTCTTACGGTCCACATCGACATGAAGTTTGGCCGCCATGAGCAGCAGAGGTGACAATAGCAGTAGAAAAAGGAGTTTACCAGGGATTTTTCTCATTCTCTCCCCCTTTCGTCTCTTTTGTCTCCAGCGGCAGCATCAGTGTCTGTATTCTGCGCCGGTTCAGCTCTTTGTTCCATTTTCTAAGCTCCATATCGCTAATAGGCTCCTTTCTCATTTCGGCTTCTCCCGGCCGGGCACTCCTCTTTTCCCTCTTCTGCCCGTTTTCGGTGCTCTTCTTCTCTCCATTCTGCGATTTTCTCTCCTCTTTTCCGTTTTTGCCGTTACGGTCGCTCTCTTTTTTCTCTCTTTCACCCTTTTGCCCCTCTTTGCGCTCCTCCTCTCCTTTTCCGCTCTTTTGCTCCTCTTTGCGCTCTTTTGCGCCGCTTCGGAAGCTCTCTTTTCTCTCTTTGCCGGCGGAGCCGCCGTTCTGCTTCTGTCGGCCGTTTTTTTGCTCACTTCTACCCTTTTTTTCCCTCTCTCTCCTCTCCTTCTGACGCTTCATCTTTTCAAGAAGTTCGAGGTTGAACCGGGTATCGCTATCCTCTCTTATTTTCAGCGCCTCTTTGTAGGCTTCTATCCCCTTCCCGATCTCTCCCAGCTTCGCATAGCAGTTTCCCATGTTGTGAAGCTTTTCAAATTTCAGTTCCGGAGAAGTCACACTTTCGTACATCTTGAGTGCGCCCCTGTAGTCTCCCGCCTTGTAAAGGGCGTCACCCGCGTTGAATCTCGCTTCGTCGCTGCCCTCCTTCGCAATCTTCGAATAGAGCTTCGCCGCCTCTTTGTACTTCCCTCCGGCATACGCCTCTTCAGCCTTTTTCAGAGTCATAAAATCGAAGATGCCGGCATACAGGAGTATGGGCAAAACAAGAGATACGGATACCTTTTTAAACATCTTTCACCCCCGTAAATCCTCCTCCCGCCGCTGCTCTTCCAGCTCTCGGCAGAGATGTAGAGGCCGTCAGAAAGAGTAGGACGGCGAGAGCCAGCGGATAGTAGAAGAGCTCCAGCCTGTTTCGCAACGTACGCTCTTCGGTCCGTGCCGCACCGAGTGCGCTCTCGATCCTTGCGGCAAGCCTCTTCATGTCGGAGGAGCTCGAAGAGTAGGTGAGGTAGACCCCTCCGGTTGCCTCGGCAAGCTCTCTGACCGAAGGGTTGAGGCGTGTAATCACGACATCGCCGTTTCCATCCCGCACCACACCGCCATTCGGAAGTCTCATCACTCCGCCCTTTTTCGTACCCAGAGCGTAAATGAAAACTTTTATACCGTGCTTTTCGGCGTAATCTATCTCCTTTGAAAAGTCTCTATCGTCACCACCGTCCGTAAAGATGAGAAGCCCCTTTTCGGCTCTGTTGCCCAGAAGCTTTCCCGTCACTTCCAGCGGTGCCATCATATCGGTACCCTTGAGAGAGACGTAGTCTGCCCCCATATGCCCGACAAGATACTTCAGCGATTCGTAATCGGCCGTAAGAGGAGCCACCAGGAAAGCCCTGGAGCTGAAGCCGATAACGGCCACACGTGTATCTTTAAGCGAGTCGAGAAGGTCGCGGAACTTCCTCTTCGCCATCTCCAGTCTGTTTGGATAGATGTCATCTGCAAACATCGAGCGCGAAATATCGAAGGCGACCGCCAGATCTCTGACACTGCCGGCGATCTTTATCTCACCCCGGTCTATCACCGGACGTGCAAGTGCTATGATGGCGAAAGCCGCCGAAAAGAGCATGAGAGCCCTCCGTTTTTCGCGGCTCAATCCTCCACCCCCGGCGACCATCTTTCTGTAGAGCTCGGGTGCGAACCTTCTTCCAAGCGAATCCCCGCCCCCTTTTGCAACAAACCAAAGAGGGGGCAGTAGAAGAAGAAGTGCAAGAAGATAGGGATACTCGAAACTCATCTACGCCTCCATACCAGAAGTAGTGCTATCAAAAGAGTGCCGATACCCAGAGGCCATGCGTAGTAGTACTCTTTTTTCAGATACTTTCGCCCCTTGATCTCACTCTTTTCAAGCCTGTCTATCGTCCTGTAGACCTCTTTCAGCCTCTTGACGCTGTCGGCATCGAAGTATCTGCCTCCAGTCTCACCGGCAATCTTTTCGAGTACATAGGGGTTGAAGTCGCCCGGCTGGCCCACACCTATCGTATATACCTTTATCCCGTACTTTTTCGCCGTATTAATCGCCACCTCCAGGGGTACCGTCCCGGCATTGTCCATACCGTCGGTCAGCAAAATGGCAATCTTGTTTTTGGCACTGGAGTTCTTGAAGAGCTTGGTGCTCATGAAGAGCGCTTCATAGAGTGCTGTCCTGCTTGTTCCGGCTATTCCTACCTCCACTCTATCCAGAAGGCGCAGAAGCGACTCTTTGTCGTAAGTCAACGGCACCGCGACATAGGCGAAATCCGCAAATATCGTAAGACCGATCTTGTCGTGTCTTCGCTCTTTGACGAACTCCTCCACAATTCCCTTCACTATGTCGAACTTTCCGCCCTCCGCCATGGAGCCGCTCGCATCGAGTATCAAAGATATCTCGTACCCCTTGTCGTTCTCCACCTCGAACTCGTTTTCGACAACCGGCGAAGCCAGTGCGGTAACAAGCATCGCGAAAGCGGCGAACTTCGCGATTTTCGAGAGTGTGGAGACTCTGCGCCCCGCCCTTTTGAGCCAAACGGTCCCGGGAAAGATGATACTCTCGAAACGCGGTTTGCAGAACCTCATACATACGATATAAAGAAGCAGCAGCAAAAATGCGGCAGGATACTCGAAGAGGAAGGTTCCGTTCATTTCGATGCCCTTTTTATGATATCTCTCATTCTCTTAATATCGCTCTTTTCAAGAGGGGGAACCTCTCTTTTGTACTTGTACCTCTCGAGTCTCTCCTGAAGCTCTCTGAACTCCTTCATGATATCTTCATCCCCCGCGGCCAGGACCGGAATATACTCGTCGAATGTATAGACCGCACTTTTGGCATCTTTGAAGTCTAACTTTCCGAGTACCCTTTCGGCCTCTTCTATCGGATCGACCGCCCCTCTTCTCCTTCTGCGTTTCTCTCTTCCAAGGAGCCATACGACCAGGGCGGCGGCAACTGCTACCGTAGCGGCCGCAAGGAGCAGAAATAGCCACAAAGAGCTGTCCGGGACCTCTACAGGCGGCTTTATATCTTTGAGCTTTTGCAGCGTTTCGTTCATTTCAGTAGCTCCACGAGTTTGATGAACGGATCTTCGTCGGTATATATCTTGGTATGTGCTATCCGGTTCGCGGCAAACTCCTCATAGAGCGCTTCGTCGTGGCTTTCAAGCACCTTCCTATACTCCGAAAGGAGATCCCTGTCTATATCTATCACGCTATGCTCGCCGCTTACGGGATCTACCAGGTCATACTCCCCGTCGAAGGAGGGCCTCTCCTCGAACGGATCGCGTACGATAATCGCATAGAGCTCGTGCTTTGCGGCCAGAAACGAGAGATCGGCCTTTTCGTAGAAGTCTCCTATAAGCAGAACGACGGAGCGTGCCCTTACACTTTTCAGGAGATAGTCCGCAAGTGCCTGCAGGTCGGTCTTTCGTCCAAGCACGTCGACATCCAGCGCATGCTCCATCGTCGCGAAGATGCTCTTCGGGTTTTTGGTGGGCTTGAAGTAACGCTCTACCCCGCTGTCGAAAAAGAGTGTAGTGACCCGGTCCGAATTGTTTATCGCAGAGAAGGAGAGGAGCCCCAGAATCTCGGCCATAACCTCCTTTTTCTGCCGGACAGACCCGAAGTGGATCGTCCCGCCGAGAATGAAGGCTATGACTATATTGAGCTCCCGCTCCTCGTTGAAAACGTTTATGTAGGGTTTCTGCTCTCTTGCGGTGACATTCCAGTTTATCTTGCGGACATCATCGCCGTAGCTGTACTCTTTCAGTTCGGCGAAGTCGAGCCCGTTGCCTCTGAAAGCCGATATGTTGTTTCCGATATTCTGCCCGAAAAGCCGTCTTCTGGTCTTTATGAGCAGCTCTCTCGTTTTTCTGTTCATGGGAGGGGAACGGCCTTTTGTATCTCTCTAATCACATCGTCACCGGTCACTCCCGCCGCTTCGGCCCTGTAGCCTAGAACTATTCTGTGCCGAAGCACATCGTGAAGCACTTCGCCTATATCGACCGGGCTTACATAATCTTTGCCTCTGATGAGCGCAACGGCGCGGCTCGCACGGAAGAGGTCGATGGAGGCGCGCGGACTTGCACCGAACTCTATATACTCCCTGAGGCTCTCCAGCCCGTACTGTTCCGGGTAGCGAGAGGCGAATATGAGCTTGAGCATATATCTTTGAACCGCATCATCCACATGAATATCGGCAAGTTCGCTCTGCATCCGCTCTATATCCTCTTTGCCGGCCACCTGCGAAACCGGCTCGAAACCTTTTGCCGCGACTCGGCTGACAACCTCGAACTCCTCCTCTATCGTGTTGTAACCCACATCGACTTTGAGCATGAAACGGTCCAGCTGAGCCTCTGGCAGTCGATAGGTTCCCTCCTGCTCCACAGGGTTCTGTGTCGCCATTACCAGGAAGGGGCGGTCAACCCTGTAGGTCTCCTCCGCAATGGTTACCTGCTTCTCCTGCATAACCTCCAGCAGTGCGGACTGAACCTTGGCGGGAGCCCTGTTTATCTCGTCGGCAAGCAGCAGGTTGGTGAAGACCGGACCGTGTTTTATCTTAAACTCCCCGCTCTTTTGATCGTAGATCTCCGTACCGGTTATATCGCTCGGGAGCAGGTCGGGTGTAAACTGTACCCGTTTGAACTCCAGCCCCAAAGAGCGGGCCAGAGCGTTTACGGCTGTGGTTTTGGCGAGGCCGGGCACACCCTCTACGAGGAGATGCCCTTCGCACAGAAGCGCTATAAGCATGGAGTCGACAAGATGTTCATGCCCCACTATCACTTTCGCTACCTCTTTTTTTATCGCTTCGACACTGTTGTTCATATATCACTCCGGTATTATTGTTTACAGCCATTATAGTCACTGCCGACTAACGAAAACAAATTGATGGTAAATGAAGGGTAAACACCTCTTCCTCCAAGGCCTTACACAAAGCTTGAGCCAAGCCCGGCTTTGGCGGAAAAGGCACTCCCCTGTACCCCCTAAAGCTTCGAAAACAAGCGAAGCGCAGTTTCTTTAGTAACTGACCTTACGCAAAATTTGTCAGTCCCGGGATTTGAGCTGAAAAATATCGTTCAAAAAACCGCGCTTGCCCGTCAGGGCGCCAAAGGCGTCAGCGGTTTTCAGGGGGCCTTAAGAGGTGCCCTATAGATATTTTGCAGCGTCCCGCAGGGCAAATCCGCTAGGCGTGTGGATTATGCGTAAGATGGGTTAGTAAATTGCAGATTTCGAGTTTTGGGGGTTATCCCTTTTATATAACGTCCGTTGATATTTTAAACTATAAAAAGTTAACCGTTTACATTTTTCCAAAAATGACGATTTAGATTCCAGCAATATTTTTTTTGAAAGAAACGGCATCATTTATGAAAAGACTCCTGAAGATCGTAAAAAGCAGCAAGATTATCATACCTGTTTTCATAACTTCCCTGCTTCTTGGAGCGTTTCTCTTCTACTATATCCCCTACATCATGGAAGAGGGATTGATAAAAAATATAGTACGCCACTCCAAAAATGCCGTCGAGCGACTTCAGATGGAGAGGGAGTACTACACTCTCTCGGTGGTCAGGGATGTTAAGAAGTTCGCTCCTCAGCTCAGTTTCGATTACAATCACGAAGGTGTAAACGGCAAACTCCCTTTCCCTACGACGACGATTCACGACCTCAGCCGTATGTACTCCAAACGAAGCGATGTAAAATTCTCCCTCTACAGCGAGTATCCGTTTCTAAACCGCAAAGATAGAGTCCTTACACCGTTTCAGAAAGAGGCTCTCAAAAAGGTGAAAGAGAACGGCGGGCTCTATTACAAAAAGGATATAGTCGACGGCAAACCTGTACTTCGTGTAGCGGTGGCCGACTACATGGTACATCAGGCGTGTGTCGACTGCCACAACAGCCACAAACTGAAAAACTGGCCCTCGAACAAGTGGAAACTGGGAGACATGAGAGGAGTCCTCGAGATCATGACTCCAATGGGTGCAGCAATGAATGAGATGTACCAGTCGAGAAACAGGGTTTTGATGGCTTCACTGGCCATAATGTTTCTGCTTTTCATCTACTATACATACGTGCTGATCAGAAGAGAGAACCAGCTCAACACCGAAAAGGAGGAGTTGAGCGAAGATCTTAAAGATCTCTCCGAATCTTTCGACCGCTACGTTATAGCTTCAAAGACCGACTTGGACGGAAAGATAATATACGCGAGCCACAGATTCTGCAAAATAACCGGTTATACACAGGAGGAGCTGATAGGGAAGGACCACAGTATTATCCGCCACCCGGACACCCCTGATGAGGTCTACAAAAAGATGTGGGAGAGAATATCCAGCGACAAAACATGGGCAGGAGAGCTCAAAAACCTGAAAAAGAACGGAGGTTACTACTGGGTAAAAGCTGTCGTAATGCCTCTTTACAACCATCGTGGAAAGAAGATAGGCTACACCTCTATAAGACAGGATATAACCGACAAGAAGAAGATTGAAGAGCTCAACAGGAATCTGGAAAAACGTGTTTCGGAAGAGGTCAAAAAGAACAGGGAGAAGGAGAAGCAGCTTCTCCATCAATCGAGGCTAGCACAGATGGGAGAGATGATAAGCATGATAGCCCACCAGTGGCGCCAGCCTCTGGCCGCAATAAGTTCGAGCTCCTTGGCGATAAACATAAAGGCCAAACTCGGTAAACTGGACAAAGATACCGCTATTGAGCTCTCCGACAAAATCTCGGAGTACTCCCAGCATCTCAGCAGTACCATTGATGACTTCAGGGAGTTTTTCAAACCAAATCGAGGCAGGGAGGAGACTACGTACGAAGCACTTGTAGAGTCCGCTCTATCGATCGTGGAGATATCCCTTAAAAACAAAAATATAGATACCAGGCTCGATCTGAAGTGTAAGGCAACACTGCTCACCTACCCCAATGAGCTGAAACAGGTGATACTCAATCTTGTAAAAAATGCCGAAGATGCGCTTCAGGAGCGTAAAATCGACGAACCGTGCATAGAGATAAAAACCTATATGGAAGACGGTAAAGCCGTACTGGAGGTGTGCGACAACGCAGGCGGTGTTCCCGACAATATAATAGATAAGATTTTCGACCCTTATTTTTCGACAAAGCCGGAAAAAAACGGTACCGGTCTCGGGCTCTATATGTCAAAAACGATCATAGAAGAGCACTGTGAAGGGAGGCTGGAGGTTCTAAACGGAACGGAAGGGGCGATTTTCAGAGTGGTATTGGAGGTCGAAAAATGACGGATAATATAGAAAAGATAATCTCCTACAGCCGCGGCCTCAAGCTTTTGTATGTCGAAGACAACCGGGATGCCATGGATTCGACAATGGCGATTTTCTCTGAATTTTTCGACGAAATTCTGCCCGCATCGGACGGTATGGAGGGGTTGGAGGTTTTTAAAAAGAGTGAAATAGACCTCATCATCACAGATATAAATATGCCGCGCATGAACGGCCTGCAGATGATAAAAGAGATTCGAGATATAGACAGGGAAATCCCCATTCTCGTTCTCTCTGCACATAATGAACCGGAGTATTTCATAAACAGCATAAAACTCGGAGTCGAAGGATACCTGCTCAAACCCATAGAGCTTGAGCAGTTTCTCGGGGTCCTCGACAATATCGTCGAAAAGCTCTATCTGAAGGAGGAGGCGTCAAGAAACCTGAACCTTTTGCGCCAATACCAGGAGGTTACCGATGCCGGAAACATCGTTTCCAAAACGGATCCGAGGGGGATAATCACCTACGTCAACGACGCTTTTTGTGAAATTTCCGAATACTCCAGGGAGGAGCTCATCGGAAAGCCTCACAACATCGTAAGACACCCCGACAACCCGCCCGAACTCTTCAGGGAGATGTGGAATACGATAAAGAGGAGAAAAGAGATTTGGCACGGTGTTTTGAAGAACAGGAAAAAGGGCGGAAACTTCTACTACGTAAATACTACTATAAAACCTATTCTGGACCAAAACGGAGAAGTACTCGAGTATATAGCCCTAAGAAGCGACATTACCGATATAATGAACCCCCAAAGGCAGCTTCACGACCTTGTGGATTCGTGCACGGAAACTATTATAGTACTTGTGAAAATAGAGGGGTTCGACGACATAGAGAAGTTTTACGGACACAAAATCATACAGACAGTAGAAGAGAAATTTGCCGGTAAACTCTTCGAGTATATCCCGAAGGAGTGCGAATTCGAGAGAGTGTACGCCCTCGGAAACGGGGAATACGCATTTGCCAAAGATAAAAAAATATGTAAATTCAAAGCCGACTTCATAACCAAACGGCTGAAAGAGTTCCAAAAAAGAGTCAACGAGACAGGTATAAGCCTGGATGAGATAGACTTCCCTGTTTCGGTGCTTGTCAGCTTCTCGTACGGTAAAAACGCCCTCGAAAACGCAAAATACGGCCTGAAAGAGCTTCTGGAGAAGAAACAGGACTTCATAGTGGCCAACAACCTGGTCCAAAAAGAGCATGAGCAGGCCCAGAGAAATCTCCATACACTGAAAATGATCAAAAGAGCTATAGAGTCCGAGAAGATCATATGCCACTTCCAACCCATTATAGACAACGAAACCCTGCAGGTAGAGAAGTATGAGTCTCTCGTCAGACTGATCGACGAAGATGATAAAGTGCTATCTCCGTACTTCTTTATAGAGACCGCCAAAAAGAGTAAATACTACCCGATGATCACCTCTATGGTTATCAGAAACGCATTCGAAGCTCTCGAGAGGACAGATTGCAAAATCTCCATCAACCTCTCGGCACTCGATATAGAAAAACGTGCAAGCCGTGAAGAGATATACAGGCTGCTGGAGATACACTACGGCAAGGCTCACAGGGTTGTTTTCGAGCTGCTGGAGGATGAAAACGTAAAAGATTTCGAACAGATAAAATCTTTTATACAGGATGTAAAAAACATAGGTGTACAGATAGCAATAGACGACTTCGGAACCGGCTACTCGAACTTCGAAAGGCTGCTCGACTACCGCCCCGATATTCTGAAGATAGACGGAAGCCTGATAAAAAACATAGAGAGAAGCGCACTTTCACGCTCAGTCGTCAAGGCTGTCGTCTCCTTCGCGAAGGAGCAGAATATTTTGACCGTGGCGGAGTACGTGGAGAACGAAAATATTTTTAAAATCATAAAAGAGTTCGGCATCGACTACTCACAGGGCTACTACTTCGGAAAACCTGAAACTCTATAGAGCGGCTCCTCCTTGCAAAAACGGAGCACCCCTCTAGAACTTTCTCCAGAAAGCCGCACTCAAAAGCACGAAGACCGTATAACACTCCAACCTTCCTACAATCATCCCTATCGAGAGAACGATTTTGTCCATATCGCTGAAAAAAGCGAAGTTCTCGGACGGCCCCACCAGTGAGAACCCGGGCCCGATGTTCCCGACCATCGCCAATGCACCGGAGAGTGCCGTCATCGCGTCGAAACCCCGGGCATATATATATACACAGAGTGCGGCTACGGTAAGAATGTAGAGAAAGAAAAAACCGAAGGTAGCGGATAGAATACGCTCTTTCATTTTGTTACCGTCAACGAAAACCGAGATCATCGCATTCGGGTGAAGTATCCGCTTGAACTCGGAAAAGAGGGTTTTGTATATGATGACGTAGCGGATCACCTTGACTCCCCCGGCCGTTGAGCCGGCATTTCCGCCGATCAGCATCGCGACGAAAATGACGGCTACGGCCAGGTTGCTCCACGCACCGTAATCGACGGTCGCGAATCCGGTTGTAGTCATAACAGATGCGATTGTAAAGAAGGAGTGCTTTATCGTATAGTAGAGCGTATCCGATCCCAGATCTTCGTGGACGGCCGTCAGGGTCAGGGCGAGAATGAAAAATATCGTCAGGTACCACTTTACCTCTTCGCTTCCATATCCGCTGAAGTCACGGAAATAGAGCTTCAGGTGGGCAAGAAAGTTTATTCCGGAGAGTAGCATGAAAATTGTCGTAGTCCATACGATACCGTCACTTTCAAAGGCTCCCAGGGAGCTGTTTTTCGTAGAGAAGCCGCCTGTCGAAACGGTCGAAAAGGCGTGGTTTACGGCATCGAACCACCCCATACCGAACATTTTGAGCAGCAGTATGTCGGCCAGTGTGAGCACCACATAGACTACCCACAGGCTGAGTGCCGTATTTTTTATCTTCGGGGTAAGCTTCTCCATCCTTATCCCGGTCGACTCCGATTTGAAAAGTGCCAGGCTCCCGGTCGGGTTGATGACCGAAAGCAGACCGACACCCAGGACTATTATTCCCATTCCCCCGAGCCAGTGCATCAGGCTCCGGTGGAAAAGGATCAGTTTCGGAAGCGACTCTATATCGGAATAGACTGTCGCTCCGGTCGTGGTGAATCCGCTGATGGCTTCAAAAAATGCCGAAGATGCGGACACCGGTGTATAGAGCAGAAGAGGAATCGCCCCTGCGACCCCCAGCAGAAGCCAGAGTATATTAACACTCAGTATACTCTCCCGGATGCCGAGATTAAGCTCATGTTTTTTAAGCAGAAACCAGGTAACGAAGTTGATCAGGAAAAATATAGTCACAAATAGTAAAAAGGGTAGATACTCCTCCCCGTATACCAACGCCACAACCAGATCGAGCAGAAAAAAGAGTGCCAGGGTCATCCCTATCAGGCTCTGCAGTTTCAGGATGCTCTTAAAGTCCATATATCCACTCTTTTATATACTTCTGCGATTCGAGCGTACAAAAGATAGTGACGACATCACCCTCTTCGATCTCCATCTTTCCGGTAAACGGCAGAAGATGGCCGCTCCTGATTATGAACCCTTTGGCCCCTTTCATCTTTTTCGGAGGTTTTACGGTTCTGCCTATGAGTTCAGAGTTTGGAAAAATTTTACGTAGAAAGACACTCCCCTTGCCGCCGCAGAAGTGGCGCTCCGTAACTACTCCGCCGGAGTATATACTCTCTATTATCGCGTTGTAGGCGCTCATTTTCGGTCCTCTGACCACGACGATTCCGAGAGAGTGCATAAGGTTGTAGTACTCCATCTCGTTGTTGACCGCTACCACTCTCTTGATACCGTGTTCTCTGGCCTCCAGTGATTTGATTATGTTGTACTCGTCATTGTCGGTAGCGGCGACCATCATATCTGCATAACCGAGCCCCTCCTCTTCAAAGAGCCCGCCGGTGCCGTATTTGCAGCTTATGGTCATCGCTTCCCCCTCCAGGCTCTCTTCGGCGATCCGGCAGAGCCGTATATCTTTCTCGACGAGCTTTACATCCTTTCCGCGCTCCACGAGAGCCTTCGCAATCGAAACCCCCAGATCTCCCCCGCCGAAAACGACACAGCGCTCGATATTTGCCGGAGCGTCAGTTTCCAGTTTTGAGCAGAGCTCCTTTATAGGTCTCTCGTCTCCGAAAAGATAGACCAGGTCGTTGGCCTTTACAGGTTCGTTATCCTCGGGAATAAAGAAGCTCTTTTCACGCTCTATCCCGACCAACGCAAAACCGTCGGGCTCTATGAGACGCTCTTTCTCATCGGCCCCTACGCGCACCGACAGAAGTTTAAAATCGGTATATTTGAAATGTTTGACATTGTTCGCTTTCGGATAGTCGAGCAGAGTCGCAACCGTCCGGGAAGTTATTTGCATCGGAAAGACCGCATCGTCTATTCCCAGCTTCTGCCTTATCGAACTCTTCGCGAAAAACTCGTTGCGCAGCCTGATTATCTTGCGGTCCACCTCTATCACGTCATCCGCAATGAGGGTGGAGATTAGATTCGCCTCATCCAGATCGGTAACGGCTATGAAGAGATCACTCTTTTTATCTACCAGCTTCCTGTATGTTTCTGGGTTCTCTATATCGCCGTGAACCGGAAGTATGTCAAGGCTCTCCTGAAGGCGCTGCAGCGCCTCTTCATTGCGGTCTATCACAGTGACGTTGTTCGCAACACACAATGTGCGTGCAAGGTTGAACCCCACCCTTCCGGCACCTGCTATTATGATATCCACGCTATTTCTCCTTTTCCCAAATCTCGAAATAGAATAGTTTGAAATCGTTGCGATGCTTGTAGTCAGGCGGTTTCGGGAAAATTTGAGGCGCACCCGTCAGGTGCGTCGACGGTTTTCCCGGAAGTGCATGGCTGCAATGATCGTGACGAGTTCTTCTATCTCTATTTCGGGATTTGGGTTTTCTTCGAGAGAAGTTTCCCCGCCCTCTTCTCTTTCAGTTTTTCCCTTCTGCGCCTGATCCGCTCTTTCACATCTCTAATGCGTCCTATTTCCGTCTCTTCCAGATCGACTTCGGCATTTTCGATCACCTCCCCCACCTTGACTTCAAGCATTTCCGACTTTTTCATCGCAAGTATCTGGGAAGTGAATACACTTCTGTGCCCGGTGATAAGGAAGCTTATGACGGCGCTCAAAGCGGCGTAATGGGCTATCTCCAGACCGAAAAGCTCGACAGCCATGATAGTAGCGGCTATGGGTGTGTTCGTAGAGCCCGCAAGTACGCTTACAAAACCGAGAGCCGCGAACAGTGCCAGATGCTCCCCTCCGGTAAGCTGGCCGAAGAGGTGGCCGCTGGTGGCCCCAATATAGAATATCGGCGTTATTATCCCGCCGCTGCCGCCTACACCTAGAGTTATGGATGTGAAAACCGTCTTCAGCAAAAAAGCGTACCACGGCAGATCCTTGCTGAAATAGGGGTCGGGGTTTAGAGTATCTTTGATCGTTTCGAGCCCGAGCCCGAGGTATCTGTCGGTGAACAGAAGTGCGAGAGCGACCAGAACCGCACCTCCTAAGAAGGCGATAACGTAAGGGTGTGCCGGAATCTTTTTTATATATTTGTGCCCCAGACTTACGACGGTTACAACCAGGTCGGAGATAAAGCCGAAAAAGAGTCCGGCAGCGACAACCTGCAGGATAAGAGGGATATCCAGTGCCACACTCTGGTAGAAACGGATATCGAAATATGTATATTCGATACCCAGAAACTGCGCCGTGGTGAATGCGGCGAAACCGGCTATGAAAGATGGAAGAAGCACGTCATACAGAATGACGCCGATTATAAGCACCTCGACACCGAAGATGGCACCCGCTATCGGTGTGCCGAACACGGATGCGAAGCCCGCGCTTATACCGCAGATGACGAGCTTTTTCCTATCCTCTTTTGAAAATTTGAGCATATCGGATAGCCACGATGCCGCGCCGGCGCCTATCTGGGCCCCGGGACCCTCTTTCCCGACCGAACCTCCGGCAAATATGGTCATTACAGTCGCAAGCAGCTTTACCGGTATTACCGCTATATCAATTTTTCCGTGCCTTTTGTGTACCGCATCTATCACCCTCTCCGTTCCGTGCCCCTCCGCACTCGGTGCGAAGGTCCGAACGAGCCAGACCGTCAGAAGAAGAGCGAACGGCAGAAGATAATAGTAGTGAAACGGAAGGTCCGACCGGCTGTTCTCCGCGATCTGGAGAGTTTTGAGAAAAAGGGTGACTATAGCCCCTATCATCACTCCCACAACAGAGGAGAGAACAACCCACTTGGTAACAGAGAAAAATATAGCTGTCTGTTCGGTAACGTGCTTACGTATCATGAGGGATTTCCAAGCTTTCTGTATGGTACGATTATAGCGCGATTTTTATAAAGATTTCAGAAAAATTTTCAGATTCACTATAAAGAGCACTAATGTTTTCTACAAAAAGAGTCTATATTTGCGCTTCATGGCGAGTCAGATTTCAAAAATGTTCCGCAATGTTTTAGCGGAGCCCCCGGCTTTGAAGATGACTTGCACTTATCTGTACCCCTGAAGCTTCAAAGAGGGGCGAAGCGGGATTTTAGAGATGACTTAAGCTTGTACCTTAATATAGATATGCCGCTTAGCTTTGGATTTCCGTACTATTTCCGGCCTTTTCGGCAATATTTTTGAAACTCTTCTCGATATTTTCCGGATCGAAATAGAGCGACTCGGAGGGGAAAGCGAATTCGAGCCCGTTACGATCCAGAATCTCCCATATTTTAAGAAGCACATCCTGCTTGATCTCCAACCACTCCTCCCATTTCACCGTTTTTGTAAAGGAGTATATCAGTATATTCACCGAAGAGTCGGCGAATTCGTCGAGATAGACCAGCAGCGTCGTTTTGACACCGTACTTGTCCTCTGCGGAGATCAGTTTCTTCTCCCTCTTGGAGCGTCTCTTTATAACTCCGGTATCGATCTTTTGCGGGGTGGCTATACCGGGGTGAGCGATGAGCATCTCCTTTATCTCTTCAAGCGCTTTTGTGAGGTTTTCACGCTTCGATCCGTATGTGACTCCTATATACATCTTGATACGGCGGCCTACCGTACGTTTGCTCCAGTTCTTCAGGGGAGTATTCGCGAGGGTTGCGTTAGGAACGGTAATGAGCGCATTGTCGAATGTCCTGATAAAGGTACTTATAAAGCCTATCTCCACTACCGTACCTTCGATATCTTTGGTCTCAATCCAGTCACCCTGCGAAAAGGAGTTGTCGAAGATGATCTTCAAAAGTCCGAAAAAATTGCTCAATGTGTTCTGTGCGGCTAGCGCTATTGCGAGACCGCCGATACCCAAAGAAGCGAGCAGACCGGTTATGTTGACTCCCATCTTCACAAGGAGCATGAATATCGCTATCATTACAACGGTTATCTTCAGAACAGAAAGCACCAGGTTTATAAGCTCCTGACGCATCTGTCTGTTTTTCAGCTCTCCATGTTTTACAAGGTAGTCGAAAAAGAGGCTGTCTATCACCACTATCGATATATAGGCGCCTATCGAGAGGTAGAAGGCGTAAAAGAGGAGCCCGACGCTTTCTGCCATAGGCTTTGGGTAGAGCAGAACTTCGAGGCCCAGCTCGAAACCGAACGCGAGCACAAGCAGGTATAGAGGCTTCCTTATCCCATCCAGATTCGCCAGCAGAAGCTCGTCTATTCGGTCTCTCTTCTTCAATATCTGCATCTTGAGAAAGGAATAGAGCCTGTAGTAGATAACGAAGCTTGCACCCCACGCAAACAGCATTATAAGGAAGAAGATGATAATTCGACCCATATCCAGGTGTATATACCTCAGATAGGTGTTGAGCTTCGCGAAGAGCTCTATGCCGTTGAGCTTCTCTATTATCTCGTCCAACTTGAACATCGCCGTCAAAGATCTGTAGTGAAGCAGAGAGGGGTTGGAGCGGAGATAGTTTAGGAAATCGCCGTAGAACGAAGTGTGCATTTCGAGCTCCAGATAGTTGCGGACTATCTCTGCCGAAATTTTGTCCTTCGAAGCGGAGGCCTTTTCGTATGCTATTTTGAATTTCCCCGTTTCAACGCTTTTTAGATATATCAACTCCTCTTCAATGGCGCTCTTTAGAGATTTGTCGTCCATCGAGGTCCACTCGCGGGCGAGCCGGACGAAAAAGCGGTAGATATGCTCTTTGGTCTCGAGTACCTTGAGGGCTATTTTGTCTCTTGTAACCGCAGCATCGTATCCATACTCCCTGTTCACACCTATGCGTGCGACCAGTTTCGCATGCTCTCTTCCGGCTTCGGACGGGTTGAAAAAGGGGTTGTCCGGTCTATTCACATCGTAAGGCTTCTCTTTCAACGACGATATCAGCTGATTGAACATCGAGACCCGCTCGTCTACCATCGACGCGGCGTCGAGCTTCTCAAGCTCTTTAGTAGCGTTTACCTCTTTGGTGAGTGCCGGTTTCTGCCCTTTGGGTTGGTAAAACCTCTTTTCTATCTCTATAACAGTCTCCCAGAAGCCTGAAGCCGCAAAGAGGAGGGTAAGAGTCAGGAGATAGAGAAGAAACCGCTTCATCGTAATCTCAATCGAAGATGACCGTCTTGTTGGCGTATACGAATATCTTGTCTTCGAGTGCCAGTTTCAGGGCCTTGGCCAGTACGATCTTCTCGACATCACGCCCCGCACTCTGCATCTGCCTCCAGTCCATCGCATGATCTACCGGTATAGTACCCTGGGCTATTATCGGCCCTTCGTCCAGATTGTTGTTGACGAAGTGGGCGGTCGCCCCTATTATCTTCACACCGCGGTCGTAAGCCTGCTTGTAGGGGTTCGCTCCGATAAAGGCGGGGAGGAAAGAGTGGTGAATGTTGATTATTCTCTCTTCGTAACAGCTTACGAACTCGGGGGTCAGGATTCGCATATATTTGGCGAGCACTATGTAGTCTATCTCTCCGAACGACTCCAATACGCTCAGGATGCGCTCTTCGTGTTCGGTGCGCTGAAGCCCTTCATGGCTTACACAGACATAAGGAATCTCGAACTTTGCAACCAGATTTTCCAGCAGATCGTAGTTGGATACGACTCCGACGATCTCGGCCTCCAGCTCACCGGCTTCATGGCGGATAAGGATATCACCGAGACAGTGGCTCTCTTTTGTAACCATCAGTACAATCCGCTTTGGGCGCGGCTCCACCAGCTTAATGGCCGCTTTCTGCGGCAGAACCAGCTTCAGTTCCGCTTCAAGTGCGGCAGGGTCGAATTTTCCACTCACCTCGCTGCGCATGAAAAACTTTCCGTTCTGCGCATCGACGAACTCCCGGTTCTTCTCTACGTTCAGGCCGAAATCGAAAAATGTTTTGCTGACTTTGTAGACGAGCCCTTTTTCATCCCTGCAGTCGATCAGGACACGGTAGTACCTTGTCATTCAAACCCTTTTAATAGCTGACCTTACGCAAAATCCGCACGCCGGGCGGGATTTACCCTGCGGGACGCCGCAAAATATCTATAGGGTACCTCTAAAGGTCCCTGACGGGTAAGCGCGGTTTTTTGAACGATATTTTTCCGCTCAAATCCCGGGGCTGACAAATTTTGCGTAAGGTCAGTTAATAGTTTACGTGATTATCCCCGATTTTGCATTAGAATCGCTTGAAATCCGCCAAACGCCTGTTCCGCATGTAGTTGACGGCCGGACTCATTCTGCAGGATTTTTCAGCATCTTCGTCGCATCTTCGGCATCCATAGGCTTGCCGTAAAAGTAGCCCTGAATGGTGTTGAGGCCGAGATTTTCGAAGAACTCCTTCTGCTCCAACCTCTCCACACCCTCCACCACACACCCCAGCCTGAATGTATCCACGATGCTCTTTATTATCGTAACCAGCGCCTCATCCTTGCTGTTTCCGGGTATGTTCTCCACGAAAGCCCTGTCTATCTTGATCTCGTCGATCGGCAGCATATGGATGTAGCGCAGCGAAGAGTATCCGGTTCCGAAATCATCGAGTGATATTTTAAGCCCCAGTCTCTTTAGATCCTCTATGAAGTCGAGCTCTTTCCGGGTGCACGCCATTAGTTCGCTCTCCGTAATCTCAACCGTTACATAGGATAGAAGCGGGGAGCTTTTAACCAGCTCCGGAATCTTCTCATCTTCGAAATCGCCGATATTGAAATTTACGGAGAGCGAAACTTTGAAACCTTCGGAGTGCCACTCCTCCAACTGCTTCAAAGCCTTTTTCAAAACGATGTAGTCGATCCTGTTCATCATGCCGTACTCGCGGGCGATCGGAAGAAAAAGGGCCGGAGAGACCAGTGAGCCCTCTTCGTTTTTCCATCTGACCAGGGCTTCGAAACCGAGTACTTTACCCTCCCTGCAGTCGACCTTCGGCTGATAGTGGACTATAAACCTCTCCTCGTTCACGGCCCCGCTCAGCGCATCCAGAACGGAGCGTTTCCTGGCTATATGGTCACCCATATGCTCTTCATAGAAGAGCACCCTGCTTTTGCCGCCGCTCTTTGCCAACGATAGCGCGGAGTTTGCGTTTTTGACAAGATCTCTTGCGCCGGAAGCGCGTTTGGGAAAGGTGCACACACCCATGCTCATAGTCAAAAGCAGGCTTCTTCCCATGATGGAGATATTTTTCTCGAAAAAGGAGTCTATCTTTCCTACAAGCCTCTTTACCTCCTCTTCGTCTCCGTCGTGAAGTATGACGAACTCATCTCCGCCGTAGCGGTATATCTCCGACGGAAAAGCGATCTTCCGGAGCCTCTCTGCGACCGTTCTTATCACTATATCACCGAAAAGGTGCCCGAAGGTGTTGTTGATAGTCTTGAAGTTGTCGATATCGAGAAATATCAGGGCGAACTCTTTTTTTGACCCAACCCTCCTCTCTATGTCCGAAAGCAGGCTCTCCTTGTTCTGCAGTGAGGTCAACTGGTCGTGAGTCTTGAGGTAGTCGCTCTGCTCCCGTGCACTCCTGAGCTCATTGAGTATGACCATTCTGTCGGTAATGTCGTAAACTATCCCGACCATTTTGAGAGGATTGCCTTCGGAGTCCCTTACTACGAAACCCTTCTCATGGACCCAGGCAATTTTCCCCGACTTGAGTCTTATCTCATGCTGAAGGTTGTAGTACTCTTTTCGGTTTGAGAGTACGCTCTCTATCTCCCTCAGAACCTTCGACTTTGTATCTTCATCAATGACATTCAGAAACTTTTCGAAACTCGGCTCATAGTCAGCTGAGTCCTCCCCGTATATCTCGATCTTGCGCGGACTCCAAAGCACCTCGCCGGTCGAAATATCCCACTCCCAGTAGCCGATATTGGCCACATCTTCAGCTATCTCAAAAAGTTTTAAAAGCTCTTTCGAATCTATCTTCCGCTTAATCATAATAAATTATTATACCAGATAGTTCATTGCAATCGCACATATTTCCGTGCCTCCTCCCGGTAGAGTGATAGGTTGGTTCAAAAGCGTGCCGAAAGAGGGAGCGTTAATGAAAAAAATTGATTGAAGCGTTCAAGATTGATGCACATCTATCGGGCAGGCAGTGTGACATCGTCTCTCAAGTTCCGTATTTACCAACTGATGTTACGCAAAGCTTGAGCAAAGCCCAAGCTTTGGCGGGGAATGTCCGTCCCCTGCACCCCCCTAAAGCTACGAAATCGTAGATTTCGAGATGACGTTACGCTTTTTGCGTAACGTCAAACGGTATTTTCCCTGCAGAAAACGGCAGAAGCATAAAACAGGGCTTCTATTTCAGCGCAAACCCAGGGTGCGCTTGAGTAAACCTATTGAACTCTCAGCTGCCTTTAGACCCTCTTCGTACGCCTTAAAACCCTTTTTCAGATCAAATATATTTATATCGCCGCAACCTTCCGGCTCAATGTAGAAATCGGCCGAAAGCATAGATGACTTTATATTTGCGGCCATCATAAGCGTCAAAACACGGAGAGTGGAGTCTACAACCCCGGATGGATCGGCTAGATGAATCGGGTTGACGTTTATGCCTATTACCGGATATCCTCTTTTTCTCAGCGGTTTCGTAGGCATATTGTCCATAAATCCGCCATCCGCAAGAAGCATATCTTCGTAACCGACGGGAGAGAATATAGGAACGAGAGATGATGACGCTATGGAGAGTCTGCCTACAGGCCCCCTCTCGAAATAGCGTATAGACCCGGCTCGCAGATCGGTACAGGCTACCGTGAAAGGTATACGCAACCTTTCAATCGTTTGGGACTCAAGGCTTTCCTGCATCAGCGACTCAATACGTTCCAAAGAGAAAAAACCGCCTTTTGCGGGCCTGCCTGCGAGGTCCCGAAGGCGCAGATCCTTCATTATCGAGAGTACATCTTCTGGACTTTTGCCGTCGCAAAGCAGCGCACCGATCAGTGCTCCTCCGCTGCTGCCGCTTACCGCACCGATCTCAAAACCGTGATCCAGCAAAACTTTCACAACACCGAGATGGGCGAAAGCGCGTACTCCGCCCCCCGATAGAGCCAGAGAGAGTTTCATGACTCCGCTTTTGCGGAAAATCTGCCGCGTATCACTGCAAGCGTACGGCGCCTCAGCTCCAGGCCCAGCTCTTTTCCGGCATACCCCTCCTCAAGCAGGTCGGCAGGACGGATTCCGGGGTCAAAACGCTTATCGTACACTCCGAGAGCGGATGCTCTCTTTTTCAGTTCGTCGGCATATATCCCGATCCACTGCTTCAGAGCATAACGAAGAGCCAGAGAGCCCAAAAAGCGGTCTGTTACATTCGAGGGAACGCACTTTTGGAACCTGAGAACTTTTCTGTATATACCGGGAGTGTGAATTTTTTCGCAGAGCTTTTCAGGGTTTTTGTGAAGGTCACAGGCCAGGATGTACAAAAATACATAGGGACGCATATGGATGTCGGCCGATTCGGCGGCACGGACCATATGGCGGGCTGTTCTGAAAAAATCTCTCCTGCCCAGCGAGAAGCCGAAAATCTTTTCGTCGATTCCGAGTCTCGACATCTCGAAGAGTCCGTAATGCAGGTTCGGGGAGTTGAACATCTTTTCGAACTCCCAGAATATTCTCTCTCCGCTGAGATCGTCGAAAGAGATGGTGCACATCAGGGCCCTGCTGCGCTCTTCAACCCTGAATTTCAGACGTGCGGCAAACTGCATGGCACGCAGAACCCTCAGAGAGTCCTCGGTGAATCTCTCAGGATCCACAACGCGTATTATGCGCTTTTTTATATCTTCGACCCCTCCCCAGTGGTCTACCAGTTCACCGCTTTCAAGGTCGAGCATAAGCGCATTCATCGTGAAGTCGCGCCGTCTCGACGCCTCTTCGGTATCCTTCGCGAGAGAGACCTTGAAACCCCTGTGGCCTGCGGCCACCTTCTTCTCCGTTCTCGGCAGGGCTATGTCTATATCGCCGTACTTGTAGACGAAAAAGCTCTTTCCCACACCCTTCGCCCCGAGCCTGGCCATCGCCTCTTCGAATCTTTCGGTATCGATACCGAAACATTCGATATCGAGGTCGTAGACGGGACGCTTCATAATCATATCCCTTACGGCACCCCCCACCAGGAAAAGGCGTACACCCGGATACTCTTTCTTGAAAAAAGATTCAACCCTATCTAGTTGCTTCCCAAGCTTCGGCGGGAGATTGCGTTCGACCTGAAGTCTCTTTTTCATATACCGGCGATTGATTCGCTCTACCGTTTTTTAAGAGTATCTATGCGCTCGTCGAGCAGAGCAAGCAGGTACTCCAGAAAGTTGAGTGTAAGATCGATCTTGGCTTCAACACGTCTGTTGTTCGGTGACTGGAAGCCTTCGAAAAGGACAAGTAGCCGCTCTCTCAGGTTTTCAAGGAACTCTCTCTCCCCCGCCTCGCGGTCGCAAGCGTCATCGGGCTCTGTACCGTTTTCGGAACCTTCGATGCGCTCGGAGCTTTCCGGCTCCCCGGAAACAGGTTCCATCTCCCGGGCCGCCTCACCTTCCGCAGCGCGGACGCTCATCTTTTCGGAAGTTTCAGGCTCCTCTCCGAGCTCGGCTATTGTGGAGAGAATGACATCTTTAAGCTCCATGGGTAGATCCTTCCAGTTTGGAAAGCCAGCGCTCGAACTCGGCGAACTCGGCGTCACTCTCCATCTCGATAAAGAATTTTTTCATATCTTCGTTTACACCGCCGAAGTGTCGTCTTATCCCCGAAAGCCGCCTTATCGCCACTCTCGCCTGATGATTCCCGGGATCTCTCTTCAAAATCTCCTTGTATATCTCGAGTGCGTCGCTTTTGAGCCCCTGCAACTCGTATATCTGGGCAAGAGTGAGTGTCTTCACGCCGCTATTTGGATGCGTAGTTGGCTATGATGGAGCCCATCTCGCTGGTAGAGCAGACCTCTTTCGCGTCGTAAGCGCTCAGATCCTGCGTCCTGTACCCTTCGTGAAGAGCCTGTTTTATCGCCCGCTCTATACGGTCAGCGGCCGCCTCCTCGTTCAGTGCGAACCTCAACATCATGGCCGCACTCGCTATCGTAGCGATGGGATTGGAGATCCCCTGTCCCGCTATATCTGGAGCTGAGCCGTGTATCGGTTCGTAGAGCCCGTACTTCTCCCCTATGGATGCGGAGGGGAGAAGTCCTATCGATCCGCTCAGCATACTCGCTTCATCGCTGAGAATATCGCCGAATATGTTGCCGGTAAGAATAACGTCGAACTGCTTGGGGTCTCTGACGAGCTGCATTGCCGCATTGTCCACATACATATGGCTCAGAGTCACCTCCGGGTACTCTTTGGAGACCTCCTCGACCGTATCTCTCCAGAGCTGGCTTACATCCAGAACATTGGCCTTGTCGACGGAGCAGACACGTTTGTTCCTTTTCATCGCTATCTCGAATGCGACTTTGGCTATGCGTACTATCTCGCTCTTCGTGTAGACCATAGTATTAAAAGCCTTCTCCCCGTCGTTGCCGCGAGGCTCACCGAAATAGATGCCGCCGATGAGTTCGCGTACAACCATCAGGTCTACCCCCTCTATGACAGAGGGCTTCAGCGTGGAGGCGTTGACTAGTTCGTCATATACGGTAACAGGCCTCAGGTTGGCGAAAACCTGCAGCTCCTTTCTGAGTTTCAAAAGGCCTGTTTCGGGGCGCTTCTCTCTGGGAAGAGAGTCCCACTTCTCGCCGCCTATGGCACCGAACAGGACCGCATCGGCCTTCTTCACCCCCTCGAGAGTCTCCTTCGGGGCCGGATCTCCCGTAGCATCTATCGCCGCTCCCCCGAGAAGGTACTCTTCGTACTTGAGCTCGAATCCTTCGGAAAAGCTTACCGCATCCAGGACCTTTACGGCTTCTTCGATAATCTCCGGCCCTATTCCGTCACCCTTTATAAGAGCTATTTTGTAGCTTCTCATTACGCACGCTCCTGCTGCTTGAGCATCTCTGCCTTGGCGTAGTTCATCAGACCGCCGCAGGCCAGAAGCTCCTGCATGAATTCCGGTATGGGCCGGAAGCTGTAGGTGACCTCCCTGTTGAGATCCACTATATTCCCTTTATCCATCTCTATCGATATGAGATCTCCCGCTTCGATTTTGTCCGTTTCGGCCAGTTCGAAAATGGGAAGTCCCATATTGAACGCGTTCCTGTAGAAAATACGTGCGAAACTCTTGGCGACCACCGCCGCAACTCCCGCGGCTTTGAGCGCTATCGGCGCATGTTCCCGGCTGCTTCCGCAACCGAAGTTCTCGCCCGCTACGATGATATCGCCAGGCTGCATTCTGTGTACAAAATCGGGGTCCGCATCCTCCATCACATGCCTGGCCAGCTCATGCGGATCGGAGGTGTTCAGATACCTTGCGGCGATTATAAGGTCGGTGTCGATATTGTCACCGAACTTCCATACTTTACCGGTAATTACGTTCATCAAATTCCTTTGAATCGAAAGGGTCCAGACCCTTGAATTTTAGGCGGATTATATCAAAAAGAGAGGTTGTGTTAGATTAAAGTAGCGATTTAGTCCCCCCGCAGAGAGCACCGGGGGAGTTTACGGATCCAATCAGCGCTTCAGGTTGTTGACTATCTGGAGCATCTCATCGCTGGTGGTTATCGCTTTCGAGTTCGCTTCGTATGCACGCTGTCCGGTTATCAGATCCGTCATCTCCTCGACAAGTTGAACGTTGCTCATCTCGACAAACCCCTGCCTGATCTGACCAAGCCCGTCGAGGCCGGGCACACCCTCTACGGGGTCGCCGGATGCGGAGGTGTTGATGTACAGGTTGTCTCCGAGAGAGTGGAGGCCTGCCGGATTGATGAAGTTGGTCAACTGTATCTGGGCAATATCCGTAGCCTCCTGCTGACCCGCCTGCAGTACCGAAACAGTACCGTCCGCTCCTATGGAGATCGAAACCGCATCCTGCGGTATTACCACCTCCGGGGAGAGCGCATATCCGTCGGAGTTGACGATTGTTCCGGCAGCATCGAGTTTGAATGCCCCGTTTCTGGTATATGCCTGCGTACCGTCCGGCAGAAGAACCTTGAAGAAACCGTTGCCGGTGATCGCAAGGTCTAGGTTGTTACCGGTCTCTTTGAAGTTGCCCTGCGTGAACTGCTTCGCGATCGCCGTTGGACGCACTCCGAGGCCTATCGATATACCGGTAGGCGACTTCGTCTGTTCACTCGTCGATGTTCCGGCATACTCCATGGTCTGGTACATTAGGTCGGCAAACTCCGCCCTCTGTTTTTTGTACCCTATTGTATTTACGTTGGCGATATTGTTCGATGTCGTGTCTATCTGGATCTGCTGCGCCATCATTCCTGTTGCGGACGTGTAGAGTGATCGTATCATTCTTCATTCTCTCCTATCATCTTAAGCACGTATGGATGCAAGTTTGTTGATCGCGTCGTTATTGAGATCGTCCATCTGCGCGTTCATGGCCTTCTGATACATCTCCACAAGACGGTTGGTCTCTATCAACTCGGTCATCTGCCGCACGGGGTTTACATTGCTCTTCTCTATCATCCCCTGCCTGACGGCCGAAACATTGCGGGCTATATTCAGGTCGGACTCCTTCAACCCATCTCTCATGGTGAACAGATTTCCACCTTCAGGCACAAGCTCCTGCAAATCGTCTATTCGCACGACCATGATTGAGTCAACGTAGACAGGGGTATCCGGCGCCGTCCGGTCCATATACTCGACTCTGCCGCTACTGTCTATCTTTATGTTGTGAGCCTCGCCCGGGATAAAAAGAGGCTGACGGTTCTTGAAGTATCCGGAGGGGAGCAGAGGGTACCCCTCTTTCGTCACCATACGCCCCTTTTCGTCGAGTTGGAACGTACCGTCTCTCGTAAGCCTGATTCCGGCGGGGGTCTCGACCGCGAAGAAGAGATCGTTCTCGCCTAAGGCCAGGTCGAGAGGATTTCCCGTAGCCTCCATAGGTCCGGCCGAGAAGTCGGTGAACTCCTCCGTTATGTGCGGAACCCTGTTTATGGAGCGGTTGAGAAATGCCGCAGCCTCTTTTGTGTTGTTCTTAAGCGGAAGCTCATCTCTTCTCTCCTGATAGATACGCATAAAATCGCCTATTATCTGATCTCTCTGTTTATAGCCGTTCGTATTGAGGTTCGCCAGGTTGTTGCTTATCTGGTCGAGCCTGTTGAACTGCGTAACCATCCCTCCGGTTACGGAATAAAAACCGTTCTGCATTGATTAATCCTTTGCCGCCCGATCTATGGGTGAACCGGGCCTATGAGCAATCTACAACCGATCAAGCAAAATATGTTCCATATAGAATTTACCGACCATCGGACCCGAGTCGGCATCGAGGTCAGTAGATCGCCATACTGGTTATGTATGAACTCAATGATATAAAAAATTTTCCGACCGGGCTAAACAATACTTCTTATTGGCCGATTATACTTTCGGTGGCACTGACCGGGAGGTTTGATTCGATTTTGGAAAGTCCCCCCTTTTTCATCGATTCAGTTCCCTTTCTTTATTTTGTAATGTACAAACCTGCCCGGTCGGTGCCGATCCATGGAGCATCATATGCAAAAACCGCTTTTCCCCGACACCGGACCCTTGTCCCGTACCGCTCTTTTCATAAAATCCAAATCTCGAAATAGAGATAGAAGAGCTCGTCACGACCGTTGCAGCCGTGCACTTTGGGGAAAACAGTCGACGCAGCTGACGGGTGCGCCTCAAATTTTCCCGAAACCGCCTGAGTACAAGCATCGCAATGATCTCAACACTGTTCTTTCCGGGATTTGGGTAAAAGAGTACTGCGTATCCCAAGAGGTTAATCTATATTTTACGTTTCATTGGATATAATCGCCCTTACTCTCACGCAAGGAGTTTACCTCACTATGACTGCCAAAGAGCTCAATCAAGCACTTGAAAAGCTGTTCGAAGAACACAAAAACGAAAAATATATCACCTACGAAAAAATTGTCCAGATTTTTGAAAAACAGCCGACCCTGGCCCAGGCCAGGAATGTGCTTAAGCTTTCCAAAAAGTACGGCATCAAGATCATCACTTCAAGCGAACGGGCCATGCTTCTCAATATCGAAGAGGCCGAAAAGCGTGAGTCTGACAGACAGAAGCTGAGTGACGACACCCTCGAAGACGAGTTCGACTTCACGAGGGAGAAGGAGCTTCTTGAATGGTCCAGAAGCGACTCACCGGTAAGAATGTACCTCAGAGAGATGGGGCAGATTCCGCTTCTTACGAAAGAGGAGGAGATCGAGATCAGCAAGAAGATCGAGATGGGTGAAGATATCATACTCGACGCCATCTGCTCGGTACCCTATCTCATCGACTTCATTCTCGACTACAAAGAGCCTCTCATAAACCGGGAACGCCGTGTCAAAGAGCTCTTCAAAAGTTTTGAAGAGAGTGACTCGGACGACTCCGAGGAGGAGAGCGAAACTGCCAGAAAATCTTCGAAGGACAACAAGCGCGTTGCCAAAGTGGTGGAGACCTTCAAGGCGCTCGAAAAGGCGAAAAAGGATTGGATGAAGACCCTCGCGAAGAGTCCCGCCGAAGATGCCTCCGAAGAGGAGAAGTTTCACTACGAGCTGGTTCTCTCTTTCAAAAAGAAGGTGCTCAAAGAGCGTCTTCTGGATCTCGGACCCACCTCGAAACTGATAAACGAATTGGTCAAGGCGATGGAGACGGCTCTCAAAAGCGACGAAGGTTTCGACAAGGAGCTGAAGCGGCTTGAGTACCGACTGCCTCTTTTTAACGAGCAGCTCAGAGAGAACCACCGCAAAATTCTGGAAAACATCGTCAATATGAGCAAAGAGGATATCGCGGCGGCCGTTCCGGAAGCTACGATGGTAAGCACATATCTGCAGATAAAGAAACTTTTCCAGACGAAAGAGGCGAGCAAAGACAGCTTCAACCTCGACCCGGAGAAGCTGCAGGAGATTCTGGAGCAGATAAAGCGCGGAAAGAAGATCTCCGAAGAGGCGAAAACGAGAATGGCCAAATCGAACCTCAGGCTGGTCGTCTCCATAGCCAAAAGATACACCAACCGCGGTCTCCCTTTCCTTGACCTGATACAGGAGGGGAACATCGGACTGATGAAGGCTGTGGACAAGTTCGAGTACAAGAAGGGCTACAAGTTTTCGACATACGCTACATGGTGGATCAGGCAGACAATCAGCCGCGCCATAGCTGACCAGGCCAGAACTATCAGGATACCGATCCACATGATCGAGACTATAAACCGCATAAACAAGATCATGCGCAAACATCTGCAGGAGACAGGTAAAGAACCGGATGTCGAAACGATAGCAAAAGATGTGGGACTCAGCGTCGACAAGGTAAAAAACGTCATAAAGATCACGAAAGAGCCTGTAAGCCTGGAGGCCCCCGTAGGGAGCGAAGAGGATGGCCGGTTCGGCGACTTCATCGAGGACAAGAGTTCGGCAAGCCCTATGGAGTCGGTTCTGAAGGAGGACCTGAAGCACCAGATAGACGATGTTCTGGATCAGCTCAACGAGAGGGAGAAGGCGGTGATCTGTATGCGTTTCGGACTTATGAAAGATGAGAGCGACCGCACACTGGAAGAGATAGGCAAAGAGCTCAATGTTACACGCGAAAGGGTGCGGCAGATAGAGAGCAGCGCCATAAAGAAACTCAAACATCCGAAAGTCGGACGGAAACTTAAGAACTATATCGAAGAGTGATGGAATTTCTAGAGAAGTGGATCGAGTATGATTACAATCCTTGGATCCTTTTCGACAGTAACGGAAGGGTAAAGACACTCAACCAGGAGGCCCAGTTTCTCCTGGCTGAGGTGACCGTAAAGGAGATTTTCGACCTCGCCGTAGCTTACGCCAATGTCTCATACGGCTTCAAAACCACTATGCTCGACCTCTCTTACGGAAGATATGAATTTTTCGGCATAATGGTCGGATACGAGGATAACGACAACATAGCCATACGACTCTACCAGAAACCCCCTGAAAGAATTAGCGATCCCCATCTGGGCGACATGAGCCTTCACAACATCTACACTCTGATAGATCTGGCAATCAGCACGAGCTCCATCAGCCGCCGTCACGGTTTTACCACATCTTTCGACCCGACCTTTCCCGACATGAAGATACATCCGGAAGAGTTCGTTAAACTCCTGACAGAAATTTTCCGATGCTTCAGGGACAGTGAGCCGGTAGAGATCAAGATGACACTCAAAACAGGTGAAACCCTGAAGTTCGAAAAGAGGCGCTACCCGATATTCCAGATATCGGTAAAGGGTGATCTAGACGAGTCGTGCAACATATCTTCGCTGAGCGGACCGGCGAAGAGGCTAAACGGTTACATAGCCAGGAAAGAGAACCGTATACTGCTGGAGGCACCTCTCATTTCGGAGTGAATGGGCTTACCCAAAACCGTTCCAGCCGTCACAGCGCCCAACACCCCTGCGGTTTTTGGATATTTTCCGGCGTCCCGCGCGGCAGATCGCGTTCGGCGTGCCGATTTTGGGTAAGGGTAACGGAGCAGAACTCACCGGCAGATGTTCCATATTCGCGTTATATCGGCCGGTCACCTACGGTTCATGAACCACAAAACGGCAGCTGCCGTCAAAGGGGCCGCCCCTGCTCCAAAGAGATAACTCACAGGCTCGAAAATATCCGAAGAGATAAGTGTGAAAACCGCGTAGACCAAAACGGCATAGGCTCCAAACCTGTAGAGCGACAGTGCCGGTCTGGCTGTTTTCAAAAAAGTTTTGAAGTCGACTCCTCTCTTTTTGAGCTTTCTCTTCTCATCTTTGAAGAGACTGGCCGCATCTTCGGTCACCTCTTCAGGCAGATCCTCCTCCCATAGGCCGAAGCGGTCGTCTATACGATCGGTCTCATCCTGCAGATCGTGGTGCGGCCTGCTCTGTGCACTCCCCTGAACCATCTGCCAGTAACCGAAACTGCTTGCCGCAAGAACCAGAGCGGCACTGAAGAGGCCTGTTTCGAAGTTTGTAAATGAGCTTTCACCGAACATCGTGAAGGTGACCGCACCGCCTGCAAGCGCGATCAGGGCCAAAGCGGCCGCAACCGCTCTAATCTTCGTCCTCATCCCGGCTTCTATAGTCCCTGTACCTTGGATCTTTTTTCAGCTCCTCGAGGGACTTCATCTGCTTTTTGTACGCCTTGTAGACGTTGAGAACGGCTGCGGCAACTCCCCAGAACACCCCGAGCCAGAAGAGCCACTCGTAACCGAAAAGCTTCTTCATCCCTATTCCGAGGCCCACGCCTATCACTACGGCAACAACCATGGAGATGCCGAGTGACAGGTCGCTTGCCCCCTCTATAACCTTTTTGACTTTTGGCTTCTCCTCTTCGGCCATCAGAGAGCACCCATCACTTCATGCGCGTTGCGGATAGTCTCGTCTATCATCGCTTCCGTGATTTTGGTAGATATGAAACCGGTTTCGAACTGGCTGCATGCGAAGTAGAACCCTCTGTCGAGCATCGCCCCGTGGAACTTCGCGAAGCGCTCCGTATCGCTCGCGAGAGCGTCGTCGAAGTTTTTTACCGGTTTGTCGTTGAAGAAGAAGCCGAACATACTCCCTCTCACATCGACCTGGAGCGGTATATCGTGTGCCTCCGCCGCCGATTTGAAACCGTTCATCAATCTTTCGGCACGCATCTGGAGAATCTCATAGATCGCCAGGTCGGCTTTGAGCTGCCTTATCTGTGCAAGGCCGGCAGCCATTGCGACGGGGTTTCCGCTCAGTGTTCCCGCCTGGTAGACCGGCCCCTCGGGACTGAGCATCGCCATAATATCCGCCCGTCCGCCGAAAGCTCCTACAGGCATACCTCCGCCGATCACTTTTCCAAGTGTAACGAGGTCCGGCTTGACGCTGCTGATTCCCTGTGCTCCGGTGAGCGAAGCCCTGAAGCCGCTCATGACCTCATCGAATAGCAGAAGGGCACCGTGCTCGTCGCACAGCTCTCTCAGCTGCTGAAGGAAACTCTCCTCGGCCGGTACGAGCCCCATATTTCCGGCGATGGGCTCTATGACTACACAGGCGATATCCGAACTGGCTTCAAAGCAGGCCTTTACACTTTCGATATCGTTGTAGTCGGCAAGCAGAGTATGTTTCGCAAAGTCCGCCGGAACGCCGGGTGAGTTTGGAGAGCCGAAGGTTACGGCGCCGCTGCCCGCCTGAACCAACAGGGAATCGCTGTGTCCGTGATAGCAGCCCTTGAACTTCACGATGTCGTCCCGTCCGGTAAAGCCCCGCGCAAGGCGTATGGCGCTCATAACCGCTTCAGTACCGCTGTTTACGAAACGAACCTTGTCGATAGCGGGAAAGAGGGATACGATCTCCTCCGCAAGCTCGGTCTCCAGCACCGTAGGCGCACCGAAGCTGAGCCCCTTTCTCGCAGTCTCTATGACGGCCGCCTCTACCTCCGGATCACAGTGGCCGAAGATGAGCGGCCCCCAGCTCTGAACATAGTCCACATACCTGTTTCCGTCGATATCGACCAGGTAGGCCCCTTCGCCGCAATCTATGAAGGGCGGTGTACCTCCTACGCTTCCGAATGCCCTGACGGGTGAGTCAACCCCGCCGGGAATAACCTTTTTTGCCTCTTCGTATGCCGCAATGCTTCTTGTATGCTTCATCATCAATCCTCGCATCAAATTTTGGGCCTATTATAGGTCAACAACGGTTAAGATGAAATTATGGGCACCTCTAAAAACCCTTCTCCGCTATAGCTCTGCAAGCTTTTGCAGACCAAGTACCGCGACTCGGTACCGGCGGGGAAAATTGTAAAATTATGCCATTCAGAGTTCAAAACGCGGCGGCGGAGACCTAAAAACCGCAGATTTCTGCGTAACTACGATACCGGCTGTTTTCCCTGCTTTCCGTTTTCGTTCAGATCGCAATGAGAAATAATTTCCACTATCCTCTTTTCATATGTTTCAAGTATGAAATTACACTCAAATCTCGAAATAGAGTAGTTTGAAATCGTTGCGATACTTGCGGTCAGGCGGTTTCGGGAAAATTTGAGGTACACCCGTCAGATACGTCGGCGGTTTTCCTCAAAGTGCACGGCTGCAATGATCGTATCGGGTTCTTCTATACTCTATTTCGAGATTTGGATTACAGTGAATTTATCGGGTAAATTTCGATTTATGTCATAATTCCCGTTTTAGAGAGACTTACTGGAGACGAATGAACAGGCGAAAAAGTGTAACACTTCTTATTTCCATCTCTATACATACTCTTATCTTTGCCCTTACGTGGTATCTTCTGCATAAAACTGAAGAGAAAGTACTCACCTCTAGCGCCGCCAAAAGGGTGGAGCTCTCACTCCAGGAGTTCGTAACAGACCCGGGCGCACGGGCGTTACCTGAAAAGAGTCCGCCTACACCTGCGGCCAAAGCTTCGGTTCCGAGCAAAATTAAAGAACCGAAAAGAGCCGAAAAACCAAAGCCAAAACCAAAACCAAAGAGTGCAGAAAAGGCCGAGACTGTAAAAAAGAGTACCGAAAAACCGGTAGAAAAAGAGAGGAGTGGGGAGTTTCCTACGGCTGAAAAGAGAGTGCCAGAGAAGATAAAAAAGAGTACTCAGCCAAAACCGCAAGAGGTTCCAAAAGAGAAAATAGCCGCAAAAGAGAGGAGAAAAGATGAGGAAAAAACAGAAGAGATGAAGAGCTCTCCGCTCTCCAGGCTGGCCGGTTCACTCGGAACCCCATCCATGCCGGCCTCCGCACCTCAACCGCCGTCTATCGCAGATATATCCGACGCCCTCTCCGATCGTGAGTTCAAAGCGCTCTACAAAGATGACTTCGACCGCTTCACTCCCGAGCAGAAGAGGTTCATAAAGGACAATCTATCGAGGATACAGGGTATAACCCAGCACTACCTGACGATCAGAGGCTACCCGTATGTGGCCGCAAGATTGGGACAGCAGGGGATGAACATCGTCGAATTCGATCTTCATCCCAACGGAGATATAAGCGGGCTGAAGGTACTGAAAGGTGCGGGATTCGAGGAGTTGGACAAAAACTCACTCGATACGATCAAGACGGCGTACAAAGACTACCCGCGCCCCCGGGAGACGACGAAGATACGCTTCTACATCTACTACCGTCTCTATTGATGCCGGCTCTATATACAGACATCCACCACTCTATCTTCACTCGGGTAGAGATATATCTCCACTCTTCTGTTGATAGCCATATTTTCCGGCGAATCGTTGGGCACCAGGGGCTTGCTGAACGAACACCCCCTGGCATATATTCTGTTTGTGACACCGAGGTTCTTCAGCATCTCTGCAACGTTGAACGCCCTTTTCTGTGAGAGCTTCAGGTTGTAGTCGTAGGAGCCGCGGCTATCTGTATGGCCGACAACCTGGACGATTGTGTCAGGATAGTTTTTCAGCACATCGACCAGCTTCAATATCTTCTCTCTCGCCTCGGCTGTAGGCTGTGCGGAGTCTGTGGCGAACATCATCCTGCTCTTGAAAGTTATCTTCACATAGTTGTCCTGTTTCGTGACGACTATATCGCTCGTTTTGGCTGCCTCCGCTTCGTTACCGCTCACTTCAGTCTGCATCGAGTCGGCCACCTCCTGCGCCTGCTTGTCCAGACTGTAGCCTATGGCCCCTCCTGCGGCGGCACCGACCGCGGCGCCGATAGCCGCATTTTTACCCTTGTGATGTTTGCTCGTAAGAGCTCCGAGCGCCGCTCCGACAAGTGTACCTATCAATATACCGCTCTTTGTCTTGTTTGCGTCGTTGGGTGCGGCGCCGTTTTTCGCGGCACAACCTCCAAGCAGCATTATCGCCGCGACCGAGAGTGTGAAACTTCTAAATACGGTTCTCATTTTGAATCTCCTTTTCAAACTTTTCATTAATGTTATGCAAAGCTTGAGCAAAGCCCAAGCTTTGGCGGGGACTGTCCGTCCCCTGCACCCCCCTAAAGCTACGAAATCGTAGATTTCGAGATGACGTTACTCTTTTTGCGTAACGTCAGATAATTGATGTTACGCAAAGCCTGGGTAAAACCAAAGCTTTGGCGGGTAACCGGCCCTCCTATGAGCTTCAGTTTGGCGGAGGGTGGTGCACACTGCTCAATATCGGATACCGAACTTCTCCAGCATACTCTTCGCACTCTTGTATATCGGTTCGTCAACGAAACCGAGCTCCTCGTCCGCGAAACCGCTCTTTTCAGGGCCCGACTCGAAGAGTTCGACGACTCTGCGCGCCCACTCCAACTCCTCCCCATCCGGTGTGAAGATAGTATTGGCAATCTCCACCTGTGCGGGAGATATGCACCCTTTGGCGTGATACCCCATCCTCCTCTCGAGAAGGCACCAGTTTTCAAACCCTTCGGTATCCGCATACTCCTGGTATACAAACGAAACCGGCAAAACACCGAGAGAGGATGTTTTTGCAAGAAACCTGGCCAGTATGTAGTGCATCGTCGGATTGTGGAGCTGGACTATGCGCTGCGGCAGTCCCATAGAGGCCAGAAGGTCCAGCACTCCCAGATAGAAAGCCTCCACCCTGTTGTCGACCCGCAGGGTGGAGAGGGCTTCGAAAGCCTCCTTCGTCTCTATCGAGAGATGGAGTCCCACCCTACCGTCAAGAAGATCGAGCGCCTCCTCGACATCGGCGGCGCTTCTGATCTTCGGCACCCTCACGGCGTCGGGCAATACGCCGTTGAGATAGGCTATCTCCTCCCTTCCGCCCTCATCGAGCGGGTTGACACGTACAACTGTTTTGGAGCGGATACTCTTCGCTTCGGCCAGAAAGAGGGCCGTCAGACGGAGTGCAATCTGTTTCAGCGGGGGCGCTACGCCGTCTTCGAGGTTTAGAACGACGATATCGGCATCGAGTTCGTCGAGCCGGTTCAGATGCCTCAGACGGTGGCCCGAAAGCATAAGAGCGCTGCGTACATAGGGAGGCTCGTATCTCGCAGACTGTGAGCGTCCAGCCCTCATCTTCTCTACCGCGTCCAGATCTCTCCGCTCCAGAATCTCTTCGAGCCGCTCCAGATTTTCGAATATCACGTCCCCTCCTCCTGATGCAGGTAATGGAAAATCGCCCTTATCTCCTTGTCGGTCAGAAAATAGGTGGGCATCACCCTGTGCCGTTTGACCAGACTCCTCTTCAGCTTTCTGAGCGGAACTTCTCTTATATCCGGGCCTCTTAGCTCTATCCTCTTTCCGTTCTCTTTGTAGGTTGCGATAAGCGCCCCCTTCCCGCCTCTGCCGTGGCAGTGTATGCACCCTATGCCTCTGGGGTTTTTGTAGAGCATCTCGCCATACTCACCCTCGGTAATGAACGACTCCTCGGCAAAAAGAGCCAGACTTAGAAGCAGAACGACCAAACCCTTCACTCAACGCCTTTTAGCCCCGATTTTGCGATAGACTTCAAGGGACTCTATTACAAAATCGGGGTTTAATCAATATTTCGGTAATATTCTATCCAATATTGTCATAAGGACAGCTAGATGCAGATAATCGACGGCAAAAAGCTGGCGGGCGAGATCCGCTCTCAGGTTGCCAAAGAGGTGGAGATTCTCAAAGAGAGCAAGGGTGTCACACCGGGACTTGCGGTAATTCTCGTAGGTGACGACCCGGCGAGCCACGCCTATGTAAAGATGAAGGCGAAAGCCTGCAAAGAGGCGGGAATATACTCGATAACCCATGAAATGCCCTCCTCCATAAGCCAGAGCGAGATCGAAGAGACGATCATGATGATGAACCAAAACCCCAATATAGACGGGATACTGGTTCAGCTTCCGCTACCGAAACACATAGATACCACCAAGATTCTCGAACTCATAGACCCGAACAAGGATGTAGACGGTTTTCACCCCTACAACTTCGGACGGCTGATGACCGGCCTCGACTCCTTCGTTCCGTGTACACCGCTTGGAGTCATGAAGATGCTTGAAGCGTACGGCATCGACCCGAAAGGGAAAAACGCATGTGTTGTCGGAGCGAGCAACATTGTCGGGAAGCCAATGGCGGCACTTCTGCTCAATGCCTTCGCGACCGTGGATATCTGCCATATCTATACGGAGGATCTCGCCTCACACACCAGGCGTGCCGATATTCTCATAGTAGGTGTGGGGAAAGCGGGCCTCATAACCGAAGATATGGTAAAAGAGGGTGCGGTCGTAATAGATATAGGCATCAACCGGCTTGAAGACGGAACTCTGACCGGTGATGTAGATTATGAAGAGGTCGCTCCAAAATGCAGCTACATAACTCCGGTACCGGGCGGCGTCGGCCCAATGACGATCGCTATGCTCCTTGACAATACGATAAAAGCGGCAAAGGGGCGCCGCCGATGAGCCCGAATGAAACAGTAGAAAACGGGACGGAGCCGGAAGAGAAAAAACCGCACTGGCTGATACGCCTCTACCACTTCTCGAACACATGGACCGGAACCGTCATCATCGTCCTGATGGTGATATTTTTCGTCGCACAGGCCTTTGTAATACCGAGCGGCTCCATGAAGAACACCCTGCTCATAGGAGACCATCTCTTCGTCAAGAAGTTCGCTTACGGGGTGCCTGTCCCGCACATCCCCTGGCTTGAAATACCGGTCTGGTTCGACAGCGACGGTGACGGACACATAATAGACTCCGAGGGGCCGAAAAGGGGAGATATAGTTATCTTCCGCTACCCCAGAAACGAGAAGATACACTACGTAAAACGGTGTGTAGCGGTGGGTGGCGATATTCTCTTCCTCCACGACAAGTCTCTCTACCTCCGCCCACACGAAGGTGACGACTACATAGTTGCCAACTACCCGAAAGAGAAGATCGTCAAGATCGAGGGGGCGCTCTTCGTAAAAGACCCATACAGGGATGAGTTTCCCGGAATTCATAACGACCCGAAGGTCGTAATGGACGGTATGCAGCCTATGGAGATATTTGAATTCGGCCCGGTCAGAGTCGAGCCGAACCACTGGTTCATGCTGGGAGACAACCGTGACCACTCCAACGACAGCCGCTTCTGGGGGACGGTCCCATACAGGCTGATAGTGGGCAAACCCTGGTTCATCTACTTCAGCTGGGATGACAACTATATTGTAAGATGGGACCGCATCGGACGGAACGTAGAGACTCTGGAGAGAGAGAAGCCGCGCTATGTTGAGTGAGGTGGACATTCTCAAAATCTCGGCTATAGTACTCTCTCTTGCTGTGGCTATAATCGGACATGAGATCATGCACGGTTATGTCGCTTACAGATTCGGCGATTCGACCGCGAAAGATGCGGGACGTCTAAGTATAAACCCGATAGTCCATGTCGACCCCATAGGGACAGTCGTAGTCCCTCTGCTTCTTTATGTAAGCGGCGCTCCGTTTCTCTTCGGCTGGGCCAAACCGGTTCCGGTGAATATAAGAACCGTAATATACAACGGTGGATATATGGCTGCGGTAGCCGTCGCACTGGCCGGTGTCACGTTCAACTTCGCACTGGCTGTCGGGGCCTCCCTGCTCTATGGCTTTTTCGACCGGCCCGAATCTATGATAGGTGCGTTTGTAGCTCTGTTTCTGATGTATTCGGTCATATACAACGTCGTTCTGGGTGTCTTCAACCTCTGGCCCTTCCCGCCTCTCGACGGTGCGAACGCTCTGCGCTATATATCCATGCAGTTCAGGTGGCAGCCGGTAATCGATCTGCTGAACAAAATAGAGCCGATAGGCATGGTGCTGCTGATAATCGTAATAGCCACTCCGCTAAGCCAGTGGTTTTTCATGCCGGCCGTCTGGCTTATAGATCTTCTGCTCAGGTAACGAAGACCGGTTCGAAACTCCTGACAAACGAAGAGACGGGTCGGTATTTTCTTTACGCTCAAAATTTTGAGTTACCGAGCCTGCAACAGGTGTTGAGCTCTTTTTGAGCTCTATTTAAGTATAATAACCGAAATTACGGCAAAGGGGATTGAGATGAAGTTCTATATCGGAAGCGACCACGCCGGTTTCGCCGTCAAGGGTCCCGTAATCGAAATGCTCAAAAAGAGAGGCCATGAAGTCGTGGATATGGGGCCAGAAAATAGTGAGAGGGTCGACTACCCGGACTATGCGGAGAAGGTCTCCCGCGCCGTCGCGGCGGATGAGGGCTCCTTCGGAATACTCATCTGCGGTACCGGCATAGGAATGAGTATAGCGGCCAACAAGATCGACGGTATCCGCGCGGCCCACTGCCACGACTACTACACGGCACAGATGGCACGCGCCCACAACGACGCCAACATTCTCTGCTTCGGCGAAAGAGTCTCCGGTCCCGGTGTGATAGAGTCGATGATAGAAGCTTTCACCACTACGGCGTTCGAGGGGGGACGCCACGAAGGGCGCGTCGAAAAGATTATGGCGCTGCAAAAGAGTCACTGATGTTTCTGGAGTGGTCGGTCGTAACGGTATCTCTCGTTCTGGTAGTCATTCTGCTTATCAAAATGTTCTACTTCCAGAACCTGACGATAAAGGAGCAGAAGAACAACGACGTTATGAAACTGACGCTCAAAGAGGCGGAGGTACTGATAAGAAAATATCAGATTCAGCTGCAGCGTGCTCTTGGGAACATCGACATTCTGAATGAGCAGATGATGAAGCTGCGAAGAGAGATAAAGACCGTAAAACAGCGCAACAGCCAGTACCGGATCGAAAACGAGAAGCTTCGCTCCAGAATCAAAGATCTGGAATCCAGGATAGAAGCACTACTTTAAAACTGATGTTACGCAGTATACACCACCCTCCGTCAAACGAGAACGTATAGTCTGCGAGGCGAAAAGATCCGGGCATAGCCGAAGCTACGTTCGGATCTTTTCAACGAAGTCAGAGTGTGCGTTATCGTTTGACCCCGAAGGGGCGATACCATCGCCGCACGATTACTTCGTTGCGACGGCATCGGCGTAGCTACGGCTACGCCTCACCGCCGCGCCTTGTACTCATACGACGCTGATACCGCGGAGGATGGTGTATACTGCGTAACATCAGTTTAAAAGAAGGAAAATCGCAATGAAGAGTTTGAGCAACGTCGAAAAATCTTTCCTGCTGGAGTCCATAAGAGATGTTCCGGACTTTCCCAAACCGGGGATAGTTTTCAAAGATATCACGACACTTCTGAACGACCCGGAGGCCTATTCGCTGCTCATGGATCACCTGGAAGCCAGATACAGAGAGTTCGATCTCGACTATATCGCCGGAATAGAGAGCCGCGGCTTCATATTCGGAGCGGCACTGGCGGCGAAACTGGGAACCGGTTTCGTGCCTGTACGCAAAAAGGGCAAACTCCCTTCAGCCACCATAGCCGAAAAGTATGCCCTTGAGTACGGTTTCGACGAAATGGAGATCCATATAGACGCTTTCAGGGGGACAAAAGGTGCACGTGTTCTTCTGATCGACGATCTTATCGCCACGGGCGGAACGGCCGCAGCCGCCGTAAAGCTCATCAAAGATGCAGGAGCCGAGTGTGTAGAGGCCTGTTTCGTCATAAACCTCACATTTCTCAACGGTACCGAAAAGCTGCCCGATTCGACCGCCCACTACTCCGTACTGGAGGTAGGTTGATGTATATACCCAAACCCCTTAAGTTCGACCCGGACGAATTGGGACACTTCGGTATTTTCGGCGGACGCTACGTTCCCGAAACCCTGATGCCGGTTCTCAAAGAGCTCGATGAAGCTTATGCGAAGATACGTTTCGACGAAACCTTCTGGGAGGAGGCGCACTACTATCTCGAGCACTACGTGGGAAGACCCAGCCCGCTTTATTACGCGAAAAATATATCGGACGAGATCGGTGCAACCGTCTATCTGAAACGGGAAGATCTCAACCATACCGGTGCCCACAAGGTAAACAACACCGTTTTACAGGCTCTCATTGCCAAGCGGCTGGGAAAGAGGAAGGTGATAGCCGAAACCGGTGCCGGTCAGCACGGCGTAGCGACGGCGACGGTCGCCGCACTTTTGGGACTTGAGTGCGAAATATTCATGGGGGCAAAAGATGTCGCTAGACAGGAGCTGAACGTCTTCCGCATGAAGCTGCTCGGGGCGAAAGTACATGCCGTGGAGAGCGGCAGCAAAACCCTCAAAGACGCCATGAACGATGCGATCCGCCACTGGGTAACAAACGCCCGTGATACATTCTACATCATCGGTACGGTGGCCGGGCCACACCCCTACCCAATGATGGTAAGAGACTTTCAGGCGATCATCGGTTACGAAGCTAAAGCGCAGATCCTCAAAGCTCAGAACCGCCTGCCCGACTATGTATTAGCCTGCATTGGCGGCGGCAGCAACGCCATCGGTATATTCGCACACTTTCTGGAGGAGAGCGAAACGACCTGCATAGGCATAGAGGCGGGAGGACTCGGGCTCGATACGGACAAACACGGTGCAAGCCTGGCAAAGGGGAGTCCCGGCGTTCTCCACGGCCAGATGAGCTACCTGCTTCAGGACGATGACGGACAGATACTGGAAGCGCACTCCATCTCCGCGGGTCTCGACTACCCGGGCATAGGTCCGGAACACGCCTACCTCAAAGAGATCGGAGCGGCGGAGTATGACTCCATAACGGATGAAGAGGCCCTCGACGCTTTCGTATGGCTGAGCCGAAAAGAGGGCATAATCCCAGCTTTCGAGAGTTCACACGCCATAGCCTATCTCAAAAAGATGGACCCGGAACGTGTGAAAAACTCTCTGATAATAGTAAACCTCTCGGGCCGTGGTGACAAGGATATGATTCAGGCCAAAGATCTGCTCCATTTTGACTAAAGAGGGATAATGGAACAGTTTCTCATAGAGGCGCTGCAGCAGTACGGATATATAATACTCTTTCTCTGGAGTGTACTGGAGGGGGAGCTTGGGCTTGTAATGGCCGGTACGATGGTACATACAGGCCATATGAATATGGGGTTGGCCATATTCATAGCGGGTCTGGGAGGTTTCACCGGGGACCAGATATACTTCTACATCGGACGCTACAACAAAAGATTCATTCACAAATATATGCACAGACACCGAAGAAAGTTCGCGATAGCCCACCTTCTGCTGAAAAAGTACGGCTGGCCCATCATATTCATACAGCGATACCTTTACGGCTTCAGAACTATTATTCCGATGAGTATCGGATTGACCCGCTACGATGCGAAAAAGTTCGCACTTATAAACTTCATAAGCGCACAGGTCTGGGCCGCGATAACGATAGTTCTGGCCTATATTTTCGGTGAGCAGATCATCGCGCTTCTGGAGTATGCGAAGGAGCACTGGTATCTGGCGATACCGTTTGCGATACTGCTCTTTTTAGGTATGAGCTACCTCTTCAGGAGCATCGAAAAGAGTATAATCAAAAAAAGAGAGGAGAGATATGCAAGTAGAAGTTTCAAAAAAGAAGAGGAGTGAAATCTCCGCCGATATCGAGATCGTCTGTGTCGTCGAAAAGAGCCTCGACCATCCGTGGGTAGAGGATAGAGAGCTTCTGCAGATGGCGGGATTTGAAGGGTCCCAGGACGAAGTGTGCCTACTTCCCGAGAAAAAACGGATCTATGTAGGCTCGGAATCTCTCCACCACGACGATATAAGAAGCGCGTTCGCCGCGGCGCTTAGAGCGATAAGAAAGACAAAAACCGAACATGTAAAAACGGGGCTCTACCTCGGGAAATGCTCTGCACAAAACGTCAAAGCGATTGTTGAGGGGCTCATATTCGGCGACTATGAGTATGACGAATACAAAACGGAAAAGGCCAAACACCCTGTCAGGAAGGTAACAATTAGTCTTGAAGATTTCAGATCTAAGAGTATCGACCCCGACAAAGCCGCCTCATATGTAGAGTCCGCGGCTACCGTGGCCCGTGCCGCGAACTATGTCAAAAACCTGGTCAACACTCCACCTGACGACATGACTCCGGAGATGCTCGCACTAAAAGCCGTTTCTCTGGCCGAGGAGAACGGCCTCGACTGCATAGTACTCGACGAAAAGGGGATAGAAGAGGAGAGAATGGGCGCATTTTTGGCTGTGAGCCGCGCCAGTGACCATCCGCCGCGTCTGGTACACCTTGTACACAAACCCCGGGATCCGCTCTGTAAAATAGCCCTCGTAGGGAAAGGTCTCACATATGACAGCGGCGGACTAAGCCTAAAACCGGCCGAATATATGGTGACGATGAAATCGGACAAGGCCGGAGCGTGTGCGGTGCTGGGAATCATGAAGGCGGTCAGCGAACTGAACCTGCCGGTGGAGGTACACGGTATCATCGGTGCCACCGAGAATATGATAGGGGGTAACGCATACAAACCGGACGACGTTTTGAAGGCGAAAAACGGGAAGACCATCGAGATACGCAATACCGACGCCGAAGGCCGTCTTGTACTTGCCGACTGCCTCTGCTATGCGCAGGAGAAGGTGAAACCGGACTACCTTCTGGACTACGCCACACTGACCGGTGCCTGTGTGGTTGCCCTCGGTGAATACACAACCGGTCTGATGGGGCATGACAGGGCTCTGAAGCACAGCTTCTCCAAAGCCGCCTCCAACGCCGGAGAACTGACGGCTACACTCCCCTTCAACCGCTACCTCAAAAAGCTTATAAAAAGCGATATAGCGGATGTCTGCAACATATCATCCACAAGATACGGCGGAGCGATCACGGCGGCACTCTTTCTGGACAATTTCATAGAAAAAGAGTACAAGCAGAAGTGGCTCCACCTCGATATCGCCGGTCCGGCATATGTGGAGAAGGCGTGGGGTTACAATCCGGCCGGTGCGAGCGGTGCCGGGGTACGTATGACTCTAAAGTGGTTCGAGCAGATCATCAAACAGGCTGATAAGCACAAAAGAGAGGGTTCGACAGATTGATAAACGGATGCGGGAGCCGACTCGGCGCTCCCCGTCACCTATCGTCATCTCCCCTGTCCCCCTTTTTGGGATATTTCAAAACAGCTATCATCACGACGACCAGAGTCGCCAAAAGCCCCATCCTGATCCATTCGTCAGACACATTCACTCCTGAAAGTAGATTTTCGATACGAAGCCCGGGTTTTGTCGGTGAGCGGCTCCCCCGCAACACCCCGGCAAAGAAGAGGATACCGCGTTACCTGAGCCACAATTGTACCGTATTAAAGGGAGGCTGAAGCCCGCCTCTTTCAAAAAATAGTATATTGCCGATAATTTCCCAGACAGATGATGAGGATCGGAATGAGCGGATACAGAGAATTTTTTATATCGATAGTACTTCTTTCTCTATTGACTGGTTGCAGCAAAAATGCGGTAATGGAGAAAGAGCGGTTCACTGCACCGGTAAAAAGAGTTCACCACGAAGCCCCCAAACCTCTACCTTCTCCTGAAACTCATAGAAACGGAGAGAGCGTACTCTACGCAAAAGCGGAAGGTAAAAGCGAAGAGGAGGCCAAAAAGAGAGCCGTTTCGATTCTAAACCGGCAGATATGGTCTGAATTTTACGCGAAGATAGACTCCGGTGAGTATGGGAGCAGAAGGGTATTGAGATATATCTCTAAGGAGGAGTTGAAGAGTGCAAAAAGGCTTTTTAAAAAGATTCCGCTCTCCAGATATAGAGTAAAGAGTTCAAAGAGCCTTGACAACGGCATGGTTGCGGTCACCGTGGAGATAGAGCGCAAAGATATGGCCGCAACTCTGAAAAAGAGCACGATTTCGAAACTGGTTTCCATCGAGGAGAGGTGGCACTCCGCCAGAGAGAGCAGCATTACCGAGCGCTTCGCTCTCTCAAAAGAGTCGTTCGGGAAAATGCGCTCTCTTTTACCCGAGTATCTTCTGGCCGGATATATAAGCCCTTTCCCCTCCGCGATTGTCGGCAGAGTCGAAAAATCGCTTCCCTACTTCCGTAAAACTGCAAAAAGACTAAAAAAAAGGCTGAAATTCAGCGTAGAACCTGTTTCCAGTCCTGCTATGAGACTCTTCGCCGATGCGATGGAGAGGGTACTGAAAAGAGAGCGGCTAATCTCGACCGGAGAGGCTGGGGCCGACGGCAGAACCCTCTGCATAACCCTCGAAGGGAACCTTATGCATAAACTGGACTCCCAAAAACATATTTTCGAAGCGACTCTGAAAATAACGGTTCATGAAAGATTCAAAGCACCCCTTTCGACACAACTCTACAGAGTCCGCGGAGTATCGGAAGAGAGCGGCACGAAAGCCCTGGAGAGAGCGGCGGTGAAGCTGCAAAAAGAGCTTGAAAAAAGGTTTTTTGAAAATGTATGAGACCGGCCGCCGCTTTACAGTGCTACCATGCTGGCCAAAAGCAGAAGCCCTATGAAAGCTACGAACACCGAGAGCAGGAAGTATATCTTTTTATCCGTATCGATCTCTCCGCGCTCCAGGTGTTCGATCCACCTGGTGTAGTACCTGTATGTGAAAAGGGCAAGTATGATGCCGGCAGCCACTATGGCGATTCCAAGATAGTTGTAAAAAGCTATATGGGCCAGTTGAGGCACCCTCTCGCCGCCCCTGCCTTCCAGTTCAAAAGAGACAATATTCAAAAAGAGTTCGAACTTCTCTACGACGAACCCGAGTACTATGAGCGATATCGATGTACCTATCAAAGCGGTAGTGGCGCGCTCGACCGCCATCAGGTTTTTCGGATCTATCTTATGTTTTCCACTCTTTTTCAAGACAGCCTCTCTATCAATTGACTCATTTACGAAGTTGTTACAATGTCTCACTCGATTATACTATACATATTCGATCTTCGCATTTGACCCACAGCACAAAGACAACGGCAAGAGAGGTCACAGGCCCGTCACCGCTTTTGTTGATTTTACTACACTATCTTTGATATACTCCCACAAAACAATAAACTGCATAAATTCCCCTTGCACAAGAGAGTTTACAACCATTCAAGGAGTCAAAATCATGGGTCTTCCCGTAGGGATCGTCGGTCTGCCGAATGTCGGTAAATCGACAACATTCAACGCACTTACAAAAGCTCAAAACGCGGAGTCGGCAAACTACCCGTTCTGTACCATAGAACCCAACAAAGCCGTTGTTCCCGTACCGGACGAGAGGCTCGAAGAGCTGGCAAAAATCGTCAACCCGGAGCGCATCCAGCACAGTACGATCGATTTTGTCGATATCGCCGGGCTCGTAAAAGGGGCCAGCAAAGGCGAAGGTCTCGGCAACCAGTTTCTGAGCAACATCCGCGAAACCGAGATGATTCTACATATGGTACGCTGCTTCGACGACGGCAACATAACACACGTAGAGGGCTCTATTGATCCGCTCAGGGATATAGAAATCATAGAGAGCGAGCTTATATTCGCCGATATCCAGCAGCTCGAAAAGAAGATTGAGCGCCTCGCCCGCCAGGCTAAAACCGGGGACAAGAAGATACGCGCGCAGCTCGAGATCGCCGAGAAACTGATGAAGCATCTCGAAGAGATAAAGCCGGTAAGCACCTTCGGAGAGAGGGAGAACGAAGATTTTATCAGGCTAGACAAAGAGCTGCGCTTTCTTAGCAACAAGCCGGTAATATACGGAGCCAATGTAGACGAAGATGGACTACTCGAAGATAACGAATATGTAGAGGCTGTCAGGAAACATGCCGAAGAGGTGGGTGCGGATGTCATAAAACTGTGCGCCAAGATAGAGGAGGAGCTCGTGCAGCTGGAGGAGGAAGAGGCGGCAGAGTTTCTCGAAGAGCTTGGCATAAAAGAGTCCGGGCTCGACAAGATCATCAAAACGGCATTCGGGAGGCTCGGTCTCATCAGCTACTTCACAGCCGGCGTTAAAGAGGTCCGCGCATGGACGATCCACAAAGGGTGGAAGGCTCCGAAAGCGGCAAGTGTCATCCATAACGATTTCGAAAAAGGCTTCATCCGTGCCGAAGTTATAGCCTACGAGGATTTCGTCAAATACGGCGGGGAGCAGGGAGCCAAAGAGGCTGGAAAGATGCGCCTCGAAGGGAAAGATTACGTCGTACAGGACGGGGACGTCATGCACTTCAGATTCAACGTCTGATCGAGGGGCTTCAAGCCTCTTCCTCTTCAATCCCACCGGAAATTCACACTACCATGACATAGGTCACAGAATCTCTTTACTCTATTCGATATAATCAACAATAAATATCAATATAAAGGAGCTGTATTATGGAATTCAAGCTGCATATAGAAGCCGAAGGCAGAAAGATAGGTTTTTACAAACTCAATCGCCTCGAGATTGAAGGTATAGAAATCGATGCGGATACAGACTTCGACGAACTGAACATGAGAGAGCTTTTCGAAAATATCAACGCTTTCATAGAGAGCGGCGAACTCGATGCACTTGGCTCCTCCTCCGTTATGACCGCCATGGATCCAGAGAGTGCAAAAATAGTTCTGGATGCCGACGGGCTAGAAGAGGTGGAGGTATCGCTTGACGATATCACCCTTGATAACATCGATGTGGACAAAAGGCTGGAGCTTCTCGAAAAGTCGAAAATCGGCGACATCTTTTTCGTACGCACCGAGGTGGGAGAGGCTTACTGGGACTTGAGCGGAGAGTGTGAAGCGTCGTTTGCCCTTCAAAACGTGAAACTGGGATATCTCGACTGCACCGAATCGCACGATCAGTACGACCTGCTGAGGGAAAGCTACTACGACTTTCTGTGCGACCTCGTTGTTCCGGAGGAGGCATACTACAAAGATGAGAAGCTGGAGCTCGACGAGCACGTTTTAAGAACACAGCAGGTTTACGGAGAGCTCTACATCGTAAGACAGGAGCTGCCGGGACGTGAGAAGATATTCCAGTCGGTCGTACTGGAAGAGAAGATGAGACTCGACGGCTTCGACGACACCGTCGAACCTATTTAATAACCGGCGTTACGCAAAAGGCGTAACGTCATCTCGAAATCTGCGATTTCGAAGCTTTAGGGGGTGCAGGGGCGGCCGCTCCCCGCCAAAGCTTGGGCTTGGCTCAAGCTTTGCGCAACATCAGTTAAGAAGCCTCCTCCACTTTCGGGGAGAGGTTTTTCAGAATTTGTAGTCGGCTATGATTCTATACTGATGAAGTATGGGAAGCTGTGAAACGGTCCCGTCAGCAGTAGCACTTGCACCGTTTCTGACCCATATACCTTTAAGAGCCACAGAGAGGGCACCGCTCTTGTAGGCAAGCACCGCATTGAGGTCGTTCTGGGTCTTGTCGAAGCGGTCGTTGTCGAACCAGGCCGAGCTTAGAGTCATACTGTATCCGCTGAAACCGAACTTGCCGAAATCCTGCTTGTACGCCACTTTCACGCCGTCGGTTCCGCCTATGTAAGCAGTGTCAGCTCCCAGCCCCTTGCCATAGTTGGAGAGGAAGAGGTTGTTTGCCGTAATCATGTTGGTATAAAGAGGGGTTCCGTCCCACGGAAGCACCAGGGAGTCGTGGTAAGCATCATCTTTAAGCACCTTCGAGTAAGCCGCCATAAAAGTCATACCTGAGTAGTTTACAGCCAGTTTGGCCGCACCGGCGCGGGACTTTATCGCTTTGCCGCCTGTGACTGAACCAGGTTTGGCAAGATTTTCATCGGCATTGCCCACAGAGTCCTGGATTATCGCCTGCAGTGCAAAAGCGTAAGAGAGTTCATCGTTATGCTTGTGGCGGTAGTTCCAGTCCGCATATATCGAGTTCATGAAGTCTGGCGAGTAGTAGTCGACCACTTTCAGAGCATTCTTACTCCCATTCCATGAGAAGCAGACCGGAATGACCGATCCGCTATCACTGCCGATTATCTCTTTGGTATTGTCGCCCAGGGCATGCCTGACTATATTATCAAACTCCGAAGAGGTTCTCTGTTTGAAAGCATCCAGATAGGCGATGCCGACTTTGTACCCTCCTTCAAACTTCAGGCTCGCATAGGCACCCTTTACAGCCGAAGGAAGCATTCTTACAACTTTCGCGTTGATGAGAGGAGTTTTAATCACCTTGCGGCCGCCCCAGAAGTCGAAATTATCACGGCTGTAGCTTATATATGCTTCGCCGAGTACCGAAAAGCCTTTCTGCCCGATAACGTCTCCAGGCGCATAACCTGCTTTCACCGCATTGTCACGGCCTATGATGGAGGTGTCTACATTGTCCGGAAGTGCGAACGGCTGTGTAGTCATGAAAGTAACCGTAGCATCCATTCCGAGATATTTGTCTGTTTTGTAGCTTAACTGACCGCCGACAGAGTTCGCAAAAGCGGTTGAACTCACATCATTGGAGCTCTCCTTGTGCGTATTTATGTAATAGTACTTTATATTTCCGGAGACTTTTCCGTTTTTCACCGCTTCGGCAAGACTACTCTCCGCCTGAAGTCCAGCGGCCAACAACGCCGCACCGCAGATCGGGTAGATTACAACTTTTCTCATATCACTCCTTTATCAAATTTTCTTTTAGACGATTTTACCATGTAGATCCCGAAGGTAACATCGAATTCACTACACAAGATCATAAATTTTTATGAACTGTTTCGATTTTTACCATCGTGAAAATATATCTATACATATAAGGAGATTGCATGAGAAGTTTCAGCCTTTTCGGCGCAGTTCTAACCGGGAGTCTTATGGCTGTGACGCTCGCCACGCCCGCGGCAGCAAAAGAGGATTTGAGCAAATGGATCAGGCCGGATACCGTACCGGCACCTAAGAACAACCGGATAACGCCCGAGAGAATCGAGCTCGGCAAGTTTCTATATTTCGATACACGCCTTTCACGTGACAATACGATCTCGTGTGCGACATGTCACAACCCGGCACTGGGCTGGAGCGACGGAGAGCCCAAGGCGGTCGGTATCGAAGGTAGAAGAGGCCCGAGAAACTCTCCTACCGTACTGAATACCGCGTACCAGCGCCATCAGTTCTGGGACGGTCGCGCGAAGTCTCTTGAAGAGCAGGCATTGGGACCGATTCAGGCAGATGTCGAGATGGATATGGATCTGGACAAGCTCGTAGAGCGTCTAAACGGAATCAAGGGTTACAGAGAGCTGTTCGAAAAGGCCTATCCGGGTGAAGGGATAACCAAAGATACGATAGCCAAAGCGATAGCGACGTTCGAAAGAACGGTCGTCTCTACCGAAGCTCCGTTCGACAGGTATGTAAAAGGTGACGAAAACGCGATAAGCGAAAATGCCAAAAAAGGTTTCGCCCTCTTTACCGGCAAAGGAAAGTGCAACAACTGTCACGACGGCTTCAACTTCACCGACGGCAGTTTTCACAACCTCGGCCTCGGTGACAGCGACATAGGACGCTACAAGCTCAAAAAACGGGCCGCATGGTTTCACGCATTCAAAACACCGACACTTCGGGACGTAACCCTGACAGCACCCTATTTCCACGACGGTTCCATCAAGACACTCGAAGAGGCGACGGCGGTCTGCGGAAACGGCGGACGCTTCTATTACAGCAAGAACCTATCACCTCTGATAGTGGACAGGGGTCTTACACCGGATGAGATCAGCCTGATTGTCGATTTCCTGAAGACACTTGAAGGCAAGCCTATGAATCTGGAGATTCCGACAAGCTTTCCCCAGTAGCGGGGAGGCTTTCTAAAAACCGTCAGGTAAAGCTTTCATCGCAGAGTTTACCGGAGATATATTTGAATCAAGAAGGAGAATAGTAAATGAAAAAAAGAGTCTCATTGTTGTTGGCTACAGCTGCTATAGCGGCATCTGTCTATGCCAAAGATTATGTAGTAGTACAGAAAAACAAAAGTTTTAACCCGAACCATCTCAAGGTAAAAGTGGGTGACAGAATCATCTTCAAAAACGATGACGGTTTCGCCCACAACGCCTTCAGCGACAGTGAAGCAGACGAGTTCGACATAGGTATGCAAAAACCGGGCCAGGATGTCGCCGTTACCATGAAGAAGCCCGGAAAAGTTGAGGTCGAGTGTGCTATCCACCCAAATATGCACCTAACCATAGAGGTGGAAAAGTAACAATATTCCAGCCAGTAACCGCAGCGGGGCCGCCGCCGGCAGGCACCGCTGCCAAGTCGGACTGCAAAAAGCTTTTAATCTGCACCGAAAGGCTTTTTACAGTCCGAATCGAAAATAAATAACTGACCTTACGCAAAATACGCACGCCGAACGGGATTTGCCCTGCGGGACGCTGCAAAATATCTAAAAACCGCTGACGCCTTCGGCGCCCTGACGGGCAGGCGCGGTTTTTTGATCGATATTTTTCCGCTCAAATCCCGTGGCTTACAAATTTTGCGTAAAGTCAGTAAATGAATGAGAGAAGAGAGTATGCTGAAAAACATAACTATAAAAACGAAAATCTACACTCTGGCCATATTCATCATAATATTGATGCTCAGTTTTTACGGTGTATTTCAATACAAAAACTCCATGATCGAAAAGATCGATGAACAGGCCTCTTTGGCTACTCTGATAAACAGGACGCTTTACGGAGATATCGAAAATATAAACAAGTTGCTGTGGCAGGAGGACTCCTCAAAAATTGATACGGTCGTAAATAGTGCATCCGTCATGGAGAGAATAAGCAAAGAGCTGGTCAACAGCCTTGGAGAGAGCCCTATAGCCAAAGAGGCCAGGAAGATCGGGGCGCTTGCCGGAAAGCTGCAAAAGGAGCTTATAAGATTCAAAGAGACTCTGGAGAGAACCAAAAAGGCCAAAAAAGAGCTAGAAAAAATCTCCTCAGATGTCAGCAGGAAGATAGAGATACTAAGCCAAACAAGTGACACCAAGACCGTAGAGCTGGTACAGAACAATGCGGAGATCAAACAGATACGCGACAGCGTCGTTATCTCTTCAGCGGCCAACAACCTCAGAGATATGCTGAAGAGTCTGAGAGTAAAAGAGATGGATGACGCCTATCTGCTGACCGACAAGGGTGAGAAACAGATATTTTCCGAGCTCGAAGAGCTCCTTAACTACACTCTCTATCTGAAGAGAAAGGTCAGGAAAGATCCCGAAAGCAAAAAACTGGTTGCCGAAATATTCTCCGAACTTCAGAAGTATGACCTGGGCTTTAAAAACTACATTGCCCAGGTTCGGGAACTATATGAAGAAAGAAGCACCATCTTTTCACAACTATCGGAAATAACATCTCTTACACAAGCTCTCTCTTCCAATCTGAACAAAGAGGCGGCAAAGGTGCGTCAAGCCATGAAAATAGAGGTGATAACACTCCTGTTTGTCATAATAGCTCTGGTTCTTATAGTTATGCCGATACTCGCGAAATCGATTCTGAGGCCGATAGGCAGACTCACCGAGACGACAAAGGAGCTTAGCAGCGGAGACGGTGATCTTACAAGACAGCTCAACATAGAGACAAACGACGAAATTGGTGTGGCCAGCCACTACATCAACAGGTTTTTACAGCTCGTTCATGAGGTCATATCGGAAGCCAAGGAGTCAGGTTCCGAAAACATGGCCATCTCGGAGCATCTTAACGAAGTGAGAAGACGCTTCGAAGCGATCATGGAGCGTGAAGCGGCGATGCTCTCACAGATTACAGAGACTAGCTCGGAAGTGAAACGGAGTCTTGAAAGCAACGTGGAAGACGCCAACGACACCAGAAGAGATGTACAGAAGGTGAACAAAACCCTGCAGGATGTTCACAGACAGATAACAGGTATGGTTGATGAGATACAGGAGAATGCCCACAGAGAAGCAGAGCTTGCTGACCGTCTTAACACACTTCTCACCAGTGTCCAGGATGTCAAGTCGGTACTGCAGGTGATCGAAGATATAGCCGACCAGACAAATCTGCTGGCCCTGAATGCGGCTATAGAGGCTGCAAGAGCCGGAGAACACGGACGTGGATTCGCGGTAGTCGCGGATGAGGTGAGAAAACTGGCTGAACGCACGCAAAAGAGCATTCTGGAGATAAACACTACCGTCAACACAATTGTACAGGCGGTGGCCGATGCAAGCGGCGAAATAAACGCCAATGTCGAAAAAACCAGGCAACTGGCAGATATATCGAACGGTGTCCAGAAAAACATGGAAGGGATGGCTACGATCATGAATGAGACGACCGGATTCATAGAGAAGACCGTAGACGACTCCATAGAGGTTTCAAAACAGACAGGTGAAGTTATAGAGCGTATCGAGGTTCTCTCCAAAGAGTCCGTCAAATCCCAGGAGCTGCTGCATGAAATAAGCGATGTTTCGGACAAAATGCTCCGCGTCGTGAACGAACTGAACAACAAACTCAACCAATTCAAAACCTAAAGGTAAATCGCTATGAGAAAAATTTTAACGTCTCTAACCCTGTTTGCATCTATAGTAAGCGCCGTAAACGTCGACAAAAGCATGATGGAGAGAGGCAAAGAGATATTCGACCAGACCTGTGCCGGATGTCATGGTAAAGACGGAACCGGTCTAAAACAGGGGGGCTTCAACGTCCAGCCGAGAAACTTTACCCGTTCCATTCTCGATGAAAACCAGATTTATCTAATCGCCAAAAAGGGTGCGTTTCACTGGGGAGCTGTTACAACCGGTATGCCGGCCTGGGAGAGTGTATATGACGACCGATCTTTAAAAGCGGTTGCGCATTATGTATACAACACTTTTGCAAAAGAGAGTCACAAAAAGGTGGAAGAGTACCGCTACGACTCCTCCAAACTGAGTGAAAAGGCGCTTAAAAGAGGGAAAAAGATCTTCAACAGAAACTGCGCATACTGCCACGGGAAAGAGGGAAAAGGGAACGGTGTTGCGACTTACAATCCGGAAAAATCGATCTTCCCGTATAACCTGACAAAGATTCTGCTTACAGAAAAACAGATATTCCTCTTCACAAAATACGGCGGAAAGCACTGGGGATCGCAAAAAGACGATATGCCGGGCTGGGGAGTGAAGTATGACGACGAGACGCTTATGGGCGTCGCCAGATATGTCGAGACAAATCTTAAACAGAAGCGCTGAGACTTACGCCGTTACACTTAACGGCTATCTCATTTGAAAAACTTCCACAACTCCTAGACAGCCTCTATTTCATGATTCTGTTTTACGAAGCAGTATTCTAAGTGGCCCGGGAGCACAATATCAACCATGAAGAAAGCGCGCCCGTTCCCTCAGTTCCGACGAAGTAGCCATATCACCCAAGTAATTTGGTCCGGATCAGGAGGATCTTCAGGTATCCTTTCTGTAGATCGGAGAGCAGCGCCGCTGCCGCTGAAACCTTTTTTGCCATATCCGCATTCTTTATTCGTTGATATGCGCTATCTTCTCCCCGAACCTGACATGAGTCCTGGCGTTAGTGCGCACATCCATGAGCCCCGGCTCCGCAAAAAGAAGCACCGTCGATCCCATCATGAACATACCGAGCAGATCGCCTTTGTAAATCCAGACAGGCTTTTTGTCGTAGCGGTAGAGTGTGGGTTCGTACCTGTCGGCGTTGGTCTGTATGCGGTGGTCGAAGGCTATTGTCATCCTGCCGACGTTCAAGGCTCCGACCAGCACTATGAAGATACGGCCGCCATTTTCGGTAAAGCACTCCAGAATCACCCTCTCATTCTCGACAAAAAGCTCCTTTTGACGCTTCAAAGAGGGGAAATTCACCGGGTAGAGCTTCCCGGGCCGGTGAAGAATGGAGGCTACCCGAAGCTTGTAGGGCATATGGTATCGGTGGTAATCTTTGGGGGAGAGATAGAGGTTTATGTATGTTCCGTCATACAGGGCTTTCGCCTCCTTGCCATACTGGAACGTCAGAAGGTCGTCTATGCTGTACTCCATACCCTTTATCTGCATCGAAACATCTTTTTTGAGCCTTCCGCACTCGGTTACGAAGGCATCCACCGGAGAGATCAGCGCCCCCGCTCTCCGGTCGATCGGGCGCTCCTTTTTGAGCTCTCTCGTAAAAAGACTGTTGAGTGTAGGGTATGTAGACGGTGGGGCGAATTCGCTCATATCGAGCCCCAGCAGGTTTACGTAGGCATGGTTTATGAACGACTGGATTTTCGAAGGGAACTCATGGTCGGCGAACCTTCCGAAGAGTTGTGAAACGGTATTTGTAATATGCTTTCTGGCCAAATCAATCTATCCTCTCGAGCGCCTCTTTCATAAGCGCAATGTGGTAATCTTCCTGAAAATTTATAAAATCGAAAAAAGAGCTGAGCTCCTCATCTTTGACGGCCTCCGCAAGAGCCCTGCACTGCTCTTTAGCTCCGAGCTCCTCCTCTATTCCGTCCAAAAGGAACTTTTTGAGCGACTCGAATCGGTAGATCTCCTGCGTAACCATCCGCGGAACCGTCAAGATTCCCATCTTTGCCATCAGACGTGCGAAAGAGTTGAGGTGAAACTTCGACTCGTCGATGAGTATCTGAAATATCTCCGCCACCCTCTTGTCGTCCACCTGCGTCTGGGCATACGAGTAGATGATGATAAGCTCATACTCCTTGTAGCTCTCCTCGAAGAGAAACTTCACAAGAGCCTCCAGAGACTCTTTGTCGAGCTCCCTGCCTTCGAGTTTCAGCGACTTGTCAAAGGCGTTCACTTCGCCCTCTCTTTCACTCTCGCGCGCCAAAACCGAACGTATGTAGCCGAGGTCGCTTATCATCCTCTCCGCCAGCGGATCGCCGCTTCTGCTCAACTGCGACTCTATGCGCCCAAGTGCTTCGTCGCAAAAGAGAGCCGCTTCACCTTCGGTTTTGAAACCGAGCTCTATACCGGGCCTCTCATAACTATACTCTATACCCTTCTTTACATAGACGGACTCTATGAAGCGCAGGTGCCTGTACAGAATCTCCGAAAAGTCGTAGAGCCTCTCCCCAAACTCTCTGTCGTTAACTGCAAACGACGAAAAGAGCAGCCTGAGCCACCCTTCGTGCACCGATGTAAAAAGCCTTTTAGCCATCTGTATCCCCCTCCTTTTCATCCTCTTGTACCGCACACGCCTTCGTTATCATCCTGGTCGGCACCGGAGCCTCCGGGTCGCTCTTTTTCGCTTCGAAGTGATCAAGAGCCGCCAAAAAGGCTTCGGCCACCATCTCCGAACAGGCCGCCTCTTCCGGCGGCATACGGTCGAGCTTCCCGAGCATGATGGAAGTAAGCTCCCTACCCTCCCCGATGGAGACACCCTTTACCGTTTCCGTAAAGATGGAACCCGCTATCACGGTAGTCATACACGCTTTCGCCTGAAACTTTATATCTTCTATTTTACCGTCCGATATCTTCAGATAGATTATGACCATCTCCCCGTTTTGCGGGTTTTTGCCTATACCTACAGCATCGGCATCTTCAAGCTTGCCGTAGTTTCGCGGGTTCATCATATGATCAAGGGTTGTATCGTAAAGCTCTTTTTCATCCACCGTCGTACTCTCTTTTTAGATACGCCATTATATCGCTTTTGACGGGCCAAGGGAAATTGGGGGATTAGTGTACGCCAACTAAAGAAAAGAGATACCTGTTTTGACTTTAGGCAATCTAGAAGATATAATAATTCACTATTATAAAATCGTTTGAAGAGATGTCGCCTGTGCTACGTTTAGTGACCTGTAATGCCGCCTTAAGGTGTAGCAGATTTTTAAACTGCGGTTGAAAACCGGATTCGAAGGAACGTCGAATGACACGAGAAAAAATCATTGATTTTTTACGAAAGAACAAACAAAACTTTCATGAGAAGTATCAGATTTCCAAAATCGCTCTTTTGGGATCGTACGCCAGAGGCGACAATCGAGAGGAGAGCGATATAGATATTGCCATAGAGACACCTTTGACAGACTATTTCAAACTATACGATTTCAAAGAGGAACTGGAGAGCTATTTTCACACAAGAGTGGATGTGGTCAGGTTGCGTGAAAAGATGAACCGGGCTTTAAAAAAAAGGATATCCAAGGAGGGTATCTATGTATGACAAAAGCCTGGTTATCGATATTTTCAATCAGGTGAAACTACAGATGCAATATTGGAGATACGTCAGAACAGTATCGATAAGCTCTTGAAGGTACTGAAACAGATAAGAGACGATTTAAGAAAGATAAGATAGAAGGTTGGGGATCAAACCTCAACCTATCTATTCCAACCTGCCTACAATATTCTTAAACCCATCCAATGCAGCCTCGATCTCTTCGATAATCTCCTGCGCCAAAAGATCCGGTTCGGGCAGGTTTTCCAGATCACCAAGGCTTTCGTCTTTGATATCTGGGAGATATCCGGACCGGTTCTATCCCGTTGGTTGAGGCCTTACCCCACAATTCCACCCATTACACACTAACTACACGCTACACAGCTAATATTGTATAAATTATAAAGAGGAGCAGCCATGAAAGCGGATCTAATCGGTCGAAGAGGGTTTTTGCAGTCCGTTGCGGCGGCCACCCTGCTTCTGGGTTCACACAAAAGGCTCTTTGCCGAAGGTGTCAAAAGAAGTTTTGGGGCCAGAAAGCCGGAGGAGGTGCTGGAGGGTGAGGAGTTTCATCTTACTCTCGAAGAGACTGTCGTCAACATCACCGGTACGCCAAAGGTGGCCACCACCATAAACGGTTCACTTCCCGGTCCTACACTGAAGTGGAGAGAAGGCGACGAGGTTACGATTCATGTAACCAACAAGATGCCCGAAAGCGCCTCGATCCACTGGCACGGTATCATTCTTCCATTCAACATGGACGGAGTACCGGGCATCAGCTACCCGGGTATCGCACCCGGTGAGACCTTTACATACCGCTTCAAGGTCAATCAGAGCGGGACATACTGGTACCATTCGCACACCCCTTTTCACGAGCAGACCGGTATGCACGGCTCCATTATAATAGAGCCTAGAGAGAGTGAGCCGTTCGAGTACGACCGGGACTATATCGTCTCGCTTTCCGACTGGAGCGACGAAAAACCGTCCGCTATTTTCAGAAAGCTGAAAATCTTCAGCGACTACTACAACTTCAACCAGCGAACCGTCGGCGACTTTTTCGAAGAGGTAAAAGAGAAAGGGTTTGTCGAAGCGTTCAAAGCGCGCAAAATGTGGAACGAAATGCGCATGAGCGACCGCGATCTTTCGGATGTTACAGCCTACACATACACCTATCTGATGAACGGCATGACCGACTCCCAGGACTGGAGAGGGCTCTTTAAAAAAGGCGAAAAGGTGAGGCTGAGGCTCATTAACGAATCGGCCATGACGAACTTCGATATTCGCATACCCGGTCTCAAAATGGAGGTCGTCGCCGCCGACGGCAACTACGTCAAGCCGGTGGAGGTAGACGAGATACGAATCGGTGTGGCGGAGACCTACGACGTCATCGTAAAGCCCGACGACAGAGCCTACTGTATCTTCGCGCAGAGCATAGAGCGCTCCGGTTTCGTAGGCGGCACGCTCGCACCGGATAGCACCTCGAAAGCGGTGCGTCCGCCGATGGACAAACCGCAGCCCCTGACGATGGCCGACATGGGCATGGGAGCCTACAGCGAGAAACCGAAAAAGATGAATATGGCACATATGAAGATGACAACGGAACGAAGCGAGCCGAAATACCCGATAACCCCGCTTCCCATACGGCGGAGCGGACCGGCCGTGACGATGTGGGCGAAAGATCCGCGCTACAGGCTCGACGACCCGGGGGTGGGGCTCAGAGGCAACGGCCGAAAAGTGCTTACATACGCAGACCTGAGGAGCCTACGTTCGACCGCCGACGACCCGCAGCCTGACAGGGAGATAGTGCTTCACCTCACTGGTAACATGGAGCGCTATATCTGGTCCATCAACGGCATCACCTACGATGAGTCGGAACCTCTGAAGTTCAATTACGGAGAGAGACTGCGCATAACTTTCGTAAACGATACGATGATGAACCACCCGATGCACCTGCACGGCATGTGGAGCGACCTGGAGACCGGAGACGATGCCCATCTTGTAAGAAAACATACGCTGCTGGTACAACCCGGCAGCAAACTGAGCTGCCGCGTAACCGTAGACGCAAAAGGAGCGTGGGCGTTTCACTGCCACCTGCTCTACCATATGCTCGGAATGTTCAGAAAAGTGGAGGTGGTATGATGAAAAAGTTATTGACAATCCTGCTTGCGGCAGGCTCTTTGATGGCATCCGGTGCGGGCGACCCGCTCAGGGCTACTCTGCTGATGGACAGACTCGAAGTGCAGTCGTCGGACGGAAACCCGCTGGTGTGGGACACCTCCGGCTATATAGGAAAAGATTACGACAAGCTCTACTTCTACAGCGAGGGTTCAAGAACTTCCGATGAGAGCGAAAGCGAAAACGAACTGCTCTACAGTCGTGCGGTAACGCCTTTTTGGGATCTGCAGGCCGGTGTCGAGTATGACAGGGCCGGAAGCCTGAACAGAACGTGGGGTGTTGTGGCGCTGCAGGGGCTGGCCCCCTACTTCATAGATACGAGAGCACGCCTCAAAATCGGCAACGGAGCCGTCGGGGCAAATTTCGATTTCGAGTACGAAGCGCTAATAACCCAGAGGCTCATACTGACTCCCCGCGTAGAGATAGAGGCCTATAGCAAAGAGGTTCCGCAGCTGCACAAAGGGGGAGGCATATCGTCCGCAGCGGTCGGACTGAGGCTGAGATACGAGATAAGAAGAGAGTTTGCACCATACATAGGGGTGACATACTCCAACAGCTTCGGAAAAACCGCCTCGAAATATGGCGGTACAGAAGATACAGCTTTTGTGGGAGGGGTGAGATTCTGGTTTTAAACCCAAATCCCGAAACAGAAATAGAAGAACTCGTCACGATCATTGCAGCCATGCACTTCCGGAAAAATCATCGACGCACCTGGCGGGTGCGCCTCAAATTTTTCCGAAACCGCCTGACCACAAGCATCATAACGATTTCAATCTATTCTATTTTGAGATTTGGGTTAAAATTGTGCCGGCAGTTAAGGTAAACTTGCAATGAACTGCCGCTTGCCGAATTAACGCTCCTGTTTTAGGGGACTCTACTTTTCCGATGAGGCTGTGTATACGGCTCCAAAGATTTTTTTCAGCAACGGGATATAGCCGCCTATATGGTCAAATATCTCGTCGGCCAGCGACGCAAGGCGCGCTAAAATCTGCGAGCTTTTAGGCTAATGCCATCTTACCCCCTCTTTTTCGACAACTTTTTTCAGATAGGGGGCTCTTCTCAAGTCGATCAGATCGACCTTGCACGGCAAAAGAGACTCCTCTATTTCAAAACGCACTTTCGCTAACTTTTGGCTCAAATCTTTAGGAGAGTCCAAAGCTATATCTATATCGGACCACTCAGTATCATCACCTCTTGCACGAGAGCCGAATAGATAGATGCGGGAATCGGGAAAAGCGGTAATCAGATAATCTCTAAGCTCTTCTATCGTTTTCATGTAAACATTTTAGCATATCGGTGAAAAGGAGTTTTCAAGCAGCTAAATTGCGATCTTGCATCATTATTGTTGAAAAATAGATCATGGTGTTTGTTTAGGTATAACAAAACCAATTAAAATCCATACTTGTATCAGGATAGAAAATTATAAAAACAGAGTAGTTTAATTGAAAGAAATCAAAAACGGAAACCCAACTTCAGATACCATTTACCCAGCCCGTCAATATTACTATAATACAAAGACACATCTCTACGTTTTCCTATCTGTCCCCTGTATTCTATCTCAAAAGCCGTCTGCCAAATACTTGCATTAAGTCTATTCTCTATACCACCTTCAACACGGATTTTTCCAATCTCGAAAGGAATAACTGCACCTATCTTCGGCATGATTCTATATCTTGGATAAAGAGTATGTAAAGATAAATCAGCCATTACGAAAACTTTACCTACACCCGCTCTTTTTGACAATCCAGCCCCGAAAAGTCCGCTATGATCATATTTACCCAAATAACCGAAACGAAAATCCTTGTTTGTACGAAGTTGTAAATTCCAGGAAGCAGCTTTAAAACCGCTATCCGGCAGAGCATTCACGGTAAATTTTCTAATAGACAGCCATTCAATTCTATCAATAAAGCAACCATGTTTAAACCCGACAGACGCATCAAAAATCTTTAGTTCGTCACCATCCATAGAGTTTTGTCCGGTCGATTCTTGCGAATATAGTGTATATGAAACTGAAGGATAGAGATCTTTTGTACTATTATATCCTGTACCTACTGCTATTATCATAGGAAGCTCACCGGAAGCCGGTGACGGCTTGGCAGGTATATCAACTTGTGCAGGAGCAGAAGCAGGCATTGATATTCTAGTGGACAAAGCTATGCGTTCAAGCTCTCTGGTAGCATTAGAAGGATTGGGCATCTCCTTAATCTTTCTATACTCAGAATAAGACAATAGAAAGTTAGCCAACTTGATATCATGCAGATTTTTGATTTTTCCTGTTTTAATTATATGCCGTGCCTTATTTTTGGATGTTTTATCAAGTTTTTCATATTCAGCTACAAGCCTCCTCTCACTGGAAGGAATGTATTGTACATGTGAGACCAGCTTTTTCCCATATTCGCTACGACTCCGACAATCCAACTCTTCAAGACGATTAAACAGTTCAAGAGGTGCAAACCATAGTCTTGACCTGGAAGTAAGATCATCTTTTATACCAACTTCTGCAACTCTTCCAATCTCATAAGCACAGTTTCTATTAAAAAAATAGTACCTCTTTTTTTTACCTACTATTTCCCAAATATGCAGAATGAGCATCTCCAGTTCATCCCGTCCAAGATTCAACCTGTAATCCCACATATCACGAAACTCGGTATGGGCATAGGTCATATCCTGTACATAAAAGTACCTATCGGAATATCCTGCAGTATAGCCGCCTGTTATGCCATTAAATATATAAGCTGCTACCGATTCGTCTTTGGGAATCATAGCACCGTAATTAATACTTGTATCGAACAGGCCGTTTTGCTCACCGGTATTGATTTTCATATATGAATGCCCAAATGTTGATGCAGGATTACCCATATAGCCGCTCACAAGTATTAGACTAACTGAGTCAGCCTTAGCATACAATCCCCATTTCTTTAGCTTTTCACAAGCTTGAGGTATCTTTTCGAAATCTGGAAGGCTTATATGTCTTGAGAGCCATAAGTAACGGGCAGGGAAACGGCATCTCGGTGAAGAATCCGGATCTTTCCCGAAAGGTTTGAAGTATGCTTTTATTAAAGCATCAAGTTCTTTTTTCGGGTCATGTTTGCCTTCTGGAGAGAGAAAAAAATCATTGTCTATTACTTCACTTTTACCCTCTTTAAAGTGTAAAAGTCTGAGCCACTGAGGATTGTGTGAAAGTATGGAGGTATCAACTTCAGCACCCATCGAGTATGCGACAGATGCAAAAAATGAAACTGAAAAAATAAAAGTCCCCGCAAGACGGAGAAATCCGTCGCGGAGTATCAATTAAACACCCTGGAAAACAATGTTGTAGAGTTTTTCAACCTTTTCCTTGCGATTCATGGATGTATAATCTGGCTGTGCAACCAACCTACCAAACTCGGTACGGATTCTTTTTTTCTCAGATACTTCTGTAGCACCGGCCAGAGAAAGCATAGTGTCAAGATATTTTCCCTCTCCCATAGCAAGCTCTTTCGAGAGTTTGTCATAGCTTTTCATTATAAAAGCGGCTGTCTTCTCTTTTCCGCCCCTACATGTATCCGGAGAGGAAACATTTGAACTAATTGCAGTGGTACCAAGATCCCATGTAACATTGGTCACAGCTGCAACGGCCTCATTATGCGGTGCAATCATAGCACCCAGTCCGCACTCGGTGTAGATATCTGCAAAATCTCTCGCTTGAGCACTGATTCCTGTTATCATCAGAATCGCGAGACCTACACCTGCTACTTTTACTTTTCCAACCAAACCTTTACTCCTTTTTACATCCCGCCGAAACAGGATTTATTAACGGCTAAACTTCAACCGTATCAAATTCTAATAAATTTATACTAAGACAAACTTTATTTTGCATAGATTTAAATAATCAATTTTTCAGAACTTTAAACACTATTTCCAAACTTGGATTATCTCGAAGTAACTCAAAACTCTAGTTCACGAAAAATAGGGGAAGGCGTGTCTCAATAGTATAGGACATTCATATATCACTATAGCAGATATTATTGAAAAATTTTAAAATCTGATTCTTATACCATGTAAATTTTATGAAACAGGGCCAAAATAGCCTCTATCTGACGTCTGTGAACTATCTGGTGGACCATACCCATCACCATCCAACCCTTTACGTCGAGCTCTCCGAACCATGGATGGGCATAGGTCGCAGGGGAGTCTATATCTGCAAGATTTTCAACAAGACTCTTTTTGAACCCCTCTATGAAACGGCTGTATCGCTCTACGATATCCTCCTCCATATCCCCGTAGGGCTTGAAGTCCTCGATGTGTACCTCTTTTTCCGGCACCTCCTCTCTGCTCAGAGCCGGGATGCGGTTTTTCAGTGCCTCTCCTACGGTTAAAAGATGTTTCAGCACCATTGCGACACTGTAGTATCTGGAGTTCTCTTCAAGACCGAAAAGCGGAGGGACCATCACCCTTTCAAAGAGAGTCTCTTCAGAGAGAGGCTCGCTTAAAGATACGATTATACGCCCCTGTGATTCGAAAATATCTACCGCCTTTTGAAAGGATACGGTGCGTCTTAGCAGCGGAAACATTATGTTTCTTGCAAGAAATACTTTTGCCGCAGGGAGTCCGGCACCGGCCGGGGCGAGTCCTTTTATCTCTTTGGAATCCGGTTCAACTCTTTTCATAAGGTTCTCGCTTTTTTGGAACAACTTTATCATACTCTCATGAAAATATGTACCGAAAAATTCTCTAAAAGTGTCTATTTTCCATCATAAGGGCACCTCTAAACCGCTTTGGGGTAGTTTTATACTCTTTTTTAAACGCTGAAATAAATGCAGAAGGTGTGGAGTATCCGCACTCTGCGGCAACCTGAGCCACACTCATTTCTCCCCCGGTAAGAAGAGATGCCGCTTTTTCCAGCCGCTTCGCATCCAGCCACCTTTTGGGTGAAATCCTGAACTCATCTTTGAAACGGCGGTGAAAATGGGCCGGACTCATGCAGAGCAGACGTGACATATCGGCGACACTTTCTATGATATCGAGGTTTTCAAGGAGGACTTTGCGAAAGCGCCGCTCGCCATGGTTTACTATATGCTTGAAAAAGAGGCGGCCCTCTTTGGGCCTTAGTGCCAAAAGTTCCCAAAAAAGTGTCTCTATACGGCTTTTGAAAAGCTCTTCATTCAGCGGTCCGATGTCAATCTCAGCCCATATGGTCTCCGCCAAAGCCAGAGCGGACCTGCTGTCTGCACAGTCTATTTCAAGCACATTTTCAATATCCGGCCCATCTGTCTGAGAAAGGAGTGCAAATCTGGAGGCGAAACTTTCATCGAAATAGATAGACAGGGCCCGGTAACTGCCGTTGTTCCTGCTTATAAAGTAGTTACCCTGCATGAAAAAAGCGGCCTCTCCCGCACTCAACTCTATTTTACTCCCGGACGACTCCACCGCTTTGGAGCCTTCAAGCACAACCAGAAGCCCGTGCATCGTATTTCTGACCTTGTGGCTCTTTGTCGAAGAGCCTGCTCTTTTTATATAGGTACCACCGACAGAGTGTATGGCCTGCGGCTTCTCCTGAAGAAAATAGTTCGGTACAACTACAGTCATTGGTGCTCCTCATTGCCGATACTGTATAATTTCCAATATTGACTGATGTTACGCTAAAAACGGGCGAAACCGATTTTCGGCAGGGACTGACAGCCCCCTGCCCCCTAAAGATAAGAAATCGTAGATTTCAAGATTTTGGATTATAACAGCCTATAAAGGATGACGATGAGTTACGAGATCATGACCCCCGAAACCCTCCCGAAGTACCTGCTCTCGATACCGGCCATAGCGGATTTTTTCGAAACGGACGAGATTGAAACCGAAGAGATCGGAGACGGCAACCTCAACTTCGTGTTTGTCGCAAGAAGCGTAAAAGAGCCGCAAAAGAGCCTCATAGTGAAACAGGCTGTGCCATATCTTCGGTGTGCGGGAGAGGAGTATTCGCTCTCGAGAGAGAGGATGAAGTTCGAGATAAGAGCGCTTCAGAGCTACGACATCCACGCTCCGAAGATCTACCATGCCGACGAAGAGATGAGCCTTGTCGTCATGGAGCATCTGAAGTCGCACAAGATTTTGAGAAAAGGGCTGATACAAAAGGAGCGCTACGACCTCTTTGCGGATCATATAAGCACCTTTTTGGCCCGGACTCTGTTCAAAACCTCCTCTTTGTACCTGCAAAGCGACGAAAAGCGGGCCCTCATGGAGCGCTTTAACGAAAACAGGGAGCTCTGCAGGCTGACCGAAGATTTCGTCTTTACGTTTCCGTACATGCAGAACGAGACGAACCACATAGAACCGGGCTGCGAAGAGGAGGCCAGAGAGCTGTTTGAGGATTATGAGTTCAAACAGAAGGTGCTTGGACTCAAATATATCTTCATGACACAGGCCGACGCCCTTTTGCACGGCGATCTGCACACGGGCTCCATAATGGTTAACGAAAAGGAGACTTTCGTCATAGACCCGGAGTTCGCTTTCGTGGGGCCGTTCGGCTTCGATATAGGCGCCGTTTTAGCCAATCTGGGCAGCGCCTACATATCCCACCGGCACGTGAGCGGCGACAGTGAGTACATGGAGTGGATAGAGCAGAACATGGTCGATGTTTGGAGCGGTTTCGAGAGGAAGTTTCTGGACCTGTGGAGAGAGAGGGAGAGGAGCGCGCTGATAGAGCCGGGATTTCTGCCCGAAGAGCCGCTGGAGAGCTTCAGAAGAGAGTTTATGAGAGATATTCTGCGGCAGAGTGCGGGATTTGCCGGCTGCAAGATGGCACGACGTGTCTTCGGTATAGCCGGGGTCGAGGAGATTCGGGGCATCGAAGATCGGACTTTGCGGAAAAGGGCGATGATGGATGCGCTCGAGTGCGGAAAGTCGCTGGTTATGGAGCATGAAAAGATAGAGAGCATAGAGGATATCGTCGCCATCGTAAAGGGGCTCTCATGAACGGCAGATACAGGGCACTGCGCCTGGAAGCCGACGGATCGCTTGCTGTTCTCGACCAGAGGGTTCTTCCGTTTATCGAAGAGTGGGTCAAAATAGAAGATGCGGACTCCTGCGCCCAGGCCATCTCCGATATGACCGTAAGGGGCGCCGGAGTCATCGGAGACGTGGCGGCATTCGGTGTCTATCTCGCCTCGAGAGAGTGCGACGGCGATATCGGGTACATAGAGAGAAAAGCGGAAAAGATACGCTCATCGCGCCCCACGGCGGTTAACCTGATGTGGGCGGTGGACAGGATGATGGATGTTGCAGGAAGCTGCGAAAGGAGCGAACGGACCGAACGGCTAAAAGCCGAAGCGGTAGCCATCTGCGACGAAGATGCCGAGTGCAGCCGTAAAATAGGCGAACATGGCGCCGACCTTATAGAAGAGCTCATAAAAAGCAGGGGGCTGGAGCGGGTCAACCTGCTTACCCACTGCAACGCCGGATGGCTGGCGATAGTCGACGAGGGCTCCGCTCTCGCCCCCGTATACGAAGCGGCAAAAAGAGGTATAGATATTCATGTCTGGGTAGACGAGACGCGCCCGAGGAACCAGGGGGCCAACCTTACGGCGTGGGAACTTGGAAAAAGCGGCATTCCCCACACGGTCATAGCCGACAACGCAGGCGGCCACCTGATGCAGCACGGCATGGTCGATCTCTGTATAACCGGAGCCGACAGGGTGAGCCGAAACGGCGATGCGGCCAACAAGATAGGAACCTACCTGAAAGCTCTCGCCGCAAAGGACAACTCCGTTCCCTTCTACATAGCACTCCCCTCCTCCACTTTCGACTTTTCGATAACCGACGGCATCAAAGAGATTCCCATAGAGGTCAGAAGCGAAGAGGAGGTTACATATATCAGGGGAGTCGACGAAGAGGGAAGATACAGGAGCGTTCGCATAGTTCCGGAAAACTCGGCGGCGTTGAACTACGGCTTCGACGTCACACCAGCAAGGCTCATTACAGGGCTCATTACCGAGCGGGGGGTCTGCAGGCCCGAAACCGCGGAGATCGAAAATATGTTCAAAGATCTGCTGTGACGGACGGGGTAATAAAATACGGCCTGCTGTTCGAAGAGAGCGGCCCCCTGGAAGAGGCTCTGTGGAGACCTCTGGAGCCGGTCAGAAGCGAGCTCTACGAAATGGGTCTCATAGGTGTAAAAGAGGGCATAGGCTACGGCAATGTCAGCCGCAGGATCTCTTCGGAGAGTTTCGTCATTACAGCCACTCAGACCGGCCACCTGCCGAGACTCGATGAAAACTGCTACTCTCTCGTCGAGAGTTACGATGAAGAGAGGTTTATCATAAGATCCAAAGGTCCGGCCAAGCCGAGCAGTGAAGCTTTCACTCACGCCGCGGTCTACGCTCTGAGCCAGCGAATAGAGTGGGTCATCCACATACACTCCATGAGGATATGGAAGATGATGCTGGCCGGTGACTATCTCAAAACAGCGCCTGTACCATACGGTACCAAAGAGATGGCTCTGGAAGTGAAGAGACTCTATGAGGGGAGAGAGCCGCTCAAAAACCCGCTGTTTGCGATGGCGGGGCATGAGGAGGGTGTGATTCTCTTCGGCCGAAACGCCGAAGAGGCGATGGATGAAGTGGAGAGAGTCAGTCGTTGCCGAACTCGATGCTGAAGTTGTCGAAAATAAACTCTATTAGATTCTGGTTTGGGTAACTCTCCGGCCTCTTCTGCATCATCCGGGAGAAAAACCCGCCCACCAGCGGAGTAAACGCCGATCCGCTTTCGTTTACGAGTCTGAACGAGATAGTGCCGCTTTCTCCTTTGAGCCATCTGCCGAGACTGCGGTCTGCGGAGTCGAGAAAGTTGCGGAAGCGTCGATTCGAGCTTCTTTTTCTATAGTAGGCGGTCAGATTGCCGATATACTCCGCCAACGCTTCCGTGCTCTGTGCAAGCTGTAGATCGTATTTCAGCATACTCCTGTATTTCTGCAGATATAGAGGCTTCAGCTCTGTAGTGCTTTGAAAACTGATAAGCGCCACATCCGGCTTCTGTGCCGTCCCGGATTGAGAGTCGTCATCCAGAAGGGCTTTTGCATGATCGATACGAAACTGCAAAACCGCACGACTCTCTGATCTTCCGGACTCGTCGAACTCCATTTTTGTCGTACTCATCAGAGTGTCACTGTTCTGCGCCCTGTCCACGATCTCAACAATACCGTCTCCATGACTCTTTCTGCTTTCATAAAAGAGCGGGCTTTTGTTCAGGATGTACTTCAGTTTCGCCATTTCGAGCATCGGAACTTCTGCCGGAGTCATACGGCGCAACCCCTGCCAGACGACCAAACTCCTGTTTGAATCCTTGTTTATGCCCGATCTGTTGTCTACATAGAAGTTCTTCATCTTCAAAGACATTTTTCCGAGAACTCTTTTTGAGAAAACCACTCCGTTTCGGCTCTTTTTCATGCCGTTGTGATACTCCAGAAGCTCCGCTCCGTATTTAACCCCGCTGGTTCGGTCATATAGTTCGAGCCTCTTTGCCCTTGCATCGTTCAGACTCTCGAAAAGGGTCATCAGAATATGTCTCTGAAGCGCCGGATCGTAAAGGTATCTATTTTCGAGTCTCTTTTTCTGCATCGCTCTTTGCCTTCCGTTCTCGAAATCGATATTTTCCATCTCCTTCTCGATCAGGGCCGCCTTCTCCTCGTTCTTCAGGTACGCCTCGTACATCGCTCCGTCCAATATCGGCGATACACCTTCTCTGTCGAAAAAGAGTTCAAACTCTCCTACCGTATACAGCGAACCGTCACTCTCATCCCTGAAGTTTTTCATCTCACATCTATAGGTATTGCTACTCTCAATATTGCACCTGAATCGGCTCTTCTGGGCCATTCCTTCGTTAAGATACCCCTCCAGATAGTCTGTATCGAGGCTTTGGACCATAGCGGCAGATGCAATCAGGGATGATAATAGAAGAAGGGTTACTGCTTCTGGTAAAAACTTCATTTATGGATCTCCGTAAAAAGTGAATGATTCACGACAGAATATATTTATTTAAATGAAAAAGAGCTGAGTCCAAAACCGCTACCGTACAGAACGTAGCTCTATATTTTGGTATAATCCAAAGTAAAAAAGGGGTTTTATGCTGCGTTTCGCACCGAGTCCGACAGGAGATATGCACATAGGCAATCTTCGGGTCGCCATTTTCAACTATATCGTCGCAAAACAGCGAAACGAGCGGTTCATCGTCAGGATAGAAGATACCGACAAAGAGCGCAATATAGAGGGTAAAGAGAGGGAGATTCTGGAGATTCTGAACCTTTTCGGACTGAAATATGACGAGGTCTACTACCAGAGCCACAATCTTACCATTCATCAGCATATGGCTATAAAGATGCTCGAAGAGCGCAAAGCCTTCGCCTGCTTCTGCTCCCCAGAGGAGCTGGAGGCGGAGCGTGAGGCGGCCAAGAGCGCCAAAAAAGCCTATAGGTACAGCGGAAAATGCGAACTTCTGAGCGATGAAGAGGTGCTGGCAAACGAGAAGCCTTTTACGGTCCGAATCAAAAAACCGCAAAGTGCGGTATCCTTCAGCGATATAATAAAAGGTGAGCTCTCTTTCGCTCCCGACGATATAGACAGCTTCGTCATCATGCGCGCCGACAAGACACCCACCTACAACTTCGCCTGCGCCATAGACGACATGATACACGACATAAGCCTCGTAATACGCGGGGAGGATCACGTAAGCAACACTCCGAAACAGATACATATCCGCAACCTTCTGGGCTACGACAAAGATGTGGAGTATGCACACCTTCCCGTCATTTTGAACGAAGAGGGGAAGAAGATGTCAAAACGGGACGCCTCATCGAGCGTCAAATGGCTCTTTGAAGAGGGGTTCATACCGGAGGCGATAGCCAACTATCTCATTCTACTGGGCAACAAAACACCCGGGGAGATATTCACCCTAGACGATGCGATCTCCTGGTTCGACCTGAAAAATGTCTCCAAAGCGGCGGCGAAATTCGATCTCGACAAGCTAAGGTTCATAAACCGCGAGCATATGAAGCGGATGGACTCCAAAGAGCTCTCCAGGGCCTTCGGCTTCGCGGATGCCGCCATAGGTGAACTGGCAAAGTGCTACCTCGAAGAGGGGAGTACGATAAAGGAGATAAAACCGAAGATAGAGGCGATCTTTTCGGCAAAAAATTTCAACAGCGAGTGGGGAGAGGAGATGAAAACCCTGCGCAGCGCCCTGAAAGAGGCCCCGGTTTTCGAGAGCTTCGATGAGCTCAAAAGCTATCTTATGAACAAGACCGGCCTCAAAGGCAAAAAGTTTTTCAAACCTCTTCGCCTGCTTCTTACGGGCGCCGAACACGGGCCGGAGCTTTCACATCTCTACCCCCACCTCAAATCATACATGATGGAGATAATAAAATGATACTTTCTACATTCGTACAGGCACTTGCTCAGATTCTGCATATGATAATCAGCATCTACATCTGGGTCGTCATAATCGCCGCACTCGTAAGCTGGGTACGTCCAGACCCGTACAATCCGATAGTACAGACACTCTACCGTCTCACCGAACCGGTATACGCATGGATAAGACGCTATATTCCCACAGTTGTCGGCGGAATAGATCTTGCGCCGCTCATCGTCATAATAGGGCTGCAGTTCATAGACCTATTTCTGGTCAAACTGCTCTTCGGCCTCGCAAACTCCCTATGAGAGCGGTTCTTTTAACCCTCACTCTCTCATCTCTTCTTCTGGCGGCAATCACACCGGAACAGCTGGAGAAGATGCCGCGAAGCTACGCCAAAGATTTCTATATCTGGCGCTTTCTTGCGCAGGACATAACCCCCGAAGAGGCCGACCTGGCCTTCTATCAGGTAAAATCCGTCAACTGGAAAATCCTCCACCGTTTCGCCAAGAAGAGTAATCAGGCCGGTTTCAAAGAGGCGGTGGAGTGCTACCGTCTGAAGCCGGGGCAACTGCCGGCAGCCACCCCCGGGTGTACAGTTACGGCTCTGACACCCTATAAGTTCACCAAGATCCCGGAACTTCGTAAGTATAGTGTTCTTCAGCAGATTTCAGACTTTCCGGATACCGCCCGATGGGCCGCAGTGATGGCTTCTAAAGAGCCTTTTTTCGAACTTGTAAAGAGTGACGATGATACCTTCTTCAAAATCTTCAACAACTGCGGGTCGAAGTGGAGAGAGAAATTTCTGAACCGTCCCCTGCCTCCCGGACTCATAAAACGGCTCTCATCGAAAAAGGAGTTCGGGCAGACTATAAAGCTGATAGTGACAGATCCGAAGCTGGATGCTCTCCAGCGCTCGCTGCTGGGTGTAGATGCGAAAAAGCTCTCCCACAGGAGTACCTTCTTTCTGGCTATGAACGCTCTTCGTCACGGGAAGGAGATGATTGCGGCAGACTATCTGGGCCTCGCATACAAAAAGGCCTACTACCGCTTCGACAAAGACAAAGTACTCTTCTGGCTGGCGAAGCTGCACCCCGAGAAAGATTATCTCTCGAGACTCTCGAAGAGTTTCGATCTGAACATATACAGGCTCTACGCCTCGGAGAAACTCGGAACGGAACTACCGAGAATAAGCACACCGGAGTTCGAAGAGAAAAGATCCGACTACAATATCAGCGACCCGTTCGCATGGCTGGCAGTACTGAAACAGATAAGAGGCAAAAGCACGGATGAGCTCATAGATTACGCGAAAAGGTTCGCCTCCTCCGAAACAGTGGGTCACTACTGCTTCATAATGGAGAGAGCTTCGAAATATCGCACACACTACTTTCCCCTCCCCTACAGGAGCGCCTATGCCTCTTTGAATACGGACGAAAAAGCGATGATTCTGGCTCTGGCCAGACAGGAGAGCCGATTCATACCATCTTCCATCTCAACATCCTACGCCCTGGGAATGATGCAGATAATGCCGTTTCTGGTGAAGTCTCTGGCAAAAGAGAGAGGTGAACCGCTGAATCTCGATGCAATGCTCATACCATACAAAAATATCGACTACTCCATAGAGCACCTCAAGTATCTCAGGCGCTATCTGATGCACCCTCTATTCATAGCGTACGCATACAACGGCGGCATAGGTTTTACGAAACGGATGCTGACAAGAAGGGGGCTCTTTTTGAAAGGCAAGTACGAACCTTGGCTCAGTATGGAGCTGGTACACTACGACGAGAGCCGAAGATACGGGAAAAAAGTACTCGCCAACTATATCGTCTACAAAAAACTTCTGGGAGAACCTATCTCCGTGGCGTCACTCGTTGGAACTTTAACGAAACCGGAGGGTACGGATCGGTTTCGAAAGTGAGTCTGAATATTTTTCCTTTTTGCGGCGGGAAAACGGCCAGGTAATATTTTGCCCACCTGTTTACGCTCGGCATCAATTCGTATAGCTCGTCGCCTCTTTTCAGCGGCTCTACCGAGAGAGGAGAGAGGCCGTTCAGCTCTATATGAAAAAAGTCCGGAAACTTTTCATCGGGAACTTTTCTGTCGGTGATCACACCTACAAAAAAGTATACACCCTTCTCGTAAGGGTACTTGTCGGGGAAGACCTCGTTCAAAAGTGTCGCGCTTATCGAAGCCTTTGTCTCCAAAGATCTCACTATCTGCTCTTCACGGGTATTCACCAGCGCTTTTTCATAAATGGTATCTGGCTGAAGTATCCCCTCTTTGCACGCTTTGGTGCCGCATCCGCTGAATAGTGCGGATAGAAGAAGTACCGTAAAAAATATAAGAGCTTTTTTCACCTCGGCAGCCTTTATCTTCAAGATGGGTGATTCTAACACAAAACCTTTTAAACATCGATATGCAACCAAAGCCCAAATCTCGAAATAGAATAGTTTGAAATCGATGCGATGCTTGTGGTCAGGCGGTTTCGGGAAAACTTGAGGCGCACCCGTCAGGTGCGTCGACGGTTTTCCCAAAAGTGCATGGCTGCAATGATCATGACGAGTTCTTCTATTTTTGTTTCTGGATTTGGGCAAAGGCCGCGTAACATCGCTTTAAAACTTTTTTGGCTATAATCTCTACCGATTTCACCACTAAGGCTGACTATTGCGAAAACGTTTTGCAGTCGCATTTACAGGGCCTTCCAACAGCGGCAAGACGACACTGATCGAGAAGGTGACACGTACACTTATAAGCGATTACAAGATCGCCATCGTCAAAAACGACCCGAAGGACAAGGCGGTTTTCGACGTCGAGGGAAAAGATAGCTGGAAGTTTTTCCAAACAGGCGCCGAAGTTGTCGTCACCTCCCCCACAAGGACCACATATTTCTCCCACAGAGACAAAAGAGTGGAAGAGATAATAGATATGGTAAACGATTTCGACTACCTTCTGGTAGAGGGACTAAAAACGCTACCGCTGCCGCGCATAGCCATTTTCCGAAACGAGATAGACGAGAGCTACTTCCCCTATTCGGAGGCGATAGCGGTAGACGAGTCGGTAGATATACAGAGATACGAGATACCGGAAAATATTGATATTCTGAATCTCAACGACATCGCCGGAATCATCGGCTGGATAAAAAAGAATGCAAAGGCCGTATAGATGACACTTAAACCGATCTTTGACGCGATAGAGCGGTCTGCCCACAGAATCAGAGACGCGATAGCAAGCGAGGATCTCTGCTACTCCGAACAGTGCAACGCCACCGGAGACATGCAGTTGAAACTGGACATTCAAAGCGACCTCATCATCGCCGAAGAGTTCTCCAAAATAGCGGCGGTCAAAGCCATCGCCAGCGAAGAGAAGGAGGAGGAGGAGATACTCCATCCCGATGGAAGGTATATGATCGCCTACGATCCGCTCGACGGCTCCAGTCTCATAGATGTGGACCTGAGTGTCGGCTCCATATTCGGAATATACGACGGAGAGTTCCAGGCATCCTCCATGCTCGCATCGGTCTATATAGTCTACGGCCCCAGACTCGAGATGGTGACCGCATATAAAGGCGGAGTTCGCCACTTCATCTTCAGGCACGGGCGGTTTATGGAGCAGAGTACGATAGAGCTGAACGAAAAGGGAAAACTGAACGCTCCGGGCGGAACGCAGCAGCACTGGCCCGCGCACCACAAGGAGCTCATAGACTCGCTTTTTGCCGAGGGTTACCGTCTACGCTACTCCGGCGGCATGGTTCCGGACCTGCATCAGATACTCCTTAAAGGGGGCGGTCTATTCAGTTACCCGGGAACCGACGACAAACCGAACGGCAAACTGCGCAAGCTTTTCGAAGTCTTTCCTTTCGCTTTCATCTACGAAACCGCCGGAGGAGCGGCGATAGACGACAAAGGTCGCAGGCTTATGGAACTTCCTTGTGACGATCCGCACGAGACCACTCCCTGTTTTTTCGGCAGCCGCTACGAGATCTCCAGGGTGAAAGAGGCCTATGGCGTCACCTGAAAAGAGAGTTGACAGATGGGAGGCGGCAAGGGAAGAGGCGAAGGAGAGGCTCGTCGCATGCCAGAAAGAGAGAGGGGTTTCCAGCTGTCTGAAGTGCGAGAAAATCATCGGCTGCGAAACGAGAAACGACTATGTGAAAAAGGTCTACGAGAGTATGAGCAAGGGAGAGGGCGGCGGATTCGAATTTTAGAAACCTACGTTAACCCCAAATCTCGAAAACTGCTATTTCGAAGTTTCAGGGGATAAAGGGAACGGCTGGTCCGGGCCGAAGCTTGGGCTTGGTTCAAGTTTTACGTAACATCAGTTAGAAAGAGAGTTGAAGAGTGGAGACCGACGGGTCTTTACTCTTCAACTTTTCACTAAAAAACGGGGTCAACAATGAGCGAAGAGAAATGTAAAAGAGTCTATATCACCACTCCCATCTACTACGTAAACGACGTCCCACACATCGGACACGCCTACACAACCATAATAGCGGATACACTCGCACGCTATTCGAGGCTTGCAGGGATGGATGTCTTTTTTCTTACCGGCACGGACGAGCACGGCCAGAAGATAGAGCAGGCGGCAAAGGCGCGCGGGAAAACGCCCAAAGAGTATGCAGACGAGATCTCGGGACGTTTCAAGAAGCTGTGGGATGAGTTCGATATAAGTTACGACAAATTCATACGTACGACGGACGAGCAGCATGTCAAAGGGGTACAGAGAGCCTTCGAGGTGATGTACAACAACGGCGACATATACAAAGATGTCTACCGCGGCCACTACTGCGTCAGCTGTGAAACCTTTTTCACGGCGCAGCAGCTCGTCGATGAAGAGTTCTGCCCCGAATGCGGACGCTCCACCTCGATAGTGGAGGAGGAGAGCTACTTTTTCAGACTCTCAAGGTACCAGGAGAGGCTTCTGGAGTGGTATGAGAGCCGCCCCGACAGGATTCTGCCCAAATCAAAAAAGAACGAAGTCGTAAACTTCGTCAAAAACGGCCTAGACGACCTCTCTATTACCCGTACAAGCTTCGACTGGGGCATCAAACTGCCTGCATCGATCAACGACCCCAAACACGTAATGTATGTCTGGCTCGACGCTCTTATGAACTACGTTACCGCACTCGGCTACGGAACGGACGAGAAACTTATGCACTACTGGCCCGCAAAAGTGCACCTGATAGGCAAAGATATTCTCCGTTTCCACGCCATCTACTGGCCCGCCTTCCTGATGAGCCTCGGCCTGGAGCTCCCCCGCCACGTAGCGGCACACGGATGGTGGACACGAAACGGCGAAAAGATGAGCAAATCGAAAGGCAATGTGGTCGACCCGAAAGAGATAGCCGACGCATACGGCCTGGAGAACTTCCGCTACTTCATGCTTCGCGAGGTTCCGTTCGGGCAGGACGGTGATTTCAGCCAGCGCGCACTGATAGACAGAATAAACTCCGATCTCGGAAACGATCTGGGCAACCTGCTCAACCGCATCATAGGAATGAGCGGAAAATATTTCGATTTCCGCATCGAAAGCGGCGGAGTGGCTGCATACCACAAAGATGAGCTGAACGAAGCGGAAAAGATATTCACGACCGTAGAGCCCTACCTCTACGAGATACAGACCAACCGCTACCTCGAAGATCTCTGGAAAACGCTGCGCATAGCCAACAAGGCTATCGACACCGCAATGCCGTGGGCCAAAATGAAAGAGGGCAGAGAGGATGAGGCTATGGCGACGATAGCCCTGGTTGCGAATATCCTTGCCAAGGTTTCTGTTCTTCTGCATCCGTTCATGCCCAAAACCACACAGACCATCGCCAAAGCCCTGGACTTCGAGATAGATAACGGAAGCTACGTGAAACTGATAAAAGAGTCCGAACTTCTGGATGAGTTCAGAATAGAGAAGATTCCGCCTCTCTTCCCGCGCATAGAGGAGCCGCTGGTTGAGACTCCATCCGAAAAAGCAGAGGCGAAAAAGAGAGAAGAGAAGGCGAAAGAGCAGAAGCGTTCCGAAGGTGGGAAAAAGGAGGAGTCGGGAGCGAACACCATAACGATAGACCGCTTCTTCGAGGTATCTTTGAAGGTAGGTACCGTCGTAGAAGCTGAAGAGGTCCCAAAAAGCAAGAAGCTCCTCAGGCTCCAGGTCGATCTGGGCGAGGAGAAGCCCCGCCAGATCGTAGCGGGAATTAAAGAGTGGTACTCGCCGGCAGATCTGCTCAATACCCAGGTATGCGTAGTTGCCAACCTCAAGCCGGCCAAACTTATGGGTATGATCTCGGAGGGGATGATACTGGCGGCAAAAGATGAAAACGGCCTCTGCCTCATTCGGCCGGAAAAACCAAAAAAAGCCGGTACCCCCATCGGCTGATTCAGAGAATGCGTCTTGAAAACGTAGTGGCCGTCACCGGCGGCCGACTACTGAACAATCCTTCCATCTCGCGTTTCGAGAGTGTAGCCCTGACTCCGAAAAAGGTATCGAGAGGCTCGCTTTTTGTTACAGGAAATCCTGAAGAGATAGAAGAGGCGCTCCGAAACGGCGCATATGGAATAGTCACAGATAAAAAAGTCTCCCCCACCGATGATGAAGTGGCATGGATAGAGGTTGAAAATCTCTCCGATACGCTTGTAAAACTGCTGCGGCTCTGGCTTGTTATCAACCCCAGGAGATTCGTACAGGTATCCCCGCAGGTTATGGAGTTCATGCGAATGACAGCCTGCGGGCGCAATGCACTACTGCTTCCTGAAGATAGGATGAAAGCGGGCGAGACGATCCTCGCCTCCTCTGCAGAACAGACCCTTTTTAGCGACAACAGAACTCTTCTTGAGCATATGGGTACCGAAACTTTCCACCTGAAACCGGATATACCGGCTTTCACTCCGGTTGCGGACCTTATCTTCGAAAGCTCCTTCATCCTGGATGGAGTCTTTCACGAAAGAGTACCTCTGCCTCCCTGTATGCAGCCCATTTTTCTCGAGGCAGTCGGACTTCTTGCGGCATCCGGTGCCGACTACACTCTTTCACATCTCGGACATACACCCTCTTTCGAGCCAGTTTTCGTAGATAGTAGGCTTAATGCCATGGAGCCCGGCTCCACCGAACAGGTTCTGATATTTGCCGACTCCGCTATACCTAACCGCTGTTACGAAGAGTTAGCCCGAATCAAATGGACGAACTGTAAACTCTTCACTCCAACACAAATTAAGTTCAGGTGTGATATAAAAATGGAGATAAGCAGTTATGCCCGAATTTCAGATCTCTTGGAGATGCTAGAAACTCCGTTGAAACCCGGTTATTACCTCATTGTAGGGTTACGGAGCGATACATTTTTCAGAGAAAGCGGCACATCTGCCAAAAAATTTGAGACAAAAGGACTGTTTTAGATGAGTACATCCTCCGAACCCTCGTCGGACTTACAGGATTTCATAGGTAACTACTGGGATATTTTCGCCGGCGCTTTTTTTAGTCTTCTGGCTCTTCTTTTTCACTTGAACGGTTTTACATATCTGGCGGTACTGAGTGCCGGGCTCGGAATTGCATCACTCTCTTTTACAGTATCGGAAATTGCCGAGATTCTGGCTGAGAGGCTTCAAGAGCCGTACTCCAGTTTCGTACTCACTTTCAGCGCCGTAGCGGTCGAAATTCTCCTTCTTTTCATGATCATGCTCGAGAGTTCGCACGGTGAACATGCGCTCGAGACTGTCAAGAGCGGTATCATATCGGCTGTGATAGTCGATATGAACGTACTGTTGGGGATCGCCGTATTTGTTGGAGGTCTACGCTTCAAAGAGCAGGAGCACAATGAAGATACCTCCAGCACCTACACCACCATTCTTCTTGTCGCCTCGGTGGCGCTGCTTGTTCCAAGTGTTCTGGCATACTCTCCTGGAGGATCAGAAAACCTTCTCGTTGCCAGCTACATTATAGCTTTGCTGCTCGGTCTGTACTATATGAGTATATTCATTTTCCAAACAAAGACACATATACACTTCTTCAAAGCGACGGCACGAAGCAGAATCTTCAGGCTACGAAGGAAGAGGGGCGGAAGTTCGGAAGAGGATGAAGAGGACGATAATTACATATTCGACAGGCTTTCGATAAAAGCCAACCTGATAGTAATTTTTCTTCTTATATTCATCATCGGCATCATAGCCGAAATATTCGCCAGTGACGGTATGCAGATAGCCAAAGAGTACGATATATCGGCGGCACTGGCCGGTCTTGTCATCGCCATTATCAGCGTCTCACCGGAACTCTTCACCGCAATAAAGGCGGCAAAATCAGACCAGATACAGAGAGTCGTGAACATCGCGATGGGAGCATCTACCGTTTCGATTCTTCTAACCGTCCCGATTCTCATGCTGCTCTCACCGTTCGCCGATATACAGCTTACGCTGGACTTCAACTCCCTGCAGATAGGGGCGCTCATTTTGACTGTAATACTGGCATGGAAGACAACTGACAACGGTGAGACGAACTACGTAGAAGGTATATCTCACCTGATGTTCTTCTTCGCATTTGCCGTCATAGCGGCGTTTTATCATTAAAAAATTGACACGTCTTCAGAAGCTAAGCTCCTGAAGACTACGCTGGGCGCTGTGCCACTGAAGCTAGCCCCTTGCGGGGCAGACGCTCGCTTCACTCGCGGGAAGCGAAACACTCTTTTAGGTTATTCGCTTTCTCGAAATCTCCGATTTCGTAGCTTTAGGGGGTTGTAGGGACTTCAGTCCCTGCTCTTTTCTATATTTGCAGATACGGTAATTCAAAACTCAAGATAGATGAAGAGATGGGTCGGCGAAATCTGCCAGCATTGCGATTTGAGCGGCAGCGGGGCGTTAAGAAAACCGCTCGTGCCTGAAGGGTTCCGTAGGAATTTGCGGTTTTCAGCCCCGTTGCCGCGTCCCGAAGGGCAAATCGCATCTGCGTACGGGTTTTGCCGACCCGTCTCGGTTTTTTCTTTACGCTTAATTTTGAATTACCGTGGGTTTAGCCTCCGCTGAGTTGCAAATAGATATAATCTTCTCTATATTTCAAGGATCAAAAGGTTTTTTCCTATGAAGCGAAGAACTTTCATGAAAGCTACCGCCGCGGCGGCTGCGGCGGTTACTTTTACAGGCTGTACGCGTGAACAGATAGAGGGCAGGAAGGGGGTAAATATCGCCCGAAGCCGCAAGGTCAGGCTGAAGATCGCCACCAGCTGGCCTGCGCACTTTCCCATTATGGGTACAGGTGTAGAGCGTTTCGCACAGAAAGTTCATGATATGAGCGGAGGATCTTTGGAGGTCAAGATCTATCCGAAAAACATTCTTGTGCCGGCTCTTGCGGTTTTCGATGCTACCGCCAGCGGCCAGATAGACGGTTTTCACTCCGGCCCATACTACTGGAAGGGGAAAAACCCGGCCTTTGCACTCTTTAGCGGCGCACCTCTCAAAATGGTCGCGAGCGAACTCTACTGCTGGATGAACTACGGCGGCGGCTATGAGCTTTGGCGGGAACTCTACGCCAGGTACAACCTCTACCCGTTCATCGGCGGGAACACCGGTGTGCAGATGGGGGGATGGTTCAGGAAGCCTATAGAATCGCTTGAGGACCTCAAAGGGCTGAAGATGCGTATCCCAGGTCTCGGCGGTGAGGTTATGGCAAAACTGGGAGTCAACCCCATTCTACTTCCGGCCGGAGAGATATATACCGCTCTGGAGAGAGGCACCATCGACGCTACGGAGTGGGTCGGACCGGCTCTGGATATTCGTATGGGGTTTTACAAGGTGGCGAAATACTACTACACAGGCTGGCACGAACCTGGTTCCATACTGGAGCTCACGTTCAACAAAGCACGCTATGATAAACTTTCCGATGAACATAAATCTATAATAAAGTACGCCTCGGAGGCGATGACTACAGAGATGTACCATGAGTTCATGCACGAAAACGGACTGGCTCTTAAAAAGCTTGAGTCGATGGATATAGAGATACGCGACTTTCCGCCGAAAATTATAGAGGCTGCAAAAAAGGCAATGGATACGGTAGCAGAGGAACAGAGTGAAAAGAGCAAAGATTTCAGACGTGTTTACGACTCCATGGAGAGGTACTACTCCCTCATTAAGCCGTGGACAGATATCAGTGAAACGAAATTCTGCTCGATCAGATAGAAAATTATTATCTTTTTGCAAATATAGCCGATATATTGAGAGTAACCCGGAACCGTGTAATCTATTAAGTATAGTTTCGATTGATTTACAGACTACGGAGTTACTGCAAACATAAGACTCTTTTCCAAGGAATATCGATGAAAAAAACTCTAAGTCTCTTTATCGTATCAATTTTGGCTGTTTCTACTGCCGCAGCAGTTGATATCGGCAAAAGTGACCTTGCCTCCAAGACAAGATTGAAAAATACGATGAGAAAGTTCGCGACGGGCCTGGATCAGATACAAAAAGGGATAATCTACAATGAAAAAGATAGAATAGAGATGGGAGTAAGGGTTATGAGGCAGGCTAAAAAGAACTTTCTCAAAAGACATGGGGAGATATTGAAAAAACAGATGCCCGATGACCCGAAATTCGCCTATTTCCTTGCGCAAAAAAGTGCCGAACGAATTCAGAAATATGTAAAAATGATGAGCAGTGAGATTCGCAATACACATGATTTCAGTAAAATAGCCGCCGCCTATACAGCAATTTTCAACCAGTGTGTCGGGTGCCATCAAAAGCTCAGAAAAAACTACACCGGAAAGTGACTTTTACCCAACCGGTATTCCGAATGATATGTATACCGTTCTGGTTTCCCCAGGATACTGCTATTATATCATCCGTAAATAGCTGACACATAGGAGTAACTGACCGGCAAGCACGCTTTTTCGACCTCTTTTTCCGCCCAGATCCCGGGGCTGACAAACTCTGATTGCCTCAATTACCCGATTTTATCAGCATCTGTCAGCATATTCGAGCGGATCTTTAATTCCCGCTTTTTCAAACCCCTTAAGGCGGAGACGGCAGCTGTCACAGACGCCGCATGCCTCCCCCTCCTCCTTGTAGCAGCTCCAGGTCAATTCCAACGGTACTCCGTAGTTTAGTGCACTCTTTACTATATCCTCTTTTTTCAGATGAATAAGAGGTGTCTCTATGCAAATCTCGGTACCCTCTTTCGTTCCGAGGTTTATAGCCTTCTGCATTGCCGCTATGAACTCTTCACGGCAATCGGGATAGCCGCTGCTATCCTCCTCCACGACACCTATGAAGAGCGCCTCGGCCCCCTCTTTTTCGGCTACGGCTGCTGCTATCGAGAGAAATATGCCGTTACGGAAAGGTACATATGTTACCGGGACACCCGGTTCGATACCGCCGGTAGGGACATCGATGTTTCTGTCCGTCAAAGCAGATGCCCCTATCTGTGAGAAAAACGGAAGATCTATCACATACCGCCCCTCTACTCCAAGAGCGTCGCAAATAGCCTCGAAAGCCTTCCGTTCCCTGCTCTGTGTACGCTGCCCGTAGTCAAAGTGCAGAGCTATTACCCCGTATCCTCTCGATTTCGCTATGTATGCCGCCGTGGAAGAGTCCATACCGCCGCTTAAAATAACTATCGCTTTTTTCAAAAACTGCCTCTTATAATATAGACTACCGGAATTTTATCGAAATTAGGATAAAATCGCGCCTATGATTGAAATTACGAACGAAACCGACTACATACCGAACAAAAATCTGCTTGAGACCGTTGCGGCGGAACTTACCGACCGAGATATAGAGCTGATTCTGACCGACAATGCGACGATTCGTGAGATGAACAGAATCAACCGCGGCGTAGATGCGCCTACCGACGTATTGAGTTTTCCGCTGGAGAAAGTACCGTTTGCGCCGCTTGGAGAGATCGTCATCAGCGTCGAGTATGCCAAAGAGAAAGCGAGTCAGTACGAAAACTCTCTTGACGACGAGATAGCGCTTCTTTTCATTCACGGCCTTTTGCATCTTCTAGGCTACGACCACGAAAACGATGAAGGTCAGATGAGGGAAAAAGAGGAGGAGTTGATACGACGGTTCGGACTTCCAGAAAGCCTCATAGTAAGAAACGTGGAGAGAGATTGATGGATTTCATTGTTTTCATAGTAAGCATGGGGGCACTCATTTGGGGTGCCGAGTTCATAATAAAAGAGTCCGAGCGGATCGCACTTCACTATAATATCAGCGAATTTATCATAGGAGCCACTCTCATAGCGCTGGGAACCAGCCTGCCGGAGATGGCTGCCAGTATTGCGGCAAGCGCCAAAGGGCAGAGCGATATGGCCGTCGCCAACGTACTCGGCTCCAACATAATGAACATCGCTCTCGTACTGGGTCTAGTCTTTCTGGTCGCCAAACGGATAAAACCGTCACGTGATCTATTCTCCAAGGACAGTGCATGGCTTCTCTTCCCGGCGATAATATTCCCGCTCATGATCCTGGACGGCTCGCTCTCCAGGATCGACGGCTTTCTGCTATTTGCGATGATGGGAGCCTATGTCATATTTCTCATACAGTCTCACGGTGAAGAGGAGATTGCCGAAATCGACGAAGATCTGAAAAAAGAGTCTTTCAACTGGCCGAAGAGCCTTGGCCTTCTGCTTGCCGGTTTCATTCTCGTCGTAGTCGGAGCAGATTACGCCATAGAGAGTGCCGCGAACATAGCCAAAAGCTTCGGTATAAGTGAATGGATAATAGGTCTTCTTCTTATTGCATTCGGAACCAGTCTGCCGGAGCTTGTGGTCAGCATAAAAGCTGCCCGCAAAGGCAAAGCCGACATGAGCATAGGAAATATAATAGGCTCGAACATGGCGAACACTTCAGTCGTTTTGGGCTCAGCCGCCATGACAAGCCCGCTTTCGATAGATCTAACCGCCGGGTCGTTCGACATATTCCTGATGATGGGCGTAACTCTGATGCTTGTCTTTATTACCGCAAACAGGCTCTACTCGAAGGCATCGGGGGTTATGCTTCTGATCGTACTGGCTATCTTTCTCCAGAACGCGCTGGTCTCCCAATAAAGAGGTCGATAAGGTTCTACTCTATTTCATATAACCGTTATCTACGAGCCAGTTGAATATCTCTTTGGCGATCGGACCGGCGGCAGATCCGCCGTGCCCTCCGTGTTCTACTAGAATTGTGACGATATACTTCGGATTTCTGTAGGGAGCGTAGGTGGTCAGCCATGCGTGTGAACGGTGGTAATATGCAAGCTCCGCCTCTTTCATCCGCTTCTTCTCCTCCTGCGGTATGCCGATGACCTGTGCTGTTCCGGTCTTTCCTGCCACTTTGACTTTCGTACCTTTCATAGCTTGGTATGCTGTTCCTTTGGGGGTATTGCAGACTTCATACATAGCTCTTTGCACCAGCGGCAGGACCCTCTTTTCCCTGAGTGTCAGGACATCCTCTATCTTCGGCTCTACCGGTTTGTCTCCCAGAGAGTGTGCGATGTATGGTCTCGGAAGTTTCCCGGTCGCCATCAGTGCGGTAAAGCGTGCAATCTGCATAGGTGTGACCAGCAGATATCCCTGTCCTATGGATGCGTTCAGTGTCTCACCCTTGTACCATGGCTGACCGTACTTGGTCATCTTCCACACTTTATCCGGTACGGCACCGATAAACTCGTTGGGCAGATCGATTCCCGTCTTCTCACCCAGCCCCATGTTTCTCAGTTCATGGGCAATTTTGTCTATACCTACAAGAAGGCTGCCCTTGTAGAAGTATACGTCGCAACTCTCCCTGATGGCCTTTATCATATCGGTCTCTTCATGCCCGGTGCTTTTCCAGCATCTGAAGCGGTGCTTTCCCAGCTCTATCGAGCCGTTGCAGTAGAACTTCGTATATGGTGAAACCTTCTTGGAGTCGACAAAAGCGAGAGCTGTGCCCGGCTTTATGACGGAACCTGGCGGATAGAGACCGTGTATCAGCTTGTTCGTGAAGGGGTGCTCGAGATCTTCGATTAGCTTTTTCCACTCCTTCCGGCTGATTCCGCTGACGAAATCGTTCGGATTGTATGCCGGATAACTCCCCGCACTCAATATGGCACCGTCAGTCCGCATTACGATGGCCGCACCGGATTTGTGCTCTTTTTTGAAAAGGTTGAAGATAAACGCCTGAAGACGCATATCTATATTGAGCTTCAGGGTTCTATCCTCTTTGGGCGGAACCGTTTCGACTACACCGATCTGCTTGTTGAAAGCGCTCACTTTGACCTTCTTGTAGCCCGGTTCTCCCTGCAGGAAAGTGTTGTAATACTTTTCGAGTCCACTCTTTCCTGTCGTCATCGTAAGCTTCACCACGTTGTCTTCGGCCATATCCTTCTCGTTGGCTTTTCCGACGAAGCCGACGATATGCGCCGTCTCCGGCCCGTAGGGGTAGTAGCGCATAGTGGTCGGTTTTATATGAATATGCTCTTTTCTTGAGAGCGCCGTGTAGTGCACCAGTACTTTTTCATAGGGAATGAATCTTATGACGACGATCGGTTCATGCCTGTATGGAGAGTCATATTTTCTATACCGCCTCTCCAGCCTGGTAAGATTCTGGTCGGGGAAAGCCCTTTTTATCTCCTGGAGCGCCCGCTTCAAAAGAGGAGTACGTCTCTTTGAACTCAGGTGGGCGTCGACAAGGATTTTGAAACCGATCTTGTTGATCGCTATAGGCTTGCCGGAGCGGTCTAGTATCTCACCCCTTACCGGAAGTATCCACTCTCTCTTTATTATGTTTTGTGTCGCCAGAGATTCGTAGTATGTATTGGACTTTATCGTAAGCTGATATATTCTTACAAGAAGAACTATCCATACGAGCAGAAAGATCGCTATTACTATTCTGATCCTCAAAACAGAACCGCTCCCGCGACATCGGCCATAAGATAGTAGACGAGAATAAGGGCCGTATCTATAAACTTCTCATTCATGAGAGCTCCGTAGCCGTATAGAAAAGAGAAGTAGAGAAGATCAAATATGACCGCACTCAGAACCTTGATAACAGCCTCCATATGGAATGTCTGGGTTATTTTGGAATCGAAAATAACAAACGTCACTATCATAACGCTCCAGATTCCGTAAAGAGGAAGCCCCCAGACAGACTCGAAGACAAGAGCGTACACCATCCAGATTGCAATTGACGGCAGTTCTTTCGATCTTACCGCGTCTCTCCACTGGAGGTAGACAAAACCTAGAAGAGGAGGAAGAAGCGGGTAGAGACTCTCGATCGCGGGATAGAGAACTACCGCCAGAAAAAGTAGAAAACGGGTTAGAGCCTTTTTATCAAAGATATCTCGTTGCACACCGGAAAATATTTGCATTTGATACAGTCCGCCCAGATTTTATGTTCGGGGATTGTCTCTTTCGGAATCTCTACAAATCCGAGACGCTCGAAAAACTTCCCCATATATGTAAGCGCAAGCACCTCTTTGACACGCAGTTTCCGCCCCTCCCGCACAGCCTCTTCAACCAGTCTGCTTCCTATCTTTCTGTGCCGGTGCCCCTCTTTTACAATGAGACTGCGTATCTCCCCGAGGCGCATGGAGTGGATGTGGAGGGCCACATATCCGAGCAGCTCCCCGCTCTCTTCGTCGGATGCAATTGTGTAGGAGCGTATATTGGTCGCCAGTTCATCATCGCTCCTTGGCAGGATTATCCCCTCTTCCACCTCTTTTTTCACGATCTCCTGCATCCGTGGAATATCGGTTAGAAGCGGTTTTGAAAATATCACCGACACCCTGCTCCCCCTATAACTATCTCGAAAATCAGCTTTTTGAGCTTCTCTATACCCCTGTTTTTAAGGTTTGAAACCAGAATCGCTCCCGGGTAACTCTTCAGTACTTTAGACATCTCTTTCTGGTTAAGCTTATCCGATTTGGTAAAGACCTCCAAATAGCACTGGTCGGGCTGTATGAAACCCTCTATATATCTCTTAACCTCGTCATCTATCGGCGCATCAGGGTGTCTTGCATCGCGAAGATGGATGAAAAGACGTATAGTACGCCTCTTTTTTATGAAATCGTTCAGACTCTTCTGCCACTCATACTTCATACTTTTGGAGACTTTGGCATACCCGAACCCCGGCAGATCTACAAAGTGGACCCTATATTTTTCACCGTTTTCATCATCTTTGTAAATCACGTCGAAGTAGTTTATAAGCCGTGTCTTACCGGGGGTGGAGGAGCTTTTGGCAAGGTTTTTTCTATGTGTCAGGGAGTTTAGAAGCGAGCTTTTGCCCACGTTGCTTCTACCCAGAAAAACTACCTCTCCAATCCCCTCGGCGGGAGCCTCCTCCAACCTGCTGGCAGAGGTTATGAAAGAGGCGTCAACGATTCTCGCCGCCATCTGGCTCCTCCACTTTGAAAATGAACTTCACAGGCTTACCCTCGTCTCCCTCGACATTGGCACGGCCGGTCCGCTTCTCGACAATAACCTTCTCTCCAATTATGGTTCTCTCCAGTTTCGGCTCCTTTAGAACCACATCGCCGAAGAGCTCGTAAAGCTCCCTCTTCGGCCAATAGACGAGTTTCGAAGCTTTGCCCCTGTAGTATCCGCCGCTTTCCATATGTATGACGAACCTGCTGTTTCCGATAGCTTCATACCTTATCGGTTTTCTCTCTTCGTCAAAATAGACGACAACCTTCGATGCGTTAAGCTCGTCGCTCCCCTTTTTCATATGGACGTTGCCGATAAATTCGGTTATCTTTCTAGCCTGGTCGGCTTCGAAATGGTCTGCCGTAATCTCGACATTTTCCGCGGCGGCCAATATGGCGGCCGACGCCGTAAAGAAGATAAGGAGTTTTCTCAATTATATATCCTCGGTAGCGATATCCGCTTTTATCGAATCGGCTGTGATTTTACCACTTTTTTGATAATAAAACATATTTTTCCCTCTGACGACACTCTCTCCGTAACGGGCCGTAAACGGCAGACCTGCCGTGGAGTATACCTTTCTTTTCAGGTCGAAATAGGTTTTTTCAGTATCGATTTGCCATCCCTCTTCCAGCTTAAGTACAACACTCCTCTCAAAGAGCAGAGTACCGTCTTCGTTGTAGACCGCCTCTTTCGCCTTTATGGACTCTCTTCCTTGGGGTGTGAGGCGCTTGAAATATGGAGACTTTATTTTCATAAACTGCGGAAACTTCTCGGCTACAAGCCCGCGCCCTACACTGAGAATCCCCTTCTCGGTTATCTCAAAACTCCTGAAGTCTATAAACATGATCTGCGGGACACCCTTTTTTTCGACCCTTCCCGTCTGGTGCGGTTTTAGAAAAAAAATGGCCGCAAGCGTTGCAGCAAACAGGAGATACAACATATGTTTTATATTCAAAGCCACCTTGAAAGATACTCCTCTTCAAGCCCCTCTTTGAGTATGAGCAGCTCTATCATTTCGCGTATCGCACCATCGCCTCCTTTACGGCTCAAAACGGTATCCGCTATCTCGACGACGCGATGTACGGCATCTGCCGGAACGAAGGAGTGGCCGCACGCCTTCAACATCCTGTAGTCGTTCAGGTCGTCTCCTATGACGGCGGTATGCTCCACTCCTATGCCGAGTTCGGCACATATCGACTCCAGTACCGCAAGTTTGTCTTTGACACCCTGATAGAAGTGCTGTATACCGAGCTCTTCGGCCCTTCGCTTTACAATTTCGGAGCTCCTTCCTGTAATTATCGCGGCGGAACGTCCCATAGCGATCCAGTTGACTATCGCGAAACCGTCTTTTACATTGAAAGATTTCACCTCGTCGCCGCCGGCGGTATAGATGATTCTGCCGTCGGTCATACAGCCGTCTACATCTAGTACTATCAACTCGATCACAGAATACCCTTGGTACTTGGAACTCCGGCTTTTGCATTGGGTGCGAGTGCCCTGCGCAGGGCGACCGCATACGCTTTGAAGGCGGCTTCCACGATATGGTGGCGGTTTTTTCCGCGAAGAGCGTTCATGTGTACGGTGATAGAAGCGTTGAACGTAAGCGCTTTGAAAAACTCTTCGGCGAGCTCCACATCGAACTGTCCGACCTTACCTTCCACCTCTATCTCGTAGACAAGGTAGGGACGGTTGCTAAGATCCATGGCACATGCGACGGCCGCTTCATCCATAACCACTACGCTGTCTCCGAAACGCTCGACACCCTTTACCGGATATACCGCTTCGTTGAGCGCCTGTCCGAGTACTATTCCGACATCTTCTACCGTATGGTGGTCGTCTACATGGGTATCCCCTTCGCACACCACCTCCAAATCGAAAAGAGCGTGCTTGCTGAAGCTCTCCAACATATGGTCGAAGAAGCCTACCCCGGTCGATACGGCAGATTTTCCGCTACCGTCTATATCGAGTTTCAGAGCTATCTTTGTCTCTTTCGTCTCTCTCTTTTTCTCTATCATTTCAGTCAACCCCTTATAATAAAAGCTCCCGGTATATTCCAGGCCCTTATGAAATCTCTCGCCTCCGCCTCACTCTTGAAGCCTCTCATCCAGACACGGTAGAGCGGCGCTCCTTCCAGAGTAAACTCTCTAATTTCAGTTCGGTAGCGTCCTTCGAAATTGTCATATCTCTCTTTATAGATGCGTGCCCCTTCGAGCCGCCTGAAAGAGCCTATTTGCACTACGAAACCGGATATTACCACCTCTCTTCTTACCGCATTACCCTTTTTGGCGGCAACGGAGGCTATCAGCGAATCGAATCCCAGCACCTGAAGCTCTACCGGTGCGGTTCCGGTTCTGTCGATCCCTATCCTCTTTCCGGCGGCGTATGAGAGATCTATGATACGGCCGCTGACGAAAGGTCCCCTGTCGTTGATTCGCACGACAACGGAGCGCCCGTTCCTCTTGTTTGTAACGCGTACCATCGTATTCATCGGAAGAGTCTTGTGTGCCGCCGTCATGGCATACATATTATAGCGCTCCCCGTTCGACGTGGTACCGCCGTGAAAATCGGGTCCGTACCAGCTCGCTATGCCCTCCTCTCTCCAGCCGACCGATACTACCGTCGGATAGTACCTTTTGCCGTTTATCGTATAGGGCCGCAGCGTCGCCCTGTGCATCGCTTCGGAAGAGCGCGGTTTGGAGAGAGCGGGCTCAACATGGCCCGGGTATGGTTGCCTGCTGCATCCTGTAAGCAGAAGAAGAGAGATGAGCGCAATAAAAAAAGAGGTTTCAGTTCGGAATGACAATCTTATCCCCTATGTGGATAATATTGCTCTTCAGATCGTTACGCGCTTTAAGAGTTGCGACCTTTATCCCGAACAGCTTGGCGATCTTGTATATAGAGTCCCCCTTCTTGACTCTGTAGTGTCTTATGCTTCCCCTGGGAACCGGTATGATGAGCTCCTGCCTGGGGTAGATAACAGGCTTTTTCATCTTGTTGAAGCTCACTATCATTTTATAGTTGATTCCGTATCTGTAGGCGATCTTGCTGAGGCTCTCCCCCTTCTTGACCCTGTGCACCAGGAACATGTTCTTCTGTTTTCCAGGCCTGTAAGACTCTTTGAAGAGTGCCAGCTTCTCGTAGGGGATATTGATTTCGGCACTCTTTTGCGGAGGTGTGAACCCGTAATTGAACTGCGGGTTTAGTCTGTGGAGCTCTTCGCTCTTCATACCTATACTCTCAGCTATATGCTCTATGGTCTCACCCCCGCTCACCTTTACCCGCACGAGGCTGTTCCCTTCGCTTCTGTTGAAGGAGTATGTGCTTATATCCGAAAAGAGCATACTAGCATCGTTGGATACCAGTGCGAGAGAGAGTATCTTTCTGAGATAGTGCCTGCTCTCTTTCGGGAGATACTTTCTCTTTTCGTCGAGGAGCACATGCAGGCTGTCGCTTCCGGCCCTTTTTATTGCTCTCATGACCCTCCCCTCGCCGCAGTTGTACGCCAGTGCGGCCAGGTACCATTTGCCGAAAAGTTTATGCAGTCTCTTTAGATATGAGATAGCCGCTTCTGTCGACTTTACCGGATCGCGCCGCTCATCTATGTAGCGGTCTATTCTCAGGCCGTATCTTTCGGCCGTCTTCGGCATGAACTGCCAGAGACCGGAAGCCTTGGCATGGGAGAGTGCGCGCGCATCGAAATGGGACTCGGCCATCGCCATATAGAGAAAAACCGGCGGGATTGAGCTGTCGTGAATCATCTTTCTGAGTGTCGGGATGTAGGCTGATCCGCGCTCGAGCATACGCATATAGTGATCTCTCTTTATGGTCGAAAGGTCGTTTTTCAGCTGCATGAATATCGGGTCGCCCAGAAACGAGGGGTCGATATCCAGTGTCTGCAGGACCTTGATGTCGTCACCGTACTGCGGCTCTACAAAGAGTGAAGCATGCAGGAACGTCCCCGCCATCAAAAATATAAACAGCAGATATTTCACACTCTCTCCCGCTCTCAATTTATGTCACGCATTTCGCTTAACGTGAGTATACCATCTACAAAGTAGCAAACTCTTTAAATAGTCTTTCGGCATTTTGCGTAGTCAGCTCCGCTACCTCTTCCGACTCCATCGATAGAGTATCGGCTATTTTTTCAACCACGTAAACGGTATACGCCGGTTCGTTTCTTTTGCCTCTGAAGGGGTGGGGAGCAAGATATGGGGCATCGGTCTCGACGATGATCCTCTCTCGCGGAATTTTCGGCAGAACGTGAGGCAGCTTTTTCGCATTCTTGAACGTTAGGACCCCGCCTATTCCGTAGTAGAAACCGTGATCGGCCAGCTTCAGGAGCTGCTCATCCGCGTTATAGCAGTGGAGCACTCCGCCTACCTTTGAGGCTTCATGCTCCATAAGAAGCCGCATGGAGTCGCTGCTCGCCTCCCTGATGTGGACTATCAGCGGTTTGCCCGTCTCTTTTGCCAACTCTATCTGAAGGGAGAATATCCGCTTCTGCTCCGCAATGATCTCATGGGCTTCCGTCTCATCCCCGGGAAGCCTGTAGTAGTCCAGCCCGCACTCGCCCACCGCTATGCACTTGGGATCTTTCAGATGGCTCCTCAAAAGAGTCTCCCCATACTTCTGCATATCGTACGGATGGACTCCGGCCGCGTAGAAAACCTCTCTGTATCTATGCGATATCTCTTGCGCCTTCTCCAGTGTGTCGGGGTCGGCCCCCGGTATCAAGAAAGCCTTTACGCCTCTCTCTTTCGCACGCTCTATTACTTCGTCAAGATCTTCATCGAAGCGGGTATCGTCAAGATGGCAGTGTGTATCTATAATCATGTTTCGCTACTCTCCGGGGAAGATTTCGGGAGTAATTGTACCCAATTCAGGAGGCGAACTCTCTCATAATCCTCTCGGCGAGTTTCGACGCCTCTCCCATCCCCTTCTCTCCGGCTATCATCCTCGATATCTCCGCCACCCTCTCCTCTTTGGCAAGTACCTTCGCCACACTCTCTCCGCCCTCTTTGGCAACGAGTATATGCTGGGTAGCCGCGGCACTTAGGTGCGGCTGGTGTGATATCGCTATCACCTGGTAGTTTTTGGAGAGGGCCTTCAGCACCCTGGCTATCGCTATCGATTCGTCACCGCTTACGTTGGCATCTATCTCGTCTATGAGAAGAACCCCCTCCCCTCCGGCAAGCTCACTTTTGCAAAGAAGCACGGCGAGGCTTACGCGGTTGAACTCCCCGCCGCTCAGAGTCTCCACGGCCGAACCCTCCAGGTCTATTTTCACCTCATCCACTCCGGAAATATCGAGAGGCTTTTTAGCAATTTCGATACGAAGAGGAGGCATTCTCAACTGCTCAAGATAGCCGTTTATAAACCTCTCCACCCTCTCCGACGCCTCTTTTCTGCTGTAGCTTATGTTCTGCGCCTCTTTCTGCAGGGCCAGGTATATCGTCTCCACCTCCTTTTCAAGTCCCCCCAGTTCGTGGTCGATATTTCTGTAGTACTCCAGCTCCTTCACCTTCTCGTCCCGATATGCAAGCGCCTCCTCTATAGAGCCGTACCGCCGCTTCAGGGCCGCCAGCTCCTCTATGCGGTTCAGAACGCTCTCGACATCCGTATCTTCAAGCTCATCCAGCATCTCCCCCGCCCTCTCAAACTCGCTTCTTAGCATATTCATCGCCTCGTCGAAAAGAAGCGAATCCCCTTCGATCAGAGTGAGAGCCTCGTGAACGTCATGTTCCGTTTCGAATATTCTGGATGCTTTCGCGACAGCCTCCGCTATCTTCTCCTTTTTCGAGAGTTTTCTCTTGATACTCATCAACTCTTCATCCTCACCGGGCCTCGGTGCGGTCTCATCAATTTTGGAGATTTCGAACTCTGCAAACTCTATGAGCTCCTTGACACGTTTCTCGTCGGCACGCATCTCCTCCAGCCTCAGGCTCTTTTTGCGATAGCTCTCGTAAAGCTCCCTGAAAGATGACAGGCGCTCCGCAAAACCGGGATCCGAGAAGATAGCCATCGCATCTACCAGTTCGAGCAGCAGCTGCGGTGAGAGATGCCGGTTGTTACGCTGCCCGATATGGCCGACGAGCGGCCGCATCATCTCTTTCAGGCGCTTTTTTGAGATCGTAAGGTCGTTGAGAAAGTATCTTATCTTCTCCTTTTTTACGGCCCTTACCGTAATATCCGGCTCATCACATTCGTAACTGTCCAGTTCGAGCACGCCGCTTCTTCGGAGTACCGCTTCGGAGCGCTCAGCTTTTACATCATCCAGACCGAAGAGCGCCAGCAGCGACCCCATAAAGACCGACTTTCCGGCACCGCTCGGGCCGGTAACGGCTATGAGCCCCGGACTCAGCTCGAGGTCCAGCGTCTTGAAACCTACAAGATTCTTCGCATAAAACCGCTCTATCATCTGCCCTGCCCCCATGAGAGTTTTTCACGCAGAACGTCGAAGTAGTTCCGCTCCACACGGTGTATCAGCCTTGCGCCTATGGGTGCCTTCCTTATGACAAGCATATCGTTCGGACCGAAATCGTACTGCTCCTGCCCGTCTATGATGACCAGGGACTCCTTTTCCGGGGTCTTTATCTCTATCTCGAAATCCGCGGGAATCACAAGGGGTCTTTGTGTCAGGGAGTGCGGACAGATGGGTGTAAGTATGAAAGCGTCCGTCAGGGGAAAGGTAACCGGCCCCCCGGCGGCCAGGTTGTATGCTGTGGAACCGGTGGGTGTAGAGATTATCAGGCCGTCACCGTAATATGTATTGAACCACTTCTTGTCTATGTAGGCATCTACTTTCACCATTTTCGATATGGAGGGGCGGCTTATCACGATATCGTTGAAAGAGTGCAGCAGCCGCTCCTTCTTTCCGTCGGAGAGAACCCCCTCTATCATCATCCTCTCATCTATCCTGAACTCCCCGGTGTAGAGCTTCTCTATGAACGATTCGGTCTCCGAAGGATTTATATCCGCAAGAAAACCGAGCGTACCGGCGTTGATGCCGAGTATGGGTTTATGGTACCTGTAGCTGCGCCTGGCCAGTGAGATGAGAGTACCGTCACCGCCTATACAGACAAGAATATCGCTCTTTTCACAGACGGAGGAGAACTCCTGCCCCAGCACACCTATCATACCTGCGCTGATGGAGTCTATCAGAACCTCCGCACCGTGCTTCTCGAACGCCGATTTCACCTGGTAGAACAGAGCCTTCAGCTCAGGGGTCGAAGGGCGCAGAACTATACCGACGCGCTTTATATCCAGGGTAGTTCGCACAATACACCTCTATATCGTAAAATTTTCGAAACCTTGGATCTCGAAACGAGATTGCAGCTCTGTATCCAGCCTTTTCAGACTTGCGGATTCAATATGAAACGATTCTAACAAAAAATAAGTTTGGTTTTGATATAATCGCGCCATTATTACCGCAACCGGGGAAGAGCCGGTGCGGCAACCAACTCAAACGGGTACACGCAGCGTACCCTTATACTGGAGATCCGATTTGCGAACACACTACTGTACAGATCTTGACGAGAAGAGCGTCGGCGAAGAGGTCACGCTTGCGGGCTGGGTGAACAGCTACCGCGACCACGGCGGCGTAATATTCATAGACCTCAGAGACAAAACCGGCCTCATTCAGCTTGTATGCGACCCTGCCGACAATGCGGATGCGCACAGAGTCGCATCGCATGTAAGGGACGAGTTCGTCCTCATTGCAAAAGGGAAGGTGCGAAAGCGCGGAGAGGGGCTGGAGAATCCGCGCCTGAAAACGGGCAAGATAGAGGTAGTGGTGGAGGAGCTTACCGTAGAGAACAGAAGCGAACCCATGCCTTTCACCCTGGGTGATCCCAACGTAGGCGAAGATATCCGGCTGAAGTACCGCTATCTGGACCTCAGGCAAAAAGAGATGTACGAGATGTTCAAACTCCGCTCCAAAGCGGCGATAGCGGCAAGAAACCTGCTCGACTCACTCGGCTTCCTGGAGGTGGAGACACCCATCCTGACCAAGTCTACCCCCGAAGGGGCGCGCGACTACCTCGTGCCGAGCAGGGTGCACAACGGGGAGTTCTACGCTCTTCCGCAATCTCCCCAGCTCTTCAAACAGCTGCTTATGGTAAGCGGATTCGACAGATACTTCCAGATAGCCAAATGTTTCCGCGACGAGGATCTGCGTGCGGACCGCCAGCCCGAATTTACCCAGATAGATGTCGAGATGAGCTTCTGCACCCAGGAAGATGTGATGGGAGTCGCCGAAGATCTGCTCAAAGCGGTCTTTTCCGCCTGCGGACACGAGATAGAGACCCCCTTCAACCGCATCACATACCGTGAATCTATGGAAAAATACGGCAACGACCGGCCCGATCTGCGTTTCGGTCTCGAACTGGTGGACGTCATAGACGTTTTCGAAGGGTGCGACTCACCGATATTCGCCGAGATCGCACAATATAAAAAGCTGAACAGAATCAAAGCACTCAAGGTCCCGGGCGGCGACAGAGCCTTCTCCAGAAAGATCATCAAGGAGTTGGAGTCTTTCGTTACACAGTTCGGTGCGAAGGGGCTCGCCTACATTCAGGTAAAGGAGGAGGGGCTCAAAGGCCCGATACTCAAGTTCCTTTCAGATGATGCCGTGGAGACGATGAAGTCGAGGCTCGACCTGCAGGTGGGCGATATAGTCTTCTTCGGAGCCGGCGAGAGAAAAACGGTCTGGGACTACATGGGTCGCCTGCGCACGGAGGTGGCCGGAAGGCTGGGCCTCATCGACGAGAACCGGTTCGAGTTCGTCTGGGTAGTCGACTTCCCTATGTTCGAACTGGAAGAGGGAGAGCTCCATCTTAAAGCGCTGCACCACCCGTTCACTATGCCGAAAAACATAGACGAAGAGGATGTTGAGGCGATAGATTCGGTCGCCTACGACATCGTTCTGAACGGCATTGAGCTCGGCGGCGGCAGCATACGTATCCATAAATTGGATATTCAGCAAAAAGTATTTAAAATGCTTGGAATAGGCGAAGAGGAGGCGAACGAGAAGTTCGGCTTCCTGCTGGACGCTCTCAAGTTCGGAGCGCCTCCGCACGGCGGTTTCGCTCTCGGTTTCGACAGGCTCATGATGCTCATCGGCAAAAGAGAGAGCATACGCGATGTCATCGCCTTTCCGAAGACGCAGAGTGCCACCTGCCTGCTCACGCACGCACCGAGCCCGGTAGACGACGAGCAGCTCAAAGAGCTCGGAATTCGCATCAGGAAGACGCCCAAAACCGATGCGCCTAAGTGATGCAAAGCCCGGTGAAACCGTAAAGATCAAAGGGTTCGAACGCGACTGCAACAGCTTCAAGTGCCGGCTGGACGCCCTGGGAATAAGGGTCGGGGATATAGTTGAAATAAAGAGCAAAGCCTTTATGGGGCCCATAGAGATCACCAACGACGAAGTCGATATAGCGCTCTGTCGCGGCCAGGCGGAAAAGATAATAGTTAAACCAATAAATCTCAGGAGAACTTCATGAAAAAACTCTTTCTAATAATAGGTGCGCCGGGAAGCGGCAAGACTACCGATGCGGAGCTCATCGCCGCCAACAACCCCGATACGATCGCCCACTACTCCACCGGAGACCTGCTGCGCGCGGAAGTGGCCAGCGGCTCGATGCTCGGCGCAACTATAGAGCGCTATATCAGCAAGGGAAATCTCGTACCGCTGGATATAGTCATCGATACGATAGTAAGTGCGATAAAAAAGAGTGACAAACCGGTAATACTCATTGACGGTTTCCCCAGAAGCGTCGAGCAGATGGAGGCACTCGACAAGATACTGTCGGAAGAGCCCGACGTGAAACTCGAAGCGGTCATCGAGGTAGATGTGAGCGAAGATGTCGCGAAAGAGCGTGTTCTTGGACGCGCACGCGGTGCAGACGACAATGAAGAGGTCTTCAAGAACCGCATGAAGGTCTATATGGAGCCGATCGACGCCATAAGAGAGTTCTACAGGCAAAAAGGGCTGCTGCACGTCATCAACGGCGAGCGTTCGATCGAAGAGATCGTAGATGAGATGGAAGCTTTCATAAAAAGCAGAATCTGATGCACTTCTATCAGGTCATCATAGGATCTGAGATTCTCAACCGCAGAAGAGCCGACAGGCACTTCGACTTTCTCTCCTCCGAGCTTCTGAAGCGGGGGGAGAGGCTCTACGCCTCCTTCACGATAGCCGACGACAAAACTCTCATCGAAAAGGTTTTCGAACTTATAAAAAACGATCCCGAAAGCGTTATGTTCAGCTTCGGAGGCATAGGCTCGACTCCGGACGATCTAACCAGAGCAGTTGCCTCCAGGGTCTTTACCGGAAAACCCCTTAAAGAGCACGAAGAGGCGAAAAGGCTCATAATAGAGCAGTTCGGCGACGAGGCCTATCCGCACAGGATACGCATGGCGGAGCTGCCGGAGGGTGCCGAACTGCTTGAGAACCCGGTAAACAGGGTCCCCGGTTTCAGCCTGCAGCAACGCTTCTTTTTCGTACCCGGCTTCCCGCAGATGGCACACCCTATGATACTGCAGGCGCTCGACTCACTTCTGCCCGATGCGAAGCCGCTCTTCAGAAAGAGCTTCACCGCCCTCGTCAGCGAAAACGATCTTATAGAGATGATGCAAAAGGTCCCCGACGATATAGAGCTCTCATCTCTGCCTGCCTTCTGCGGCGGCAGACGCATCGCCGTCATCAGCCTGAGCGGCGCCGACAGGGAGCGGGTACAGAGGTGTTACGAAGAGTTTGTCTCGTTTATGAGGTCGAAAAATATCGAATGGGTGGAAGGCGACAGGCACGATGACCCTGACATATGCAACCCTGAGGATTGACCTCCCCTTTGCAGAGTCGAAGAAAGGGAGGCGCGCAGTGCTGAACTCGATAAAAGAGCGCCTCTCCGACATGAACTGCTCGGTTCTCGATATATCGGGAGAGTACCCCAAAGAGGCGACGATAGCCATCTCGTTTCTCAGCCCCGACGACAGGCAGGCGAAGCGGAAGATCGAAAAGATCGAGACCATGCTCGAAAGCAGGTTTCCGGAGCTTCAGACCGAGCTTGACTACGAATCAATCTAACTTACTGACCGACCTTACGCAAAATCCGCACGCCGAGCGGGATTTGCCCTATGGGACGCTGCAAAATATCTAAAAACTGCTGACGCCTTCGGCGCCCTGTCGGGCAAGCGCAGTTTTTTGAACGATATTTTTCCGCTCAAATCCCGGGGCTGACAAATTTTGCGTAAGGTCGGTTACTGATGTTACGCAAAGCTTGAGCAAAGCCCAAGCTTTGGCGGGGACTGTCCGTCCCCTGCACCCCCCTAAAGCTACGAAAACAAGCGAAGCGCAGTTTCTTTAGTAAATCTAAGATTTCGAGATGACGTTACGCTTTTTGCGTAACGTCAGTAACTTACTGACCTTACGCAAAATCCGCACGCCGAGCGGGATTTGCCCTGCGGAATTGTGAAAAATATCCAAAGTGCACCTCTAAATTTTCAACTCCTCTTGCAGAAACCTGGCCACCGCATCTTCGTCGTTGCTCCAGGGAAGTACGATGTCGGCCCGCTCCTTGAGTTCGTCTATCGCGTTGGAGACCGCTATCTTGCGGCCGGCGGCGGCAAAAAGGCCTATATCGTTGTGGCTGTCCCCGAAAACGGTTGTCTCCTCGCTCTTTACACCCTCTATCTGCTCCAGTTTCCGAAGTGCGTGGGATTTGTCACCTTCAGGATGCATCACCGTCATGAACCAGCACTCCATATAGGGATCTTTCGAGCGCTTTATTTCGATATCGGGTCCGAATCTCTCTTTCAGCTCCTCTTCCAGCGCGGCCGTCACCTCCTCGCTCTCCATGTAGACGATCTTCAGGTTTCTATCCATCGCCCGAAGGGGATCGGCATCCAGAACCCTTCTGTCGTTGTGGTAGGTTTCAAGAAGCTCCTCCTGGTACCGGTTTCTCTCCTTCGGGTAGATGAAACGCTCGGTACCGCTCTCGTCCAGACCGACAAGCAGGGGGTAAGCACCGGCGACTCTGCGGCCACACTCTATTATCTCGTCGGCGATCTCCCTGTTTAGCGAGCAGACATCCACTATCTTTCCATCGGGAGCGGCTATCATGACACCGTCCAGAAGTATCAACGGCTCTTTCAGATGCAGGCCCTCCAGCAGTTTGACTACACCCGTATAGCTGCGTGCCGTAGCCACGGAGAGCCTGGCACCGCCCTCTACCGCCCTGTTCCATAGAGAAACGCTGAAACCGCTCAAAGAGAGATCGCTGCGTAAAAAGGTCTTGTCCAGATCGGTAAGAAAAAGTTTCACGGTAAATACTCTTTATCTCAAATTGCGCAATTGTAACATAACGCCGTTTGATTTGATTTTCAAAGACATTGCGCTAAAATTCCGCATCAACCAAACAGGAGAGTTACCGATGGATATTTCCAAAATAGGCAGCGGTGAGTGCCCGGACAAGGTCCATGCGCTTATCGAGATCCCGTACGGATCGAACATAAAGTACGAAATCGACAAAGAGAGCGGCGCAATCTTCGTAGACAGGGTGCTCTACTCGGCCATGTTCTACCCTGCAAACTACGGATTCGTTCCCAACACACTGGCCGACGACGGCGACCCGATCGACATCCTTGTGCTTAACGACTACCCGGTACAGGCCGGAACCGTAATCAAGTGTCGTCTCATAGGCGTTTTGATTATGGAGGACGAGGCAGGGATGGACGAGAAGCTGCTCGCGGTTCCGGTTACCAAGATCGACCCCTCCTACGATGCTATAGAGAGCTATGAAGATCTTCCCAAAGCCCAACTCAACAAGATCAAAAACTTCTTTGAAACCTACAAGATGCTGGAGCCCAACAAGTGGGTCAAGGTGAAAGATTTCAAAGGAAAAGATGAAGCTGTAAAACTGCTCGAAGCGGCGGAGAAAAACTACAGATAACCGCTTTGAGACTCCCGTCCCCGAAGAGCTCCCGGGAGACGGGAAAAGATCGCATCACTCTTCGGCGGCACACCTATATGCAGAGCTTTCGGTACCCCTACTCTCTTTTTCATATGCCGTTGTGGTATATATAACTCTCTATCCCGTTCGCAATCCCTTCGGCAAGCAGCTTCTGGTAGTTGGGGTTGAAAAGTCTTTTGGCCTCCGTCGGATGTGTGATATAGCCTATCTCTATCAGAACCGCCGGCATCTGTGCACCCACCAGAACCCAGAACGGCCCCTCTCTCACCCCGTTGTCCACCACACCGCGGTACTTTTTTCTGAGTGATGAGAGTATCTGTTTTTGAAGATCGATAGCAAGCTTGTTCGACTCTACCATCTTCTTGTTGTTGAGCAGACTCAGGTAGGTGTTTTTGGTATATCTGTCCAGGTCGTTGACATCGGCACGGTTCTCTATGGCGGCTACACGCTTCGCCCTTTCGCTTCTGGCGGGAGAGAGAAAGTAGGTCTCGATCCCTTTGCTCTTGAAGCGGCTGCTTCTCTTCGGCGCTGCATTCGCATGGATGGAGATGAAAAAATCGGCCTTTTTTCTGTTTGCGAACCTCGTTCTGTTCTTCAGCGGAATGAATATGTCCCTGTCGCGTGTAAGGTATACTCGAAAACCCCTGCCCTCCAGCACTTTTTTGAGACGTTTCGCGACAGCCAGTACCGCATCTTTTTCTCTCTTTCTTTTGTACCCGACCGCTCCTGCATCCTTCCCGCCGTGTCCCGGGTCTATGACAACGGTGTAGCTCTTTTTTCCGTATGCCGCACCGGCAGCTTTCGAAAAGCTTTTTGAGGATAGGTTCGCAGCCGGGCTCTCTTTCGAACGGCTCTTCTCGTTTTTTGCGGACGGAGGCAGTGTTATCGTAACCCTCCTGCCGTCGGCGGAAAGCTTCGGTTTGTACGGTGCTCTCGTCTCTATCACGACCCTGACGGTTTTCGGATCGAATCTGGCGACTCTTATCTCCTTGAAACCTCTTCCCCTGAAACGCTTGATTGAAAAGGGGACTTTGAGGTTTTTGAGGTCGAATACATAGAGAACTCTCCCTTTTCTCTCGAGTATGAAGTGCTTTATCGACTTTCTGGCCACCTTACGGTCGAACTCCATTTCAAACCGGCCGTTGATGACCTTGGACTTCATCAGCCGCGGCCTTTTCGATCCGGTCTTCCCGGTACTATATTTCTGAACGGAAGCGGCCGGCTTCTGGGTGCTTTTCAGACTCTTTTTCGTACCGTTTTTTGCGACGAGCTCAGGAGCTACGGCTCTGAGTGCGTTTTTGTAGCGTGTAGGGTCGAGCCCCAGGATCTTGGAGGCCTTGATGAGGCCCTGCAGAGCCTTGATCTGTAGAGTTCTGTTCTGGTCAAGAAGAGCCTTCATATAGAGAGACTGATACTCGTGATAACCCTTCCAGACCACCGACTTCGACTCGGAAGCTATCGATTTCGAGGCGCTCTCCAGTCGCGCGGAGATCTCTGAAGCCGAAAGCTCCGATAGAAAAAGAGAAGCGGCGAAGAGGAGTGTAAAGAGAGAGAGTACGATGCGGCTTATGGCTACTCTCCGTGTACGAGTCTGTGCATCAGCTCTTTTACGGAGATGATCTCCTCGATTCTGTAACCGTTGGAGCCGCTGAAATAGAGCCCCAACTCCCTGTCTCCCATATAGGCGTCACTCAGCCTGTCGGCGATGCAGTAGCCGACCTCTTTCGCTTCGACGCCGCGTTTGCACGGTGCCACACAGTTGCTTATACATTTGATGGCAGGCCCCTCTCTCTTCTCCACCAGATCTATAAGGTTTGTTCTGACACCTCTCGCCGGATAGCCGACCGGTGATTTGAGAAGGAGAATATCCTCTTTTTTCGCATTCAGCAAAATCTCTTTGAAGTTGTTGTGCGCGTCGCACTCATGGGTACCTATGAAACGTGTCCCCATCTGTACGCCGCTGGCGCCGAGTTCGATGCACCTTTCGATGTCACTCTTGTCCCATATGCCCCCCGCGGCGAAAACGGGAATACCGCCCCACTCCGCCGCCTCCTGCACGACCGGACCTATCAGATTTTCAAGCTGATACTCCTCCATCAGGCACTGCTCGTATGTAAAGCCCTGGTGTCCGCCGCTCAGCGGCCCTTCAAGAACGACTGCATCTGGTATTCGGCCGTAACGCTTCTCCCAGCGTCGGCAGATGAGCCTAAGCGCCTTCGGCGAAGAGACGATCGGGACCAGCGCCACATCGGGATAACCGGTGGTGAACTCCGGCATATTCGTCGGCAGGCCCGCACCTGTTATGATAATATCCGCCCCGGCTTCGCACGAGTCGGCTACAACGCGGCCGTAGTCGTTTATGGCATAAAGAACGTTACATGCCAGAGGAGCGTCGCCGCAGATCTTTCTGGCGTTTTCGAAAATCTTTACAAGGGCCTTTTTGGAGTAGAAGTTTTCTACCTCCAAAGGGCGGTTCGCCACCAGCTTGTCGGCATAGGCCCTGTTTTCGTAATACCCGGTTCCTACACTGCTTATTACTCCGAGCCCCCCTTCGAGGCTCACATGCCCGGCCAGCCTGTCCCAGCTTATGCCGACTCCCATACCGCCCTGGATGATCGGATATCTCACTGTATGCTTTCCGATTTTTACAGGTTTGAACTCCACTACTTCACCTTCACACGCGCAAATTTTTTCTTTCCTACCTGAAGTATATACTCTCCGGCTTCCAATTGCAAGTCTTTATCCTCTATTTTTTTCTGATCTATCCTCACCGCGCCGGCTTGAAGATCACGTCGCGCCTGCGATGTGGAGGGCTCGAGCTTCACCTCTACGAGAGCTTTGGCTATCCAGATGGGGCCCTCTATCTCGTACTCCGGTATCTCGGTCGGAATATCTTTCTGCCTGAATACCCTGTTGAACTCTTCACATGCGGCGACAGCCGCGGATCTGTCATGGAATCTCTCCACGATCTCTTCCGCCAGCATCTCCTTCGCCCTTTTCGGGTGGAGCTTCCCGCTCTCCACATCGGCTTTCAACTTCTCTATCTCAGCAAGAGAACGTCCACTCAGAAGCTCGTAGTAGCGCCACATCAGTTCATCGCTTATACTCATAACCTTGGCGAACATCACGTTGGGCTCCTCAGCGACACCTATGAAGTTGCCGAGCGACTTGCTCATCTTCTGGACACCGTCTAGCCCTTCGAGTATCGGCATCATCAGCACGACCTGCTCTTTGCCTACACCGTACGCACGCTGAAGGTGGCGTCCCATGAGAAGGTTGAACTTCTGGTCCGTTCCGCCTATCTCTATATCGCTCTTCAGAACCACACTGTCATAACCCTGGAAGAGAGGGTAGAAGAACTCGTATAGGGAGATATCCTGTCCGCCCTTGAACCGCTTCTCGAAGTCGTCCCTCTCCAGCATTCGCGCCACGGTCCTTTTCGACGCCAGCTCGATCATCTCATAGCTGGTGAGTTTGCCCAGCCAGTCGCTGTTGAAGACCACGACACACTTTTCCGGATCGAGAATTTTGAACACCTGCTCCTCATAGCTCTTCGCATTCTCCTTAACCTCTTCCTGTGTGAGCTTCTTTCTGGTCTGGCTCTTTCCGGTAGGGTCCCCTATCATCCCCGTAAAATCCCCGATGAGAAACTGGACTATCGCACCATATTTCTGAAATGTCGCCAGCTTCTGAAGCAGAACGGTATGACCGAGATGAAGATCCGGAGCGGTAGGGTCGAACCCAGCCTTCACGTAGTAGGGTTCACCTTTTTCGTAGTACCGCTTCAGCAGCTCCACTATCTGCTCTTCGGTTATAATTTCGGCGGCACCGCGTCTTATCTCGTTCAAAGCCTCTTCAATCATCGTTTCACTATCCTTCCCTTTCATTTTCAACCCTTCCGACGGTACCTACTGCCTGTAGGCATCCGTCACGCTTACAAGCTCTATCACCTTGAACTTCCGCTCGAGAAGCTCTTTCAGATGCGCCTGGTCGTGATCTTTGCTCTCGAAAATCACTTCGCAGAGGTTGCTCTGCGATGTCCCGTCACCGAGCTTTATGGATATTATATTGCACTCTATCTTCGCAAGATATGCCAGCAGTTTGGCGAGTGCCCCCTTCTCGTCCTTGAGTGTTACCAGAAGGCGGTATCTCTGCATCTTGCTCTCGCGCCACTCTATAAAAAGCATGGGTGTGCCCTTCTCTATCAGAGCGTTTGCCTTTTCGCAAAACTTATGGTGCACGACCGCTTTGTTCCCCACCTTGAAAGCGACAATGGGGTCTCCCCGCTTCGGATGGCAGCAGTAGTCGAACTCGACGTTTCCGATACTCTCCGTAGAGTAGACCGTAAAGTTTTCGAAGTTATAGAGCTTCAGCTTTCTCTGCGGACGCCGAAGTATTGCCGGAAGAATCGACTTTTTCCGCTTCTCGGCAATATACCTGTGCAGAATCTCCCTGTAGAAGCTCAGATCTCTCGGCACCCTGTATATCTGGTCCTCGAAAGAGTGGGTTGAGATCCACTCCCTTACCTCCTCGGCGCCGGTTCCGAGTGTTGCGGAGAGTATATTTATCGCACTCAGGCGGTCAATCTCTTTGCGCTTTTTGTTGCAGCGTGTCCTCATATGGCTCTTGGCCCTTGAAGTTTTCACCGCATCTATCCATGTACAGTGGTATATGGGCCTGTCGGCGGTTATTATCCTTACAAGATCACCGTTTTTCAGTTCGCTGAGCAGCGACGCCGGCTGCTTGTTGACCAGGGCGGCGCTGGCCCTCTCTCCCACCTGCGAGTGGACCGCATATGCAAAATCCAGAACCGTTGCACCCCTTGGAAGCGTCACCTGGTCTCCGCCTGGAGTGAAAACGCTTATATCTTCACTGTACAGATCGTTTTTCACGAGCTCATAGAACTCTTCGATAGATTCGTTCTGATACTGCAGGTTTTTCAGCCACTCGATATTTATGTTGGAGCCGCCCTGCTTATACTTCCAGTGCGCGGCTATGCCGTACTCGGCGGTTCTGTGCATTTCGAACGTTCTAATCTGCGCCTCTATGATGGATGTGTCGTCGAAAACGGTGGTATGGAGCGTCTGGTAGCCGTTCTCCTTCGGAAGGGCCACATAATCTTTGAAACGGGCTATAAGAGGTTTGAAGTTGAGATGCAGCGTTCCGAGCGACCGGTAGCAGTCGATGGGCTCTCTCACCAGTATCCTTATCGCCAGTAGATCGAGTATCTCATCTATAGAAATACCTTTGCGCTGCATCTTCAGATATATCGAGTAGTAGTGCTTGACCCTTCCGAAGATCTCGAAGCTGTCCGCTTTGAAGCCGTTGTGCACCATAAGGGTTTTCACCTTGGAAATGAAGGTGTTGAGCCTTATCTGGAAATCCTGGCTGTGCGAAGTTATATATTCGTCTATCTTACCGTACTCTTTCGGAAAGAGGTAGTAGAAACTGAGATCTTCGAGCCTGTTTTTGAGCGCTGCAATACCCAGCCTGTGCGCAATCGGGGCATAGACGACTATAGTCTCTTCCGCGATCCTGTGCCGCTTCGCTTCGCTCAGGGCATCGAGCGTAAGCATATTGTGGAGTCTGTCGCAGAGCTTTATGACGAGTACGCGGACATCCTCAATGGAGCATATCAGCATCTTGCGGAAGCTGAGAGCCGAAGTGACCAGCTTCTCGTCCGATGTAGAAGGGACCAGCTCACTGTCTCTGAGTTCGACGATTTTCGTCAGCCCTTCGACGAGGTAGGCCACATCATCTCCGAAACGCTCCCTTATATCATCTATGCCGAAAGGGGTATCTTCGACGACATCGTGCAGAAGCGCCGCCAAGACCATCGTCTCGTCGGAACTTATGGAGGCGGTTATGGCCGCTACAAGAATCGGGTGGACAATATAGGGGTCACCGCTTTTCCTCTTCTGCCCCTCGTGAGCCTCTTTTGCGAAGGCGAGCGCATCGGTGATTTTCTGTGTAGGTGATATCGTCTCGAAAAGAAGCGACTGCGCCTCCGAAACCGTATGGACGGAACGGATCTTCTCAAGCAGCGGCTCTATTGATGGCTGCACATAAAGACCTTAGCTCTTTTCCACACCTTCGATCTTCAGATAGCCTTCCGCAATCTCCACGATCGCGATATCGGCAAACTTGTGCTTTTTCTGATCCATATCCACAAGCGGCTCCGCTCCGGCCGCAAGTTCATTCGCCCTCTTTGAAACCGCCGCGGAGAGGAGGTACCTGTTGAAATTCGCCCTCTCCAGTGCTTTCGCCGCTTTTTTCTCTAGTCTCATTTTTCTCTCCTCTGATTTCTGTTTTCTCTGCTGAATGGGGTTACGCCGTCTGCGTAACTCCTCCGTGACCTATTTGACTATGGAACACTTATCGTAGTCGCCGTGGATTATAGAGAGCAGGTTCCCTTTCCGGAACATATCGCACACCACTATCGGCAACCTGTTCTCTTTCGCAAGCGCTATGGATGTATCGTCCATCACCTTTATGTTGTCCGCAAGCGCTTCGTCGTAACTGAGCTCATGGAGCTTCTTCGCATCCGGGTACCTGTTCGGATCCTTGTCGTAGACTCCGTCCACCTTGGTAGCCTTTATGATCATATCGGCACCGATCTCTATCGCACGCAGCGTAGCAGCGGTATCGGTCGTGAAGAACGGGTTTCCGGTACCGGCCGCGAAGATAACGATGCGTCCCTTCTCTAGGTGCCTTATGGCACGGCGGACTATGAATGTTTCACATATCTGCTCCATCTTTATTGCGCTCTGGACCCTGACTCTCATTCCCAGGTACTCAAGCGCCTCCTGCATCGCGACGGCATTTATTACGGTCGCGAGCATTCCCATGTAGTCGCCGCTGGTGCGCTTGATGATTCCGTCCTTGGCGGCGGTGACACCGCGGATTATATTTCCTCCGCCGATCACTACGCCCACTTCGACACCGTTGTCGACAAGCTGTTTTATCTCTTCGGCAATAAACTTCAGAATGGAGGTGTCGACCCCGTATCCGCTCTCTCCGGCCAGGGCTTCACCGGAAAACTTCACCAGTACCCGTTGCTTCGCCATCACTTCTCCTGCCTTAAAGTTGACGGATTTTATCCAAAAGATGCTTTAAAACAGATATATAGGCACCTCTAGTTGCAACGGCAGAGGTGCGGTCCCCCTCTCACCGCTTCAGGGTGATGAGATCGAGCGGGTTTATGTGGCGCTCCTTCTGTGTCACTTCGAACATCAGCTCTCTCTCCACTCTACCTATCACATACCCTTTTTTTATCTTCTTCCCCTCTTTTACTGTAGGTGCGATTTTATCCATTTTTGCATAGATTGTGTGCAGATTGTTCTTATGTTCGATGATAACCACTTTGCCTAGCATCTTCGTATCCTTTACGAATACGACACGGCCGTTGAGCACATTCTTGACTTTGGCATTCCTCCTGTAGGGCTGCAGCGTAACCGACTCGTTGAATATTCTTATCTTGTATACCGGATCTATGTACGATCCGAACTTCTTGACCAACTTCGCCTTTCCTACCGGCGATATGGTCTTGGGCCCCCTGTAGCGTCCTACGGCATGACGCCTGTATGAAGAGCCTATCGTACGGACATTTAGCTTGTCTCCAGATGCTATGTCCCGTCTTCTCTCTTCAGACTGCTTCAAAGAGCCCTCTTTTTTTCTGAGCTTCTCCTTTTTCAGAATATTGAGCCTCGCAAGCGTTCTTCTCAGGTCCCGCTCCTCGTTTTGCAGCTTCCGAAGCCTTGCCTGGTACTCCCTCTTCTCTTTTTGGAGTTTGGCGTGAAGCTCCTTTCGTCTTCTCTTCTCCTTCGCCGCCCTATCTTTCCTCGCCTCAAGGGTATCTATCATACTCTTGATCTTTTTTGCCTCCGCCACAAGCTTTCTGTTCTGAAGAAGCGTATTGCGGTACTCACTTTGCATCTGCCTGAGCCGTTTGCTGTCGACTTTTATCAGCACCTTCAGAACCTCGTTCTCCACAACCTCTACAGGAGACTCCACACCCTTTTGCCTCTTGATCTCACCCAGCACGTACCTGTTTGCCATAAGATCGGTCAGCTCTTTCTCCTGCTCTTTTCTCCTCAGCTCCAACTCAGCCAGCTCTTTGCGGATCTCCTTGAGCCTCTCCTCCCCTTTGGCATATTTGACGGCACTCTCCGCTATCTCAGCATCGAGTTTGGCTATGGTTCTGTCGAGCTCCTGCAGCTTTTTTCTGTTGGATGTTATCTTTACCGCTATCCTGGCGAGCTTCTTGTCCATACTGCTGTAGGCACTCTTGGTACTGGCGAGCCTCTGCTTCGACTTTTCTATTTTGGTGTCGATAGTCGCACCGAAAGCTGTAAGCAGCGAAAGAGCCGCCGTAACGAGAAGAAGTTTCAAGCGCATCCTCTCTACTACTCCTCTTTGAAACGGATCACGACCCACGCGGCACTCAGAAGCGCGATGGAGAAAGAGATAGCCGCGAGCAGCGCGACATCGTCCGGTCTGAACAGAAGTGCCGGATCCAGATCCATATCCTCCAGCAGAGAGGCCACTCCCGGATAATTCGCCAGGTAGAGAATTGCCGACACGACCAGTATCAGTGCGACAAGAGCATCGGTTACAGCCAGCCTGAAGAGTACTCCGCTGCGGAGCCAGAGAGGTGCACCGAAAAGTGCCATAATCTGCATTCTCTCCTTATGCTCGAATTGCCAGATCGTCATCTGCTTCATAAGCAGAAGCAGGGAGATCACACCTATAAGAGCGCCGAAAACAGTAAATGAGCTCTTCATGAACAGCAGCATCGCATAGAGCCTCTCATGCACCTTCTCGAAAATATGTACATCTTTTACACCGTCGATGGAGAGCAGTTCGGACTTGAGTTTCTCTACTCTTCTGCCGTCGGCGTACCTTTTCAGCTTTATGGAGAAAAAGAGCGGCATTATCGCCTTTATCTTCTCCAGGTCGATACTCTGCATATCCCCTTTTATCTTACGCAAAACCTTTTGAGCATCTATAGGCTCGACCTTCTCTATCAGCGTATCGCAGTGTGACAGATCCGAAAGCTTTACAGACCTGTCCGCCACCAGAATAAGCGAATAGTTCTCCTTTAGCCTGGTCTCGTAGCTCCCCGTTATGCGGTCGAAAACCAGCAGGTATTCGACCGAGAAGAGTATCGCGAAAAGAGGTAGAATAAGTGCGAGATGGTGCCTAGCGGATCTCATATATCACCCCGTTTTCGATCATAAGATGGCGATAGTCGGCGTTGAACATCTCAGGTATACGGTGGGTTACTACCAGTATGGTCGTCTCCAACTCCCGGTTCGCACGCTCCAGAAGATCCCAGACCACCTGTGAAGAGTAGTCGTCGAGGTTGCCGGTGGGCTCATCCGCCAGAATCAGAAAGGGGTTGTGCGCAAGCGCCCTGGCCATCGCCACCCTCTGCTGCTCCCCCCCGCTCAGTTCCAGGGGGTATTTGTCGCTTTTGTGGGAGAGCTTTACATGTGTGAGCAGTTTTTTGGCCTGCGCCCGGCAGACATCCTTGGGAAAACCTGCGATAATCAGCGGCAGCATTACATTCTTCTCTACACTCCACTCCCTGATCAGCTTGTAGTCCTGAAAAATTATGCCTATGTGCCTGCGCAGTTTATATAGCTTCGAGCCGGAGACGGAGCCCATGTCGATCCCTCCCACCTGCAGTTCACCGCCGTGCAGCGGCATGGAGCCGTACATAGACTTCAGGAGGGTCGACTTGCCGCTTCCGCTGGCGCCGGTTATAAATACGAACTCCCCGGTACCGACGCTGAACGAAGCGCTCTTTATTACCGGCTCATGCCTGGGATATGCGAGCTTTAGGGCATTCGCCTCTATCACGTTGCGCATTCTACCCACTCCCTTATCATCCTGTGCGCTTTGTAGTTTGTCGCCGTATTTACAGGTGCGTGCGGATAGTACTCGGCAGATCCGCCGCGAACGAGAACGAATTTGTGTTCCGGCCTGTCGAAACTTCCGAATGAGACCCTTATGAGCCCGTCTCTTTCGTCAATCGCGTAAAAGCGCTCGAAATGGACGAAAAAATCGCTCTCCACCGACGCCTTTTCCGGCTTTTTCGCAAAGAGTTCACCGATAGAGAGCGGCTTTCCGAAAGAGAAGTCGTACCTCTCTTCCCGCGGTTCGGAAACTTCGAGCGACTCGACATGCACCTCGTATATGTTCTTTCCCATTCTGCGCCAGCGATCCTCATACTTGCTGCGTACCGCCGCCTCCAGGTTTTTTTTAAGCGTAAGCTTAACCCGCTCCGGCCGAGTAAAAACCTCCATCGCATACCTGAAGTAGTTTTCGCTGTCCGTTCGCAGTTCAAGGCTCCCTCCCGGCTCCAAAACCCTCAAGGACTCCTCCAGGAAAGAGTCGGATATAACCCTGCGGTGCGGTTTTTTATCCCACGGGACCGGAAAGTGTACGAATATCTTCTCCACCCTGTTGCTCGGTAGAAGCTCCATGAAGAGACGCGCATCGTAGTCTATTACCCAGAGGTTGCCGATCTTGTCGAGCTCTATACGCCTCATTACCTGCTCCAGCGAGGGTCTGTGTATCTCGAGCCCGATAAGATGGACATCAGGGTTCTGCTTCGCCTGATAGACGAGATGGCGGCCGCTCCCGAAACCGATTTCGATCCAGAGAGGTCTCTTTGGAAGTTCGGAAGGGTCGAAGCCGGCAGCCTCTTTCAGAGCCTCTGTAGGCTTCGGAAGCCGTGCGCTCTCCACATTGGCTATATTGCTGAAGAGCACCTTCGGAGCGAAACTCTCCATATATACTTTGAGAGCTTTTTTCAAAAGAGTGTTCGGAGAGGGTCTCGTTATCTTCTCCCCTTTCAGGAGAAGTGTGTCGCCTTTCGGTTTGAGCTGCAGCAAGAAGGGGACCCCTTCGGCCTTCACCCCTATAAGCCCCTCCTTTTCGTGCTCCAGGTTTTTCGCGAACCATTCGAAACTTACCCCGTCGGCCTCGAAAGGCAGAGCGGGCTCTTTGAAACTCTCCAGTCTGATATGAGGCATGGGCTTCTTCTACCGTCGACCGGGCTCGATATAGAGCTCGACAGCTTCGGACGGCTCGGAGCGAAGTCCGTTGCGGTCTATCTCGACTACTCTGTATGTATACTTGATGCCCGGCTTCATAAATTTGTCTACGAACTTGTTCCCGTAGATATTGGTGAAGGTGCGTGTCTCCCTCGAGAGCCCCTCCCAGTGGGTACGGATCACGTCATATTTTTCCGCACGGTCGTCACCCGGCTCCCAGATTATGATTCCCTGGCTGAAAGCGGTTTTCGCGGCGGTTATCGTAGGTGGGGAGGGTCTGGTCAGGGTGCTGCCCATGACCGGCACATCCGGAATCGGACTCTCTAGTCCATCCTTGTCTACGGCTGAGACCTTGTAATAGTAGATCTTTCCGTCATCATCCACCCTGTCGTCGAAAAAGGTCTTGTCGGTTTTTGCCCTGTAGATGTAGAAGGCGTTGGCGAAAGGGCTTCTGTAGACTTTGTAGTAGACGACATCGGGTGTAGGACTCGGCTGCCACTCCAGATGTATGCTCCTGGGCAGATCCTGTGTAGCGGTAAGATGGAGAGGAGGCTTGGGAAGGGGCTTGGTAATAGCTTTCACCGCGGTACTGGGACCAGATACCAACCCGTTGCAGAGCTTTACCCTGACTCTGTAGACATAGACCTCCTCCTGCTTTATCTGCCTGTCTATATACTCCGCGCTGAGGCGGTTCTGCACCTCCGCTATCTCTTGCCACTTGCCGGGTTCGGCTACGGTTGTCCTCTCGATGACATACCCTGTTACGCGCATATCCTGGTGTGGGCGCCAGATCAGTTTGATCCGTTCGGGGAGGTTGGCTATCGCGCGCAGAAAGCTGACGGAAGGGACCATCGGGGCGGTCTTTACACGGACCGGCTCCGACTGCAGAGATTCGAAGCCGTCTGAGGTGTAGGTAGACATCTGGTAAATATAAAGAGATCCCGGCTTCAGGTTTTCATCGACATAGTGGGAGCTGTAACGGTCGGAGATCGTGGCGACACGCTTCAGCTTTCCGTCCCTGCTACCGGGGTCGAGCCTGTAGAGCATATACCCCTCTATGCGTGCGGAAGGTATCATCTTCCACTCGAAACCCACGCTGGTCATGTCACTCAGCGTCTTTATGGACTCCACCTTGGGAAGGTCGCTTCTTACCTTCGGTACCTCGGGCGTTACGCTCTTCTGTGCGCATCCCCCGGCAATCATCATCAAAGCGCCGAAGCAGAGCGCACGGATCCAGTATTTCATCTAGTTTCTCCTTGTCAAAATAGCTCTCGATCGATCTTTTCATAGAGTCGGGAATATCGGCGGTAAAACGTATCTTTCTACCTGTTTTCGGATGTCTGAGATAGAGCACGAAAGCGTGCAGCAAAATACGTTCTATTTTACCTCTGCCGCTCTTAAAACCGTATAAACCGTCACCCGCTATATGGCGTCCGATCGATGCTAGATGCACCCTTATCTGGTGGGTCCGGCCTGTAAAGAGTTTGGCCGCCACGAGTTCGAACGGGGTATTTTCGGATTGAAGCAGTTTTTCGAAACGGGTTTTCGCCGGCTTCCCCCCGGAGACGACACCCATCTTCAGCCTGTTCGCCGGGTTTCTTCCTATAGGCCCCTCTACCACCCCCGACTCTTTCAACGGGTAGTCCACAACCGCGATATAGTAGCGCCCCATGCTTCTATCCTGGAGCTGGCGCGAGAGCTCTTCATGCACATCGTTGCTCTTGGCTACAACCATCGCACCGCTTGTCTCCCTGTCGAGTCGGTGTACGATGCCGTGGCGCTCTTCGCCGCTAATGGTGGAGAGGGAGACCCCTCTCGCCTTCAGCCAATCCACAAGTGTCGGCCCCTTTACGCTCGGGGCCGGATGCACCACAAGACCGGAGGGTTTGTTGACGACCAGAATATATTCATCTTCGTAAATCACCGGAACGTCGAAATCTACGACGACACTCTCCCTTTCAGGCTCCGGAGGGATCGTATACTCTATCTCCGCCCCTTCGGTGACCCTGTAGCCCGCTTTGGTTATCTCTTTTCCGCCGACTTTGACGAACCCTCTTTTAATCAGCTGCTCCACCTGGCTGCGGGAACCGCCGAGGCGGGAGTGCAGAATACGGTCCAGCCTCCCTTCGCCCTCTGCGACCAGACGTCCGGTTAAACTCTCTCTTCTCATTTCTTCGATACAATTTCCTGAAATAACTGAATGTTAGGCAAAATCCGTTTGTCCCGGGGTTTGAGCTGAAAAATATCGTTCAAAAAACCGTGCCCGCCCGCCCGGGCGCCGAAGGCTTCAGCGGTTTTTGGGGCACATCTAAAGGCCCCCGGCGTTCGGATTTTGCGTAAGGTCAGGTAATAAATTTCGACAGTAGGTCTCCATGAAACATTTCCTGATGTTCGACAGGCGCATTTTAACACATTTCGATTTTTTTCTCATCCTTCTTATCCTGCCGCTCATTCTCACATCGTTATACCTGGTAAACGAAATCAGTTCCGCCCTCTTCCGCAAGGAGCTTCTCTATACCGCTATAGGTTTCGTCGTCTTCTTCATCTGTTTCCTGATTCCCTGGAGATCCATAAGATGGCTGATACCCATTTTCTACTGGCTCACCATACTCCTGCTGCTCAGTGTCGATATTTTCGGTGTCACCAGGCTCGGTGCGCAGCGCTGGCTGGAGATCCCCTTCGTCGGCCTGACGATACAGCCCTCGGAGCTCTTCAAGCCGGCCTTCATCCTGATGCTGGCGTACCTTGTTCAGGAGAACCCTCCCCGGCAGGGCGGCTACGGCCTGAAAGAGTTCGGAAAGTTCTCCTTCTACATACTTCTGCCGTTCGTGCTGATAGCCAAGGAGCCCGACCTGGGCACCGCTCTTGTACTCCTGATAATCGGATACGGCGTACTCTTTCTCGTAGGTGTGAAGTGGAAAATCTGGGCCGGTATAGCGATAACCCTCGCCGTGGCGGCACCCTTTTTGTACAGCAGTCTCCATGACTACCAGAAGAAGAGAATACACGACTTTCTTGCCGAAAAACCGAGCTACCATGTTCAGCAGTCGATCATAGCGATCGGGTCCGGGGGCATGACGGGCAAGCCGAAAGAGGAGGCGACACAGACACAGCTGAAATTTCTGCCTATCGCTTCGAGCGATTTCATCTTCGCATACTTCGTAGAGCGCTTCGGTTTCGCCGGAGCTGCGGGGCTGATACTTCTTTATGCTATGCTTATACTCCATATTCTCAGTCTCGGAATACACGCCAGGGGAGACTACTACATAAAAGTTACCGCATACGGCATAGCTTTTCTGCTTTTTGTCTACACCGGTGTGAACATTCTTATGACCATGGGGCTCGCACCTGTAGTCGGAGTTCCACTCCCGCTGTTGAGCCACGGGGGGAGCAGTTTCATAAATTTCATGCTTCTTTTCGGAATTTTGGAAAATTTTCTTGCTTTTCGGTTCAATTTCTTGTATAATTCCGGCTCTAAAGTTAATTTTCTTTAGAGATTTTCCCCCTTCAAGGGCCAATAGCTCAGTTGGTTAGAGCATCCGGCTCATAACCGGATGGTCCCAGGTTCGAGTCCTGGTTGGCCCACCATCTACCAACCCACCCTGAAACTACAAAACCGTTTATCCCAACCATGATTTCGCATTGAAATCGCTTACAATCAGCCGAACGTATGTACTGCTGGTGCCTGCGGAAAAGATAAGCTACACCTGTAGACGCATCGGTTCTTTCTGTGTGAGTGTCCACGGCGCAATGGTTCGTATATAGCTTTGTAACCTCTATTGTAAAATCCGGGTTCAATATGATGTTGCGCTTTTTGCACTCCGATTCCCCATTCGCAACTCCGCTGATGCGGTCGAGCCCACACGGCCAAGATGATATCTGTCACCAATACTCTCCTGCCCGTGTAAAACCTCAATATCTCCAATAAACAGATGGTTACGGCACACTCCTTCTCGTTTTACCGACATATCTCTGCCTCGGCCTGTAAATCTTTTGCCCGGGATCTTTTTTCTGCTCTATCAGATGGGTTATCCAGCCGACCGTACGGCCGATGACGAAGATCGGAGTGAACATCTTTTTGCGGATACCCAGGGCCTCCAAAATGGTGCCGGAGTAGAAGTCGATATTGGGATAGAGACCTCTTTTGACGAAATATTCGTCACTCAATGCGATCTCCTCCACCCTGTCGGCAATCTCTATCAGCCTTGAGCTTATGCCTATAGTGTCGCGTAGCTCGTCTCTAAGGCCCTTTAGAACCTTCGCACGGGGGTCGAAATTCTTATAGACCCTGTGGCCGAACCCCATAAGGCGGAAAGGGTCGTCCGGATCTTTTGCACGTTTTATGAACGAATCGACATTCTTTACGCTTCCTATCATCTCCAGCTGCGCTATCACCGATTCGTTGGCGCCTCCGTGCGCCCTGCCCCAGAGTGCGTTTATCCCGGCAACGACCGCCGCATACGGGTGCGCGCCGGTGGAACCTACCGCCCTTACGGTAGTCGTGGAGGCGTTCTGCTCATGGTCGGCATGAAGCATGAATATCTTGTCCAAAGCACGCACCTCGACATCTTTGATCTCGGTTTTTCCCGTTGGAAACGCTCTCATCATGTATAGAAAATTTTCTGTAAAATAGCGGTCCATATCTGGGTAGATAAGCGGGTACCCCATAGAGTGGCGGTAGGTATATGCGGAGAGTGTAGGCATCTTCGCTATGATCCTTCTGGCCATCTCCATGAACTCCTCATCATCGCTTACGTTTAAGTGCTGATGGTGAAACGCACTGAGTGCCGATACGGCCGATGAGAGTATCGCCATCGGGTGGCCGTTGTCCGGAAAGGCATTAAAAAGATGCTTTATACCCTCGTGAGGATAGCTCTTTGTCCTTATATCACGCTCGAACTCCGCATACTCTCCGCTGTCGGGAAGTTCACCGTGCAGCAGGAGGTAACAGACCTCTATATAGTTCTTCTTCTGTGCAAGCTCCTCTATGGGGTACCCCCTGTAGAGAAGCTCTCCTTTGGCACCGTCTATGTATGTTATAGCCGACTGGCATGTGGCGGTCTCCCCGAGACCGTTGTCGTACGTATATGCACCAGTTTTGGAGCGCAAACCCGCAATATTTACCACAGGAGCCCCTAGAGTGGACTCGAGAATCTCGAACTCGGCTGAAGCGCCTGTTTCCTCGTTTTTTATCGTAAAGTTGGCCATACTCTTCTCCTTCCTTATCTATATCAAACGGCAGAGACCGCGTAACCGGGTATACCGTATCGGCCCGATAGAGTCTCCTCCTCGTCCATCAGCTCGTACCTGAGCCTCTTTTCGTCGAATTCGCACCCGAGGTACTCCGCTATCAGCTCGACATCCTTCATGGCGTTTCCCAGGCAGCTTGTCGCCCCAGGAGATGGAGTCATGTTGAATACTATTCCCTCTTTGGTATCTATCTTCGCTTCACCCAGAAGCAGCTTTTTCTCTTTTTTGTCTATTATCTGAGGTCTCAATCCGCCGACATGCTCAGCAAACTCGATATCTCTCTCGGTCAGTGTGGGAATTATCTTTTTCACCTCTTTTAAAAAGAGCCCTTTTCTGATTCCGGGGACCTCATACATCATGTTTTTAAATATATACTCCCTGATCTCATCATCGGCCAGAAGGTCGTAGAAGACCTTCATCACGGATCTGTCCGGGCGAAGTGACTCGAAAAACTCGACATATGTACTCTCCGTATAGCGTTCGAGTTTCGGAAGCGCCAGCGCCGTAGGGCCGAACCTGGTCTTCCCTTCGGCGAGTATATCCGGGTCGCCGTGTATCGCCGCAAACGGCAGCTTGTCGTTCTGAACCGTATAGACTTTCGAGTTGAGTATGGAGGCCGGGGCGTAGTAGAAGCTGCCGCCTATAGGCAGACATGCGTAGTTTTTGCCGTAGCCCATCTTATGAGCCTGCAGCAGAGAGTGCGCTCCCGCGTCCACGACGACGTAATCGGCGAAATATTTCCCCTTGGGAGTGAGAAGCTGGAACTTGTCGCCCAGCTTCTCTATCTGGTAGACCTCCGTATCCAGATAGATATCGCATACCCCCTTCATGACCTTTTTCGCATTTTCGACAAACGTCTCCGCGATAGCGCCGAAATCTACGGCGCAATATTCGTCAAGGGCACCCATCGCCACAATATCCTCTTCTCTCCCCTCGGTAAGTTTGGGCTCGATCCTGGAGAGATCCTCTTTGGTATAGAGCTCGAGATAGGGGTAGAGAGATTTGAAAGTCTCGAAACGCTTCTCGATAAACTCCTTCTCCTTCTCACCCACGCCTATCGCCATTTTGGGAAACTTGAAGATATGTCTCCCGGCATATCCGTGTTTCAGTGCGTAGTTGGAGAGCATTCCGGCAGTCTGTTTGACCCTCTTCGCTTTCTCGAAAGTGTAGTTCGTCTCTATATCTCCGCAGTGAAGAGTCTGGGAGTTGTTTCTTCCGTTGGTATTGATCTGCGCCAGGGCAGGATACTTCTCGAACAGCGCTACGCTTTCGAGATTCGTATATTCGGCAAGCTCGTATAGCAGTGCCGTCCCTGAAATTCCTCCGCCGATAATAATTACATTGTAGTAGTGCCGCATATCTGCCTCTCTTTCAAATATGAAGTTTCTGGTGGAAATAGTTGTCAATATCGAAAAAGATCTCTCCGGAGCGGTTCTTGAACGTCAAGTGCTTCTTGTCGAGATCACCTATTTTTTTCACACCCATCACGGCCAGGAGCGTCTTTACACCTTTTATCAGGTTCGAATGGTAGTTAGCTATCTCACCACCTTTGCGTACAACAAGATAGGAGGCACGCTTCTTGGGGTCCTGGGTAGCCATACCTACAGGACATACATGCCCCTGTGTCCCGGAGCACTTTCTGGCCCTTATACAGCCGCCGCTCATCATAAACCCTCTGGCGATACCGACGGCATCCGCACCGAGGCTCAAAGCTATCACGACGTCGTCCGGCGCGAGGATTTTGCCGCTCGATATGATGCTCACATCCTCCCTGAGGTTGTATTTGCGAAGCATCGTATCCATCACATAAAGGGCGTTCGGGGTGGTGAGCCCCACGGACTCCATCAGTTCCAGCGGAGCGGTGGCGCTGCCGCCGTCCCCGCTGTCGACGGTTACGAAGTCTACTATAGCCTTTCCTTCACTCTTGCGCTTTTTCATCGTCTGTACCAGCTCTTCGACACTTTTTGCATCCGAAATGACAATCTTTATTCCCACCGGCTTCCCGGAGATCTCCTGAAGCCTGCCGACAAAATCGAGGAGCTCGTCGTTGGAGCCTGCATAGGGAAAACGGTTTGGAGATATCAGATCTTTCCCCTCCTCGACTCCGCGATAGTAAGCGATGTCGGCGGTCACCTTCGACCCGGCCAGCTTGCCTCCGGTCTGCTTCGCCCCCTGGGCTATCTTGATCTCGGTCATCCTGCAGAAGCGCATAACTTTCTCATAGCGATCTTCATCGAAATTTCCCTCCTCGTCTCGCACACCGTAAAGCCCCGAACCGATCTGCAGGATCAGATCGGGTATATCTTTGGGCACATCTTCGGGAAAAGCTGATAGTGGGGCTTTCCAGTTGACCCTGAAGAGCGAGTGCGATTTCGGATCGTAAATGTACGTATTTTCCGTCTTCTTGTGAAGAAGCTGTTTACGGTAGAGCTTGATCGCGAGTGACCTGTTGAAAAAAAATGTCACAAGCTTGAAGAGAAGTTCGGCCGCCGGGGTACTCTTCACTACCTCAAGGTACTCCGCATTTTTAGGATCAGGCCTGTGGGTAAAGAAGTAGTTGGATGTAAGCCCGCCCTCCCCCGTATTTATTGGAAAACCGGAGAGAGTCGCGCCGAGTGTGAATGCGCGCACAGACTCGGGGCTCAGAGCACCGTCGCTCATAGCAGAGCGGATTATGGGACTTTTGGAGCGGAAGGGTATGGGTCTGTTTTTTCCGAAAAGCACGCCGAAATCTGAATCCACCTCGTCGTCGTTGAGTACATGAGAGGAGTGTTTTATGACGAACCTGGACCCGGAAAAGGGTTGCGAAACCGAAAACGACATGAAGTTGGGAACATCTTTGGCAGCCTTGTAGACCCACTCCACCTTGTCTCTAGATTCGTAAAAGGTCTCCTCCGCGAAGTACTGCCTCAACGGCTCCCTCAAAGCTTCGAAGAGATACCGGAAACGTCCGATGATCGGGTAGTTGATCAGAAGCTGATGCTTCCTCTGTACATATCTGTCGTAAATATACAGATTTATGAGGCCGAAAATTATCAGCAACAGAACTACCTCGATGAACTCTATGAAATATGAGGCAAAGTGGTCCAGAAACAGGTCTATACTTTCAAACATATTCAGTCTCCGATCTATCCGTGTATTATCACTTTTAGATATCGACGCATCTTTTCAAAATATTAGAGTAAACAATAGCCGGTCTTGACTTTGTATTCGAATTTAATATGAAGTAAAACCTTTTTTTACAGAGGTTTTACAAAAAGAGGGTATAAATTAATATTCGGATCGAAATTTCAACGGTAATATTTACCGCATTGAAAAAGGGGGAAATAGATGTTGAAAAAACTGCTGGTTTTCACCATGTTGTTCGCAATTGCATATGCGCAGATGGATCTGACCGAGAGAGGCAAGCAGATATTTATGAAATACAACTGCAATATATGCCACAAGCCCAAAGATGATGCGGCCGGTGTGGGACCATCTCTGGAGACGATTTCCATTCACTATCTGGGAAATGAGAGAAAGCTGGTAGATTTCCTGAAAGGGGAATCCAATCCAATAATCGAACCGCAGAGGTTCGGAATAATGAAACCACAGCTTTACAAAACCAAGCATATGTTTGAAGAGGACTATAGAGCACTTGCCTACTATCTTACAAGCATAAATAAGAACCAGTAATGATTTATGTCCTGTTTGTTACGTAGGGAAGGCTTTTGGCTATGTTTTAATATTGACAGTTCTCTAAAATTGTACTATTATTCGCGCCTGAAAGTGTATATGAAAAAATTATACTCTTTTCAGCCTGTAACGCAATACAATCGATCAATTAACCAAGGGGGATTTCAGATGAGAGTATTCAATAGTAGGCTATTCGTGTTGTCGACGGTTTTTGCCGTACTGCTGCTCGGCGGGTGTACAACCCCGACAAAGGAGAAGGGGCCGCAAGAGAACGCTACAGCAAAAACCGAAACTGTAAAAACGGAAGCGGCGGCTCCTTCAGAGCCAAATGCGACCGAGACTGTTACGGCGGCACCTGCGGAAGCGGCTCCGGAAGCGGTAGAAGCTCCTCCGGTTGCAGCAGAAGTTCCAAAGCCTGAAAAAGGGGGCGAAGAGCCATTTTTCGAGCCTAATCTGCTTTCGGAAAAAGAGGTTGTGCACCCTCCTTTCGAGTGGGGTGACTGTACCGTATGCCATAAAGACAAGCATCCGGACAAGAGCAAGAACTACGCTCTAATCATGGATACACCAGATCTCTGCTACCAGTGCCACGACAAAGATCTAAAAGAGGGTAAAAAATTCATTCACGGCCCGGTTGCGGCGGGAGCATGTACCGCGTGCCACAACCCGCACAAATCTCAGAATAAAAGATTGCTGGTGGCTTCCAACATAAACGAACTCTGCACATCGTGCCACACCGCAAAAGGGGAGTTCCTTCACAAAACCGACAATATCCACCCGCCCGTGAAGGATCAGTGTATCAACTGCCACGACCCACATACTGAAGATTACAAGTTCCAGCTCAAAGCCGACGGCAAGAGAGATCTCTGCCTAATGTGCCATGCCGACAAGAAAGAGTGGATTGAAAAGGCGACAAACAAACACGGCGCCATCAACCGTCCCAACGGATGCCAGGAGTGCCACGATCCACACGGTACGGGTCAGCCGAAGATGATAAAAGCCGACAGTATAATGAATATGTGTCTTCAATGCCACAACCAGCCTCTAAAAAGAGATGAAGACGGAGTCAAACTGATAAATATGGCCAAACATCTCCAGGAGAACCCTGACTGGCACGGGCCTATCCAGTGGGGAGACTGCGCAATGTGCCACAACCCGCACGGAAGCCAAAATTTCAGAATGCTTAAAAAACCGTTCCCGTCAACCTTCTACGCAAGCTTCGATGTGAACAACTACATCTGTTTCGAGTGCCACGAGTCGAAAAAGATAACTGAAGAGAAGACCACGGAGTACACCAACTTCAGAAACGGAACCCAAAACCTCCACTTCGTTCACGTCGACAAGAAAAAGGGACGAACATGCCGGGCGTGTCACGACTTCCACGGAACGAAAGACTATCCGCACCACCTGAGGAAAAAGACCCAGTTCGGAAAGATCAACTTCCCGATCAGGTATATAGAGACGCCGACCGGCGGTTCATGTGCACCTGCCTGCCATGCAAGGCGCTACTATGACAGAGAGAAGCCTATTGTCAACACGAAATAAGGCTCATCTATGAGGAGAAACCCTATCGCGGCTATTCTCCTCTTCGGTCTACTGGTTTCGACCGGGGGGAGAGCGGAGTCTGATGTGGTAGAGATCGTCTCACCGAAAAATGAAGCGATATACGACGACGCATTCGCTTCCCTGGTTGTCAAAACACCTCCAGGCAAAATCAAAAGACTCGAAATAGAGACCGGTGAGGGTAGACTCTACATATATAAAAACAGTCCGAAGAGCGGCTATTACTGTAAAAGTGTAAAACTCAAGCTCGGTGAGAACAATATTACGGTAACCGCATATACCTATGACAACAGAACCCTGAGCAAATATGTAGAAGTCTTCTACCGTTCCGAGGTCTATGAGGGTGTTGAGGATGCACCCTACGGTTTCAAAAAAATCTATTTCCACAACGCCGAAAACGAAAAGCTCTGCGCAAAGTGCCACAATATGAATCCCGACTTCAAAAAATCGCAGAAAAAGATCATAAAAGCAAAAGGAGCCCTGACGGAAGATATTCAGGTTCTCGAAAATCCGCAGGATTCCAACTGCTACTCATGCCATGAGGCCCTAACCTCCAGAAAGAACGGTCACGCCCCGTCTGTAAACTTCATGTGTACCGTATGCCACACCGGGAAAACCGGTGAAAACAATCTTATGGACGAAGGGAAAAGCAGGTATATCCAACCGGACCCCATTGCCCCGGAATGCTTCAAGTGTCATGAACGTGTCGAAGATATCATGAAGCACAACCGCTCCGATCACGGCCCGACCAAACTGGGCCGCTGCAACAAATGCCACAACCCCCACTCTTCACCAAACCCTTTCTTCCTAAGAAAGCCGATTTGGGAACTATGTACTACATGCCATGCGGAAAAAGCGTCCGGAAAACATATAATAAACGCTTTCGTATTCTCAAGAAACAGAGGCGGCCATCCGACCAGGGGAAGGCCGGACCCCTCCAGACCGGGCCGTGAACTCGTATGCTCCAGCTGCCACAATCCACACGGCTCAAAAGGTCCCTTCCTTCTGCGCACAACAGGCTCTACACCCTTCAAAGTGTGCAAACGCTGCCACAAAAAGTAGATGCTTCAAACCTCCCGCCTCCGCTCTGCCGGCGGGAGAGATTGCGTCAGCTCTGTTAACGATGCTAAACAAAAACCTGAAAATGCCGCTTTATACTCCGAACAGGAGATTTTTAGAGGTCAGATTTATATTATACGTTGTATAATAAATCCGTTTTAACGAATACTTCAGTAAAGCAGAATGAATTTTTAGATGAGAAAAATCTTTTTTGCCATTATTTTAGCGGTTACAGTTGCGTTGATCCTTCTTATACTCAACCTGGGTGAAAAGAGTGATCTCAATAAAAAAAACATGGCATATGACAACATAAACAAATTCCTTCTCCACACGATCAACTCCGAAAAGATACAGGCCCTCTCACTTGCACTTGCAATGAGTAAAAACAGAGCGATAGCCGATGCGATTCTTGAAAACGACAGAGCGAAGGGCTACAGAATTCTACACGATACTACTGACTCCTTCATAAAACACCTCAACCGAAAATATATATACCCAGATATACGGAAAAGGGCTGAGCATATTCGCCAGAAGCTGGGATGCTGACACATCCGGTAAAGTTCCGGCATACGGTCGAAACGACCTGATGCAGATAATTAAAACCAGAAACCCGAAAACCACAATAGAGGCTGACGAACCGGCCGGAATAAAAGCCTCCGCACCAATAACTTACGGCAACCATATAATAGGTATTCTGGAAGTGACCACCCTCTTTGACCGTATAGTATCCAGGCTGAGAGAGTACCGAATAGAGATCATTCCTATCATTATGCGAAAGCTACTGCAACCAGGTGATCCGGCCGGAAACAATCCGGAAATATACGGCTACTCCGTAGTCGCCGACAACTACAGCCGACGGCTGGCCCAAAGGCTGCGCTCTCTGGAACCGGAAGATTTCCGTGAGCTCATCCATACCGACTACCTCGAAAAAGAGTCCCTCTTTTTCGCCGCATACAAGATAAAAAACGACTACGGCAAGCTTCTGGGTTACTTCATCGCCGTAATTCCGAGCGAAAATTTCGATAATTTTGCCGGGAAACAGCAGTCCCTGATAAAGAGCATTTTTACAATGGAGAGTACCAAGGAGGATATCTACCACTATGTTAACTCAAAAGGTGAAAATATTTTCAGGCAGATGGACCCGGAGCAGATCGTCCATTTGAGTCCGGTCATCGAAGAGAAAGACAGGATACTCTTCGACGAAGCGGCGAAAGAGAAGCTCCGTTCACTCTCCAAAGAGGAGCTTATCGATCTTATCGTCCACAACTTCCACAAAAACAAGAAGCAAGGGACCATAAAGTAATGAAAATTCTACTACTTGAAGATGAGTATATGCTCAGAAAATCGATAAAAGAGCTGCTCGAAGACAACGGCTATATCGTAGATGACTTTTCCGACGGCAAGGCGGTTCTGGATGAGACTTTCGACGGTACATACGACCTTTTGCTGGTAGATGTAAACGTACCGGGTATAGACGGTTTCGAGCTTCTGGAAAAGTTGCGCAAAAACGGGGTACAGACTCCGACAATCTTTATCACTTCACTTACCGAAATAGACAGTATAGAGCGCGGTTACAACCTTGGGTGCTGCGACTACATAAAAAAACCTTTCGATATGAAAGAGCTCAAACTCAGAGTCGCTACGGCGCTGAAACTCGCCTCTTTGCGCTCAAACGAGGAGACTATCAAATTGCCGGGAGGCTACGAGTACAATGCCAACTCATTCACCCTCACGAAAGATGATCGGGAGGTGAATCTCTCTAAAACCGAGAAGATGATACTCGACCTCTTCATCAAATACAAAAACCGGGTCGTAACGCCGGAGATGATTACGGAGTATGTATGGGAGGATTACGTCGACCCGGCGAACGTAAGGGTACAGATAAACAATCTCAGAAAAAAGCTGAACAAAGATCTCATCAAAAACATCAGAGGCGTAGGATACAAGCTTGAAACTTGATATAAACGAGTACAGGTTTTCACTGAAATACTCCATCATCTATACTCTTATCGTAATGGCGATTCTGCTGGTTCCCTTCGCCATCTACGACAACTACACGTACAACCTCGAAGAGGTAAAAACCGAGATGGCTCTGAAAAAAAAGAGTATTCAGATAATCAACGAAATGGAGAGTTTCGACAGCAGGTACCAGAGCGCCTTCATATTCCCCAGATTCAAATCGTACCAGGCAGGCCTCTACGACAGAAACGGAAACCCCATCTTCACACTCATCAAAGAGCCCATTTCTGCCCTGAACCTGAAACAGGGGTATCACAAACTGGGGAACTACCGTTACTACGTCACGGAGTTTCCGGACGAAAACTACTTCGGAGCCAAATACCTGGTAACCGCTACCGAGTTCAATATCTATACGATACTCTTCAACATACTCATCATCTTTCTCTCCATTCTGGCCGTAACGTTTCTCTTCTCTTTCCTTATACTAAAAAACTTTTCCAGACCATTCAAGGAGATAAACAGGGTCCTGGACGACTTCATAAAGGACTCCATGCACGAAATCAACACCCCGCTCTCCATCATCAACATTAATATAGATATGTTCACCGAGAAGTTCGGCAAAAACCGCCACCTCTCCCGAATAAAGTCGGCGGCGAAGATTCTCTCGTCACTCTACGACGATATGAACTACCTGATAAAAGAGCAGACAATCAACAAAACAGAAAAGAAGCGGATCAACTTCAGCAACTTTCTGAAAAAGTCGGCCGACTACTTCAAAGATATCGCCGAGCTCAAAGATATCACCCTGAGCCTGGATATAGAAGATGAAATCTACATAGACTTCGTACCGACGAAACTTCAAAAGATAGTAGACAACAACCTATCCAACGCCATCAAATACTCCTATGAGGGGGGAGAGGTCATTTTGTCGCTGAAGCGAAAAGGCGACAAGATTGTTCTCGGGTTCAAAGATTACGGAATAGGCATAAAAGATACGCAGAAAATCTTCTCACGCTACTATAGGGAAGACAATACAAAAGGGGGCTTCGGCATCGGTCTCAACATCGTCGGCAAAATAGTCAACGAAGAGAAGATAGAGGTGAAAATCGTATCCGAACCTGAAAAAGGGAGCTACTTCGAGTATACATTTACAAACGACTCTAAAAAACCGGAAAAATAGCACCTTCTCCCCTCACCCGCAGCACCCTCTCTCTCCACCGTAGCAAACTCCTCCGACAGCCCTTTCGAAAATAAATTTCCCTTATCCTATCTCTCTTTCTCAATAATATTATCTGTTTTTTATCGGCATCTATTGACTTCTAACCTATATTAATACTAAACTTTTTCTGTTCCAAATTTAACAAAGGAGTAAGTTATGAAGAGATTGTTCGCTTCAGCTTCAATGCTGTTACTGGTTACCGCAGGTTCACTTCAGGCCCAGACACTCGAAGAGAGGGTAAGCGCCCTCGAAGCCCGGATGGACGCCATAGAGAGCAGAGTCGCCAGACTCGAAACCTTTCACCCCAACCGTGAGTTCACTATAACCCAGGGGAATTTCACACTTGATGAATTCAACTCGTATATCACAAATCTCGATGTCAAAGATGGTGAGTGGCTGTACGTAAAAAGTTCCGGGGATATTGATGGAGATGGACAGACAGACATATTGGAACTTTGTACTTCTGATCAACGCTTCACATCCCTCTTCGGCTACTACCTTAATGGAAATCCGGATGATCCTTTTGGTCGGCAATATTATTTCAATGGAAATTCGGATAATGATTTGACATACAATAAAAATAATTTCACACAGAGTAACTTTGTTACTGATTGGAGAATTGCCACCCACATACTTGTAAACTCGTTGCAAAACGAACGTTTAAGAATGAAAGCCGATGGTCCAGGTGGTTCTTCTGAGGCCGATATTTTTTCAAGAAGCGGCCTTATCCACTTTTATACAAGTGGACCAGATTTCAAAGTGACATACAGAGCAGGCACTACAAGAATGGAAGCCTGCGGCTTCTAACCCGCTCTCCACATACTTCCACCGGGACCGCGGTCCGGGTGGAGGAAAACATCTTTCTTAAAATTTTTCCGAAATTCTTTAGGTTATTTCACGTTGTTTTACACAGTTTTTACACTACTATGTAATAATCGAGTCAGAGAAGTCAAAAAAAGGGGACGAAATGAAAACAAAGTTGTTTGTAGGACTGGGGGTTACTTTCTTTATAGTATCAAGTTTATCCGGCTCAATAATACGCTCAAAGCACGACTTGGGTAATGGAGCCGGTGGTGACAACGCAGAAGCATGTGTCTATTGTCATACTCCTCACGCTTCTAATGTGGACTTCACAAATGTCCCTCTCTGGAACAAGCCCTCCACCGGAACTACTTTTACCATGTATGGAGCAAGTGCAGAAGGTGTTCCAGGTAAAACAATAGCCGGAACTGAAACCGATGCATCGCCGTCCGGAGCAACGCTGGCATGTCTAAGCTGTCATGATGGTGTAAGTGCCATTAACTCGGTTGTAAATGCTCCAGGTTCTGGAGGATACAATCTAAATGGAACACTAATCGGATTCAACGACCCAACTTATCAAGAAAGAATGGGTACCAGCAATGTAAGAGCTGTTGGAGCTTTTGGCGATCTTACAAATGACCATCCTGTCTCCATTCCATATGTAGAAGGTGCCGCAAGTCTAAAGCCGAAAAATACCCAAATCAGCGGTTGGCAAGGAGCAACAACCATTAATGATTTGCTAAGAGATGGGAAAGTACAATGTGTGAGCTGTCACGATCCTCACTATCCGAACTGGGGTACATTCCGTAGAACAAGCAATAATGGCAGTGAACTCTGCAAAACCTGCCACGACAAATAACACTCTCCAAAAATCGGACTCTCCAAAAAGAGGGTCCGACTCAATCCAGCATCTCAAAACAGAATAAAACGCCACTACCCACTACCCACTACCCACTACCCACTACCCACTACCCACTACCCACTACCCACTACCCACTACCCACTACCCACTACCCACTACCCACTACCCACTACCCACTACCCACTACCCACTACCCACTACCCACTACCCACTACCCACTACCAGCTGCAAACTGCAAACTGCAAACTGCAAACTGCAAACTGCAAACTGCAAACTAAAAATTAAAAACTAAAAACTAAAAATTAAAAATTAAAAATTAAAAAATTGGGAGAATTTTCCTAGATGGCATCTTATTCTTATTAATCTCTATCGATATACTTGACATTGTTCTCTTTTTCTATTACAATTTCAGATATCAACAATTTCAAAGGACTTGAAGATGAGAGAGCAGACACTTGCACTTCACTACGGATACAATAAAGACGAATACAAAACCATGGCTGTTCCGGTCTACCAGACTACGGCGTACGACTTCGAGACTGCCGAAAGGGCTGCCAACCTCTTTGCGCTCAAAGAGCTGGGGCCTATCTATACGAGACTCAACAACCCTACAACCGAAGTTCTTGAAAACAGAATCGCGGCCATAGAAAAGGGTGCGGCGGCCATCGCCACTTCGAGCGGTCAGGCGGCCATCTTCTATGCGGTGGCGAATCTGGCCGAAGCGGGCGACAATATCGTCGTAGCAAAAAAGATATACGGCGGGGCTACAACGCTTCTTACACATACGGTGAAGCGTTTCGGTATAGAGGCCAGAATCTTCGACAGCGACACTGCCGGCGATCTCGAAGAGCTTATCGACGATAAGACCAAAGCGATCTTTTTCGAATCGCTCTCCAATCCCCAGATAGCGGTTGCCGATGTCGACAGGATCGTCGAAATAGCGAGAAAGCACAACGTCGTCACCATATGCGACAACACCGTAGCCACACCTATCATATTCAACCCGCTCGCTCACGGTGTAGATGTGGTTGTCCACAGTGCCAGCAAATATATCAACGGCCAGGGTACGGCTATAGGTGGTCTTATAGTGGAGAGCAAAGAGCTCAACGAAAAGCTCATCGGGAACGAAAAATACCCGCAGTTCAACGAGCCCGACGAGAGCTACCACGGTCTGGTTTACGCCGACCTTCCTTTCCCTATATTCACCCTAAGGGTGCGGCTCTCGCTCATTCGCGACATCGGCGCTGCGCCCGCACCCTTCAACTCATGGCTGCATATCCAGGGGCTGGAGACTCTGGCCATAAGAATAAAAGAGCACTCAAGAAACGCTCTCAAGATCGCGGAGTTCCTCGAAAAGCATCCGAAAGTGCTCAAAGTAAACTACCCCGGCCTCCAGAGCGATGCCAACCACGAGAAGGCCGAGCGATACTTTAGAGACGGCATGGCTTCCGGTCTCGTAAGCTTCGATGTGGGAGATCTGGAGTATGCCAAAAAGATTCTGGACAAGACAAAACTCTTCAGTGTCGTGGTCAACATAGGTGACTCCAAATCGATAATCACCCATCCGGCCAGCACCACACACCAGCAGTTGAGCGCGGAGGAGCTCGAAGAGGCAGGAGTCACTCCAGGGCTGGTAAGGCTGAGTGTAGGGCTTGAAGACTACAACGATCTCATCGAAGATCTGAAACAGGCGATGGAGAGCTGAAATGACCCTGCTCTCCTCCAAGGGTACATACGGCCTGCTGGCGATGTATGAACTCTCCAAAGAGTATCAGTTCAACAAGCCGGTAAAGATCCGCGACATTGCGGAGAGAGCCGGCATACCGCAGAACTACCTGGAGCAGCTGCTCAACGGACTGAAAAAAGATGGTTTTGTAAAGAGTACCAGGGGGGCCTACGGAGGCTACATGCTTGCCGCCGACCCTGCCGATATACGCGTACTGGATCTGCTGAAATCACTGGAGGGTGAGTTGAAGATAACGGAGACCGCTACGCAAAACAGTGTACTGGAGCTCTTCTTCGAGGATGCCGAAGAGAGACTCGAGAAGATTTTCGACATATCTCTCGACGATTTCGGGCTATATGAGCAGAAGCTCTCCAAGCAGCTCTGCTACACAATATAAAACCCGGACCGGACTACCCTATTTCCGGTATCGGGCCAAATGCCGACGCTTCGGCGCCGGATAAAAAGGAGATTTCATGAACTATGCGAAAGATGTAACGGACCTCATAGGAAACACCCCGCTGGTAAAACTGAGAGGGGCATCACGGCAGAGCGGGGCTCTGGTGCTGGGAAAGTGTGAGTTTATGAATCCTACAAGCTCCGTCAAAGACCGGATCGGCGCGAATATGATAGAAAAGGCGATCGAAAAAGGGGTTATAGGCAAAGATACCGTTCTCATAGAGCCCACCAGCGGAAACACCGGTATAGCCCTTGCCTCCGTCGCGGCCGCGAAGGGGATAAGACTCATACTCACGATGCCCTCGTCGATGAGCATGGAGCGAAGGCAGTTGCTTGCGGCGCTAGGTGCCGAACTGGTTCTTACCGAACCCGCGAAAGGTATGGCCGGAGCCGTGGAGAAGGCGAGGGAGATTGCCGAAGAGCTGGATAACGCCGTTATATTGCAGCAGTTTGAAAATCCGGCCAACCCGGAGATCCATATAAAAACGACGGCACAGGAGATCCTGCGGGATACCGATGGAAAGATCGACATATTCGTAGCGGGGGTTGGAACCGGGGGGACCATCACCGGAGTCGGAAGAGTATTAAAAGAGTACAATCCCGACATCAGAGTCATAGCGGTGGAACCGCAAAACTCCCCGGTCCTGGAGGGCGGGAAGCCGGGCCCTCACAAGATTCAGGGGATCGGCGCGGGCTTCATACCGAAGATTCTCGATACGCAGATATACGACGAGATCATACCGGTCGCCGATGAGACAGCTCTGGCCGCCGCAGCCGATCTGGCGAAGAGTGAAGGTCTTCTGGTGGGAGTATCCTCCGGGGCCAACGTTCATGCGGCTGCACTCGTGGCAGGAAGGGAAGAGAACAGGGGCAAAACGGTCGTTACGATGCTCAACGATACGGGAGAGCGATACCTGAGCAGCGGGCTTTTCGGATAGCCTGCCGAAAGCCCGTTTTTTTTTGCCTCTATTCTTGACTATTTCGATAGAGATTATTCACTAATACCGCGCATAAGCGTAATATCCTCCCGAATCTGCGATTTCGCGGCTTTGGGGAGGTACGGGGGAGGCTTCCCCCGCCAAAGCCCGGGCACTGTCCTGGCTTTACGTAAGATCAGTAATATTCAACAGAGGAAACATGCCATGCATGAGAAACCGTACAGAAGTGTAGTCAAAACCATTTCATGGAGGGCCCTCGGCACTCTGGATACCGTAATCATCTCATATGTTATCACCGGCAGCCTCGGAATGGCTGCATCCATCGGGGGAATAGAGCTGATTACGAAGATGGTTCTCTACTATTTTCACGAAAGAGCCTGGAACAGAATACCTCTGGGCAGGGTGCCGAAAGAGCCCGAATATCATATATAGGAGACTTTATGAACAGAGAGGTCAAAGAGATAATAAAAGAGTACAACGACAGATATAAAAAGAGTTCGGCCGACGATCTGCTCCGTTTTTTTCTCGATCGATACGCAGGGAGAACGGTCCTTGCGACGAGCTTCGGGGCGGAAGATCAGGTGCTTACACATATGGCGGTCGCCATCGATCCCGACATAGAGATCTTCACGCTGGATACCGGGAGGCTTCCGGAGGAGACCTACAGGGTTTGGGAGAGGACTGAGCGGCGCTACGGGATAGGCATAAATGCCTACTACCCCGACAGAAGCGCTCTTGAAAGCCTTGTCGCAAGAGACGGGATAAACGGCTTTTACGAGAGTATAGAGAAGAGGAAGGAGTGCTGCAGGGTGAGAAAGACGGAGCAGTTGAAACGCGCACTCGACGGTAAAGCCGCATGGATCACCGGCTTGAGGCGTGAGCAGTCCGTTACGAGACAGAGCGCACAACCCGTCGAGTACGATGATACATTCGGACTCATAAAACTCAACCCGCTCATAGAGTGGAGTACCGGGGATGTGTGGAGATATATCAGGGAGAACGACATTCCATATAACGAACTCCACGACAGGGGATACCCGAGCATAGGCTGCGCACCGTGTACCCGCGCTGTAGCGGAAGGCGAAGATATAAGAGGCGGAAGATGGTGGTGGGAGAGCCCCGAACACAAAGAGTGTGGTCTGCACCTGAGAAAGGAGAGAGCGGTATGATTGCGACAAAAGAGAGGTTGACACACCTTAAACAGCTGGAGGCCGAGTCTATACACATATTGAGAGAGGTTGCCGCGGAGTTTGAAAACCCGGTCATGATGTACAGCATAGGTAAGGACAGCTCGGTAATGCTCCACCTGGCGATGAAAGCCTTCTATCCGGCGAAGCCGCCCTTCCCTCTTCTGCATGTCGACACGCTCTGGAAATTCAGGGAGATGATCGAATTCAGAGAGAGAAGGGTCAAAGAGCTGGGGGTAGATCTGGTGGTCCACACAAACCCTGAAGGGGTCGAGATGGGTATAAACCCGTTCATACACGGCAGCAAGCTCCATACGGACATCATGAAGACGGAGGCGCTCAAGCAGGCTCTCAACAAGGGGGGTTACGATGCCGTAATAGGCGGTGCGAGGCGTGACGAAGAGAAGAGCCGGGCCAAGGAGCGCATCTTTTCATTCAGGGACAGGTTTCACAGGTGGGACCCCAAAAATCAGAGGCCGGAGCTCTGGAACATATACAATACGCGGATAAACAGAGGTGAGAGTGTGCGGGTTTTTCCCCTGAGCAACTGGACGGAACTCGATATCTGGCAGTACATCTACCTGGAGGAGATCCCCATAGTTCCGCTCTATTTCGCGAAAGAGCGGCCTATAGTGGATATAGAGGGCGCGAAGATCATGGTAGATGACGAGCGTATGCCCGAAGAGTTGAGAAAAAAGGCGAGAATGGAAAGGGTCCGTTTCAGGACGCTGGGGTGCTATCCGTTGACAGGGGCGGTAGAGTCGAACGCCTCCACTCTGCCCGAGATAATACAGGAGATGCTGCTTTCACGTACAAGTGAACGGGAGGGCAGAGTAATAGACAAGGACCAGGAGGGCAGCATGGAGAAGAAAAAGATCGAAGGATATTTCTAATGAGCAGAAATCTTATAACGGAGAATATAGAGCGCTATCTGAAAGAGCACGAAAACAAGGAGCTTCTGCGTTTCATAACCTGCGGAAGTGTCGACGACGGGAAGAGCACGCTCATAGGCAGACTGCTTTACGACAGCAAAACGGTGCTTGAAGATCAGTTGAGCGCGCTTAAAAAAGAGAGCAGAAAGTTCGGTACTACGGGCGAAGAGATCGATTTCGCCCTTCTTATCGACGGCCTGCAGAGCGAACGCGAACAGGGTATCACGATAGATGTCGCATACAGATTTTTCGCAACCGACAGGCGAAAATATATAATCGCCGACACACCGGGCCATGAGCAGTATACTAGAAACATGGTTACAGGTGCGAGTACGGCGAATCTGGCGATAATTCTGATTGATGCCAGAAAAGGGGTACTGACCCAGACCAGAAGACACGCATACATCGCATCGCTTCTCGGTATAAGGCATATAGTCGTTGCGATCAACAAGATGGATATAGTCGACTATTCGCAGGAGAGATTCGAGAGTATAAAGAGTGATTTCGAAACTATGTATGAGAAACTCAGCGAGAGTCTTGTAAATGCCGTAGGAGAGAACGGGATAGCTGCGGCGACGGTAGATTTCATACCCATCAGCGCACTCAGAGGCGACAATGTGGTCGAGAGGAGCGAAAATATGCCCTGGTACGGCGGCAAAGCGCTTCTGGAGTTTCTCGACAGTGTCGAGATAGCCGAAGATATCAACCGGAGAGATTTCAGATTTCCGGTTCAGTATGTAAACAGGCCGAACCTGGACTTCAGAGGTTTCTGCGGAACCATAGCGAGCGGCGGCATAAAAAGGGGGGATGAGATAACCGTACTTCCTTCAGGCAAGAGCAGCAGGGTAAAAGAGATCGTGGTTCCCTCCGCGGAGAGAGGGGGAGCGGCCCCGGAGACGATAGAGGAGGCTTTCGCACCGATGGCCGTGACTCTGACACTGGAGGATGAGATCGACATAAGCAGAGGAGATCTGATAATAAAGTCGGATGAAAAGCTGAAGACCTCCAACACGATAGAGGCGATGATAGTATGGATGGACGAAAAAGCGCTCGAAACGGGAAGAGAGTATGAGATAAAGAGAGCGACCACTTCGCTCAACGCGATCTTCGAGTCGGTCCGTTTCAAAAAAGATGTCAACAGTTGGGAGGAGATAGAGACCGATACTCTCCATCTAAACGAGATCGGAAAGTGTGTTCTTACCCTGACGAGAGAGATCGCCTGCGATCCCTACGGCCTGATAAAAGGTACCGGCAGCTTCATAGTGATAGACAAGATAACCAATCACACGGTAGCCGCCGGCATGATTATAGAGACTTCGCATACAGAGAGTGCCGGGCGGGTCTATACGGAGGCGGAGATCGAGCTTAACGCCTACATAAGAAAGCACTACCCTGAGTGGAGATGCGAAAAGATCGGGAACTGACACGTTTAAAGGAGATTGAAATGAGAGAGAGCAAAGCTGCCAGGGTCGAGAGAATAAAACGGGAAAAAGATGGGCTGGATGTACTGCAGAACATTTATGAATACGCAAACGAAAAGAGAGAGGTCGACCCGGAAGATATAGACAGGCTGAAATGGTACGGGTTGTATACCCAGAACAGAAACCTTCAACCGGAAGATGACAGCAACCAGTATTTCATGCTTCGTGTAAAGATCGAAAACGGACTCCTGGGCAGGGAGCAGATCAAAACATTGGCGGATATCTCCCTGCGTTACGCAAAAGGATCGGCAGACTTCACCACCCGCCAGGATCTTCAGTTTCACTGGATTTTGATGAAGGATCTTCCGTCTATATTCGAAACGCTCGAAAAAGCGGGGCTGACTACACGTCTGGCCGCCGGGGACGTAGTCAGAAATACGGTAACCTGCCCGCTAAACGGAAAGTCCGGCAGCGAAATTGCGGATGTAAGCGGCATCGTGAAAAGAATCAACACCCTTTTCGACGAGAACAGGGAGTTCAGCAACCTGCCGAGGAAGTTCAAAATAGGAGTCAGCGGCTGCGGATCTCACTGTATGCCGCACGAAATTCAGGATCTCAGCTTCGTAGCGGCCCGAAAGAGCGGTTCGAAACTCCGTTTTGCGGTTTATGCAGGCGGAGGATTGGCGAGCAATCGACGTTTCGCCGACTTTCTGGGTTTTACGGAGGAGGAGCATATCATACCGCTGTGCGAAACCGTGGTCTCGATATTCAGAGATTTCGGCAACCGCGAGAAGAGGAACAGGGCCAGACTCGGCCATCTGATCAGAGAGTGGGGAGTCGAAAAGTTCATACAAAAACTTCAGGAGTTGAGCGGTATTGAACTTTCAAAAGGAACACCTCCGGCAATAACCCCGGCCAAAAAGCGGCACCACTGCGGCATAATTCCTTCCGAAAAGGCGGGTTTGAGCCATATAGGGTGTGCACTTTTCGGCGGCGTAATGGGCGGGGAGAGGCTTCTGCGGCTTTACGAACTGCTATATAAATACGGTATAGAGGAGATTAGGTCGACGACAAAGCAGAACTTCATCATAACCGACGTTCCGGAGTGCCGCATAAAAGAGATATGCGACGAGTTGGAAAAGTTGAAGATCAACCCGTACCCTTCGGCGTTTAGAACACGCACAACCGCATGTACCGGTCTTGACTTCTGTAAATTCGCGATTAGTGAAACCAAAAGCGTGGCCGAAGATGTCGCCCTATACCTTGAAAACAGGTTTCCCGCATTCAAAGAGCCTGTTACAATCAGCGTCAACGGCTGCCCCAACTCGTGCGCACACCCCTGCATAGCTGACATCGGCTTGAGTGGGGCAACCTTTAAAAGAGATGGGAAAAGCCATAGAGGGTTCGAACTGCTGGTAGGGGGGAAACTTGAGGGAAAAGAGAGCCGGTTCTCGAAAAGGACGGGTGTACTGCTTACGCACAAAGAGGTTCCCGGTTATATTGAGAATATGGTGGAGAGTTATCTGCGGAGCGGATATGCAACTTTTACGGAGTTCCTTTCCAAAGAGGAGTTTTTGCCTATATATAATGTTATAGAGGCGTGATTCTACACAACACTCATCTTTTGGAAGAGTAAATTACTTTAAATTTACACAGTTTTTACATACTCTTGCTACAATTAAACTGTGTAAACAAAAACTACAGGAGGATATCATGAAGATGAATCATATAGCGAAGATAGCTGCCGCCGCCCTGCTCACTTTCGGAGCAACAGCTGCGATGGCTGTAATCACAGGAAGTAAACACGACCTTTCCGCAACAGGTGGTGGTACTATCAAGGCAACTGCAGGACAGAACAATGACGAAATCTGCGTCTACTGCCATACACCTCACGCCGCCAACACCGACTTTACAGGTGCTCCCCTGTGGAACAAAGCGACTCCCGGCGGAACATTCACAATGTACGGCGCTGCTGCGGCCGGTACAGCAGGGCAGACTATAGCAGGTACCGCAACAGAGGCTCAGCCAAGCGCACCTTCACTCGCATGTCTGAGCTGCCATGACGGCGTAAGTGCAATCAACTCTATCGTAAACGCTCCCGGTTCAGGCGGATACGTTGCAGGTGGTCAGAATGTGGCATTCGGTACAGCCGCAGCCGGTACAGCTGTCACTATGCCTGCAGGTGTAACACAAATCGGAACCGACCTTACAAACGACCACCCTGTATCAATCACTTATGTAGAGGGAGCAGCAAGCCTCAAGCCTGTTTCTACAGCAATTACCGGGTGGAGCGGTGCAACCACTATCGCCGGTCTTCTTAGAAACGGTAAAGTTGAGTGTGGAAGCTGTCACGATCCCCACCTTGGTGAAAGTGATACATTCCTCAGAAGAAACAAAGCTACAGTCGGCGAAGCGAGTAACAAAGGCAGTGCAGTCTGTCTGACATGCCACGACAAGTAAGCGCTACAAACTGAAAAAATGGGAACGGTCTTTTGGCCGGGCCCATTTTTTTTGCAGGTAGAATTGTCATGGGAAATCGAGATTTCTCAGAACAATTTTACACGACAGACGGTTGTATACAGAGACGTACAACTGCCCACTACACGCCGATTGCCTTGAAAACCATTCTTTGATATAATAAGCTGAAATCATAATTAGACAAATGAGGGTTTGACTTTGAAAAGAACACTGCTGCTTCCATTATCCATCTTTTTTATTGCACTCTTCTATGGCGGGTGCGCGCAAAAAAATGCCGAAGAGATTCGCATAATAATGCCGCCGCCGCCTGAGGAGCCGAGACTCTTTTATGTAGAGAGCCTGCGAGGAGAAGCCAGCTTCAAAGAGACGAAAGTACTGGACGCTCTTATCGGTAAAGAGAGCAAGGGCGTAGGGAAAAACCTTTTCAAACCCTACGGTGTAGCGGCCGAAGGAGATATCGTCTATGTTACTGATACTGCTATCGGACTTGTATTCGCGATAGACAAGCCGAACAAGAAAGTTACATTTCTGGGGGACAGGCCTCCCGGTAAGCTGGCTCTCCCGGTAAGCATTGCAATAGGGAAAAACGGTTCAATTTATGTCTCCGACTCGAAGCTGAAAAAGGTTTTCGGTTACCGCAAGAGCGGTGCCCTCTTTTTTGCCCTTGGTGAAAAGGGGGAGTTCAGGCGGCCGTCCGGTATTGCGATCAACGAAAAGCTTAACAGGCTCTATGTCGTTGATACCAAAGCACACAATGTAAAAGTGTATGATTTGCTAAAAGGAGAGCTGCTTTTTGAATTCGGTAAAAGAGGCGTCGAAGAGGGTGAATTCAACTTCCCGACAAATATTGCCGTCGATCACAGGAACGACAATGTCGCGGTTGTCGATACCCAAAATTTCAGAGTACAGATATTTGACAAAGACGGGAACTTCCTGAGTAAATTCGGCCGACTGGGCGACAAGCCCGGAATGTTCTCCCGTCCGAAAGGGATCGGTATTGACTCCGAAGGGCACATCTATGTCTCCGATGCGGCATTCAACAACGTCCAGATCTTCGATGACAAGGGAAATATTCTGCTCTATTTCGGAGGCGCTGGTTTCGGGCCGTCACAGTTCTACCTGCCGGCCGGAGTTTATGTAGATGAAAACGACCGTGTCTATGTTGTCGATTCGTTCAATGCACGGGTACAGATATACCAGTATGTGAGTGAACGATGGAAGAAAAAGCATCCGGACGAGTATCGGAAGCTCAAGATGATCGAGGTCGAAAAAGATGAAGAGAAGAGCAATTAAAACCCTACTCTCTCTATCTATCTTTGCAGTCACATCGACTGCAGGAGCAATCACGATAGGTGAAGAGCAGAGCGGCATATATCAGACCAAGCACAATCTTTTGAGGGGCATTGTTCTGCCAAAAGGCACAGAGGAGCCTGAACTATGTATATGGTGCCATATTCCGCATGATTCTCTCAGCGGAGACACCAGCACGCCGAAATGGCTTAAGTATACATCCGACGAATCGTCATTCAACGTATACGGAATAGACTCGAACGCCACATCCGGATCCGGCAAGCCTATGCCCGATGTCATGGTCAGGGTCTGCCTAACCTGCCATGACGGTGTAAACGCTCCCGATATCGCCCTATTTTCCGAATCGGCCCCTCAGAAATTCAATAACAATACAGCTTCACTCAGCACCGACCCTATATCAAAAGATGCATTCGTGCACAGCCATCCGGTAGGCAAAGAGTACGCACCATACAGTCCGGGCGGGAACAGGGCAAGCCTGAGGCCCGAGTCCCATATTCTGAAAGACTGGATAGGGGCTAAAACCATTCAGGACCTGGTATCGGAAGGCGTTGTAGGGTGCACCAGCTGCCACGATCCACATACGACCAACGCACAATTTTTGAGAACCAGAAACAGTGACAGCAAACTGTGTAAGGGCTGTCACAATAAATAATCCTCCGACAAAAAAGGAAAAGCGTACATGAAAAAGTTTATATTTTTATTCATCTCTCTAACTGCAGTATATCTATTTGCCTCATCGGATACGAATACGACCGGGAAGAACGGGGTGGTTGCTACAGTCAACGGATACAATATAACAAAGGCGGAGCTCGACAGGCAGGTCGGTATATTGATGCCCCGAAGTTTCTTCCACTCTACGGTAACACCGGAAAAGCTGAAAGAGGTTGAAAAAGATGCGCTCAAAGAGCTTGTAAAAAAGCATCTTCTCCTACAGTATGCAAAAAAGAGAGGATATAAAATCCCAGACTCCATAGTCGAAAGGGAGGAGAAAAAGATAAAAAAGGCTTTCGGCTCCCAAGAGAGATTTGAAGCCGCTCTGAAGCGTTCAAACCTCACCTATGACGAGTTCAAAAAAGAGCTGCTAAACGATCTACTTATGCAGAAGCTCTACGACAAGGAGATCAAAACCGACCTGACCGAAGAGGATCTGAAAGAGTATTATGAGAAAAACAAATATAAGTTCAAAGTGCCCGAGAAGATAAAGGTCAGAATAATATACGTTAGAAACGATCCGACAGACCCCAAGGGGCACGAAAAGGCACTCAAAAGGGCCCAAGAGGCACTTGATAAGATAAAAAACGGCGAAAATTTCGCGGATATAGCTTCAAAATATTCCAATGCGATGAGCCGCATAAAGGGTGGCGATATGGGTTTCGTTCACAAAGGGATGCTGGATGAACCTATAGAGAAGGTGGCCTACTCGCTAAAAAAAGGCGAAGTGAGCGATATCGTGGAGACGCCGAAAGGTTTCTATATTATCAAGCTCGAGGAGATATCCCCCGCTGTACAATTAGATTTTGACCAGGTTAAAGAGAACTTGAAAAAAGAGCTCAAAAGCAAGTATGAAAACAGGAAGCTTGAGGCTATTTTGAAGCAGATGAGGCAGAGTGCCGAAATCAAATACAACTAATACCGGTCGAGAGTCATGAAGAGAAGATTTCTTGTCTCCCTGCTCACAATCACGGCGCTTCCCGCTCTACTCTGTGCCGACTACACCAGAGGAGTCTACGGAAAGCTCGAATATGTTCTGATGCACGACAACGTAAGCGACAAATACAACAGTACAGACAGAAAATCGTTTGTGCAGAACTATCAGATCGGATATGAAAGCTATATATACAGTCCAAGGCTTTTGACTTACGATCTGGGATTCTCTTTCTACGTCGACAACACAACATCTGATGTCAATAACAACGGCTCCTCTACAAAAAGCGAAAACGAAACAAAACATACCAACTACAAAGCTTACCTTCATTTCTTGAAAAAAGCCGACTATCCGTTTACAGTCTACTATGAGAAGATAGACTCCCCGCTATGGAGTACGTCACCTGGCGGCACTACTCTTGTAACGTATAAAACCGACAAAAGCGGCATATACGGCAGAGTAAAGACGGATCTTTTCAACCTCAGTTATGAGTATAGAGAGTCGAAGACGGAAAAAACCGAATCTTTTGCCTATGAAAACGGGGATTCGAAGAGATTCGCATTAGGCATTAATAAGCAGTTGGATGAGAACAGAACAGCCAGTTTCAACTACAGCCACGAGATCAGAAACTACTACAGGACCGACTTGGGACTGAACTACACGGATAGCTGGAATGACGTCATAGACAGTGCCGTAGCGACATACTCGTGGTTAATCTCCAAGAGACTGGCATTCTCAAGCGCGGTCAACTACCTGAAAAACGATTATCTCGATTATCAGAACCTGACAGGAACCGTATCGCTTAACTGGACACCCAGCAAAAAACACTCCGAGACTTTTTCCATAGTTGCCGACAATACGAAAACAAAAGAGGGTACCAATACGTTTGTATCGCTGAATGAGAGCGGGAACTACAAGTTCTCAAAAAGCTTCTCCACCAACCACGGGTTCCAGATATACAATGCCAGCGGCAACCTATACAATATGACATTGGCAAGCGCAACCCTCGGTTCCAACTATTTAAAAGAGTTTTCCGAGACTCTTTCCACGTCATTCGGACTATCCGTAACCGGACGTGCCGAAAAATACGACTACAGTGACCAGAACGTTACCATTAGAGACCGAAACATGTTCTCCTACACTCTCTCAACCAGTACAACGAAACAGTTTCCCGAGGGTAGGTCAAACCTATCGGCCGGACTATCCTACTATCAACTCATCTCAACGACCGACGACGCCACACAGCGCATAACCGCAAACACCATATATAACAAAAAATTCACTGATCAGCTATCCTATTATCTGAAAATGTACGGTACTTTCGACAAAAACACCTACACAGCCGCCGATAACAACGAAACCACAAGAACGACAAACATCTTTAGTGTAGACAACGCCCTCAACTACTGGAGAGCTGTCGGCTATAACGGCAAGATGACTCTGAAAGCCGGTGTTGTGTACTCTGTGGGTACTTATGCCAACAGGACAAACCCATACGGTACCTTCACTTTCTTCTACATGTTAAGGAGAGACCTGATGTTCAAGACACTCGCACGGGTCTCGAGCGATACGGCATACAACGTAACATCATATACCGGATCTACCGATCTGATTTATAGAATAAGAAAGATAGAGATGAGAACCGGCATACAGATGTCAAGGCAGACGGGTGGAGGCTTCGGTGAGAGAAACCACATAAACTACTACTTCAGAATAAGCAGAAAATTATAAAGGGAGAACCCTCATGAAACGCTCTATATGCTATGCCCTGTTCCTGTTTCTGACGGCCACATCACTTCATGCCGGCAACGGACCGGTTTGGCCTCAACCTCCGGAAGAGGCCAGAATAAAGTTTGAAAAAAAGATTACCAATGCCGAAGATCTAAACATCAAAAAGGGTTTTTTCTCAAAGATATGGGACTTTTTTGCAGGCTCCGAAGATACAGAGCTTATAAAGCCTTTCGGCATACATGTCGACGGCGGTAAGATATATGTGACCGATATTGGGCTCTCTAGCCTGGTGATTTTTGACAAAGACAATAATAAAGTACGGGTGATCCAGGGGTTCAAGTCGGAAAAATTCTCTTACCCGGTAGATGTAGCTACAGATGCTAAAGGAAATATCTATTTGACCGATTCTGTCAAAAAGGCTGTATATGTCTTTAACAAAGAGGGAATAGCGTTGAAAAAAATCGGTTCGGAAAACGTTTTCAAAAGGCCTACCGGAATCGCGATTGACAAAAAAAGGGGGATCCTCTACGTTAGCGATACACTCTCTTCACAGATAAAAAGATTTTCGCTAAGGGAGAGTAGAGAGCTTGAGCCTGTAGGGTCGCACGGAAATCTGCCGGATCAGTTCAACAGGCCGACATTCATAACCGTAGATGAGGATGGGAGGCTCTATGTATGCGACTCCATGAACTTCAAAATAAAGATATTCGATAAAAACGGTAAATTCGACAGTGCTTTCGGCAGACTTGGAAACACTATCGGAAGTTTTGCCAGTCCCAGAGGGGTTGCTGTTGACAGGGAGGGTAATATATATGTAACCGATACTCTCTTCAATGCGGTCCAGATATTCGACCAGAAAGGCAACCTTCTTCTGGTTTTCGGTTCCAAGGGAACCGGGGACGGTGAGTTCTACGGACCGGAAGATATAGCTATATCCAAGGATGGAAGGGCCTATGTAACCGACTCATATAATATGAGGATTGAGCTTTTCGACATTTTAGGTTATAATAAAAACAAATGAGGTGATGATCATGGGAAAACTATCGTTTGGATTGTTATCGGTATCACTGTTGACACTCACCTGCTCTTACGGAACCATTCTTAATACCAAGCACAATCTCTCCGCATCGGGTATGGGTACGATAAAAGCTACAAGTGAACAGGAGGTATGTGTATTTTGCCATATACCCCACAATGCGCAACCGGGTAAACCTCTTTGGAATAGAGCCATGCCCACCTCCTCGTACATAATGTACGAGAGTGAATATCTCAAGCGCACCAACTATCCTCTCCCCGCCGACCTGGGAATTACGGAAGGTACTCCCGGATCGCTATCGAGGCAGTGCCTCAGCTGCCATGACGGTACAGTAGCCGTAGGATCTATCTATATGGTCAGGGGGACGGTACTTGGTAACACCCTGATAGATATGACCGGAGTGGGGTTGGACGGAATGATGCCGATCGATGCAAACGGTTTCATAGGGACAGACCTCACAATTCACCACCCCGTTGGAATAGAGTATGACCCAGCCAACGTAAAAAATTTCGATATCGGAAGTAAAACTATAGAGCTCAAAACCGTCCCGGACGCACCGCTTAAACTCTATACATATAACGGTAAAAAGTATGTAGAGTGCGCATCCTGTCACGATCCGCACCTTGAGAGCTTCAAATTTTTGAGAGTCCATAACAGTCCCAACAACGCGGTTAATGTCAAGAACACATGCACTTCATGCCATGACAAAAACCCGGGTACAACTCTGCCCACCGTACATGAAATTGCAACCTCCACATATCTGGACCAGGCGGTAAAAGATAGATACAACGGCGGCGGAACAGTAACCGTAGCGGACCTCTACTGCGCAAACTGCCATACTCCGCATAACGGCGAAGGGAAACCCTATCTGCTCAGAAAGGTAGAGCAGAATACATGCTACATGGGAGCTGCCGGCACAAGATCTACCGCACCGTGCCACGGAACGGGAACAACATGGGCCGGAAACGATATAGAGTCGGTCCTCAACCGCCCGTTTTCACACCCGGTCAATACAATTGACGGTGTGCATACCAATTTCGATACCCTCTACGGATACGGCTCCAGCGAAACAGACCCTGCCGCAAGCCACAGTGTCAAGTGGAGCGACTCCAAACATGCCGAGTGTATGGACTGCCACAACCAGCACAGAGCCGGAGGAAACAACCACATAGGTACCCAGAGCGCCAGTGCGACAAAATGGTATCCTGATACACCGTCAAATGCCGTTTCCGATGTACTTAGAAACGTACAGGGTGTGGAGCCGACATGGCCAGCAAGATGGACCCAGCCGACATCATTCACTACACTTGCCTCATCTACCAAAGAGTACCAGATCTGTCTCAAATGCCACTCCTACTGGGCTCTTGGTCCCACACTGGCACAGCAGGCAGGCAAAGTCGCTACCGGTGCTACTGACAACTGGATAGATGTCGAAGGTGTAAGGGCTACCGACCAGGCGTTTGAGTTCAATCCCAACAACAAATCCGCCCACCCTGTTGTTATGGCCCTAAACGATATGCCCGGCTCCTACGAACCAAAAGCCGTAAGAGTCGAAGCGCTTCTCTACCCGTGGAATCAGAATCCGGGAACACAGACAATGTACTGTGCAGACTGCCACGGTGCCGACAATGAAGATAGCGGAGATCCCAAAGGGCCACACGGTTCCAGTTACAACTTCATGCTAAAAGGACCCAACAAGTACTGGCCCACGAAGCCGGACGGAACGCTATTTTCCACCGGCGACATACAGACCGACGGAAGCGTTCCGGACCTCTTTTGCGCAAACTGCCACAACCTCAACTACCCGCACAAACAGTGGTGGTGGAGAATGGCAAGGATCGATATAGCGTGCATACAGTGCCATGTCGCCGTTCCTCACGGGTCACCGGTATCCAGGCTTATCGGTTACGCAAACTTTCCTGAGCCTTACAACTATAACGGGAACTCTCTCGTAATATACGGCTACAAAAAGGCGAATCCGCAAGGCAACTACGCTTCAAGCAACGTATATGCTCCCGGCTGCGGCGGAGGCGGATGCCACGGCAGACAAGACTACCCATATGCCGACAACGGGGCAGGATATGATCCTGTTGACCCGCTTCCTTAAAAAAAAAGCGTGGCTCTTTGCACTTTTGCTGACGGCCACGCTGACCACAGCCTCAGAAACTGGTTCCGGCCCCGAAAACCGTATAGAAAACACCATACTCTCATACAACCGTGCACTTATAGAGGCTGCGAAAGATCCGAACTTTCTGAAAGATTTCAGCGACAAGAGCAGATTCGAGCCTTTCGCGGAGGAAAAAGTTGCACAAAAGCTCTATATTTGGATAAAATCCTGGCATGAAAACAATCTCTACATGGATGCGGAGCTTCTCGAGATCGAATTCGAAAAAGTCGATATTACCGATAAAAAGGCCGAGGTTTCTACCAGGGAGATATGGAAATACCGCTACTTCCGGCATGTAGATATTAACAGGACCACAGAGGCTTGGCCTCCGGCGAAGATCTATTATAAAGTGAAGTATCTTTTGAATTTTACCGACGGCAACTGGAAGATCGAGAGTATAAAAGTGCTCTCGGAAAGAGAAGAGAAACTTTAAAAGAGTTTGATTAAGCTTTACCTTAACTCAAAATTTGACAACTACGGGGATTAGGCTGGAGAAATATCGTTCAAAAAAACGTTATTTGCCCACCGCGGGACGTAGAAGAGGTCAGTTTTTTTGGAGATTTTACGTCGGGAGAGGGTTGATACCGTTTTAGATGAAGATTTTGCGCAAGGTTATACATTAAACCAAAATAAAAATTCTCTACTGATACAGTTTTGTCTTGCAATGCTTACCTGTAAAGCTATAGAGTACATATTAACGCTTCCGAAATGGTTAGTATTCTGCCGAAAAACTGTTAAAAGGCTTATTGTTACAGCTCTTTTCCGGTATGCCTAATAAGCCATTTCCGAGACGGTTCAAAAAATGCCGATGCCACGAGCATAGAAAAAACAACAAAAGGGGACTTATGAACAAAATTATAAAGTCGGTCTGGTCACTGCTGATATCTATGAAAACCATGGTGACCTTGACACTCATCTTCGCAATCACCATCGCTGTAGCCACTTTCATAGAGAATGACTACGGCATAGAGACGTCGTGGGCTCTCGTCTACGGGGCAAGATGGTTCGAGATTCTCCAGCTGCTACTCGCTGTGAATCTTATCGGCAATATTATCCGCTTCAAGCTATACAAACTGAAAAAGCTTCCAGCTTTCATTTTTCACGTAGGTTTTCTGGTAATTCTCCTCGGTTCCGCGATGACCCGCTATATGGGATATGAAGGCATACTGCACATACGTGAGGGGAACAGCGAAAACCGTATGCTCTCGGCAGACTCTTTTGTTCAGGTGACAGCCACTACAAAAGACGGAAAGATCGTACATGAAGAGAAGAAAATCTTTATCTCGGCCATCGGCGGCAACGACTTCGACATCTCTTTGGAAGTCGATGGGAAACCGCTTCACGTCAAGTATAAGAAGTTCATAAAAGATGCGGTTCAGACTGCAGTGGAAGATCCCAACGGGAAGCCTATGGTGGTCTATACCGTCGTGACACCCTCCGGCCCGGAAAAATATTTCCTGCAAAAAGGTGAATATACCGATCTCGGCCCCTATGTCATGCTGTTTGGAGATAATGAACCAGGGCCGATAAAAAAACCGTATATTCATATTTTTATGAAAAACGGCAAATTCTTCTTCAAATCCAACATCGATATAGGATGGTTCAAGATGCAGGATCAGAGCAAAGGTATCTTCAAGGCCTATGAAGAGCACCCTTTCAAAGCGAAGATGATGTATCTTGTAAACGGTATACAGATGGTACCGCAGATGACATTGACAAAAGGTGTCAAAAAGCTTGTTCCGCTGGCAGAATATGAAAACAGAATGAACCTCAAAATGGACAATCCCCTGTCAGCGCTCGTCGTAGAGGTTGAGTATGACGGAAAGAGGAAAGATGTTGCGTTAATGGGTATGGGCAAGCGCTACAAAGGCTTTACCGAAAATGTAGACTTCGGCGACATCAAAGTAGCACTGGAGTGGGGCTCCAAAGAGATAGAGCTCCCCTTCTACCTCTATCTTCAAAAATTTGTCATGGAGAAGTACCCCGGCTCCATGAGCCCCTCTTCATACGAGAGCCACGTTATACTTTACGACGAGAAAAACGGAGTGAAAATGCCATACAGAATCTACATGAACAACACTCTGGAGTACGGCGGATTCAAATTCTTCCAATCCAGCTACGACCAGGATGAGAAGGGTACCGTTCTCTCAGTTAACCATGACCCGGGAAAATGGCCTACATATATTGGATATATTCTGCTTTCACTGGGACTTTTCCTGAACCTGTTCAACCCTTACAGCCGTTTCGGCAAACTATCTAGAATCCGCTACATAGAGAATGTAAAAGGTGGTACCGCGGCAGCGGTGACAGCCATACTGCTTGTTCTCTCTGGAAACAATCTCATAGCGGCACAGAACCATGCCGGGCACAACCATGAAGTGTTAGATATGGAGAAGATTATAGAAACGGTCAAGAAGATAGACAGAAAACATGCCGACAACTTCGGCTCCATTCTACTTCAAGGCCCGGACGGAAGGATCAAGCCGATCGATTCCGCCGCTATAGATATTCTGAATAAAATTCACGGCTCGGACAAGATGCTTGGGCTTACACACAATCAGATAATCCTGGGGATGGCGACCAAACCTTCATACTGGAAGCGTATCAAACTGATCAAGGTTAAACATCCGGAAGTCAAAAGGCTTTTGGGCATATCTCCAGATGAAAAGTATTTCGCTTTCATAGACATATTCGATAAAAACGGAAACTACAAACTCCAAAAGGCTGTAGAAGAGGCTTCCAGGAAAAGACCTGCTGAACGGGGCACATTCGACAAGGAGCTCCTCAAAGTAGATGAACGGCTCAATATCGCCTATATAGTCTTTACCGGGGACTTTATGAAGGTATTCCCTCTTAAAGACCACCCAAATAAAAAGTGGTACGCTCCCGCAGAAGCTCTTAAGACATTCCCTCCCGCAGAGGCTAACGAAATAAGAAAGATACTGGAGAAAAATTTCGAAGGTCTTAACAGAGGGCTACAGACCGGAGACTGGAGCCTGGCCGATGAGGCCGTCGATGAAATCAAAGCCTACCAGGCCAGATACGGAGCGGATATCATACCGCCAAAAAGTCGTGTTGAGGCTGAACTGCTCTATAATAAGCTTGACCTCTTCAACCGGTTGGTGCCTGTCTATCTTCTTTCAGGGCTGATCCTTCTGTTCCTCATTTTCCTGAGGCTTGTCCGTCCAGGCCTAAATCTAAAAACTCCTACCCGGATAGTGGTCGCCATCCTGGTTGTGGCATTTATCGCACATACATTCAACCTTGGACTTAGATGGTATATTGCCGGGCACGCTCCATGGAGCAACGGTTATGAAGCTATGCTCTACATATCCTGGGCTATAATCCTGTCAGGTATACTCTTTGCGAAACAATCCGAGTTTGCTGTATCTTCAACGGCTATATTCGCCGGAATTACGCTGTTTGTGGCACACCTGAGCTGGCTCGATCCACAGATTACGACCATGGTCCCGGTACTTAAATCCTACTGGCTTACGATACACGTTTCGGTCATTACGGCAAGCTACGGCTTTTTGGGCCTCAGTGCGCTGCTGGGGCTGATCGCTCTTGTACTATATATTATGCTTGGCTTCAGCAAGGCAGAAGAGACGAAACGTCAGATTGTTCTGAACATCAAAGAGACCGCCAGAATCAATGAGATGTCGATGATTGTCGGTCTTTCACTTCTTACGGTAGGAAACTTCCTGGGAGGAGTGTGGGCGAACGAGTCTTGGGGACGCTACTGGGGATGGGACCCCAAAGAGACCTGGGCCCTGGTTACTATTCTTGTCTATACGGCGGTTCTTCACCTAAGATTTGTTCCGAAACTATGGAATACATTCAATTTCACCGTACTTTCGGTAGTGGCGTACAGCTCCGTCATAATGACCTACTTCGGCGTCAATTACTATCTCTCGGGACTCCACTCATACGCGGCAGGTGATCCGGTACCGGTACCTACATGGGTCTACTATGCTGTCGCTATCGTAGCCGCCCTTATTCTGGCTGCATACAGAAACGAAAGCCGCTTCGAAAAACTTCAAAAAGAGGTCCTTAAAAGGTCTTCCTCCTAGCAAAACCGATACCGGGGAATTACCTCTTGTAACGACCCGGTATCATCATAACTATAAACTGATGTTACGCAGTATATATCAGTCATATGTATAATAAGATCAAATAAACGAAACCCTTCTCTTCCTTACAAAGACTAAAATCAGTTTCACATTGCCTTTCAAACGATAGCATTATGATTTTCGACATGTTAAACAGTTCAAAAATTGGCCTTTTTTGATGCCGTAAGATTGCATTTAATTACCTAACATCTGAAGCATTTATCTGTTTATCAGATCGCTGCCGAATCGACCGATTTATATAATTTCTTTATATAAATATAGCTCGGTCGGCCATTTTTTATAGTATAATAACTTTGATTTTATTACTAGATTGTTTTTTTGAGAAATAAAAAAGCTGAATTCAATTCAACTGTTCTATTTCTCATTTTTCTTAACCAAAACCAATCTATACTTCTATAAAGGGGGTCAGGTGAAAAGGGTTTCAGTTATACTGTTGATTCTGCTATCTCCTCTGCTGCTTCAGGCATCGCCCAAGCTTGAATTCAAAGAGCGGCTTGTAAAATCGGCAACAGAAAAGGCAAAAAAGGGGGAGCCGCATGCACAATTCACACTAGGTGAGATGTACTACCTCGGTTTTTTGGGTAAAAAAGATTATGAAAAGGCGATATACTGGTATGAAAAGGCAGCCGAAAACGGACATACGAAGGCGCAATTCAATTTGGGGTATATCTATTTTACAGGCAAAGGCGGCAATAAGGATTACAAGAAAGCTTTTGAATGGTTTCAACAGGCGGCCGAAGAGGGAGACCCGAAAGCGATGCGCTATCTCGGTGAAATGTACTACAAGGGGCTGGGAGTCGAGAAGGACTATAAAAAAGCCTTCTATTGGTACAAAAAGACAGCTGACCTTGGTTATCCCAGAGCTCAGTTTCAGGTAGGGATGATGTACAGAAGAGGCCAAGGAGTCGAAAAAGATATTCACAAAGCCAAATACTATCTGAAGCGCTCCGCCATACAGAGCTGCGCCGAAGCGGAGATGGAGCTGGGAAAAATGTACCTCACCGGTGACGGTGTAGAGCAGGATGAACAGAAGGCGCTGAGACTTTTGAAAAAGGCACTGAAAGACGGTAAAAAAGAGGCTGCCGAATATCTAAAGAAGCTTCAGGAGTGAGAATGCCGGCGAACGGCTGAATTCCGCCGGCTTAGCGGACGTATCAGCCGGAGTGGCTCTCTTCGTAACCCGGAAGAGTCTCTTTTTTTATCACCACTTCCCAGCCGTATGTGTCCATTACCTTTTTGGCGTCCTGGTTTCCATTCATATAGGCCTCCTGCATCCACCTTTTCGCTTTTTTCATATCTTTATGTACCCCTTTGCCTGTCAGATACATCTGGCCAAGAAAAAACTGTGCACCGGCATGCCCCTGCTCGGCTGCTTTTTCAAAATACTCCTTCGCTTTTTTCAGATCGGTTTTTACCCCTTTGCCCTCATAGAACATTTCGCCGAGTCTGAAATTTGCCTGAGGATAACCCTCGTTAGCTCCCTGTGTATACCAATAGAGAGCTTTTGCATAGTCTATCTCGTTGTTCGGAACACCCTCTCCGTTGTAGTACATATCGCCCAGGTAGAGCATCGATTTCGGATCGTGTTGATCTGCGGCTTTTTGGAACCAATAGAGAGCCTTTTTGTAATCTTTCGGCGCACCCATACCGTTATGGAACATATAACCGAGATTGAACTGCGCCTTTTTGTGGCCCCTTTCAGCCGCCTCCAGGAAGTAGTATAGAGCCTTTTTGTAATCTTTCTTCATTCCGATGCCTAGATAGTTCATCTCTCCAAGTGCGAAAAGCGCATTCGGATCACCTTTTTGCGCAAGTTTGATTACGGAAGAGTACGCACGCTCGGTAAACGAACTCTTTGTCTCGGCATATAGTGTACCGGCCGCAATCAACAACGCGGCAGAAACAGATAGTGTCAATTTTTTCATTCCTGTTCTCCTAATCTATTTTAACTGATGTTACGCAAAAATTGTTTCCGAAGCCGTCGCAATGCTCCAATTAAAAACAGGTGATATCGGCGTAGAACCCTTGCGTAACATCAGAACGGATCTGAATAGTCAAATTTTACCTAAATAAATAGAACATCTGTAAAAAACGGATCGATATATACAGTAGTTTACAAGACTGGGTCAAGAAGATTCTATACTCCTTCCATAATGGACAATACGCTGAATATTGTTACTCTGCTTACCTGTATACTGTAATATAACCGGACATTTTTCAAATACCGTTATCAATTGCGTGCAGCGAATCTTCTTCGAATATCTATTTCTTATGGCAACGCTTACACCACAACATAGTCCCCTTTCCCATATATCCTCTCAGCATAAATCCGTTATTGGAGACATGAGGGTTATGACAGCTTATGCAACTCAACTCTCTTCCATCCTCGCTGGTTGGGTCTTTGACACCTTTTGTTGGATGAGATTTTCCTGAAAAAGTTCTTACGACATGGCCTCTGTCTTTTTTGTCGGTATGGCAGGAGGTACATAGATACCATACATTTTTCCTCAAAAATTTATTGCTTATATTCGATCCGTGGGGATCATGACACCTGTTACACCTGCCGTTATCTACAGGTTCGTGCCTGTAGTTCTCACTGTAGAATTTCTTTTTGAACTCTTTATGGCATGAAAAACATCTATCTGCGACCGGGTCGGGTGATATATATTTTGACTGCCCCCTGTATTTCCTGTTGAATCTACCGGTTTCACCAGTATGGCAGCTTGTCGCACAGAGCCAATTGGCTGCAGGCGCATGTAGAAATTTGTCCGTTGTTATCGGATAGTGGCAGCTATAACAGTTCGAATCGGTTATATTTTCAAATGCGACACCCTCCTCTTCGTTCATGTTCATATTATGGCACCCTGAGCAAACTTTCTCCTTTTCTGTTTTATGGAAAAACTGTTTATGGAAAAATCTTGTGGAGTATTTGAACTTTTTATCAATAAGTGAACCCCGGTATACCGTTCTCACAGCTTTGAACAGACTCCTGTTTCGGTTGAAAACTTCCACTGCAATTTTATTGACCCCTTCGTACAACTCTATGGTGAAACAGAAAAATTTTTTCTCTTTCGGTATAGTACGTTCAACGATCTCACCGTCACCTACCCTGACAGTAACACCGGTCGCACCACTCTCTTTCAAATCAATAACCACCGCGGCATACCTTGACATATAGATATCCTGGCCGTAAGGTTTTAGCAGCTCTATACCGGTATCTGCGGCCGCCAAATCTCCTACCGTGGCTATAAAAACCAGAATCGCCGCTAATAGCTTTTTCATTATCCTCCCCCCTCGGATAATGTTATACAAACATTTTCTATACCTCTATATTTTTCACGAAGAAGATATGGCCTGTCAGACGAGTGCGGATCGTGACAGGTGATACAGACAAAACTCCCTTCGGCAAATTTTCGATCTATCTTCTCTCCCTGCAGATACTTTTTTTTAAATATCTCTATATACTTTCTTTTGGAGCTTTTGTCGGCATGGCAGGAGGTGCATAGAGCCCAAACTTTTTCGCGCAGAAAATTCTTGTTAACGTCGGAGGAGTGTGGGTTGTGACATAAATTACACTTCCCTGCACCCACAGGGTCGTGTATATATCTCTTCGAGTTCCATTTCTTGTTGTTCTTTTTATGACACTTGAAGCACGTATCGCCTATCGGGTCAGGATAGAGGAACTTCGATCTCCCGCTATACTTTCTGTTTTTGACACCGGTTTTCCCATTGTGACACGGTAGACAGATAAAATTAACGGTCGGTGCATGGGCATATTTTTTGTAAAGCAGAGATTGGTGACACTCGAAGCAGTTGGACTCTGATATATCGTAAAATGCAACACCCGGTTCCTCGTTAACACTCATATCGTGGCACAGGTCACACCTCTTTTCATTTTTCTCGTTATGAAAAAATTTTTTTTCGAACCCTGGCGGCACCACTCTATAGTATTTGGATAAAAAAGCCCGCCTGAATATCTTCACTTTCCGCTTGGCGACCAGCTTACCATCTTTGAAGGCTTCCGCTCTTATTGAGTGTTCCCCGAAGGAGAACCTGAAAAGGTAGTGATAGACATCTCTATCCTCTTCTGTTCTTATCACGGCCCTCTCGTTTTCACTGCTGTAGAGTTTTATGGTATCGACCCTATCGAGGTCGATACCTATTGAAACGTCTATATACTCCTCCTCGTAAACACCCTTGTCGAAAGGCTGAATTATGGAGAGTATATCTGGTGATACTGCCGTATCAGACTGCTCTTTCACAACCTCTGATGCATAGATTGCAGTCGAATAGGATGCAAAAAGAAGAATAATCAACAACAATTCCGCTATTATCTTCTTTTGCATCGTTTCACCCTACTTTTTAAATACTTCTTCACTTAACTTGTTTTTCTGCTCAACCCTGTCGTACTCATACTTCTTGTGACACGCAGGCTGACAGGATCCTCCCGACTTCGTACCTACATATCTCATCGGGAACTTGATACCGCCGAACTCCGTATATCTCCTGATCAGGTGAGGGTATTTGGAGGCATGCTCGTCGTGACATACACGGCATGCCCTACCCTTCTTACTGGCGACATGCAGATAGTGAAGATTCACATCTCCGTCACGGAACTTGGTAATCTTGTCGTTTTCGGTAAGTTTCGTCGAGAACTTCTCCGGTTTATGACATTTGAAACAGATAAAATCCTTGCCCTTTTTCTTGAGATCGGTATAGAAGTCCGTAGTATAGGATCTTCTGAGAATACTGAAATGGTTGGATCCGTGCGGGTTGTGACAGGCGGCACAACCACCCTCTTTTCTTACATCTTTTATAGGCTTGTGCCAGTTTGGATTCTGTTTCAGATGCTCGGCCATATTCATGAGAAGGTAACCGTCTTCATCCGACTTGACCTCTTTGTTATGGCAGGTCAGACACATCTTCACCTGCTGCTTTCTCAAGATACCCTTATGGTTGGTCGAGTGCGGATCGTGACACTCCAGGCACTTGTTTTTGGAATCAGTTATAGCACCGTGCTTATATTTGACCTCTTTGATCCACTTCTGCATATCGACATGCTTCTCCAGCTTCGAGTGGCAGTCGAGGCAGAGGTTCATCTTGCCGTCATCTTTTAATAGCTTTTTAAAGCTTGCGGAGTGCGGCTCGTGACACTCGACGCAGCTCTTCTCAGCCGGTTTGTGCTTGAACGCACCGTTCATGTTTACGGTTACCTTGATCTTCCTCTTGTTGCCGGGCTCGTGGCACTTCAGGCAGAGATTGTTCACGGATTCTGCCTTGAGAAGATTTTTGGCATTGGACTGGTGGGGATCGTGACAATCCAGGCATCTCCCCTGTTTTACAGGTTTATGGTTGTACTTTTTGCTATATCTGACTTTATGGCATTTGTAACAGAGCTCTTCAATATTTTTCGTAATGAGTTTGCCAGGCTTTGCCCCGGCCGAAACATGACAGAGTTCACACGCACCCATTTTGAACGGGGGGTGGAGTACTTTTTTCAGCGGCTTGAACTTCTGGGGGAGATCTTCCAGCTTCATGAGCTTGGCGACTCTGGCATTAGTCTTCGTATGTTTCAGCTTTATCTCTTCTTCAAGCTTCTGTTTCGTTATCTCCAGGGCCTCTTGTGTCTTTTTCCTTATTTCAAACAGCTTCTCTTTCTTTTTTACCGTTATTCCTTTACCGATCTCTTCGGCTATTTTGGTTACATTGACCTCTTTAAGCTCCTCTTCGCTGATTTCGGCATGGGTTGGAAAATATTCGTGCGGGCCCTCTTTGATACCGAACAGAATACTTTTAAATATACTTTCCGTTCTTTCAATCTTTTTTACAACGTCTACCGTCGTCACAATATAGAGCCCCGCCCCTGCAACGATCAGAAACACCGTTAGAAAAACGATATCTTTTATTTTCATCCCCATACCTTTTTCAATTTTTCAAAACTCTTAATATTCGAACTTTCCTACAGGACACTCTGTGGCGGTAGCCTTCTTCCTTATCAAATGCTCTTTGGGAGCATGGTGAGGATTGTGGCATTTGTTACAGTTTATATTTCTGTCCGGTTTCTCCTCAGGAATGTGACACTTATAGCAAAGTGCCTGGACTGTAGGTGTGAGTATTGCTGCAGGCTTCGACCTTTTGGGTGCGTGGCAAACTTGGCAGGCTCCCATGATGAACGGTGGATGCTTGTATTTATTCAACGGTCTAAACTCCTGTGGCAGCTCGTCTATATCTACCGTGTTGCTACTTCCTGTATGATTCTTTATATAATCTATACTCACCTCACGTTCCATAAAGAAGGGATGGGCCCCTTCGGCAATATTATGCATTATGTTTTTGTTTACTTTCACCAGTTTTGAAAAATTTACACCGCTCATGGCGAAAACTCCCAATGCCAGAACTATGACCAAACCGCCGATAAGGAGCATCTGTTTCCTATTCTGTCTATCTATCATAATCCGCTCCTTCACTCATGTTCTGCAGTAGAATGTGTTTCGGCCGCTTCTTCACTCTCTTCTTCGCTTTCAACTTCCGCAGCGGCATAATTGGGCTTGTCACGCTTGTAGTTGTAGTAGGCTTCATCATAAACCGTTCCAATCTTTTCAAGCTCCTTGCCGAGCTCATAGTGGCCGACATACTTGTGGCAGTCCACACACATCGCCTTCACACGTTCATGGTCAACTTCGACTTGCAGTTTGCCGGAGAAATAAGCTTTATGAGCGAGATAAGCCTTCTTGTTCGGCTTGGTCGCATTCAAGAGGTTCTCATGACAGTGGAGGCAACTGCTGTCGTAAAGGAAGTTTCTCCTCTCTTCCCTCTTCTCCTCCCAGTCTATCCTATACGTATCAACCGTAATCTCTGTAACGACATCATGAATACCGGTTCTGACCTTTTGCACAAGGTATCCCAGTGTTGAACTGTGCGGCAGGTGACAGTCCGTACATCTGGCAACGAAGCCTGTTTTACCGAAGCCGCCGTGCACACTGTTCAGGTATGCGTTGGCCATAGGTTTCATGGAGTGACAGGAACTGCAGAAGTTTACAGCCGAAGTCTCCTTCACCGCCACTGTCGTTATAAACGCTATTACCAGACCTACCAGTGTAAATATTACAGCAAGTCCGACAAGCATCTTCTTACTCGGTTTGGATCCATCCATGTTTGACCCGTTGTTCTCTACATTCACGCCTCTCTCCTCTTTTTTAATGTATGTTTGTTTGTGCCGTCTAAGACCGCCAAAAGCCAGGAATCATAATAGTGACCGGCCCGGCTATGACGCATCCCACCCTTGTACCGGAAAGCTGAAATTATAATTTAACATCATAATTAGCAGTCCTTCCTCAAGATTGGGTTTGATTATAAAGGGAGTTTTATTAAATTGTAATTAAAAGATAATCTTTCGGATTTATTTTTTTCTAAAAAATGAATTTGGATAATCTTTCCTAATAGGAATTGTGTATATCATAAAAATTTTATATATTAAAAAGAGTAATGTAAAAATAGTGTAAAAATTTAGGCTGCTAAATAATTTATCAATAGTGTCGATATCTATCGCAGGATTCTATAGGGTATAAAGTGCCGTTTTCCTGTTAATATCATATTGATCTTATTTTAAATCTTTTTTTAAAGGTGATACAGCCCTTTAAATAATTTAATTTGAATCTATAATTCAAGTTTGCCGAACAACATAAATGATATACTGGCAATACTATGTTGCATAACATACAGTTCCTGAATATGGAGCAATCTGTATGACGGGATGTACACATCAAACCAAACCATAAGGGAATGCCTGTATGAGTAGACTGTTAATGACTTCTTTATTGCTTATATCTTCACTCTATGCATCGGAAGGAGAGGAGATTTTTAATAAAATATGTTTTATCTGCCATGGTAAACATGCTGAAAAAAGCTCTTTGGGTGTCAGCAAGGTCATTGCGGGATGGAAAGCCGAAAAAATAGTAGAAAAACTAAAAGAGTACAGATCGGGAAATCTGAATCAGTACGGGTTCGGAAATATGATGAGAAACCGTGCCACAAAGCTTACTGACGCACAGATGAGAGCTGTAGCCGAATATATTGAATCTCTCGGTAAGCAGAAGAAGTAGTCTGCTTTTACACCAATACCCGCTTTTTCATAAATCAAGGTAGAAGATATTACACAAATCCCCGGCAAAGCCCGGGCTTTGCCGGGGATAGCTCCTCTCACTCATTCTCCAAAAGATACTGTACGGCAACATAAGTTTTCACAACCCACATCACCGCTCAAACCACACTCTCGGAAGATTTCAGTGACTTCTCTCTTCATAAAGGCCTGAAGTTCGGACCGCAGCGGTTCAAACAGGTACAAATTGGTTTGAGACCATTCCGGCACTTGCGCTCAGACTGTCTCAGATAAATTTGGGGCGCACCCGTCAGATGCGTCGACGGCTTTCCCCAAAGTGCACGGCTGCAATGATCTTAACAAGTTCTTTTTATCTCTATTTCGAGATTTGGGTTTTTGGTCTATAATCGAAGAGATACATTGTTTTGATATAATATCTGCAACTCCGTTTCCCTCCTTCCCCATAGGATATGGGAACCATAAAGAAAGGTAACCAGTTAATGAAAAAGACCGCTCTTGTTTTAACTCTTCTGGCAGCATCTCTCTTCGCAGAAAAGGCAGATGTACTGGATGTAAAAATCAAAAAGAGTTACGGCGGCAGCTATATTGCCGATGTAAAGATTCGCCATCACGACAAGGATTTCAAAGATTTTGTCAGCGAGTGGGAGATACTCGATCAGAACAGAAAACCCATATCGGTACGGCTGGAGTTCGAACCCAAAACCGGCAAAGAGATTTTTGAGTCGGAACTGATAGGGTTTAGAATCCCCAAAGGGGCTACAGAGCTTATCTTCAGAGCCAAATGTTCAAAAGACGGATTCGGCGGCAAAGAGTACATTTTGGATCTCTCAAAGGTCGACCTCAACAGTTCCTACTGATTACAGGTTGAGGCCGAAGATAAGACTGCTGTGTCACTACCGCAGAAAGTGGGTAATATCATTAATTTAAATATTATCTAAAGGGAATATGACTACACTACACCAACCAAAACAACTTACGGAGGAAAATCGATGAAGAAGATCTATCTAGGTGCGGCTATTGCCGGGCTTCTATTTATAGGCTGCGGCGACAAGCACGAAGATAAAACCGAAAAGCCGAAGGTAATGCCGAAAGAGGTCGAAGAGAGTACGGCCTCGGCCCCGGCAGCCGAAGAGATTTACGGTGTACCGGCACAGGAGAGCAGCGTACAGGAGCAGCCCAACCCCCACCAGCAGCAGCCTGGTGTAAAAGAGGGTAAAGTTGTGGAAACCATGGATGCCGGCGTATATACATATGCAAAGATCAATGACGGAAACGCCGAGTACTGGATAGCAGGCCCTAAAACTCCTCTGAAAGTAGGAGAAAAGGTCTCCTTCGCACCGCAGATGTGGATGGAGAACTTCCCAAGCAAGACGCTGAACCGCACATTCGACAAAATACTCTTTGTCGCCGTAATAGCCCCGCTGAAGGGTGAATCTGTGCACAACTGCGAAAACTGCGGTCCAGACAAAAAGGTCGCTGCCGAAGATAAAAGCGGTGAAAGCTCATCTTCTATATCGGTCGAGAAGGCTGAAGGCGGCTACACCGTCGCCGAAATTTTTTCCAAGAGTGCCGATCTGAAAAACAAGGTAGTCAAAGTCAACGGCAAGGTTACCAAAGTGGTTAGAGGAGTTATGGGGAAAGACTGGGTACATATCCGGGACGGCAGTGCGGCTGACGGGCAGGACGATCTCGTAGTCACTTCACCTTCGGCAGATGTGAAAGAGGGCGACACTGTTACTGTTACAGGAACCGTTAAAACCGATGTGGATTTCGGATACGGATACTTCTACCCGGTCCTGATCGAAGAGGCAAAATTCAATAAACTAAACTCGTAACAATAGACGCTTTCCGGGCTAAGCCCGGAAAACCGTTTCAAAACGTTGCCCTACTACAGGAAGTTGTTTTCTCAATCGGCATAACATTTACAGAAGCTCATCCAGAAGCCTCTCTACCGAAACTCCTCTCTTCTTAGCTTCATCCATAAGTTTCCTGCCGGTTTCGAAAGGAAGGTACATCAGAGCTCTCCAATCTTCATGCTCCTCTTCCCTCATTTTGTCGTAAAGCCTCTGCATCTCGACTCTCTTCTCTTTCTCAACAGGACTTCTTATAGATTTGTACTCGACAAGTTCCCCATCTTTGTATACACCTGAAACTTCGGCATAAACCCAGTAATATCCCCTGTCTTTACGCAAATTCTTGACATAGCCGCTCCAGCTCTTTTGGGCTTTGATGGTATCCCATAGCTCTTTATAGACAGATTTCGGCATATCGGGATGGCGTAGAATGTTGTGCGGCCGACCTATCAGCTCTTCGCTGCTGTAGCCGGAAATTTTTGCAAACGTATCGTTTACATATGTAATTACACCTTTCAGATCGGTTCTGGAGATTATCACCTCATCTTCGGGTACTTCAGTCTCTATAAACATATCGAACGTAATATCCATCCTGGCCCCTTTTTATACCGTTCCCTATATCTTATCTCTCGGACATCATCCGAATATTATCGCTGACCTTACGCAAAATATGTCAGCCCTTGGAACATACGGCTTTTTTCATACACTCAACGGATAATTATATCTTTTTTGTTTTGAATCGGATTTGACGTGAGTCAACATAAAAGGCGGCTTCACGGCCGCCTCGAAAGGAAGAAAGGTATTGAGATCAGTAAGTGCAGACAAAGTGCATCATATCTACCATGCGGCAGCTGTAACCCCATTCGTTATCGTACCAGGCTATGACCTTGACGGTTCTCTCACCTACGACACGGGTAAGATCCGGTACGAATGTACAGCTGTAGGAAGAGCCAATGAAGTCGCTTGAGACCCTTTTGTCGTTATCTATCTCGATAAGACCCTTGAAGCCCTCTTCGGATGCCTTTACAAACGCTTCGTTCACACTCTCGACACTTATATCTTTTTTCAGGTTGACAGTCAGATCCACCACAGATACATCCGCCGTCGGAACACGCATCGCAAAACCGTTGAGATTGCCCTTCAGGTGCGGCATCACCAGGCCGATAGCCTTCGCAGCTCCGGTCGATGTGGGTATCATATTCATAGCGGCGGCACGGGCTCGGCGGAAATCTTTCTTATGTTTTACATCGAGCAGGTTCTGGTCGTTGGTGTAGGAGTGTACGGTGGTCATAAGACCGTTTTCTATACCGAAAGCGTCATCGAGAACTTTACATACCGGGGCAAGTGCGTTTGTCGTACAGCTTGCATTCGAGACTATCGCCTCACCGCTGTAGCTGTCGGTATTTATATTCATGACATATGTCGGTGTATCATCTTTTGCAGGCGCGCTCAGCACCACTTTTTTTACGCTACCCTTAAGATGTTTTCCTGCCGTCTCTGTCGTCAAAAAGACTCCCGTACACTCGGCGACCACCTCCGCACCGACCGAACCGAAATCGAGCTTCTCTATGTCGCGTTCGCTGAACATTCTGACCGGCTTTCCGGCTATCTCTATAGTCTTATCGTCTATCACCCTGGCATCTATTCCGCGGTGTACCGTGTCATATTTTAGAAGATATTCGAGCATATCCGGTTTTGCCGTAGTATTGATCGCCACGAGCTCCATATCGTCACGTTCCATCACTATCTTTATAACGCAAAGACCGATACGACCGGTTCCGTTTACCGCAACTTTGACTGCCATCTGCACTCCTTGAAGTTTTTTTTTACAAGTTCTTTTAAACGGATTATAACCGACCGTCGCTTAAAAGTGCTTCGGTCTCCCTGGCGATCTGCAGCTCTTCGTCCGTCTTGATCACAAAAATCCGGGAACGGCTTGTGTCTTTGGAGATGTCGGTCTCCCCTGCTCTGTTTTTGGCCATATCCAGTTCGATCCCCAGATTTTCCAGACCGCTACATACCATCTCTCTTATCTTTGGGCTGTTCTCCCCTATTCCGGCAGTAAAGACAACCGCGTCAACCCTACCCAAAAGAGCGAAGTAGGCACCTATATATTTTCTGACTCTTCTGCTGTATATCTTCAAAGCCGTCTGCGCCTCGGCCGACTTGTCTGCTGCCGACTTTTCGACTTCACGCATATCGTTGTATCCGCAAAGCCCCTTCAGTCCGCTCTCCTTGTTGAGTATCTTCCCGGCATCCACTCCTTTCTCTTCAAGGAAAAGCGGAATCTCCGGGTCCAGGTCTCCGCATCTGGTACCCATAACCAGACCCTCCAGCGGTGTGAAGCCCATAGAGGTATCGATGCTGCGCCCATTCTCGATTGCGCATGCACTGGCTCCGTTTCCAAGATGCAGTGTTATGACATTCAGCGACTCCCTTGGACGTCCGAGAAGCTTGGCGGCCTCTGCGAAGATATATGAGTGTGATGTTCCGTGAAAGCCGTAGCGCCTTATACCGTAGCTGCTATATAGTTCAAGCGGTATCGCATACAAAAAGGCCTCTTTGGGCATACTCTGGTGAAAAGCTGTATCAAAAACCGCTACCTGCGGAACATCCGGAGCGATTTTGCGCATCGTAAGAATACCCTCTATATTTGCCGGATTGTGCAGCGGGGCAAGGGGTATGAGCTCCCGCAGGGCTTCTATCACCTTCTCATCGACCAAAACCGGATCGGTAAACTTTTCACCTCCATGAACAACCCTGTGTCCCACCGCATCCAGAGAGTCGAAAGAGCCGACAACGCCGCTGCTTCGAAGCCTCTTCCCGACTACTTTCAACGCTTCCATATGGTTTTTTATGCCGCTTTCGGACTCTCCTATACGCTCCACGGCCCCGTAAGCAACCTGCTTTTCATCGACAAAAAGTCTATACTTAAGCGAAGAGCTTCCGGCGTTCAGAACAAGCACCTTCATGAGCTGCCCGCCTGAATCGCTGTTATCGCCACGGTGCTGACTATATCTTCCACGCTGCATCCGCGGCTCAGGTCGTTGACAGGTTTTTTCAGACCCTGGAGTACCGGCCCTATGGCTATCGCTCCCGTCGAACGCTGTACCGCTTTGTAGGTGTTGTTACCTGTATTAAGGTCCGGGAAGATGAAGACGGTCGCCCTTCCTGCCACTCTGCTTCCGGGCAGTTTCCTGCGCGCCACCTCCGGATCTACGGCCGCATCATACTGCATGGGCCCCTCGATCAAAATGTCCGGACGCATCTTTTTGGCTATCTCCGTAGCTTTGCGCACCTTCTCCACATCGGCCCCCTTCCCACTCTCCCCGGTTGAGTAGGAGAGCATGGCCACACGAGGCTCTATGCCGAACGCTTTTGCCGTATCGGCCGAAGAGAGCGCTATCTGTGCGAGCTCCTCGGGGTTCGGGTCGGGCACTATGGCGCAGTCGCCGTATACGAGCACCTTCGTATCCAGGCACATGAAAAAGATGCTCGAAACAATATCTATACCGGGTCTGGTCTTTATGATCTGAAGGGCCGGTAGAACGGTCTCCCTGGTCGTATGCGTCGCACCGGAAACCATTCCGTCCGCCAACCCCTCGTATACCATCATCGTTGCGAAATATGTGAAGTTCCGCATAGTCTCTTCAGCACTCTGGGGAGTTGCGCCCTTCTCTTTTCTCAGCTCGTAGAAGCGGTGTGCGAACTCTTCCCTGTATTCGCTCGTCGACGGGTCCAGAAAGGCCGCTTTCCCGAGATCTATACCGAGTATGCCCGCTCTGTTCAGAACTCTCTCTCTTTCACCCAGAAGTGTAATTTTCGCTATATCTCTGCGCATCACTATCTCCGCCGCCTGCAGAATCCTGTCGTCTTCGCTCTCCGGCAGTACGATCCGCCTCTGTGCGGCCGCCGCCGAAGCGTATATCCTGTGCAGAAACATCGCCGGAGTGACTATGTCGGTATCCGCCTGCGCAAGCGACCTCTCAATCAATGCGGAGTCTACATATCGGGCGAAATGGCCGAGCGCGAGCGCAATCTTTCTTCCGTGCCTTGGGGTCAGCTTCGCTTCGGAACCCTGAACCTTCATCGCAAGCTCCATAGTGTCGCTCTTAGCGGCTATTACAGCTATCCTGAAATTCTCATCTCTTCTTAGAAGCTCCATTATGTTTTCGGCCGGCTCCAAATCTCCTCCTATGACCAGCGCCGAGGCCGCGGGAAAGACCGGAGAGTTGTTCGCGGCATATAACGCCAGGAGTATATCACTCCGATCGGCAGGGACGATCACCAGATCTCCGTCCGAAAGCCTCTCGAGAAAATGTTCCGGCCGCATGGCGGCCACAAGGGGTCTGTTTATGGTCCGCTCAAGCTGTTTCGAACTCTTCAGTATCAGTACCTTCGCATCCGCAGCCTCCAGCAGATCGAGTATCGTCGGTCTGTCTAGCTCCGGTTCGTAAGGTATGGGAAAGCATGGTATACCCCTCTTTTCACCGATCTTTTTGAGACTGCACGAAAGGGGGTCTGAAACATGGTTTATAAAAAAAGCGAGCGGCTCTACACCCTCCTCTCTCATGGTCCGGCTCCAGAGCTCTATCTCCTCCTGCGCATCCGAAAGGGGCCTCTCTTTCGCACTCACCACACCGGCTACCGGGGATGAAAGGTTTATGGCTATTTTGAGATTCAGATCGAAGTCCGCCATCTCCCTGAGCCGCTCATCCGCGAATCCGGCACACAAAACGAAGTCGTAACTCCTCTTCAGGGCTTCATAACGCTCTATTATCACCTCATAGAGCCTCTCCTCGTCGCCCTCGGCAAGAAATCTCTCCGCCTCTTTCCGGGTGAGGGCCCACGCCTCGTCACTTTTTTCTTTGAGATCGAAAACCTCTCTGACCGTCTCTATATCCTCATCTTTTGCGGATGATTCGACAATCGGTTTGAAAAAAGCGATACGTTTGTAGCCTCTTCTGAGAATCTCCATAAGTCCGAGCGCAACGAAGAGTGTTCCGGCATGTGGCTCCTTCGACAGTACAAACAGAGATCTCGTTTTCATCGCCTTCTCCTTCAAAATTTACAGACCATCTTCCCAAAAAGAGCTCCCGTCTTTGAAAAGTCGGCAAACTCCCTTCTGAACTCCAGGCGCTTCTCTCTCTTCATTGCACTCATCCGCCCGAGAAGAGCTCTGAACGCTTCGAGTGCAGCTTCGTCGTAAAGATCGGGCTGCCGCTCCAACGACTTCAGATGTTCGCTCTGCACATCCAGGTCCTGGTGCTTTCCCAAAATGGTCTGTATCGACTTCACCCTCTGCATCATCTGCCTGTAGGCCTCTTCATCGAAAATCGGGGAGAAAAACTCCATCATGTAGCGCAGCTTTTTTATATCTATGCGAATCTCATGATACCGATGCGCAGGTGACTCTTCATCTATGCGGCTCCCCTTTTTGAGAATCTTGGCATAACGTAGCCTAAGCGCTTTTTTGACCGGAAGGATAACCGGGGTCGCAGCCTCCGGAGAGAGCCCCTCTTCCGACGGAGTTTCGGCAAACTTCCCAAGCTCTTCGATCTCCCTGCAGAAAGCTTCACCTAAGAGGAAATCGTGAAGCCTCTTCCTCTCGCTCTTCTGCCTGGAGATCAGATGCCGCTCCAGCCTATCCAGCGCGTCATGGAGTCTTTTGGGCAACATCTCTCTGAAACCTTCGATCTCTTCGATATAGACATCCATATCTCGCATCTCTCCCGTCACTCTCATCAAAGAGGCGACTCTCTCTTTGTGCCTTTGGAGCCAGAGAGGGTCGAAGAGCCCATCCAACTGCGAAAAGAGAGCGCGCATCTTGCGCATCGCCACCCTCAACTGGTGGAGCCGTTCGGGGTCCTGCGACCCTTCAAGAATTGCCGCCCTGTTGGAGTGTACCGTTTTCACGAGGGAGTAGATAATCGCTTTGAGTGCATGTGCACCGCTCTCGTACGGGCCGAAGCCGACACTGACCGAAGCTTTCAGAAACTCTCCTCTTTTATCTACCTCTTTCAGAAGTTCTGAAAGCGGGCTCTCTATCGGCGGTATTTTCATCCGCCTGGAGATGGCGCCGTTTGTAAAAGATGTGTCACCGGTAACTTCGGAGACCAGGATACTCCTGAAAATCTCCGGAAGTTTAAATCTCTCGGCATCTGATTTGCGGGCAAATTCAACCTCCAGGATATTGAGACCTTTAAGCGGCTTTTTGAAGCTGTCGAGTTCGAAGGTGAGCCCTTCCATACTGAAGACGTAGCGTCTCTTCCTTATGACACCGCCGCTGTTTCTGTGAAAAGCTTCATCGAATATCTCTTTGGTGATAGGCTCCTCGCTCTCCTCCCTCACCAGACCGCTTCCGCGCTTGACTGTTCGTGTATATACGCGGCCGCAACGCCTGTAACGGACCGCTTCGCCTTCTCTTGCGACGAGATAGAACTGCACGATAGAGTAGGATCTGAAGTGTATGGAGTCTCTTTTGAGAAAACGCTTCATGGAGCAGGGGTATAGCACGAATCTGCGTTCGATTTCCAAATGTTTCATAAAGAGGATTCTACCATGTTGTGTTATAATAAACCCACAAACGAACCGAAGGAAAGAGAGAGATAGAAAAGTTCCGCTATTTTTACAGCCATTTCCCCCATCTGGAGATAGAGCATCTCATAGAGTACTATGCCGTCTTCGGAGGTCTTGAAGAGCATCTCACCCTAAACTTCAGCGACTCGCTGGAATCTTCCGTAAAAGCTTCGATACTGGAGCGCTACACCTTTTTGAAAACCAAAGTTTTACCCCCTCCCTGCCATGAACCGAAAAACAGAAGGCTGCTCAAAGCGGTCGCCGTCTCGGACGGAAAGGCGATAAACGTATTTCGTCGCGCAGGATTGAACAGAGGCGACGGATACTCCACCTGCAGTGAAATGAGGAGGATCGGCATACTCTACGAAGAGCACTCGAGAGAGAGCATGCCTCCCGCGGTACCGGGTGCGAAAAAGAGAAAAGAGGAGCGCGGCTACACCGTACAGCCGAAGATCAGATTCGTACACCCCTTTCACAGATTCTGGTACACCTTCGTCGAGCCTCACGCCGAAGAGATTGAAAAAGGCGACTACCGCGACTTTTTCGAAGATATGCGAAACTCTTTCGACAGGTATGTCAGTTTTACCTTCGAAGATCTCTCCAACGCCCTGATAAAGAGAGCTTTCGAGACGGAAGACCCCATCTTTGAAAAGGGGAACTACTGGGACAGGCACAACGAGTTCGACCTTGTAGCCAGAACCAGGGACGAGAGGGTGATAGTGGGAGAGTGCAAATGGAAAGGGCACAAGATCTGCAAAAGTCAGGTAAGCAAGCTCAGGTCGAAATGTGAGCGCTCCGGCCTGAAACCGGACTACCTCGCCCTCTTTTCGAAGAGCGGTTTCAGCAAAGAGCTCAAAGGCTCGGACGACCCGAATCTTCTCTGTTTCGACCTGGAGGATTTCGAAAGGCTTCTGGCATGAACGAATTCAGCCTCCCATCCTCAATGAAAGAGGGCGAAAAAGAGACGCTTCTGACGCAGTTGGAGAGTCTGATCGAACAGACTTACAACGTAGAGAAGGAGTATATAGCCCTTACAAACTCCTATAACCAGCTCCAAGCTCTCATAAAACAGATCATAGAGGTGCTGCCCAACGCTCTCTGGGTACTGAACGAAGACGGCTCCATATTTTTGCACAACAGCGAAGCCGAAAGGCTTGACGGGCTGCTGGAGCTGATCGACCTTGCGTCCAAAGAGGCCGAGATCCCATTCAAGGAGCGTTTTTTTCTGGTGAAAATATCGACGAGCGAATCGAAAAGAATCGTCAGTGCGACCGATATAACCGAACAGAAGAGAAGAGAGAGGCTCGCTTCGATGGGTCAGATGGCGGCACACCTGGCACACGAGATAAGAAACCCGATCGGCTCCATAGCTCTTCTGGTCTCCTCTCTTTCTAAGCGTGTGGTTCCGAAAAACCGGCCGATTGTGGATGAGATAAAGCGCTCTCTCTTCAGGGTGGAGAGAATAATCAAAAGTACGCTGATGTACTCAAAGGGTGTAAATCCTGTCATCTCGACGATTCCGCTTGAGAGGATAGAGAGGGAGTGCCGCGCGGCGGTGGACTCCTACAGTTACACAAAGCCGATCACCTTCCATTACGACTTCGTACCGGCCACACTCGAGGCCGATTTGAACCTCCTCTCCCTTGCGCTGCAGAATTTCATCTTCAATGCAATCGATGCCGTAGACCAGAGCGACGACGAGAGCGGGGATGTCTGGATAAGATGCGTGGATGATGGGGAGTTTTTGTCGTTTCATATCGAAGACAGCGGTACCCCGCTGGAAGATAGCGACAGAATCTTTGAAGCGTTCTACACCACCAAGACCAAAGGCAACGGCCTCGGCATGGCTCTCGCGCGTCAGATCGTAGAGGCCCACAAGGGAGAGATAGTCGTACAGAAAGAGCCGAAGCGGTTCACGATCATCCTGCCGAAGAGAGAACCCTCGACGTAACCTTTGTCAAACCGTCTCCAACTCTTCGTCCAGTCTGTTTACAGCAGCCGTTGTCTCCAGAATCAGCCTGTCGTAATCCTCCCTCTTTATACCGTAATGGTTCAAAAAGAGATCTATAGCGGGCTGGTTGCACTTCTCTATAGACTCTACGAACATATAGACATGTGCAAACTTCCCCTTTCTGTGAAGAAGAGCCGCTTTTATATCATCGGAGATATTAAACTCACTGAGTATCTTCTCCATAGGTGCGTGCATCACTACATCAAGCAGAGAGAGCGCACCTACGAAATGGGCCTCATCGAGCTCTCTTCTGGAAGCGTCAGGATACATCAGTTTCCATGTGCCACGCATCAGCTCCATACGGTTTTTCGCCATCAGAGCGAGTGGTGTCGTACCCTGTTTTCCGCCGACCGACTGGGCGTAGATGATCATCATGAGCCACTGCGCCACATTGTGTCTGCCCAGAAGCAGTATCACCTCCTGAATGGAAGATATCTCCCGCGCCAGAGAGAGAGCAGCGGAGTTTACATATCTCAACAGCTGCAGAGAGAGGGCGCTATGCTCTTCAAGATAGGAGGCGATCTCCCCGGCTTCGGCATTTGATATGAGAAGATTGTAGGCTTTTATAACGCTTCTGTAGTGCGGATCTATCTTCTGCTGTTTCAAAACCTCGGGCTTGGCGAAGAAGTAGCCCTGAAATTTGTCGAAACCGCTGTCTTCACAAAACTGCGCCGTCTGCGGAGACTCGACTTTGGTGGCGATGAGCTGCGGCTCATACGCTTTTACTCTTCGCAGCAGATCCTGAAACCTCTCCTTCGGGCTCCTGTCGACATCTATTTTGATATAGCTGAAGTATGGAAGCAGCGGTCCCACCCTCCGCATTATCTCCTCGTCCAAAACGGTGTCGTTCAAGGCTATCTGAAACCCTCTTCTTCTAAGCTCCAGAACTCTTTTGGCTATTGCCATATCGAACCGCATGGAGGGCAGAACCGAAAAGACAAATATATCTTTCGGCATATCGAGAATCAGATCGTTGAAGAGAAACTCTCTCTCCACCCTTACGAACGCTCTGTAGGAGCCCAGGATCTCTTTGACCCCGAACCGGTTCATCACATTGGTCAGTACGGAGACGGTGGCGAAACGGCCGGGCGCATCGCCGGCGGAACGCTTCTCATCTCTGAAGAAGAGGTCATAGGCAAAAATTCGTCTCTTTTCATCGAGAATGGGCTGTCTGCCCAGCAGATGGTATTCGGACATTGAAAATCCCTCATCGATATATCGCTATAGCAATATCGACCACCTTTTAACAAGTTTTATGCCGAGGCGAAGACTTCGACCTCCTCCAGCCGCTCCAGCGCCGCTTTTATCTGCTCATCTACGAAAACCGACGACTCTATCTCAACCTCCTGAAGCTTCGAACTAAGAAGAAGCTTCAGCGGTTTTCTCCCCGGATGTGAGCGGGCCAGCCTGTATATCTCTTCCAGAATACGCATCTTTTCGTGACTTAGATCGAGCCGCACAATCATGGGCTCCTCCGGCTTTTCGACCATCCTGGTATCTACCTTCTCTTTCCGGCACGCCTTAAGCTCCAGTATCTTGTGGACTCTCATGCGGGTAAAGTCGCCGTCCCTGCTTATGGAGACCTTGAAACCGACAGGTTCGTCCAGATCCATCTTCTCGAGCTGCTCCAACTGCCGCTCGAAAAGCGTTATCTCTATGTTCCCGTGGAGGTCCATCACATTGGCGATTCCGAACCTGTTGCCCTTCTTGCTTATCTTGGTCACAACCTCCTCCACCTTGCCTATAAGCAGAGCGCCGGACCCATCCTCTATCTGGTCTATATCCGATGAGAGAGTGTACTCTATTTTCGAAAGCTCCTCCCTGAAACGGTCGAGCGGATGGCCGGAGACATAAAAGCCCAGAGACTCTTTCTCGAGTTCGAGTATACTCTTCTGGTCATACTCATCCATCGGAACGATCTCCACCTTTACGCTGACCATCTCCTCTGCATCCCCGAAGAGCGATCCCACGGCCATCTGCTGCGCCCTGGCCGATTCGTGCATCGCCTCTATTATCGCTTCGATCGACTCCAGCAGAGCGCGTCTGCTATATCCGAAGCCGTCAAGCGCACCCGCTTTGATCATAGACTCTATGACCTTCTTGTTGACCTTCTGGGTGTCGATACGCGAGACAAAATCGTCCAGGGACTCGAAAGAGCCCTCCTCTCTGGCCTTCAATATCGCGTTTACGGCGGCATCCCCCACGCCTTTGATCGCCCCGAGACCGAAAAGGATTACATCCTTCCCCTTTTCCGAATCTCTGTCCGGTGTGAACTCCAGAGCCGAACGGTTTATATCGGGTGCCAGAAGCTCTATACCCAGCCTCTTGGTCTCATCTATATACTTGACCACTTTGTCCGTATTGTCTTTTTCGCTTGTCAGCAGTGCCGCCATGAATTCGGCCGGATAGTGGGTCTTCAGGTATGCCGTCTGGTATGTGACCATCGCATATGCGGCGGAGTGGGACTTATTGAAGCCGTAACCGGCGAACTTCTCGATAAGATCGAAGAGTTCTGCCGCCTTGTCGTAGTCGAGCCCCTGATCTTTGGCCCCCTGGGCGAATTCGCTCTTGTACTTCTGCATGAGGTCGAACTTCTTCTTACCCATCGCACGACGGACGATATCGGCTTTACCCAGACTGAAGCCGCCTATCGTCTGGACTATCTGCATAACCTGCTCCTGGTATACGATGACTCCGTATGTGGGCTTCAGTATCTCTTCGAGCTGCGGGAACATGTATGTGATCTGCTGGCGGCCGTGCTTTCTCTCTATGAAATCGTCGAGCATACCGGACTCCATCGGCCCCGGACGGTAGAGTGCAAGCACCGCCACAAGATCTTCGAAGTTGTCCGGTTTCAGCTTGGAGTTGAGCTGCTGCATACCTCCAGATTCGATCTGGAACATTCCGACCGTTTCGCCGCTTCTAATCGTCTCATACACCTTTTTGTCATCGACCGGCATATTGTCGAGATCTATCTTGACGCCGTGTCTCTTCTCAATCAGCTTGACCGCATTATCGATGACCGTCAATGTCTTGAGGCCGAGAAAGTCGAACTTGATAAGGTCGACATCCTCCAGGAAGTTCAGCGAATACTGGGTAACCAGCGTCTCTTCACCGGAGGGCTTGTAGAGAGGTGTTTTGTGCCACAGCTCCTCGTTCGAAATGACCACGCCGGCGGCATGCATCCCGGCATTTCTCTTGAGCCCTTCGAGTGCAAGCGCGAATCTCCAGACACGTGCAGCCGTAGGGTTGGTCTCTATGAGCTCCCGCAGTTTCGGCTCCTTCTGGAAGGCACCGGGCTTGAAGCCCTCCTCCCCCTCTCTCCCTTTGCCGTTGAGGGTGATCCCCAGCTCGTCCGGTATGAGCTTGGCCATTTTGTCCGCTTCGGCATAGCTTACACCCAGAACCCTCGCTACATCGCGTATGACTCCCTTGGCGAGGAGCGAACCGAACGTTATGACCTGGGCGACATTGTAGCGGCCGTACTTCTCGACTACATAATCTATGATCTCCCCTCTTCGCGCCTGGCAGAAGTCCATATCGATATCGGGCATACTTACACGCTCCGGGTTCAGGAAGCGCTCGAAGAGAAGGTCATACTTCATCGGGTCGATGTTCGTGATACCCAGCGAGTAGGCGACAAGGCTTCCGGCGGCCGACCCCCGCCCCGGACCGACGGGAATTCCCCGCTCTTTGGCCTCTCTTACGAAATCCCAGACTATCAGCATGTAGCCCGGAAACTTCATCTGGTTTATTATACGCATCTCAGTTTCGAGACGCTCCCTGTACTCCCCATGCTTCTGCGGATCTACGAACTTCAGCCTCTCTTCCAGCCCCCTCCTGCACTCGTGCACGAAGAGCGCTTCGTCGTTTGCGAAGCTGTTCTGCTCATCGGGCTCGGGAACGCTCAGACCCACATTGGCCGCATATTCGCGGGCAAATTTGAAATTTGGTGGAGTAGGGTTGCCGAGGTCGAGCTCCAGGTTGCACTTTTCGGCAATCTCCTGTGTACTCTCCAGCGCTTCGGGTATGTCGGCATAAAGGGCCGCCATCTCTTCCGGAGACTTCAGGTAGAACTCGTGGACGGAGTGCCTCAGCCTGTCCGGATCGTCATAGAGTTTGTTCATCGCGATACACATGAACGCCTCATGGGCCTCCGCATCATCCGGGTAGAGGTAGTGTGTATCGTTTGTGGCTACGATCTTGATGCCGGTCTCCAGGCTCAATCTTATGACATGCTCGTCTATGGAGTGCTGATCCCCTATTCCGTGGCGCATCAGCTCCAGGTAGAAGTCGTCGCCGAAAATCTCTCTATACTCCAGCGCCACCTCTTTCGCCCTCTCGTAACCGAGCGCCCCGAACTTGACATTTCTTTCACTCAGATTAAGATGCCAGTTCACCTCCCCCTGAAGACAGGCGGATGAGCAGATAAGCCCCTCGCTATGCTCTCTCAGAATCTTCTTGTTTATTCTCGGATAGTAGTAGAAGCCGTTGATGTACGCTTGCGAACTTAGATACATCAGGTTTTTGTAGCCTGTTTCGTTTTTGGCATAGAGGCAGAGGTGAAAACGCTGCCGCGTACTCTTGTCACCTATATCGTCATGGTTGTGAATATAGGCTTCCATCCCGATAATCGGCTTGATGCCCTCTCTTTTCATCTGCTGGTAGAAATCGATGGCTCCGAACATGTTGCCGTGGTCCGTAATGGCGACAGACTCCATTCCCAGCTCTTTCAGACGTCCGGCAAGCTTCGATATCTTGTTCGCACCGTCAAGCAGTGAATATTCGGTATGCAGATGTAGATGGGTAAAAGCAGGTCTCATTAAAACTCCTTGGCCACCGCTTGAATAGTAGGATAAGTCTACACCATATGGAGTTAGAGAATGATAAACCGGGGAGAGACCATTAATGTTACGCAAAGCTTGGGCAAAGCCCAAGCTTTGGCGGGGACTGTCCGTCCCCTGCACCACCCTAAAGCTTCGAAATCACAGATTTCGAGATGACGCTTCTCTTGTGACGTAACGCCGTTTTCTCTCAGATACTACGTAAAGTCGGGCAAAGCCCAAGCTTTGGCGGGGACCGTCCGTCCCCTGCACCACCCTAAAGCTTCGAAATCACAGATTTCGAGATGACGCTTCGCTTGTGACGTAACGCCGTTTCTCTCAGATACTACGTAAAGTCGGGCTAAGCCAAGCTTTGCGTAACATCAATGAGGCTAAAAAAGCCTCTCTTTTATCCGATAGTTAATATAATGGGCAACTCCCGTCCATATGGCATCTATGCCCAAATCTCTAAATTAGAATAGTTTGAAATCGTTGCGATGCTTGCGGTCAGGCGGTTTCGGGAAAATTTGAGGCGCACCCGTCAGGTGCGTCGACGGTTTTCCCAAAAGCGCACGGCTGCAACGGTCGTGACGAGCTCTTCTATCTCTATTTCGAGATTTGGGCTATAGGCCTTTACGATCGAAAGGATTGATATGATCAATACCATACTGTTTGTTGCCGTAATAGTTCTCATGCTTATCCTGTTCGCCCTGCTGGTTGTAATTCTTCTCGAGTATAGAGCGAAAAAGTCGTATGACCACTACATCATGGAGAGCGGGAACGTCGAAGAGGAGCTGTCGCAGGCGGCAAAAAGAGAAGAGGCGGAAGGGGGATACAGGGAGATAGAAAGGGCGATACCCTCTCCCCGGGAGCAGGAGCGCAGCGTAGAGGAGATCGTGAGAGATACCGTTTCCGAAATCGAGCCTCAGACCGCAAATGAGCCGCAGGAGAGCGCAACCCGGTTCAAACAGTTCCCGCAGAAAGAGAGCCGGGAGAGAGAGAACAACCCGGCAGTTGAAGAGATACTGCACAGAAGTTACAAACCTTTCACGCACGATCGTCTTGTCGAAACGATGGGCCTTAGCGCACAGGAGGCCGACGAGTTCGTACTGGAGCTGATACATCAGCTGGAGGATGCCATAGTGGAGCTTGACGGAAAGATAGAGGCGGAGGATTTCGACGAAGTAGAACATATCACCCACGGACTCAAAGGGGCCGCTCTGAATATAGGCTCTGGCGGTGTCGCAGATATTTTGGTAGACTACAATAACGAGATGAAAAACGGAGGGGATCCGGAGAGAGCCTCTGCATACCAGGAGCTTCTAAGACGCGCCGTAAGCGATCTCAAAATCGAGTATTCACAGGTAGCATAAATGCAGAAAAACATCCTTCTCATAGGATTTATGGGTGTAGGTAAAGGCGCTCTCGCCAGAGAGCTGGTCAGATGCGACAGCAGTCTCTACGCTCTCGATACGGACGACATGATCGAGAGCTTGACCAATACGAAGATCAAGAAGATCTTCGCAACGGCCGGGGAGGAGGCCTTCAGGGCCCTGGAGCAGAAGACCGCCGACTGGCTGGCCGAAAATGTACAAAATGCGGTCATCTCCACCGGCGGCGGATTCTACAAAGTCAGGAACATCGGGAGTATCGGCACGGTCGTCTACCTAAAATCTGATTTCGACTCCATTTTAAAACGTATCATGGATGCTCCGAACGCAAAGAAAAAGCTAAAAAAACGCCCGCTTTTCCAGGATGTGGAGAGGGCCGAAAAGCTGTTTGAAGAGCGGTATGAGGCCTACGAAAAGGTGGCCGACATAGTTTTGGATGTTACAGGAAAAGAGCGTAGGAAGCTGGCGGAAGAGCTGTTGGAGATGGTCAAAGCCGTGTAGCGCACGGCGGTTCAAAAGAGATGCGGGGAGCGGCCGGCAAACCCGTAGACGAAGTTGTTACCTCTCCTCCAAGGCGCTGAGATGGGGGCGAAAAGCCCCCTCTTTTCAGCAGTAGTCCGCCAATAGCCCCTCTTTGAGAGAGAGGTATGTCTCCTCACCGACAAGTTTGCGGACGATCGCCAGACCGAAGCAGAGTGCGGTACCGGGACCGCGTGAGGTCATGACATTGCCGTCGATAACCACCTTCTCCTTGTCCGTATACCCCTCTTTTCCGATCTGCTCCTCTACACTCGGATAGCATGTATAGTGTTCCGGAAGCACACCGGCGGTTTTGAGCGCGAAAGGGGCGGCACATATGGCTCCGACCACCTTCTCTTTCTCCTTCATCTCCTTCAGAAGAGACTGAACCGTTTCGTTCTCGGCCAGTATGTGGGTTCCTTCCCATCCTCCGGGAAGTACAATCATATCGAGCTCGTCCGCGACTACATATTTGATATCCGTGTCGGCCTTTACGGTTATCCCGTTGGCCCCTGTCACCAGCTCTTCGTTCACCCCCGCAACCACAACCTCTATACCGCCGCGGCGCATCACATCGATCAGGCTTACCGCCTCTATCTCCTCGAAACCCTTCGCCAATGGAACACAGACTTTAGCCATCTTGAAACTCCTTTTACCTCGGTGATATGCTGCCTGAAGGCATACTGCAGACGACGATCTATTTTACCTTGTCCAGATATTTCCCCTCTACCGTATCGACACGTATCTTGTCCCCCTCCAGTATGTGGTAGGGCACCTGCACAACCGCTCCGGTCTTCAGAGTCGCCGGTTTACGGCTTCCGCTCGATGTATCTCCTTTGAAGTTGGGAGGTGTCTCGACCACTTCGAGCTCGACGACCTGCGGAAGCTCGACGGTAATCGGTTTCCCGTTATGAAACAGTATATCCACCGTAAAGCCTTCATCCATGAATTTGATTACATCCTCACCAACCTGCTCGTGGGTAAGGCCTATCTGCTCGTAAGTGGTTGTATCCATAAACTGCAGCATCTCGCCGTCGTCGTAAAGGTACTGCATAGTCTTCTGCTCGAGATTGGGTGTCTCGAACTTGTCGCCGGCATGTACCGTCTTCTCTATAACCCGCCCGGTCGAGAGAGATTTGATCTTTATGCGTACGAAGGCGGCCCCTTTTCCCGGTTTTACATGCTGGTACTCCACCACTCGGTAGGGCTGCCCGTCGATTTCGAGGCGGATCCCCTTTTTCAGATCGCTCATGCCGATTGTTGCCATAAATACTCCTGGTTTTTTTGGGTAATTTTATCTAAAAAAACTTGGAAAAGAGGTAAAAGAGTATCGAGATGATTATAGATAGCAGAATGGATGTGGCAATGGGAATATAGAGTGTGAAGTTCTCTTTTTTTATAACTATATCTCCGGGCAGTCTCCCGAAAAAGGAGACAAATAGCCCGAATATTATCAATAGAAGCCCAAGACCGATAAGAATGCGGCCGATATCAGGCATCCTGTTTCAACGCCTCCGGATCCATCGCTTTGGCACGATACATCAGTACAGGTATGAATATCAGTGATACGGCTACCGCCGCCACGGTACCTGAGATCAGAGCGACTCCGAGGCCGCCGAATATCGGGTCGCTGGCAAGAAGTGCCGAACCGAGGATGATCGCGATCGCGGTAAGCATGATCGGCTTCGCCCTGGTGGCACTCGCGACAGCTATCGCATGCTGCTTGTCGAACCCTTTTTCCACCATCAACGCCTTCGCGAAGTCTATAAGCAGAAGGGAGTTTCTAGAACTTATACCCATAAGCGCGATAAAGCCTATCAAAGATGTCGCCGTAAGGAAGAAGGTATGCTCCGTAACAAGGTCGGCAACCCAGTGCCCGACTATGACACCGATAATGGAGAGGAAGCTTCCCGCAAGCACTATTCCGCTGATGGTGAAGTTTTTGTAATAGACCACCAGAAGCAGGAATATCAGGATAAGCGCCGCTATGAAGGCTGCGCCCAGATCCCTGAAAGTATCGAGAGTGACCTTCATCTCCCCGTCCCATTTCAGATCGAACACTTCACCGGTCTTTCTATCTTTGAGGCGTAGATTGAAAAGATAGTCCGTCGTAGTTATCTCATAATCCTTGGAGAGCTCCTCCATTATCTTTTCACGTGCATCTAGCAGAGGATAGACCTGCGACACAAGATCGGTCTCGGCCGTTACATTTATCATACGTCTCAGGTCTTTCTGCATCAGGGTGGGCGGTGCATCTATCTCCACGACATCAACCAGCTCGTTTATCGGGACCAGCATACCCTTTTTGTTCATAAGTTTCAAAGAGGCCAGCTTCGTCTCCAGGGCGCGTCTGCTGTGATCGGCCAATCTTCTCGTTTTGTCGCTGAGCCTGACGAAGAGCCCGATCTGATCCGGGTAGTTACGGCTGTTTTTAGAAGCAACGACCATCCCCTCGAAGGCGAGATACAAAATCTTGTTCACCTGCTCCACACTAAGCCCTGAGCGTGCAATCTTGTCCGAATTGGGTACCAGTTCGAACTTCTTGTATGGATCGTCGGCCATGACGTTCACATCCACAAGTCCCTCGGTACTCTTGAATATTTTTGCGACCTTTTGGCTCAGAGCGTAGATGTGTTGATAGTTTTCTCCGTAAATTTCGGCGACTACGGCAGCAAGTGTAGGGGGTCCGGCGGGCTGCTCCACCATCTCTATAACCGTACCCTCTTTCACCGCTTCACAGTTTGATTTTATGACCGGCCTGAGTCTGTGTACCATCATGAAAGAGGGCTCGTCACGCTCATGTTTATCCGTAAGGTTGACGACTATCTCCGCCTCGTTTTCGCTACTCTTGAAGCCGGAGCCTTTCACCATCCCGGCATAGTCGAGAGGGGCACCCTGCCCCAGATAGGCTTCGATATCTGTAACCTCCTTCTCTTTTTGGAGAATGGAGACTATACACTCGCTCACCTTTCTTGTCTCCTCTATGGAACTGTCGGTGGGAGCGTGTACATATATCGAAAAGGTATTGGCGCTTTTGCCCGGCAGCATCTTGGCGAGAACCACTTTGGTCGGAAGCATCATTATCGAACCGGCAAGCGCCGCAAGCGTAAGTCCGATCACAAGCCAGTGTTTGGCCTTGGAGCCGAGAATATTGTAAACGAAAGTCTCGAAGCGCTTCACTTGGCACCCCCTTCAGGCTGCGGATTCTCTTTGTTCCAATGGTGATGGTGGTGGTGGAAGTGCGGCTTCTTCAGAAGCCTGCGACCCAGATATGGTGTAAATATATAGGCCACCACCAGTGACGCCACCAGGGCCACCGGAACGTTTTCGGGAATAGGCTTCATGAACTGGCCCATCATTCCGCCGACAAACGCCATCGGAACCATTGTAAGAATGATCGCCAGAGTCGCGATATTGGTAGGCGCGCCTATCTCGTCCGTCGCCTCCACCATGATCTCGTCCATATCCCTGTCTACAGCATCGTGTGCATGCAGATGCCTGTGTATATTCTCTATGACGATAATGGCGGCATCGACGAGAAGACCGAGTGAGAGCAGAAATGCGAACAGTGTAATCCTGTTTATGGTTTGACCCGACAGATAGGCTATAAAGAGGGTAATCGCCAATATCGCCGGAACGGTAAATGTGACGATAAGAGACTCTTTCCACCCCAGGAAAAAGACCAGCATGACGGCTATGATGGCTATAGTGATGAGAATATGATCTACAAGTTCATTGACCGCATCGTCTGCACGTTTGCCGTAGTCCCTGGTAATGACGTAACCTACGCCAAGTTCCTGAAGCTTCGGTTCCATCGCCTTTAGGTGCTCTTTTATACTATCTGATATAACGACGGCGTTCGATCCTGCCAGTTTACCGAGTGTAAGTGTCACCGCATCATGCAGCCCGGAGAACTCTTCTCCTCTTTTTTCACTCATAAGAACTTTTTTGTAGTTTTGTATATCGCTTCCGGCTGTAACCTCCGCCACATTTTTAAGATAGATAGGCGAACCCATATACTGGGCAACAATCAGGTTCTGAACGTCCTTTACGCTCTCGATGGCGTTTTTGACTCCGAAGATGACCAGTTTTCCCTCTTCGGTTCTCCCCTTGACATCCGGCACATTGACCGCCAGGGCTTTTATCGCCTGGACTATCTGCCCCAACGAGAGATGGTACCCGGAAAGCTTGCCGAGATCGACCTGTATGTTGTACTGCTCCCTGCTTCCCCCCTTGATCTCCGTCTTGGATACATTCTCGATGCGGTTTAGTCTCTGCTGGATATCTCGAACAAGTTTAAACAGATCGGTATCATCGATTTTGGACCCCGGTTTTCTATAGAAGTCTATCGTAACTATCGGAATGTCTATATCGACATCGAAAGGCTTTACAAGCGGCTGCATGGCCCCCTTGGGCAGCAGGTCCATATTCTGCATAACCTTGTCGTATAGATTCAGGTTGGCCCGTTCTCTGTCTTCTCCGATATAGTACATGACATTCACGATTCCTACATTGGCCATAGCGATTCCGTAGATATGCTCTACACCCTTGATCTCCCTGATCTTCCGCTCAAGAGGATTGACAATAATATTCTCCACTTCACGGGGAGTGGCTCCGGGCATGGGCACGATGATGGTACCGCCGGCGACGGATATCTGCGGGTCCTCTTCTCTAGGCATGATCTCAAGCGAAATATACCCGATGATAAGTAGGAAGATACCCAGTACCGGTGTAAGCGGATTGTGCAGAAAAGTGCGGGCCAGTTTTCCCGCCACATCCCTGGGTTGATAGCTTTTACTCTCTTGCATACTCTACCCTTTACTTGATGGTAACCTGGGCGTACATCCCCGGATAGACCCTGTAACCTTTATAGTCGAAAGAGACCTTCATCTTGAACTGGTGGGTCATAGGGTTGGAGCTGGGAATTATCGCAAAAACCTTTCCCTCTCCCTTCAGATTTATGGACGGAACCTCTATTATCACCCTCTTCCCTACTTCTACATCGACAAGATCGCTTTCCGATATCTCCGTAAGAATCTTCAGATCACTCAGGTCGGTAAGAATTATAGCCGGCATGCCGGGCATCGCCATCTCTCCCGCTTTTATACGTTTTTCCACGACTACACCGTCGTTCGGGGCGCGCACATCCAGATATGCGTACTGGTTCAGAACCTCTTTCAGCTTGGCTTTGGCCTGTGCCACCTGCTTTTCCGCAATCTCTATCATCGCCTTGGTGTTTTCAGCCGCCAACTGAAGATTTTCCAATTCGAACTTGGAGACCATACCCTTCTTGAAGAGTCGCTCATGGCGTGCCAGGTTGGTCAATATGTTGTTGTACTGGTTCCTGTTCATCTGCAGGGCCAACTCCGCCTGGGATATAGCAAGCTCCACCTGCGATTTGGCACTGTCTATCTCCTTGGAGTCGATGGTATAGAGCAGCTGCCCCTTCTTCACTCTTTGACCCTCTACGACGTAAACCTTCTTGACAAACCCCATATAGCGGCTCGTCATCATCTTCTGATTGTCCGACACCACACTTCCGGTCAGTGTAAGTTCGGCAGCGACAGCCGCCGCTGTCAGCATTACGATAAGAAGAACAATCTTTTTCATAACATTCCTTTATTTATGATATTTTCTAGTTCAAAGACTTTGTTGTTCCTTGCATTACGGGTTTCGGCAAGTTTCAAAACGGCCTGAATCTCTTCACTGTTCTTGATGAGAACGTCATTTATCGAAATCAGACCCTCTTTATAGCGGTTATAGTAGTTTTCATACACTTTTTTCATAAACCTCACCTTCTCTTTCAGAGACTTTATATCATATTCGCGGCTCTTTATTTCGGTGATAATCTTGTCTATTTTGAGAGCTATACCTTTTTTTGCAAGATCCACCTGGTGACGCGCTTTTAGGTTCTGTATTCTCGCTTTCTCATACTTAGACTTGTCTATCATGCCGTTGAAGATGTTCCACTTCAACTGCACCCCTACGGTATAGGCGTCTTTATCCGTAAAGTCGTTCATAAAGGTGTTGTCGGCGCTGCCGTACTCGGCAAAAGCGCCTATTTGCGGATAGTATGCAGCCTTCTCTACTCCGACAGCCAGTTCGGTCACCTCCAGCCCCATTCTCGCCTTTTGTATATCCAGGTTTCTGTTGACCATCTCCTCTTTGTCCATTACCGGCATGGGAACATCTTTGTCGGCGACAGAGACGGACTCAACCTTCTCGTCAAGAAGAAACGAGAGAAACTGGTAGGCAAGATCTCGATTCAGTTTTGCCTGGTTGAGCATCCTCAGTACATCCGCTTTTTTTGACTTTACCTGCAGAAGATCTATATCTAGAGCATAACCCTCTTTTACCATATTGGCGACGGTATTCTCCAACTCTTGGACATTCTTCAGAATTATTTTAAGATTTCTTATATAGCTGTTGACAAGAGCGATATCGTAAAAGGTCTTTCTGGTCTGAAAAACCTTCTCGTTTATGATCTTCTGCTTGTCGAGCCTGCTCATATTCTCCATCTTGCGAGCTATCTGACCATATTTGTTGAGTTTACCGCCCACATATAGCGGAACTTTATACTGTATCTTCTCCTGGAAGTGGTTTCTCGCTTCCGGGTAGTTTAGGTCATTCGGCGCGGTATCCAAAAGTTGATTCTGCATTGCCGGGTTTGACATGATAGAGGTGAACTGCCCGAAGTCACCTCCGGCCATTCCGAGTGCCTGCCCTACACCTCCCAGAAAATCTGAAAAACCGAAATCTCTAAACGTAGCTTCCCTGCTTTGAAGCTTAAATCCGAATACATTACCGGCGTCGTTTGAACGCAAAGCGTTGATAATAATATCTGCGCTTCCGTAGTTGTAGCCCTCTGCAATGCGTACATCAAAACCTTTCATACGCACCTCGTCCTCGGCGACACGTATCTCGAGATTCTTTTTTTTGACCAATGCGAGTGCCTGATCGAGCGTTAGGTTCTTGTGTGCCGCGAACAGGGGCAAAGCAAGCAACAGTGCCACAGCCATCCTCTTCATATGCCGCTCCTTTGATGAAGAAATTGTTTTATTTTACTGTAAAAACCGGAATAATACTATAAAAATTATTATTATAATTTTAATAAGGCATTTTTATTAAAAAGGCAAATGTCGGCTTATTGTACAGAGCCGGATCGTATAAAATCGGCAATATAACATAAAGTGTTAACGATAACCCCTAAATCTCAAAATTGAACAGTTCGGAATTGTAGCGATACTTCTGATCAGGCGGTTTCGAAAAGTTTGGGGAGACCCCGTCAGGTGCGTCGACGGTTTTCCGGAAGATATACGCCTGCAATGACAGTGACGAGTTCATACACCCTGTTTCTGGATTTAGGGTTAACTTTGAATACTCTCTGAAATCATGCAAAATCGTTACGCAGTCTCATAATGGGGTGCGGGGTTAAACACCCCGCCGAAAAATCGGTGAAGAGTTAGAGGATTACATATTTTACATATACTGAAGCTTCAAGCGCATCCAGCTCACTAAGAACCTCTTCACTCACATCGTCATCTACGAGAATGACGGCAAGCGCCAGCCCTTTTTTTCTGTCTCTTCCAAGCCTGAAGTCGGAGATGTTCACATTGTGTCTTGCCAGTATCTGCCCTACGTCTCCGATAACCCCGGGGACATCCGTGTTTTTGAAGAGTATCATTCTCCCTTTAGGCTCTATATCGAGTGCGAAGCCGTTGATAGATACGATACGCTGAACATCATCGTTGAATATCGTTCCGGAAATCTCCGTCACCTCTTTTTCCGTGGTAAGTCGCAAGGTTATTTTGTTTTTGTACGCACCGGCGTTCGCAGAGCTCTCTTTTTGAATCTCTATGCCCCGCTCTTTTGCGACGAAATCGGCATTTACATAGTTGATCATTTCACCGAGCGCATCTTTGAGGGCTCCGACCGTTGCGAAGGTAGAGAGAGAGTCTACATACTCTCCTATCCCCCCTTCGGTTGAGATCTTCAGAGATTTTATAGCACCCCTGTTCGCCTGGGCTGCGAGAAAACCGATTTTCTGCATCAGTTCAAGATAAGGCTTTACAAACTCCGGAATTTCATTCTCACGTATAGGAAGGTTCAGCGCATTGGGATAGCTTATACCGCGGGCCGCATCGAGAGCCTGCTGTGCAGCCTGTGTGGCAATTTTGTACTGCGACTCGTGGGTATTCGCCCCGAGATGGGGAGTGACCGTTACATTGTCGAGCTCGAGCAGAGGGTTGTCGGTCGCGGGCTCTTTCACGAATACATCTATACCGGCGAAACGGATTTTTCCGCTCTTGAGACCTTTGTAGAGTGCCTCTTCATCATAGAGTCCGCCGCGTGCGCAGTTTATCAGCACAACGCCCTCTTTCATCTTCTCTATCTCTTTTTCCCCGATCATTCCGATCGTTTCGTGTGTTTTGGGGGTATGAATGGTTATAATATCACAAGCGAGTATATCATCGAAATCGGTTGTATACTCTATCCCCAGATCGGTAGCCTTGGAGGGATCGATATAGGGATCGTATGCGACAACGTCCATCTCGAACGCTTTGGCTCTCTTTCCTACCCTGCTTCCGATATTGCCGAAGCCGATGATTCCGAGTCTTTTATCTTTCAGCTCGTAACCGTACCACTTCTCCCTCTTCCAGATGCGGTTGATTTTGAGATCGTTGTGAGCATATGGAAATGCCCTCATACATGAGAGCATATGGGACATGGTGAGCTCTACGGCAGCTATGGTGTTGGCTGTCGGGACGTTCATTACGATGATGCCTCTTTTGCTGCATCCATCCATATCCACATTGTCCACTCCGACACCGGCACGAACCAGTGCCTTGAGATTTTTGGCGGCCTGCAAAAACGCTTCGTTCACTTCGGTTGAACTTCTGGTAATTGCCACATCCGCCTGATCTATTACACCCAAAAGCTCATCTTTTGGAAGATCCGCCGCATTTATGTAGTTTATATCCGGCTGCGATTCAAGAAGTTTCAAACCGCTTTCATGAATGTGGTCGCAAACCATAATCGTATGTTTTTGCATCCTAATCCTTTGTATATTTTTCTATTTCTGTCTTAACATCGTACTCACGGACCATTCTTACGATCCTACTCCGCTCGTCACTGTCAATATCGTGGAGAACCAGCACCGCTTCACCTCTCTTTTTGAAGACGGAAAAATCGATTCCGTTGCGCTCAAAGAGCTGCTTTATACAGAACATCTTGTAGCTGTCGAGATTCCTCAGTATCAGTCGAAATGAAGTTTTCGGTTCAGGCCTCTTTTTGAGAGGAAGGGAAATCTCCATCTCGCTGACCGCATAGCTGTATGAAGGCTTTTTTCTGGAAGCCAGATCTTTGAGCCACTTTTTCGGCCCCTCGACACTTTTTGTCTCACCTGCGGGAGAGTGGAGATCATCTCCACCCCGGTGCAGCGTATCGTCGCTTACATTGGCATATCTGTATAGCAGAATCAGCAGTATAAATACCGCCGTTGTTGAAACGATCCCGAAGAGGAGAATCAACAGGCGGTTCATTCAACCTCTTAGAGTTGATCTTTGATTATATCTCCGATTGTCAGCCGATCCTCACTGCTGTTTAGCTCGTTTATGACATCACGCTCTTTCTGTCTCTCGAGACGGCGTACGGAGAGTCTGACTTTGTTGGAAGAGGGATCGAGCATTACGATCACCCCCTCTATTTCGTCACCTTTGTTAATCTCTTCCATATTCAAAGGAGCGACATCCTCTTTTCTGATAAGAGCATCTACACCGTTCTCTATTTCGACAAAGACACCGAAATCTTTCACATCACGTACTCTGCCTTTTACGATATCGCCGATTTTGTGCTCTTTCGCGAAGCGGTCGATAGGACTCTCCTCCAGCGCTTTTTTACTGAGGCTTATTCTCTCCTGCTTCGGATCGATCTTGATGATTTTCACCTCTACCTCGTCGCCTTTGGCTAGAAGATCTTTCGCTTTCCTGCCCTTCTCCCACGATACATCCTGGTTGTGAAGCAGCCCCTCCACCTTGCCTATGCGGACGAAAGCTCCGAAGTCGGTAAGTGTAGTAACGGTCCCCTTGACTACATCACCCTCTTTGTAGTTTTGCAGAAACTCCTCGAAAGGTTTTGGCTGAAGATTTTTGTATGAGACTCTGAGCCTGCGTGTTTCGGGGTTGATCTCGATAACCTCCACATCTATCTCGTCACCGACACTGAGGTAGTCTTTCGGGTTTTTTATATCTTTGTCCCAGGAGACCTCGGAGACATGAAGGAACCCTTCGATATCGTTGCCCAGATCTACAAAGGCCCCGTAAGGCTCTATATTGCTGACGGTGACTTTGATTGCGTCCCCCTCTTCCAACTGCTCGATAATCTCTTCCCAGGGATCAGGCATGGTCTGTTTTATCGAGAGGGAGAGGTGTCTCTTCTTCGGATCGTAGGCTATCGCTTTTACCTCTACCTTGTCACCCTCTTTGTAAAGGGTGGCCGGGTTCACAGGCCCTTTGTAGCTTATTTCGCTGTAGTGGACAAGTCCTTCCACGCCCCCTACATCCACGAACATCCCGTAGCTGGTTATTTTTTTGATGGTTCCTTCGACTACCTTACCCTCTTCCATCAACTTCTCGATAATCTCTTTACGCTCTTTGCGCAGGGTATCGAGATACTTTCTTCTTGAAATAACGATGGAGTCACGCTCTTTGTCGAGCTTCAGAATAGTCGCTTTTATCTCTTTGCCGATCGGGTTCTTACCCATCGCGAAAGCTGCCTGACTCATAGGCATAAAGAACTCTATCTCATCACCGACGACGAAATATCCGCCTCTGTTTTTGCGGACCACTTTACCTTCGACAACCATATTTTCCGCATCTTCTTCATGCTCTTCAATGAACTTGCGCACATTGGCTTTGCGGATAGCTTTGAGATACGAAGCCTGCGGACGCTCGTTTCTGTAGCCGGTAATGACCACCGGAATAGTATCACCGACATTGAACTTGTATGTCCCGTCTTCGTTTCTCAACTCGTCAAGGTTGACGGCAGCCTCCTGCTTTCTTCCGACATCTACAAGCGCCTGGTTATCGTTTTCGCGAATCTCTACAATTACACCGTCACTTATACTCCCGCCCTGCTCCTTTTTCTCATACGCGTCCAGCATCGACGCGAAGTCTTCCTCCATGTTCTCAAACTCTTCCATTGAGGCCTTATCCATACCTGATTCCTTTTCCGATTTTAAATGCGCTATTATACTTTAAATTCTCTTATTTTGCCAATAATCTTTTCGATTATCCACTCCGGAGTGGAAGCCCCCGCCGTTATTCCACACAGCTTTTTGTTTTCAAACCACTCTTTTCTCAACTCATCCTCACTCTCTACATGGTACGAATCTTCACAAAAACTTTTGCATATAGAGTAGAGCTGTTTCGTGTTTGAAGACTGTTTGCCCCCTATAACAACCATCACATCCGCTTTTTGCGCAAGCTCTCTTGCAGCATCCTGGTTTTCGAACGTTGCATTGCAGATCGTATTGAATACTCTCACCTCTTTGTGTCTCGGTACAAGGTAGTTTATGATCTTGTTGTAGACTTCGATCTTCCTGGTCGTCTGGGCCACCAGTGCGACTCTCTCTTTGAGTTGAAGTTTCATGACATCTTCTACATCGAGAACAGCATGAACCGGCCCTACGGCATAGCTCATAACACCCTTTATCTCGGGATGGTTCACATCTCCGAAGATCACTATGTCATACCCCTCTTTGCTCATCTGCTCTACAATCTGCTGCGGCTTTGTAACGAACGGGCAGGTGGCATCGATTACTTTGCCCCCCTTCTCCTGAAGCTTTGCTAGATCGTTTTTCGGTATTCCGTGTGTTCGTATAACCGTCGCCTGTCCAGGTCCGACCTCGTCGAGCGTATTTGCAAGTGAAACGTTGAAGTCTCTCTTCAGCCGCTCTATCTCCATATTGTTGTGTATGAGCGGGCCGAGCGTCGAGCTTCCGGGATTCTCCTCCGCGATCTTGATGGCCCTTTTCACTCCGAAGCAGAATCCGTAACTGCTCGCTACCTCTATCTCCATTCCCTGACCTCCGTAATAGATCCAAGAAGCTCCACAAAGTTGGGAAACGACGTCTCAATGCAATCCGTATCTTTTATCGTGATCCCGGCAAGAAGCCCAGCTATCGCGAAACTCATCGCAATTCTGTGGTCACCGCAGCTGTCGATCTCCGCAGACTTCAGCTCCGAACCGACAATCGTATACCCGTCCTCCATCTCGCTGCAATCGACCCCGCACGCTTTGAGGGCGTTTATTACGCAGCTTATGCGGTCGGACTCCTTGACTCTGAGCTCCGCAGCGTTTCTGACGACACTCTCACCCTCCGCCACGGCCATAGCGACAGAGAGAGCAGGAAGTTCGTCTATCAGCCACGAGATCTTTTCGCTTACCTCCACGGCTTCGAGCCTACCGTCGTAGGTAACCGTTATATTGCCTATGGGTTCGTAACGGTTCTGCAGCTCCTCGAACTCGACACGGGCACCCATCTTCTGAAGAACCCTGTATGCCTCCGTTCTGGTCGGGTTGAGCGTAACATTCTCTATAACGACACGGCTCCCCGGCACGATCGCGGCGGCCACCGCAAAGAAGAATGCACTGGAAGGGTCCGCCGGTACTGTGATATCCAGCGGCTCCAGCGGCCTTATCATAGGCTCTACGGTAATGGTGTCCCAGCTCTCTATGTTCGCACCCATTCCGCGGAGCATCCTCTCCGTATGGTCGCGGCTCAGTTCCGGCTCGGTGTAGGTACATACATCATCGGCTCTCAGTGCGGCCAGAATCATGGCGCTCTTTACCTGGGCCGACGCGATGGTACTTTCGTAATTGAACGATCTGAGCCTCTCCCCGCGAATACAGAGCGGAGCGAGATTACCCTCCTCCCTGCCGTCTATATGGGCACCGATCTGGCTAAGAGGCTCGGTTACTCTCTTCATGGGCCGTCTTCTCAGATACTTGTCGCCTGTCAGAACGAAGTGGCCCGGAGTGGAGCTCAAAAAGCCGCAAAAGAGCCTCATTGCCGTCCCGGAATTGCCGCAGTCGAGAACATTATCCGGCTCCCTGAGCTCTTCGGGAGGGGTTATCTTCAAGAGGTCGCCGTCATCCTCCACGTCGGCACCCAGCTGCTTTACGATCTCGAGCGTACAGAGAGTATCTTCGGCCCGGAGATAGTTACGTATCAGACTCGGCCTGTCGCTGAGAAGGGAGAAGATGGCACAGCGGTGCGATATCGACTTGTCACTGGCGATCCTGTCGCACACAAGGTCGAAAGAGTCCGCTCTTTTTACTTCCAGCCGCTTCATCTGAGTCTCGCATCACATCTTTTTTGCAGTCTCTCCAAAATCTCCTCCATCACACCATTGATCTCACTCTCTTCAAGCGCCCTTTCACGAGGAACTATTACGAATCTAAGAGTGAGACTCATATCTTCCCCCAGAGACTCATCCACATATCTGTCTATCGGGTAGAAATTTTCCACAACCGCCGGTAGATGGCCTTCAAGCGCGGCCCTTATCGCGGAGTACGGGGTACTTTGCGGTATTACTATACTCAAATCTCTATATATGGGGGTCAACTGCGATATACCTTCCGCCTTCTTCTCCCCGGGCTCCAGCGAAGCTATATCCAGCTGCGCAAAGAAGGTATCCGGAAGGTCGAACCGGTCTGCCACCTTTGGATGCAGCTTTGCCAAGGTTCCGATCTTTCTACCATCTTTTACCATATCAGCGCACTGGTAGGGGTGCATCAGCGCATCCGGATTCTCGGTTTTTCGAAGTTCGAAAGATCCTATAACAGCCGAAAGCCTGGAGGCGAAAGACGGGAGGTCCATCATCCCCGGTTTCCCCGCATTGACTACACTGTCTGGCTCTCTCTCACCGCAAAATACGAAAAGAGCCTGCATGGTTTCGTTGCGTTCCGCATCGAAAACGGCTCCTATCTCGAAAAGTGCCGCCCTCTTTTTGGACATACTGACGTTTCGCTTGAGAGAGTCGAGCATATTTATCATCAGATTCGGCCTCAGACCGTCCATCTCCGCGGATATGGGGTTCAGCAGCGATCTATCTTCACGCAGGGTTTCGAAACCGAGCTCCTTCACCCTTTTGTTGTCACAGAAAATGTAGTGGACACTCTCGAAGAAACCGGCCGCAACAGCTCTCATACGCATATCTCTCAAAAATCTGTGGCGCCTGAGAGATTCGCTCATGCGGTTGGCTTCCGTAAACTTGAGAGGTTTGGAAACTATATTGTCGATACCTATAATCCTGACGATCTCCTCTGCAACATCCTGTTTGTTGGATATGTCGTGCCTGAAAGACGGAATATCTGCAACTATACGTCCATCTTCGGTTTTGTGTATCTCAAATCCCAGTTTGCTCAAGATCGTAACGACTTCCGAAATCTCCACATCCTGTCCTATCAAGGAGTCAATCTCGCTGATAGATATATTTACGGTTACAGGCTCTCTCTCCGTAAAATACTCACTCTCCCCGGCATATATAGAGATGTCGGCATACCTTTTAAGCAGCGAAAAGAGTACCAGGACCCCAAACTTGAGATCCGGCTCACTTCCTCTCGAGGTACGGTAGTAGAGCGGATCGGTTTTCAGCTTCAGCTTCTTGACGGCGGGTGCGACTATATCGGGAGAGACATAGCTAGCCTCTATGACCACTCTCTTCTCACTATCGTCTGCTTTAACCTCTTCACTCTGATTCACGCCTACTATGGAGGCTCTTTTGCCGTCATATTCGACAGCCGTCAAACCGCACTCTATCTCTTTCAGAGTCAGTTTCGCCTTTTCGTTACCCTCCGAAATCTTTGAGAAACCGTAGCTGCGCAGTATCACACCGCTGGTGTGGATTGCGTAGTCCATATAGGCATCGAGCGGCAGATCGTACTCCTGGTCGATAAAGGCCAGTCTCAATTTGATCAGTAGCGGAACCTCAAGAGAGTTTATATCAAAAGCGTAGCAAACCATACTCACATCCGGAGTACCGACATGCAGGCACTGTAAAATTCTGCCTATACCGATCTTGTCGGCAAAATCCTCATCGAAATCGAGAGGTTTAAGAGATCTGTTGAATCCTACGGCCAGTTCACGCGCGACGCCGTGTATGCTGAGGCAGTCTCCACGGTTGGCCGTAAGCTCTATCTCTATGATATCGTCACAAAGGAGCGGATACTCCGAAAGCTCGCGGCCGGGTTCAAGTTCACCTATACTATCATCGAGCTCCAAAATGCCCTTTCCAAGAGCCGGCAGTCCCAGCTCGGTACTTGAACATATCATCCCGTCGCTCTCAACACCGCGAAGCTTCGCATGTTTTATATTCATGCCGTCAGGCATAACGGCCCCGACTGTAGCCACAGGGACATAGAGCCCTTCACGGACATTCCGTGCACCGCACACTATCTGCCTTGTGGCGGAGCCGATATCGACCATACATACACTAAGCTTATCCGCATCCGGGTGCTTTTCGCAGGAGATCACATGCCCTACAACGATTCTAGACGGAATCTCAACGCTTCTGACAGAATCGACCTCGAGCCCGATACTGTTCAGCTTTCGACAAATCTCTTCAGTGGATATACCCTCAAGATCTATCCACTCCTCCAGCCATCTTCTGGTAACTATCATCTAAACTGCTCCAGCAAACGAAGATCTCCCTCAAAGAGGGATCGAAGGTCCGGGATTCTGTGAATCAACATAGCGAAACGCTCGACCCCCAGACCGAAGGCGTATCCGCTTACATCTTCGTAGCCGACAGCTTTGAAAACGTTCGGATCGACCATTCCGCAGCCGAGAACTTCGAGCCAACCGGTATGCGAACATACACGACACCCCTCACCCTCGCAGAAGATACAGCTTATATCGACTTCAGCCGAGGGCTCTGTAAAGGGGAAGAAGCTGGGACGGAAGCGCACATCGACCTCTCCGAACATGGTATGCAGAAAATCTTCCAATATCCACTTCAGGTTTGCGAAGGATACTCTCCCCGCCTTATCGACCATTAGACCCTCCACCTGGTGGAACTGGGGTGTGTGCGTAAGATCGAAGTCTCGTCTGAAGACGGCACCAGGGCTTATCATCCTGACGGGAGGTTTCTGCTTCATCATGGTTCTGATCTGTACAGGGGAGGTGTGTGTTCTAAGAAGCCTGCCGTCTTTGAAATAGAATGTATCCTGCATATCTCTGGCGGGATGGTAGTCGGGCAGATTCAGCGCTTCGAAATTGTGAAACTCATCCTCCACCATCGGGCCGGTCTCCACGGCAAAATTGAGATCGGTAAAATATTCGATGATCCTGTCCATCGTGTGCATTACGGGATGAAGCGCACCCTCTTCCTCCCTGGGGGAGTAGAGTGAAACATCTATCGCTTCGGCTTCGAGGCGTTTTTGGAGTTGAAGCTCCTCCAACTCCGCCTTTTTCCGCTCGTAAGCTTCGGTAAGTCTCTGCTTTAGTATATTCAGCTCTTTCGCTATTTTCGGCTTCTCCTCCGCCGTCGCACTCTTCATCTGTGCAAAAGCCTTGGCCAGCTCTCCCTTTTTCCCGAATATCGAGACTCTGATCTTTTCGAGCTCGTCGAGAGAGAGGGCCTCTTCGATTCTATCTGTCCAGTTATGCAAACTATTTCCTTGAGAGTAAGGTACTTTCAGTTTGGAGCGATTGTATTACAAAAATCATTACAATACGCTGACGGTACAATTTTGGTATAATCGTTTCCATACCATACAGAAACCGAAGGAGAGCTCTTATGTGCATATTCTGTAAAATAGCGGCCGGCGAGATTCCGTCAAACAGAGTCCTGGAAGATGAAGAGTTTATCGCATTTCACGACATAAACCCGATCGCCCCGGTACATATACTGGTAATTCCCAAAGAGCATGTGGAGAATTTCCAGTCCGCCTCTCCTGAACTCATTGCGAAAATGACACCTTTTATCCAGAGAGTCACCGAAGAACTATGCCTCGACAAGACCGGATACAGACTGATTGTGAACAACGGAAAAGACGGCGGTCAGGAGGTTCCGCACCTCCACTTCCACGTACTGGGAGGAGCTAGACTCAAATGGACACACCTGGCGAAAGATGAGACCCACAAGAGCCTCTGACCCTTCGGCAAAGAGGGTTTAGCCCAAATCTCTAAATAGAATAGTTTGAAATCGTTGCGATGCTTGTCATCAGGCGGTTTCGGGAAAATTTGAGGCGCACCCGTCAGGTGCGTCGACAGTTTTTCCAAAAGCGCACGGCTGCAACGGTCGTGACGAGCTCTTCTATCTCTATTTCGGGATTTGGGTTTAGGCTGACTTCTCTCTCTTCAACCACTCCTTGAGGCTCTCTATCTGCTCCAGAGTACGCTCCGTAGCGGTCCCCCCTTCGGATCTTCTTGCATTCATAGATCGCCTGTTATCCAGAACTTCGCAGGCTCCCCGATCTATCCGGGCATCGACACTCATCAGCTCTTCCGGCGTCAACTCCGATATATCTTTCCCGAGCTCCTCCGCATAGTTGACCACGTTCCCGACAATATGGTATGCGTCCCTGAAAGGCAGCCCGCCGTTTTCAACCAGATAGTCTGCCAGGTCTGTAGCACTCAGATGGCCCCTGTTGCACGCACGCTCCATCGCATCTGCGTCTATCTCCATTTCATCTATCATCTCTTTGAGCACCTGCAGGGAGAGTTCGGCTGTTTCAACACTGTCGAAAACTCCCTCTTTATCCTCCTGGGTATCTTTGTTGTAGGCAAGAGGAAGGCCCTTCATGACGGTAAGCAGTGATATCAGATTGCCGTACGTCCGCCCTGTTTTTCCTCTTAGAAGCTCCGGGATGTCCGGATTCTTTTTCTGGGGCATAATTGAGCTCCCGGTAGCGTGTTTGTCGCTGAGCCGTACAAACCCGAACTCACTCGTACTCCACAAAATGAGCTCCTCGCTGAGGCGGCTTATATGCATCATCATCGTCGCTATATTGAAGAGGATCTCGAGGGCAAAGTCCCTGTCGCTGACACTGTCAAGACAGTTTAGCGTCGGAGCCTTGAACCCGAGTATCGAAGCGGTAAGTCTGCGATCTATAGGATGAGGCGTACCCGCAAGGGCGGCACAACCCAAAGGAGAGAGGTTGTTACGCTCAGTAGACTCTCTGAAACGCTCGTAATCGCGTCTGAACATAGATGCGTACGCCATCATATGGTAACCGAAATTTATGGGTTGGGCATGTTGAAGGTGTGTCATTCCCGGGAGCATCACATCGCTGCTCCTCTCCGCGACTCTTATAAAAGAGTCTATCAGATCCAGGATCAAATCGCCGATTTTCCGGTTGTGTCTAAGGACATACAGCCTAAAATCGAGCGCAACCTGGTCATTCCTGCTTCTGGCGGTATGGAGCCTCTTTCCCGCATCTCCGATTATCTCCGTAAG